>JAPPCV010000110.1 GCA_028824715.1 Boseongicola sp. | reverse complement strand
ATGAAAGGTTTCAAGTCATCCTGTCCTCCTTTCCAGGGCTTGGCCTGGCGCAACGTCATTTCCTTAAGGACTCGCGCCTGCCCGTTGCAGGCAGCGCCTGCCTGTTGGGGACATTGCGGTCTTCAGGCTGCGGCTTTCGTTCGGCTCCACTTGTTGGCAGGCTTCATCGATTTCCGGGGATAGGACCGTCCCGGCCGGATCCGGCTGCGCACCTTGAGGATGCTCTCCGCGACGCGGCCCACGGTGTCGGCCAGCGCCGCCGCCTGCGCCAGGACCATCTCCTCGAGGCTGCCGGCGAGCATGGCCAGCGCGTTGGCGCAGTTCGTCCGCATCTTCGGCAGGTCGCCTTCGTGCGCGTCGTCGAGCAGGCCGTCCCCGTGGTTCGTGAACAGGCGCGCCATGGCGATGAGGTTGAAGTGGGCGTAGAGTTCCTGGCGGACGCCCCGCTCGCTCTGGCCGTGGAACCTGTCCACCATGACGAGGTGCTTGGAAACCTTGTACAGCTCCTCGATTCCCCACCTTCCATGATAGAGATCCGAGAGGTCCTGCACGCTGTAGCGCTCGGGATCGGCGAGGGTCGTGGCGAGCACGTAGCGGCTTCCGGCGACGTCGTAGCGGACCAGGCGCAGGACGGTCGGGCCGTCCGGCACCGGGATGCCTGCGGCCTTCAGCTTGCGCAGGGCGTCCTTGCCCGGGGCGAACCTGACGCGGGCGTCGTCGCGGTCCCCGTCCCGGAACCTGTCGAACGCGGGGACGGAGTTGCGCTGGATGCGGAACACCGGGTGCAGGCCGCGCGCGGTCATGGCGTGGAGCATGGCGAAGGAGAAGTATCCCCGGTCGAGGACCACGACGTCTCCGGGGGAGAGGGCGTCGAGATGCGTGCGCGCGGCGACGCGTTCGTCGGCGCCGGGGGTGAGGACGAAGTCGACCGGCATGCGGTTGTCGAGCCTGTAGAGGCAGGACAGCAGCCCCTGCGGATAGTGGGCGCCGTCGTTCGGGAGCGGGTATCCGGCCTCTGCGAGGGGTCGCGGCAGGTTCAGCTTGGAGCCGTCGACGGCGAAGGTCCGGTGCCCGTTCCAGTTCGGGTCGTGCGTGTCGTGGGCGAGGATCTCGCGGTGCAGGTCGCGGAACACGTCCTCGTGCACGCGGGCCCGGGCCTTGCCGATGGAGGAGGCGGCGACCGGCTGCGGCTGCGGCAGCGCGACGCCGAGGCGACGGCACTGGTCCCACAGTTCGGCGGTCACGGTGGCGTAGCCCTTCCGCCCGCCGGACAGGACCAGGCGGAACACGAACAGCATCACGATCAGGCTGTTCAGGGTCCGGCGCCGCTTCATCCATGTCCGGTCGTGGCGCGCGGCGATGTCGGCGGCGGCGTCGACGATCCGGGACCACATCGCGGCGAAGCCGTCGTCGGGGACGTGGGATCCGGACGGGGTGCGGCGCTTCCGCTGCGGCCGGGGCTTCGTCTCCCCCTTCAGGACCGCGCGGAACTCCGGGTCCAGCGCCCGGACCAGGACCTGCTTGGCCGGCTTGGCGCCGCGCCCGCTGCGCTTTCCGGCCGTCATGCCGACCGTCTCCCAGTTGGCGGCCCTGTAGCAGGCGCCGTCGAAGCGGGTCGGGTCGACGAAGGTCTCGCAGAGGACCGGGCGGCAGCCGTGCCGCTCCTCCCAGAGGCCGGGCAGCCGGCGCAGGGCCATCGACAGCGCCTTCGACGCCAGGTTGTCGACACGGACCCAGGGCATCACGAGATAGCGCGAGTTCGACACCGCAAGGTGCAGCCGGCGGTCGCGGTCGGCCGCGCTCCAGCCGATCCATTCGTCCCGGGCCGGCAGCGTCCGCGCCGCCGCCTCGAACAGCAGGATCGCGAGGCACCGCCCGTGGCGGTCGCGGACGAACCACCGGATGCACGGGCCGAAGGGCCGCGGGCATCCGAGATAGTGGTAGCGGTCCGCGAGCGCGTTCCACAGCGCGACGTCCTCCGGCGACGTCGCCTCCTCCATGGCCAGGGGCTCCAGGACGGCGAGCGTGCCGGCGATCTCCGGCTGCGGGTCGGACGCCCGGACATGGACGACCGGCTTGCGCGGCGACTTCGCGGCCGTGTCGCGCAGCGCGGGCAGGGTCAGGATCCCGCACGCCTCCAGGTGCTCGAGAAGCCGCAGGCCCGCCGCGACGCGGTAGTCGCCCTTCGGCGTGGTCCAGTCCAGGTGCTCGCAGATGGTCTTCGACAGCTCGTTGCGGCTGTCGTTCGGGAACATCGCGACGGTTTCCTGAATGTCGGCGATCTGGCGCCGCGTGAAGCGCCGGCCGAGGAAGGTCGTGGACTTGAGGGCCTCGATTCGGGGATCCATGGCTGCGCGCTCCCGGCAGGACGGCTCGATGCAAGCGTAACATGCCATGGAGCAGAGGCCATGTCAACCCCGAGGGTCAGGAAAGCGGCGCTGGTGGGAAAAGGGCGCGGAATCAGCCGCATGCCACCGTGCGCACAACGGCGTCACGAGCCTGCCGGCCTAATGAAATGCCATTGGAGTGCCGCGAGGCCCGGGTGCGAAAGCGGTCCAGCAATTGGTCCGGAGCCACCTCGGCCAGTTGAACAATGCTCACGGTTTTGGCTCCAGGACCATCGATGCGGCAGAAGACAGACCCGAAAGCGGAGCATGCGGTGCAGATGCCAATTTCAACAGGCTGATGGACCGCACATTCTGCCATGACGCGCCGCCATACGACCAGAAAGGACAAAGGCCCGTCTGCAACAGCGACATTGACCATTCCAGGACTTCTCTGGCCAAATCCCGCATTGAATTGCACAACAAGCTGCGGGCCAGCCCCTATGTTTCCGTCAGGCTCGGAAAGGTGCGCAGGGAAGGCGACCGCAGCTGGGTTCCAGGCGAAGAAGCTCAGAAATGCCTGCACCGGAAACACCGGAGCCTAGATGAGCTTGGCGATGAAGAATTCAAGGTGGCTGTGCGGCAAAAAAGAGCGTCGATATGAGGATCGGCCTTGATATAGCCTCGATCACGCTGAATCGACAGGCGGATGTTATCATCTTGGCATCCGGGGATGAGGACTTTGTCCCGGAGGCAAGGCTGGCCCGGCGAGAAGGGGTTCAACTCATGCCGGATCCACTTTGTCAGAATGTCCGACCGGATTTGTCCGAAGACCTTGACCATGTGACGAGCGGCTTTCCCCGTCCTGCACGCAATGCGGGGCATCGGCCAGGATTCCAAGTCTGACTGATCTCGTGGATCGGGGCATGCGCCGTCAGAAGCATGAAACCAGCCGGGTCCGGTTGAAAGGCCGAGGGCCCGGCGGCTTCCGCGGCGTCCCAACCGCCACCCGGGCATCGGGCTTCGCGACGCGCTCAATCAGGTTCGGGACCCGGTCGGTGTCGCTGCAAGTCGCCGCGGCATGCAACTCGGTCCCTAGGGACGTTGCCCGAAGCACGAGCCTGGTCCCAGCGGGGATCGGCCGTATCGACGACAATGTTCGCGCTGAGGCAACCGTCAAGGCGTTCGAGGTCGACTTCAGATCAACCCAATCCCGGGTCGAACGCAATTCTTGCGGAGAAACGGGGCAACAGTGGACTGTAGGCAGCGGAGCCATCATGCCGGTTCCAGACGCTAGCCAAAAAAAGATTCAACCACGAAAGTTCATGGGAAAAGGCGACAAAGCAATGCAGGAAATCGACCGAGAGCACGCGCTCCGTGCACATCACAGAAACAGGGAGGAATCCCAACACTGGAACAAGGCGGCCATTGAAGCTGCCAACATTGCGATTCGCTCGCTCCTGCTTATCAACGGCGGTGCTTCGGTTGCACTCCTCGCTTTCGTCGGTGCGGTCGAGAGCGGAAACGCCGCAGTAAACTCCGGTGTGCTGGTTGACCCGATCTGGCGGTTTGCCATGGGCGTTGGGCTGGCGGTTCTGACAGCAATGTTTGCATATCTGGTAAACCTTCTCGACGCGAAAATTGCCGGATCAAACAGGGAAATCTGGGAACATCCGTACATTCAGGAGACATCGCAAACAAGGAATCTGATCTTCTGCCGAGGCGTGCTGTTCTATGCAGCGCTGTTTGCAGCCGGGTCCTCCGCGAGCTTGTACTTTCTCGGTGTCTGGTCGATCACCGCAGCAATATCCAACTTGGGCATCTAGGCATCTCATGCATGCAGCCACCTGCCGAGCCGGTTAGTGGCAAGTTGAATTGAGCTCCGCAACTCGTGGGCGCAGCCGTCGAGCCAGTCCAATGAGGCAGGTACGGCAAGGAAGGTGCGCGTGTCCGCTGCCACTCTGACTGCCTGCCAGGAACGCAACTCCATTTTGCACTGACGCCGCACTCGGACGAAAGTCAGTGGAAGTCAATCACCGGCACTCAACGAGATTAACGTTCGAGGCTTCTGTAAAACGTCAATCGAATTCCATCTTCTATGGTTTTCTTGTCAAAAATCACATCGGTTGACTCCGAATATTGATCTACCCAACGATTGGTAGCGGTTACTCGCAACTTGTACCCCCCGCTACGAATTGCCTCGTCAATGAACTGAGATTTAGGCAGTGTAAAGTTTGTGATCAATTCACCACCTGGTGCAATTGCGTAGTTTCCGTTTATTGCCGTGGTCGCAAATGGTTGTTCAAGACGAACTATTCCGGATTCCACTCGAACGTCAATTTCCGGTGTCTCCGGGCGAAGCAGGAAATACCGTAGGCCCGGTTCAACATGAACGTCGAACGCTAGTCTTCCGTAACGATAGTTGCTATCAAAACGGCAAATGACATCAGCAGGAGG
>JAPPCV010000088.1 GCA_028824715.1 Boseongicola sp. | reverse complement strand
CCTGCGGAAGGTTTCGGTGAAGAGCGGAATGGATCGACCACGCGCTTTGGTCCGGGGCGTCGGGCCGGTCCATGGTCGACGGATCCTCGGCGTTGCAAAGGATCAGGTCTGAAGCCCGAACACGGCTCCAGTGAACCCATCTTGGATTGACGAGGAACTCCTTGCCGTCCGCGCTGACTGCGGCAGAGAAGTGGTTTGCCACGCCCTCGTGCCATCCATTGCGGCAGGAGAGCCTGAGGGCGGCTGCGAGGTCAACGCGGATCGTCACCTCGTCGCTGGCGAGTTTCGTCTCATGGCGGGTCATTTTCTCACTCCGTATGCCTGTAGTGGTACAAGGGGCGCAACCTGAGAACCGCCGCCATCTCGGGGGCTGATCGTCACGCGCTCATTGGCTCGCCGCGCACCGGCCAATCAGTTTCCGTTCCGTGCCCGACAGGAATTTGGTAGCAGTATCCATCGAGACCGTCACTTCATAATTGCGCAATCGTGAACTTGTGCCGGGCAGCCTGCAACCGGTTCGATCCGTGCGGGACGACGCCCTTCGTCGGCTCTTTCCCCTGACCTCAACGGCACCGAGGCAGATTGTCCCGGTGCAAGGTCCTGGCCTGAAATGGAGACAATGATGAGGCATGCAGCGCCTGGCGTGCGCCCGACCTCGATCCCGTCCAAGCGTTTCATGGCACGGCCGAGATCAACAGGTCTCCGCAGCGGCGTCCCGACCTCTGCGCGGACGCCAGTCGAAGACACTTTTCCTTTGGGCCCGCACCATATAGACATCGCGTAATGGGACGCGAGCAGAGCCGAGGGGCAAGAATGGCAAAGCGATCGCATGACGACGATGTCGAGTTCATCAAGTCATTGGCTGAACTTCTTAGCAAAAACGACCTTTCCGAGTTGCATGTGAAGCGCGAAAACCCCGAGGACGGGAGCCTCAACGTTCGAGTGAGCAAGGTTGGCCCGATCACGGCGCCCGTCCCGATCCCGGCACCTGCCGCCCTGGCACACGCGCCAATCCCTGCCCAGGCGCCTGAACCGGACCCAGCCACCGCGACGTCCGCACGCGACGACGGTGATCCGGCTGCATTGCCAGGAGCGGTCGTTTCGCCCATGGTCGGAACCGCCTACCTTCATCCGGAACCTGGCGCCGAGCCATTCGTGAAGCCGGGTGACAAGGTGACGGAAGGTCAGACCCTGCTGATCGTTGAAGCAATGAAAACCATGAACAACATTCCGGCACCAATTTCCGGCACGGTCAGGCGCATCCTGGTCGAAGACGGTGCGCCGGTCGAGTTCGGGGCGCCGTTGATGGTGATCGAGTAGGGTTGCGCCCGTGTTCGAGAAGATCCTGATCGCAAACCGGGGCGAGATCGCGCTTCGCGTGGTCCGGGCCTGTCGCGAGATGGGCATCCAGTCAGTCGCGGTGCATTCCACGTCCGACGTGGATGCCATGCACGTACGCATGGCTGACGAGAGCATTTGCATCGGGCCACCCCCCGGGGCACAAAGCTACCTGTCGATCCCGGCCATCGTCTCCGCCTGCGAGATCACGGGCGCACAGGCGGTTCATCCTGGGTACGGATTTCTTTCGGAAAACGCGAAGTTCGCGCAGATTCTCGAGGACCATGAGCTGAAGTTCATCGGCCCTTCCGCGGAACACATCCGCCTCATGGGGGACAAGATCACCGCGAAGGACACGATGAAGGGCCTGGGCGTGCCCTGCGTGCCAGGATCCGACGGCGGCATGGAGACACTCGATGAAGCAACCGCGCTCGGCAGGCAGATCGGCTACCCGGTCATCGTGAAGGCCACGGCCGGCGGCGGCGGGAGGGGCATGAAGCTGGCAAAGTCCGCCGGCGAAATGGAGTCGGCATTCCATACCGCGCGCTCGGAAGCCAAGGCCGCCTTCGGCAATGACGAAGTGTATGTCGAAAAGTACCTGGGCAAGCCCCGTCACGTGGAGGTCCAGGTCTTTGGTGACGGAAAGGGCAAGGCAGTGCATCTGGGCGAACGTGATTGCTCGCTTCAGCGCCGCCATCAGAAGGTCCTCGAGGAAGCGCCCGGCCCCACGATCGACGCAACTACTCGTGCCCGGATCGGCAAGACGTGCGCCGAAGCCGTTGCGCGCATCAACTACGCAGGAGCCGGAACCGTCGAATTCCTGTACGAGGACGGAGAGTTCTACTTCATCGAGATGAACACGCGGCTGCAGGTGGAGCATCCGGTCACCGAATCGATCTACGGCGTCGACCTGGTTCGCGAGCAGATCCGGGTCGCCGCCGGCGAACCGATTTCCTTCTCCCAGAAGAGTCTGCAAATCGACGGGCACTCCATCGAGATCCGGATCAATGCCGAGAAGCTCCCCTTGTTCTCTCCTTCTCCGGGAAGAATCACCCAGTATCACGCTCCCGGCGGTCTCGGAGTGCGCATGGATTCGGCAATTTATGACGGATATTCCATCCCGCCCCATTACGATTCGTTGATTGGCAAGCTGATTGTCCATGGACGTGACCGCCCGGAAGCGCTGGCACGCCTGGGTCGCGCCCTTTCCGAGTTGATTGTCGACGGAATCGACACGAACGTGCCGCTTTTCGACGCGCTCCTGAGGGAACCCGCGATTCAGTCGGGCAACTACAACATTCACTGGCTGGAAAAGTGGCTCTCCAAGAACTTCGAGTGAGGTGTCCGCGCTTGATCGAGGTCGCGGCGCATCGACCTGGATGGATGTCGTGAGCGATCGGAGCCTGACGGCGGAACTTCTGCTTGGGGCATACGCGACCGGCATCTTTCCGATGGCGGATTCGCGGGACGATCCCGAAATCCGCTGGGTCGACCCCCGCGTGCGAGGCGTGCTGCCGCTTGACGGATTCCACATGTCACGGTCACTTGCACGCCGGATACAACGCGGGAACCACTCGGCCACTCTGGATGTGGAATTCGAGGCGATAGTTGACGGGTGTGCCAATCGCGAGGAAACCTGGATCAACGGGACGATCCGGGAGCTCGTGATCGAGCTTCATGCCATGGGACATGCCCATGGATTCGGCGTTTGGTCGAAGGGACGCCTCGTCGGCGGCATGTACGGAGTCGCGCTCGGGGGCGCGTTCTTTGGCGAAAGCATGTTCTCCGCAGAGACCGATGCCTCAAAGATGTCGCTTGCGTGGGCTGTCGACCATCTCCGGCGAACCGGATTTGTCCTCTACGACACACAATTCAGTTCACCGCACCTTTCCTCTCTCGGCGTCAGGGAAGTCTCGCGTGCGACCTACAGGGCCAAACTGGCACGGGCACTTGAAGCGTCGGCCGACATCTCGCGAGTGCCGTTCGAAACCGACCCTCAGGCCGTGGTGCAGCGGATCACCCACACGTCGTATCGTGGATGATCAAGCGCGTTGAGCGCCGGGCTTGACGCGATCATCCAGCCGTCGAACACGACTGCATCGCGCACGGAATCACGGATCGTAAGCCAAGCGAACCCTTCGCCTGCCGGATTGTCCTCGAAGTAGCGACACTCGCCGAGATCGACTTCAACTCGTCCCACGGTGACGGTTTCGCCAACACGAAGCACGACATCGGTCACGTCACCCGACACCTTGTCCAGGCCCTTGAGCACGACGCCTCCGGAACGCACCACTCTGACTACTTCTGGCACGACGCCGGGAAAGGCGACGGACAGATCGTCAACGTCAGATGCCGTGACATCCTCCTGGCCAGTGGCCGGACCGGCCAACAGCGCCAGAAACAAAAGGGCACGGATCATTCGTCAGACCCGGACACGAACTTCATGAGAAGCTGAACGACGGAAATCGCGCCTTGCGTGTCCTCGATTTCGCTTCCCGGCTCGAGATCGATGACCGACCCGCCGGGAAGCAGCTCCACGAAGCTGCCGCCGAGGAGACCTTCGGAGGAAATGACGGCCGCCGTGTCGTCCGGCAAGAGCACAACGTCCTGAACGCTCAACACGGCGTTTGCACGAAAGGTCTGCGGATCAAGAGTCAGTTCGAGGACCGACCCAACCTTGACGCCTGCCAGCCGCACGTCCGTGCCAATTCCGACTCCTTCCGCCGATCGAAAGGATGCCGTGTAGGTGTCCATGCCCGAAGACGACAGGTTCACGCCACCGACCTGCGCCAGGTAGATCAGGAATCCTGCCGCCACGGCCAGAACGCCGGCACCCGCCAGGACTTCCGTAGCGTTTTCCGACATGACGATTACTCCGGAACCCAGGCTTCGTAGTCCTTCCGGTCAGCAGGATTGGATTGCCGGATCGAACCAGGCGGCGCGTATGCCAGGGGCGTGCCCGTCAGGTTCTCCTGGTGCGGCCTTTCCCAGTCCTTGCGCACGAGAGGCCGTTCCGTCGGTGGCTCGTCGTAGGTGTAGTGCAGCCATCCGTGCCAGTGCGCGCCAATCCGGCTTGCCTCGGCCTCTCCATTGTAGATCACCCATCGCTTCCCGTCGCGCGACTGGTAGAAGACGTTGCCCTGTTCGTCTTCCCCAACGCGTTTGCCCTTGAGCCAGGTGTGGAACTGGGTGCCCCAGGTCTGGCCGTTCCACCAAGTGACCGCTCGAATGAGCGTGTTGAGCATGCTCATCGCCAAACTTCCTTCTGATCTGTTCGCGGTATGCCGCAAGGCGGACGGAAATTCCAGCAAAAGCCTCCCGTCAGCGGGCAGTTTCCGAATCGGGCCAGCGCAGCCGACTCCGTGGCCAGCGCACAGGGCGGAGCGTTCCATGGTCGGATTCGACCTCGTACATGGGTCTTCCTGAACTTGCTCAGGCCGCGCCTGAATTGCCTCCGGGCTTGATGCCGGTTGCCCTTGATGCCACTTGCGGCACTTGACCGCAGGGTGCGAGACCTCTTCGGAGGCCGCTGCCTTGGTGACGGGCCATTCAATGCGCACCTGCATCTATGTTGACGGATCCAATCTCTGCCAAGGCTCGCCCAGACGCACGACAACGTTGCAAAGAGCCGGGGAACTGGCCCGGACGTCAACCTCGCCACACGCCCCCAGACGGATGCCTGGCCTGATCGCCGCAATTGCGCAGTCATGGCAGGCAATGGCAGCAACCTAGCCGAAGCCGCTCGCCTCGTGAAACACCACCATCCGCAGAATCGCATCGGATGCGTCGCACTCGGGCCGAGACCGCCGTCACGCGAGCTCTCCACCCTCGTCCATTTCAGATCACCAGTCCCGGACGGCGCGCTCCAGAATTCCCGGCTTCCGAACCCAGTCCCGGGATCCCGGCTCCGCAAGCCCGTCACATGGCGGAAGCACCGCCGAACCTCGTTCGTCTACCCCGTGAACAGAACAACATCTTTGACATCGCCAGGGCCACGGCGCACCCTTCGCAAAGTGGAGTTCCATCTCTTGATCATCGGCCCTGGGCCGGCGAATTAGCGGCTTGGGGAAAGGCCCCGCCCCATGAAAGCAGAATGCGTCGTCCCAAGCCGAAGCCAGGTTGGCGAAGGGGCCGTCTGGGATGATCGAGGTCAGGTGCTCTGGTGGGTGGACATTCCGGCCGGACTGATTCACCGCTTCGACCCTTCGAGTGGCCGGAACACCACGATTGACTATGGCGAGCCCGTTGGCTGCCTTGCGGTGCGCGAGGCCGGCGGCCTGGTTCTGGCTGCGAAATCGGGCTTCTGGTTCTTCGATCCTGACAGCAGCCAGCGCCGGCCGATCACGGACCCCGAAGCGCATCTCCCGATGAATCGCTTCAATGACGGTGCGACCGACACGAGGGGCAGGTTCTGGGCCGGAACCATGAAGGATGGCGGCGACCCGGAGCGCATGGGACGCTTCTACTGTCTTGACACGAGCTTGGAGGTCACACCCTGGAGAGACGGTTTCTTCACGACCAACGGCCTCGCGTTTTCGCCTGATGGACGGACAATGTACTTCTCTGACAGCAACAAGGCGGTACGCACGATCTGGCGCGCAAGCTATGATCCTGACACCGGCACTCCAGGCGTGCCGGAAGTGTTCTTCGATACCCGAAACGTTGCCGGGCGTCCGGATGGCGCGACAGTCGATGCCGACGGCTGCTACTGGCAGGCGGGAATTGACGGCTGGCAGCTCTACCGGATCACGCCCAAGGGTGGTGTCGACATGACGGTTGACCTTCCCGTCGAGCGCCCCTCGCGACCAATGTTCGGCGGAAGGAACCTTGATACGCTCTTCGTCACTTCACTGGGGGTTGGCCTGAGCGCAGGACGGAATCAGCCGGAGGCAGGATCGCTTTTCGCGATTTCCGGGCTTGGCGTGCAAGGCCTCCCCCAGGCGCGCTTCAAGGGGTAACGACCGAAGGAATCGCCCCGAAGCATCGCGCCCGGCGGCAACGGCGCTACGAGAACTCGCGGACCGACAGCCGACCCGCGACGGCTTGCCAGCATCCTCTCGAAAGCGTAGGTCGGGCAATGTGATCCCCGCCTTTCTCCCAGGAGGTGCCGTGCCCGAATTCGCCATCTTTCCCAGCTTGCGAGGCAAGACTGTCCTGGTGACCGGCGGCGCACAGGGCATCGGGGCCGAGATCGTCCGGGCATTCGCGGCCCAGGGCGCCAAGGTCGGATTCCTCGACCTTGATGCCGAGGGCAGTGCCGCGCTGGTTGCAAGCATCGATGGCACCGTCGACTTTGAGACCTGTGACCTTCGCGACATCGACGCGCAGAAAAGAGCGATCGCCGCGCTCGCAAGCCGAATGGGAAACGCTGCCGTGCTGGTCAACAATGCGGCCCGCGACGACCGCCACGACTGGAAGGACGTGACCCCGGAATACTGGGACGAACGCCAGGCCACTAACCTCCGCCACATGTTCTTCGCGATCCAGGCAGTGGCTCCAGGCATGATCGAGGCCGGCGGCGGGTCCATCATAAATCTCGGCTCGAACAGCTGGTGGGAAGCCGGCGGCGGCTTTCCCGCATACGCCACGGCCAAGTCCGCAGTTCATGGCCTGACGCGCACCATGGCACGCGACCTTGGAAAGCATCGAATCCGGGTCAATGCCGTTGTTCCTGGCTGGATCATGACCGAGCGGCAGAAAGAGCTCTGGGCCACGCCGGAAGCCCTTGCCGCTCACAGGGAAAGACAGTGCCTGCCCGACCTGATCGAACCCCAGTACGTCGCCCGCATGGTCCTCTTTCTGGCCTCGGACGACGCGGCCATGTGCACGGCAAGCAACTACATGGTCGAAGCCGGCTCGATCTGAGGAGGAGCCATGGAACGTCGCGCCATCGGAAAGACGCCAGTTGAACTCACGCCGATCATGTTCGGCACCTCGGCACTCGGGCACATGCCGGACACATATGGCTACGGCGTGGACGAGGACCGCGCCCGTGCGACCCTCGACGCCATCTTCGAAGGGCCCGTGAATTGCCTCGACACGTCGAACAACTACGGATTTGGCAGAAGCGAGATTCGGATCGGCGAAGCAATCCGCGCCCGTGGCGGGTTGCCCGAAGGGTTCGTGATCTCGACCAAGCTCGACCGCGAAATGGAGACCGGAAGGTTCGATGCCGGCCAGGCGCGCCGATCGATCGAGCAAAGCCTTGCACGTCTTGGCGTCGACAAGGTCGGCCTCCTGCACCTGCACGACCCGGAGCACGCAGCGGACCTTGGCGAGATCACGCGCGAAGGCGGTGCGCTCGACGAGCTCTTCAAGATGAAGGAGGAAGGCATCGCCGATGCCGTCGGCCTGGCCATGGGGCGGGTCGACATGATGTTGCCCATCCTGAGGGAAAGGCCGTTCGACGCTCTCATCAACCACAACCGCTGGACCTTGCTGAACCGATCGGCGGACGAATTGTTCGAATTTGCCAGCAGGCAGGGGATCGCGATACTGAACGCAGCACCCTTTGCGGGCGGCGTTCTTGCGAAGGGCGCGGACCGGATGCCGAAGATCAGCTACAGCCCGGCCGACGAGACCGCACTGGAACCGGTGCGCCGGATCGAGGCACTGGTGGCCGAGCATGGAGTCGCCCCTGGGGCGGCCGCCCTGCAGTTTTCCACCCGGGACCCGAGAATCACGTCGACGATCGTGGGGGTTTCAAGGCCGGAGCGGGTTCGCGAAATGCTCGAATGGAACGACATGCCTGTGCCGCCGGACCTTCCGGAGGCGCTCGGCGCCCTGCCCTACAGCGTGGACGATCCCGAGGCGCACAGGGACTATCGCCCCGGCTAGCGGCATGAAGGGCTGCGCAGCCCGTAGCGGTCCACGCCCCCTGCAAGCCGACTATCGCAATCCATCGGACCGGTGATCGGAGTCGAGCCATCACCGTCGCGCGTCACATGAGGAGCGCAGGCAGGAAGAGCGCAATCTGCGGCAGCGCTGCCAGACCCGCGATTCCCGCAAGCAGGATCAGCCAGTAGGGTATCGTGGCGACGGCGGCTTCGCCAAGCGACACTCTCTCCTTCGTGACGGAGACAAGGACGGACAGATTGAGCCCCACGGGCGGCGTGACCTGTCCGATCTCGATCAGGACGGTGATGATGACGCCCAGCCAGACCGCATCGTAACCAAGCCCGACCATGAGCGGCACCACGATCGGAAGCGTCATGATCATCAGCGAAAGCCCGTCGAAGAAGCAGCCCAGCACAAGATAGATCAGCACGACCAGCGCAAGCACCTGCACCGGCCCGAGATCGGCGGCGCGCACAGCCTCGAGGATTGACTGCGGAACGCCAAGGAGGCTCACGGACTGTGCAAGAATGGTTGCGCCCATGACGACGAACGCGATCGAAGCGAAGAGCAGGATCGCGGCATAGAAGCTCTCGACCAGCGTCTTCAGGGTCAGGGTGCCCCAGAACCGGCCCACGACCATCGTCGCGATCACCCCGATCCCAGCGGCCTCTGTCGGAGTCGCGAGTCCGAACGCTATGCTGCCCATGATTGCCAGGATCAGCAGCAGGAAAGGCCACAGGCTCAGGAGCTTGAGCAGAATCGTCTTCAAGCCGGCGGCGGCATCCCCCCTTGGGGAAAGGTCTGGCCGGGACAGGCAACGCACGAAGATGTAGAGCATGAACATCGCCGCGAAGAGCAGGCCGGGCACGAGGCCGGCCAGGAACAGTCGCCCGATGGAGGTTTCGGTCAACGCGCCGTAGATCAACAACGAAAGGCTGGGCGGGATCAGCAGGCCGAGTGTTCCGCCGCCGGCCAGCGACGCGACGACCATCCGTCGGTCATAGCCGCGTTCGGTCATCTCGGGGTAGGCGACGGATCCTACCGCCGCTGCGGTTGACAGGCTTGATCCGCTGACCGCGCCAAAGAGCGTGCAGACGGCGATGTTGGTGTGCAGCAGCCCACCGGGAACCCGCTGGAAGAGAGGCACCAGCGCCGTGTAGATTCTCTCGCTGACTCCGCTCCGCAGCATGATCTCGCCCAGCATGATGAAGAGCGGAATCGCGCTGAGCGTGAAGGAGTTCAGCACGTTCCAGACAGCGTCGACCGCGACATAGGTCGACCCGCCGGCAAGGAAGTGAAGGATCAGCAGCCCGGTGAGGCCAAGCGCCGCGCCCAGGGCAAGCCCCGAGCCTGCGAGAACCGCCAGGCCGCCGACCAGTAGCCCCCAGAAACTGAACATCGCTTTCCTTCTGCCTTGTCAGGACTGGCCCGTGTCCCGCCCGCCGCCAGCCGACGCGCCGCGCGTCAGGAACGCCACCATGCTCAAGGCCATGGACAAGGGGAGCAACGCCATCCAGGGATACATCAGCAGGCGGCCGACCTCGGTCTTGATGTTGCGGTCAATCGCGAACTCCAGCCAGGGAAGGCAGAGCGCGAGAAACCACAGGCAGAACGCGGCGCCGAAGAGTGCCGCCAGAATGCCGACCGAACGCGCCGCCCTGTCCGGCAGCATGGAGACAAGCACGAGCACGCGAACATGCTCGGCACGAAGCGTGGCGAGTGGCAAGGCGAGAAAGAACGCGGCCGTCATCAGGAGCCCGACAAGCTCTTCGGTGAACCGGAACGGGGCGAACGCGAAGTACCGCATTGTCACGCTTGCGCCGATCAGGACGACGATCGCGCCGCCGGCCAGTGCCGCCATTACAGCCATGGCGACGAAGACAGGCGCCAGCAGGCCCTCGATGCGGCTCGAGGATGCCGCGCGCCCGTCCCCTTTCCTGCGGTCGTCCAAGCTCAGCGTCCGAGGACTCCGAGGATTCTCTGGCGATACTCGGGCGCCTTGCCCCCTGCTTCCTCGGCCATCTCCTGCCACGTGGCGGAGGCGGCACCCAGGAACGCGGCGCGATCTTCGTCGGAGAACGGCTCGAGGAACTCGATTCCCTGCTCGGCCAGCCTGGCACGGGCAGCCTGCTCGTTCTCCTCCGCCTTCGAGTACTCGTTGGTGCGCTCCCAGACACGGGCGGCCGCGGTGGTGACGGCCTCGCGCTCGGCGTCGCTGAGGCTGTCCCACGCACCCTTCGACGCGCCCAGGACATAGGGAACACCTGCCACCGGATAGAGGTAGGAGGCGTACTTGGTCACTTCCTGAAGCGAGATCGTGTGCGCGAAGAGCGCGGGATAGACGGCGCAATCCACGACACCGGTCTGGAGCGCCACGTACAGATCGTTCTGGCCAACGATCTGGGCCGAGACGCCAAGCTTGGTGAAGGTTTCGACCTGGTCGTTGCTCCAGACGCGCAGCTTCTTCTTCCTGAGGTCGTCAAGCGACTGAACCGGCTCCTCGCGGCAGAAGATCGAGGCCTTCAGGAGCGGCAGGGCCATGAACCCGGTCGGCACGATGCCCATTTCGCCCAGCACCTCGGCGTAGATCTCCTGGATTTCAGGCAGCGCGGAAATCAGTTCCTCGGGGCTGCCGACCGACCCCTGGATCATCACCGCGTTCAGGGCGGGAACGTCGCGACCGAGGTAGTTCGCCCAGACCAGGCCCATTTCGACCGCCCCACGGGGCAGCCAGCGCGCCACGTCGTTGTCCTTCAGGTTCAGGGAACCGCCGTGGAAGACGTCGATCATGAGGCTGCCGCCGCTCAGCTCGGCGACGTCCGCAGCAAAGGTCTCAAGTTGCGCTGACTCTCCGCGGCCTTCCGGAAGCCCATTGTTGAATTTCCATTCGGCCGCAAACACGGCCCCGGCGGACATTCCCAGAAATAGCGCCGCGGACAGAGTCCGGCGAAGAATTGCAAGCATCTCTTTTCTCCCTGTTTCGCTCAAATGCAGGCGCACGCCCGAATCGTGACAATGCGGGCAAACGCCGTCCAGACTCGATCATTGAATTCGATCGAGACCCGAGAATCAATCGGCTTTGGGCCGGCCGGGACCTGGCAAACCTGCAAGTCTCCGAGGGTGCACGCAGGTCGATCACGCAGCGAATGCATCGGTTGGGTGTCGACAGGATCGGTCGTTCTCTCGAAGGGCGCGGACCGGATGCCTCAGGCCGGCCGGTGCCAGGCCGGCGACGGAACTCCGGAACCGGTGCGCTGGTTCAAGGCCGTGGTCACCGGGCATGGAGGCACCGAGGTTCCCGACCGAGAACCGCGGATTGCATCGACGCTCACTGGGAAATCAATACAGAAGCGGATACGCGAAATGCCTGAATGGAACGACTTGCCGATTCCGCCGGGACTTCAGGCAAAGCAGCTTCCGGACAGAACCGCGCCGCATCCCGCCTTCAGGCATCCGATCTCCTGGCCGCTCCTGCAGGTTGCGCGTCAGGCAGCCCTGCCGACATGCATCTCTCCGTCCCTGGCGGACTGCGCGACCGCTTCAAGAGCTTCAAGCACGACTTCAACCCCCGCCCCGTCTTCACGAACGTGCTCGGAGAGGCTGCGCCGCCAGCGACGTGCACCAGCACGCCCTGCGAAGAGGCCGAGCATGTGCCGCGTCACGGCATGGAGACGGCCACCGTCGCCGACGTGACGCTCGATGTAGGGGCACATGGCGTGAACCACTTCCACTGGCGAGAGGAATGGCGGCCTCTCTCCGAAGATGTCGGGGTCAGCCGTGCCGAGGATACGCCAAGGCGACTGATAGGCGGCCCGCCCGATCATGACGCCGTCCATGCCCCTGCCCAGCAGCGCGCGTGCCTGTTCCAGGGACGCGATGCCGCCGTTCGAGATGATCCCGAGATCCGGAAACCGGTCCTTCATTTCGCAGACAAGGTCATGGTCCAAAGGCGGAATTTCGCGATTCTGCTTCGGGTTGAGCCCTTGGAGCCACGCCTTTCGCGCATGGACCGCCACGGTCGTCACGCCAACATCCCTGACACGCTGCAGGAAGTCCGGAAGCACGACGGCAGGATCCTGGTCATCGACTCCGATCCGGCACTTGACCGTGACCGGAACCGTGACAGCCGATCGCATGGCCGCCAGGCACTCTGCCACCAGTTCAGGCCTCTTCATGAGCACGGCGCCAAACGTTCCCGACTGCACTCTTTCGGAAGGACAGCCGACGTTCAGGTTGACCTCGTCATAACCCTCGGCAGCGGCAATCCGCGCGGCTTCGGCCAGCTCGGACGGGTCCGAGCCGCCAAGCTGCAGGGCCAACGGACGTTCAGCCTCGTCGAACGCGACGAGATGCCTGGCGTTGCCGCGAACCAATGCGGCGGACGTCACCATCTCGGTATAGAGCCGTGCACGGCGCGACATGAGCCGGTGCAGGTACCGGCAATGCCGATCCGTCCAGTCCATCATCGGTGCAACGGAAAGTCTGGAGTGTTGAAGCATTCCCATTTTTCGTTTGTTTCAAACTGTTGATGTCGACTTCTACACTAAGGGCATGCTCCCCAAGATCGCCGGACCCGCTCGTCTACGACACCGCATTGCACACATAGCGCACGCAGGGGCTGGTCACAATTTGCAAGAAGTCGTGAACAAGCGAAGAGTTGGATTGCCGCAGAGTGCCTTCGAGTTCCTGCCGATCATTCCTGAAGCAGCAGGAAGCGACCGTACGTTTGTCTTGTGCCCCAAAGCGTGTGCTCGCGTGGGGAATGTTCAAATCGTGCTCTGCCGCCAGGAACCGACGTGGATTCGACGACTTTCTTGCCGGACGGGCCATGCTCTCTGTCCCCGAGAACATCGGCGGCGCAGCGAATGAACTGAGGGGGACATTGTCGCCGCACGTGCTCAAGCCTGCGCCGCCTTCTCGGGAGCCAGTCGAAATCCCGGATATGCGAAGGCGCCGCTGATCTTCGAGCAGTCGGCTTCGGTGACGCCCTCGCGGCGGGCGATATCATGCCAGCTGGCTTTGACCCGCCCCTCCATCGCGTTGATGATTGCGGCGGCTTCGTCGGTCTTGAGATGGAACCTGGCGCACTGTGAGAGCATGTTCTGCGCGTTCGCGTAGCGGCCCATGTCGCCGCTGGTCATGGCAAGGTCGCGGCGCTCAAGGCTCACCGGCACGGACGGCGTCAGGTCGTAGGCTGGGGAGAGTCTCCAGTCGGCGCCACTTGCAATGACGGCATGATTGCGCGGGTGATCGTCGGTGTTGGAGATCAGCGCATTGAAGACCATGCGGCGGAACAGTTCGCCGGCGTCGTCCTTCGGTTGCCTCGAAATGCGGCGCAGCTCTTCGGCCAGCAGAACGTAGGACCAGCGGTCTCTGTGCTGGAGCGTGTCTTCGGTGCGCAGGATCGTCAGGCCACTCATCATCCGGGCACGCAGATAGCCGTGATTTGTCATTTCGCGGTCGAAGCGCTTGACGAGCAGCACGTCGCGGCCTGCAACACGCTCGATGCGGCTTTGGGCGGTGCGGACGCCGCAGGCGCTGGCGAGCCGAAGCATGGCGTGCTCAACACGCGCGTGGTTCCACTTGTCATCGCCGCGATTGAATTTTGCGAGCCAAAGCCCGTCCGCATCCTCGACGACGGCTTTCGGGCGCGCACCGCCCATCGAGGTGCCGACCAGCATCAGGTCTTCGACCTGTCCGGCCTCCGGGCTGTCCGGCAAGTCTTCGCCGGCGATGATTGCGTCGGCGTCCGCGATCAGCCTTTCAAGATTGAGCGTCTTGTTGAACTCTCTTCGCGGAGCGGGGGGCTTGGGGCCAAGGCCGAATCCGAGCGCGCCTGCGCGGTCATCGGGTCCGTAGAGCAGATAGTCGATCTCTCCGAGCTGTGGCATTCCAGCATGCTTTTCGATGACGCGGCGCCCCCAATGGTCAGGACCGGCATCGCGCAGCGCGCCGAACACGCCCTTTAGCGCCGTCGTGCGGTAGGTTGTCCCGGCCAGCTTGAGATCGATCGGGTCGATGGGTACTGCGTCCGGATTGGCGAGGTAGCTCTTGCCGTAGACGAAGCGCCCGACCGGAACCCCGCCGCGACCCGGTTCGAGCACGAAGCGGCCCGCTGTCACGAACGCGCTCGTGCCGGGCAGCGTGATATAGACAAAGCAATCAGTGGCGCCGGGCTCAGAAGTCATTGTCGAGCCCCTTGCCGCTGCGTGCGCGCTCTCGTCCGGAGAGCTTGTCGAGGACGAGACCGTCGCTGTCAGCAAGCGGGTCAGCAAGCGCGCTGAAGGGGCGCATCAGATCGTAGGTCCAAAGCAGGGCCGCATAGACCGCGATGCCGGTGCTCAGCTTGCCCTTTTCGGCGTCCATGACAGCGCGCCGACCGGTGCCGATCTTTGCCGCGACCTCTTTGATCGTCAGGTTGCGGCGCAGGCGCGCGGTGCGCAAGTCGCGGCCCAGGCGCGTGATCGCCTGTTCCACCTCATATGGCGGTGCATCTGTGAGCAGATTTCTTGCCGTCATGTTCTCTTAAGAGATCTTTATCGTCTTCATTGCGCTCTTGAGAGCATATCAAGAGTTGCTTATCTGTCAAGCCCGATGTTCTTGAGGGCGCCGCAAGCAATTTCTGGTGCACTCAAGAGAGACTATGCCTGCATGAACGCATGCGCGCACCGGCCTCTTCGTTGAACGCGTTGGGAGGTGCCGTATGGCACTGTCTTGAATTCGCATCTATCCCGCCAAGGGTGCCGGCATGGAAGAACGGGCGGAGTTCACGAAAACGAAATCCATCCGCTTCATCAAGGGCAAAGGCGTGAAAGTGAATGTCGTGCCCTGCGGCGCGATGCACCCGAAATGTCCTTGTCCGGTTGCACCGGTTCAACGATGAGAGGCATCTGTGGCCGCCTTCAGAAGCCCGCGTATGGAATGAGGCGGCCAGGCAGGCTGTTCGACGACCGACAGACGTGGAAGGCGTACTGTCACGCCTCGCTCGGCATTGCCGGATTGTCGGCATTCTCAGTCGAACATGTCGGGCTGATCTTCGACCAGCTGGTTCCAGATCGTCTGAAAGTGCAACCAGCCGATATATTCACTTCCCACGTGCTCGCGGCTGTAGCGGGCCTGGTCGTCGGGAATGCGTATTGGCTCGATACCTGAGGCTGCGATGTCGAGCTGTTGCTTGCAGCAGCGTTCAAGCGCGATGAACCAGAAGGCCGCGCTTTCGATGGAGTGGCGCGAGGCGGTCAGCAGGCCATGGTTTTGATGCAGCGCCGCCTTCACGCCCTTGAAGGCCTTGGAAACGTCAGAGCCCGCATGGTTTTCGACCGCGACCGCCCCGGCATGATCGCCGATGACGACATGGTCCTCGAAGAAGGCACACGCGTCCTGCGTGATCGGGTCGATCGGGCGGCCCGTGGCGCACCAGGCCGTGCCGTAAACCGTGTGTGCGTGACACATGGCGAGGATGTCGGGGTGCCCTTCATGGACATTGGCGTGCAGCACGAAACCAGCGCGGTTCACGGCGTGCTTGCCTTCGATCACGGTGCCTTCGTGGTCGACCAGGATGAGGTTCGACAGCTTTACCTTGTCGAAGTGCACGCACATCGGGTTGGTCCAGTAAAGCTCTGGCCGCTCCGGGTCGCGGACAGTCAGGTGACCGGCGAACCCGTAGTCAAACCCTTGAAGAGCAAACGCGCGGCAGGCCGCAACAAGCCGTTCCTTGCGGTGTTGCCGCTCGTCTTCGACAGTGGCGAACTCGGGCATCTCGGGAAAGATCAACCCCTCTTGCTCCGGCTGATAGATCGAGACTCGGTTTCCCAGGTCGAGCATGGCGAGATCCTTCCTTCACTCGGCAGCGTATTTGTAGGTGCTCGCAAACTTCATGAGCGCGTCATCTTCACAAGCTTCGATCGGCGTAAAGTCTTGATGCGCGATCCATTCGGGGCGGGTAGGTTTGCGGATGTGGTTGGATACCGCATTGAGCGTAAGGTAGACTATCTTGCGGGGGAAGGGCGTGATGTTGCCCGCTGAACCGTGTACCAGGTTGCCGTGGAACATCAAGACACCGCCGGGCTTGCCGGTGGCCACCACGAGTCCCCCTTCGTCCACCAACTTGGTGACGGTGTCGTTGTCCAGTGTCCACAATGGATAGCTCGTCGTAGAAGTGTCGTGGCCGGCCTTGAGCACGCCGTGCTTGTGGCTCTTGGGGATCAGCATCAGCGGCCCGTTGAATGTGAAAACTTCGTCCAGGAAGACGGAGATGTTCATCGCCCGCGGTTCTGGCATGCCATCGTCACGAGCCCAGGTGCCATAGTCCTGATGCCACTGCCAGACATCGCCGGTAAAGCTGGCTTTAGCGTTTATCTTGTATTGATGCATATACACCTTTTCGCCGAACACCTGTTCCAGCGGCCCGATCAGGCGCGGGTGTCGGCCAAGAATGCCAAAGGCCTCGTTGTAGGTGTGGGCGGCGAACGCCGTTCTCGGCGCGCCGGATGTCTCCCGCCAAACCTCGGGGCGGTCCTCTTCGTAGATGTTCCCGGCTTCTGCCTTCAGTGCAGAGACTTCTTCGGGTGAGAATGCTTCGGGCAAGAAGATCCAGCCCTCTTCCTCAAGTTGCCTGACCTGTTCTTCTGTCAGTTCCATATCGCGATTCCTCCCTTATTCGTTTGCATCTTGACCGACATTCATACGGTCGATGCGCTCTCGTGTCTCTTCTCCGGCGCGCCTCGCGTGCTCCTTGGAACGCGCCTCAGCCAGGTCCGCGTCGCCCGTCAAGACCGGAGCGGCGATTGCCGCGTGTTCCTCCCAGATCAGCGATCTGTGATCCGGCTCGTCCAAGACCACGGCCATGGATCGCATGAATTGTGGCCATTGCTCGGACACAGTGCGAGCAATCTCATGATTGCCTGAGAGGTCATGCATCGCACGGTGGAACGCCACATCCGCGCGGACCATTTCGATCGTATTTGCATCGGAGGGTAGCGCGGCGCCGGTATCCAAAGCAGCCTTGAGCGCGTCCAGCTCCGCCGGCTGAGCGCCGCCCTCCGCCACGCGGAGCGCGGCGAGCCGGGCCGCCAGACCGTCGAGCACTTCGCGCACCTGGTACAGGTGCCAAATCTGCTTTCCGTCCAGCGGCACAACAGCCAACCCCTTGCGCCCATGCTGAACGACCAAGCCCTGGTGCTTGAGCACCTGGAGCGCGTGACTCACGGGTTGGCGGGAGACGTCTAGCAGCTCTGCAACGCGGCCCTGAGTGAGCCGCATGCCTGGCGGCAGGCGACCAATCGAGATCGCTTCGACCAGCCTGCCATGGACTAGATCAATAAGTGCAGGCTCCGACTTGAGCGGGCCAAGAACCTCCGCAACTTGCTCTTTCCTGGCCTCAACGAGCTCTGTTGACATCCGGATGACGTTCTCTGAATTTGGAATTCCGAATGCAGATTTCCAAACACTGCGGATTCTGTCAAGCGACGCGCCAGGGGGAGGCCATTGCATGTTCGTCTATCAGGAGCTTGTGGCGCGCGCAGAGCGGGAGAAACCAATTCGCGTGGGTTTGATCGGCGCAGGCAAGTTCGGGTCGATGTTCCTGAGCCAGGTACCGACGACGCCGGCGCTGCAGGTCTCCGTCATTGCAGATCTGCGACCCGACAACGCGCGCAAGGCCTGCGCCGAGGTTGGCTGGTCGGACGAGCAGACCGGCAGCGTCACCTTCACCGACGATGCGATGGAGATGCTGTTGCGGCACGATGTGGATGTGGTTGCAGAGGCCACCGGAAACCCGGTTGCGGGTCTGCTCCATGCGCGCGAAGCGATCCGGCAAGGCAAGCACATTGTCATGGTCAATGTCGAAGCCGACGTGCTGGCCGGGGCGCTGTTGGCAGAAGAAGCCCGAGCGGCCGGCGTGGTCTATTCCATGGCCTATGGCGACCAACCGGCCCTGACCTGCGAGATGGTCGAATGGGCACGGGCCTGCGGGTTCAACGTCGTGGCGGCAGGGAAAGGCACCAAGTACCTGCCGAGGTACCATGCCTCGACGCCTGACACCGTGTGGGATCACTACGGCCTGACCCCGGCTCAGGCCGCAGAGGCAGGCATGAATCCGCAAATGTTCAACAGCTTCCTCGATGGCACGAAGTCCGCGCTGGAAATGGCTGCGGTCGCGAATGCGACGGCGCTCACCCCGCCCGCTGACGGGCTGCTGTTTCCGCCTGCCGGAATGGATGATTTGGCGCATGTCTTGCGCCCCGCCACCGAAGGCGGCCAACTTGCTGGCAAGGGCATGGTCGAGGTCGTGTCTTCCATCGAGCGGGATGGCCGCCCGGTTTTTCGTGACCTGCGTTGGGGCGTCTACGTTGTGATCGAGGCACCAAATCCCTACGCGGCGGCCTGTTTCAGGCAGTACGGCATGAACACCGACGCCACCGGGCGCTACTCCGCAATGTACAAGCCTTTCCACCTGATCGGGCTTGAGCTTAACGTCTCGATCCTGTCCGCCGCGTTGCTCGGCAAGCCGACTGGCTCCACCCTGTCTTTCGAGGGGGATGTCGTGGCAATCGCCAAGCGCGACCTGTCAGCCGGTGAGACGCTTGATGGAGAGGGCGGCTTCACGGTCTATGGCAAGCTGTTGCCCGCGAAGAAGTCGCTGGCCTTGGGTGGCTTGCCCATCGGTCTTGCTCAAGGCGTCAGGCTGGCGGCGCGTGTTGCCGCCGGTCAGCCGGTTACGTGGAGCGATGTCGAAATCGACGCGACCCATGACGCCGTGAAAATCCGACGCGATATGGAGCAACGGTTTGGATGGCCGGCCGTTGAAAGCGTTGCACAAATTGGTGCCTGAGCCCTGGTTGCGCGCACACGGAAGCGCGGCCTCATGGATTGCCTATCGTTGACTCTTGCACCTCCGATGGATCGATGGCGGCCAGAAAGGCGTGGAACGGGCTGAATGACTGAGGTGCCGACAGGTTGTTGGTTTCCGATAGTCACACCTGACCGGATCCGAAATATGGAGCGCCATTCGGCTACCAGGTTCACGTGTGGTCGTCGGTTCTGCGCGCTTTGCATGCGCGGTTTCGGATCCGCAGCAAACTGTGCCTCTGGGTGGTGCACCTGCATTGTAACCCACTGATCCCGTTCGACCGCACTCGAAGAACCGTGGTACACCCTGCCCAATCGGAATTGGCGTGTCAGGCAACATGGGAAGCAATATTGGCGCCAACTTGGCATGTCTCCCTCTCATTTCTGAGTGAGACTGCATTGCGCACGTTGCCTTCGTGAAATGGGCATCCGTCGCGGAGCCGTCACGCCTTCGCGGTTGATGAACGCTCACATTCGCCGCAAAGTGGCTCGCCAAATGCCAGACGAAGGAATCGTTGTGTGACAGACCGCCCCAACATCCTGCTGATCGAAGCCGACCAGATGGCGGCGTTCGCACTGGACTTCTGCAACCCGGACGGTCAGGCGAAGGCTCCAATTCTCGGCGCGCTGGCCAGTGACGGCGTGGTGTTCGAAAACGCCTACTGCAATTCGCCCCTGTGCAGCCCGTCGCGGGCATCCAAGTTCACGGGACGCCTGCCAACGAGCCATCATGTCTGGGGCAACGGCGCCGAGCTTCGGTCCGAAACGCCAACCATGATGCACTTCCTCCGCTCCGCCGGCTACCGCACGGTTTGCTCGGGCAAGTGCCATTTCGTCGGGGCGGATCAATTGCATGGCTTCGATCGACGACTGACCACGGACATGTATCCATCGAATTTCGACTGGTCGATTGACTGGGAGCCCTCGGTCGACCACCGCCCTGGCACGTCGGTGCAGAAACTGGCCGTTTCGGGCCCGTGCCGTACGAACAACCAGATCCTATACGATTCCGAGGTTCAGTTCCGCGCGATCGAGTTTCTGCGCCACGAGGCATTGGAGCGGCCCCCGCAGCCGTTCTTCCTGCATGTCTCGTTCACGCAGCCGCATGACTCCTATCAGTCGGTGCCGAAGTATCTCGATCGTTACAGGGACGTGGACATCGCCATGCCGCGCCTGAGCGCCGAGCCAGTGCCCAATCCCGTGACCGACTGGCTGGCGGTGCATCACGGGATTGATCAGTTTCCGCCGACGGAGGAGAGAATCCGGGCTTCTCGCGAGGCCTACTACGCAATGATCTCGCACCTTGACGACTTGATCGGGGAAATCGTCGCGGAACTGAAGCTGCTGGGTCTGTACGACGACACGCTCATCGTTTTCACCAGCGATCATGGCGACATGATGGGCGAGCGGAACATGTGGTTCAAGCGCACGTTCTGGGAACACTCGGTCAAGGTGCCCCTGCTGTTTCACCAGCCGTCCCGGTTCGCGCCCCGCCGGGTCAAGCAGGCGGTGACTCTCGCGGACCTCTGCCCCACCCTCTCGGAGATTGGCGGGGCCGAGGAGTTCTGTGCCCGCTGGGGCAGCCCGGACAGCGCCAGCTTCTCCGCCCTGTTGGCTGAAGATGACGCCGCCTGGAACGACTCGGCGGTCATGCAGTATTT
Source organism: Boseongicola sp. (assembly GCA_028824715.1). Taxonomy (GTDB): domain Bacteria; phylum Pseudomonadota; class Alphaproteobacteria; order Rhodobacterales; family Rhodobacteraceae; genus JAJEFO01. Next base: position 26,866 of record JAPPCV010000088.1, on the reverse strand, counting down.
CGGGCCGGGCGTAGAGGCGCCCTGGTTCGCGATCCGGCGCGGTGACTTCAAGTATGTCTTCATCCACGACTGGGGCGGCATCCTGATCAACCTTGCAGACGATCCGGATGAAACCAATGACCTGGCGCGTGATCCGGGCCATGCGGAACTGGCCGCGACCTTGCACGACGCGCTTGTCGGCCAGCTGGACCTCGATGCTCTCTCGGCCCAGGTGAAGGAAAACAAGAAGCAACGTTGCTTCTTGCACCAGAGCATGACAGGCAGCCCCGGCTACGTCTGGGACCACCAGCCCGACTTTGATGCCAGCAAGCAATACGTCCGTGGCGGCGTGAACAAACCCGTGACCTGCTGAGGAACGATGGCGATGGCTACCTATCCTGAACTGAACCTCCTGATTGACGGAACGTGGCGAAAGGGATCGGACGGCGTATCGGAGCCGGTGTTGAACCCGGCCACTGAAGAGCCGCTCGGGGAGGTCCCGCACGCATCCGCCGCCGACCTGGACGAAGCGCTCTCCGCCGCTGAAAGCGGATTTGCCGTCTGGAGGAGTACGCCTCCACATGAACGGGCACGGACGATTTGCGCTGCGGCGGCTCTGGTCCGCGAACGGCTCGAGGAGATTGCAGCGGCGCTGACTCTCGAAAACGGCAAGCCCATCGCCGAGGCGCGAAAGGAGGTTGACGGGTCCGCCGACATTCTCGAATTCGCAGGGGAGCAGGCCAAGCGCGTCTTTGGGGACATCGTGCCCGGCCGCGTCCCCGGCGTCCGGCATCTCGTGCAGAAGGAGCCGGTGGGGATCACGCTCTCGTTCACGCCTTGGAATTTCCCGATCAACACGTTCGCGCGCAAGATTGGCCCCGCCCTGGCCGCTGGCTGTTCGGTCATCGCCAAGGCGGCGGAGGAGACGCCGGCCTCGGCGGCGGCCTTGGCGAAGGCGCTGGATGATGCGGGGCTGCCTGCGGGTGTTCTCAACCTGGTGTTCGGCGTGCCTGCCGAGGTTTCAAGTCACTTGATGGCATCGCCTGCCGTGCGGAAGATCTCGTTCACGGGTTCGGTGCCGGTCGGCAAGCACCTTGCCGGACTTGCGGCGCAGCGAATGCAGCGCACGACAATGGAACTGGGCGGGCATTCTCCTGTTGTCGTGTTTGACGATGTCGACATCGCCAAGGCAGCCGATCTCCTTGTGGCGGGCAAGTATCGCAATGCCGGACAGGTCTGCATTTCCCCGACGCGCTTCTACGTGCAGGAACGCATCTACGAAGACTTCGTCGGCGCGTTCGTGGAGCGTGCACGGAAGATCGTCGTGGGCGATGGCCTGGACCCCGCCACGCAGATGGGACCGCTGGCAAACGACCGCCGGCTGGACGCGATGGCAGGCTTTGTCGATGACGCCGCATCCCGAGGGGCGACCATTGCGGCCGGGGGCGGACGGATCGGCAATCACGGTTACTTCTTCGCTCCCACCGTGATCAAGGACGCGCCGGACGATTGCCGCGTGATGACGGAAGAGCCGTTTGGCCCGCTTGCTCCCATGACACGCTTCTCCGGAATCGACGAGGTTGCCGGGCGTGCGAATGCCCTGCAAGTCGGCCTTGCAGCCTATGCGGTAACTCGGTCCCTGGACCGCGCGATACGCATTTCAGACGCGCTGGATGCGGGAATGGTGGGGATCAACACGGTTGCCGTGGCCAGCCCGGAGGCACCCTTCAGCGGAGTCAAGGAAAGCGGATACGGAATAGAGGGTGGCCCGGACAGCCTGGAACCCTTCCTCGCGACAAAGGCCGTTGCGCAAACGAACCTTTGAGGCGCCGTCATTCAGACATCCCGAAATCTATCAGGCTCCTCAGGACCTTGCCGTCCCGCACGGCTGCAAACCCGTCGTTGATGTCCTCCAGCCGGATTTTCCGCGAGACGAGCGCATCGAGGTTCATGCGACCCTGCATGTACAGCTCGATGATTCGGGGCATGTCCACGCGGAAGCGGTTCGAGCCGAGAAGCGAACCCTGGACCTTGCGCTCGCGCAGGAAGTCGGACCCGGTCAGCTCAATCGTCTCGCCCTCGTGGAACAGTCCGACCAGCGTCGCCGTGCCATCGAATGCCAGCATCTTGAAGGCGTCTTCGGCTGTGCGCTTCGAGCCGAGACAATCCAGGGCGTGATCCACGCCGCTGCCGGTCAACTCCATGACTTGTTCGACAGTGTCACCATCCTTTGGGTCCACGATGTCGGTCGCACCCAGCTTGCGAGCCAGCTCCAGCTTGTCGGCATTCACGTCGATTGCGATGATCCTCTCGGCTCCGGCGATGCGCGCAGAATTCACCGCTGCCATCCCGACCCCGCCGCAGGCGATGACGGCGACCGTATCACCCGGCCCGACCTTGGCCGCATTCACCACGGAGCCGTACCCGGTCATCACGGCGCAGCCGACCAGTGCAGCGCGATCGAGAGGCATGTCTTCGCGGACCTTTACCAGCGCGTTCTCATGTACCAGCATCTGTTCCGCGAAGGACGACAGGTTCATGAATGTGTGCACCCGGCCAGACTTGTCCCACTGCAAGCGGTCGGACACGCCGGGTGGCGACTTGACCTCCGGGTCAAAGCAGAGCGCGGGTCGCCCAGTCGTGCAATATTCGCAGGTGCCGCAAAAGACGGACAGGCAGGTCACGACGTGATCGCCGGGCCTGACGTAGCGGACCTCCTCCCCGACCACTTCCACGATGCCGGAAGACTCATGCCCAAGAACGACAGGCATGGGATGCGGGGTCCGCGCCTCCATGTAGTGCAGGTCGGTGTGACAGATTCCCGCGAACGACGTTCTGAGCAGGACCTCGCGCGACCTGGGCTTGCGCAAGGAGACGTTCTCGACTTGCAGCGGCGCGTTGGGTTCAAGGAGGACGGCGGCCTTCATCCAGAGAGATCCTCAGAACGGCCGGCGCGCAAGCGAGAAGGTCTGTCCGGTCGATCCGCCGACAGGTTGCGACGCGATCAACACCGCGAGTTCCGCCACCTCGTCCGGGTGCTTGATCCGCTCCTGCGGCGGAAATCCGGGCGGCAACTCATCCTTGAACTTCTCGAGCACCTCTTCCGGCGTATACCGTTCCGGCCGTCCTTCCCGATTGAAGATGTCGGTCGCGACCGGCCCCGGGATCACGTTGTTCACGTCGATCTTTCGCGGCCATAGCTCGTTGGCGAGGCATTCGGTGAAGATGTGCACGCCTGCCTTGGACACCGTGTAGGAGCTTTGCTGGGCCGCGGCGCGCAGGCCCATGCCCGACGACATGTTGATGATCTTCCCGCCTTCGTTGACGTGTTCGAGCAGGAAGCGCGTGACGAGATAGGTCCCGCGAACGTTGATCTCGATCGCGCGCCACCACCTTTCCGGATCGGAGTCCGCGACCTGTCCCAGTTCCAGGTCGACGCCCGCGTTGTTCACGAGGATGTCGACTTTGCCCAAGCTGGCAACCACATCGGCGCATGCCTTCTCGGTCGCCTCGGGGTCGGCAAGATCGACCGGGCCCACGTGACACCGAACGCCCTGACCCGTGACAGCTTCGGCCACCTGGCTGAGTTCGCTCTGCGTGCGTGCAAGGATCGCCACGTCCGCGCCGGCCTTTGCAAAGCCGATCGCGATGGCGCGCCCGATGCCGCGTCCTGCGCCCGTGACAACCGCTGTCTTGTTGGAGAGGGGTTTCTGGTGGGACATGATGTGCTCCTTGAATGTGTGAATCTCTCTACGTGCGGATTGGGTGACTGGAATTTCTCCGTTCATTTCGGCTGCAAGATCTCCCGCGTCCCCTCCGGCATTGCGATCACCATGGACAGGTTATCGAGAATCGTCCGCATGACCCGGACCTGTTCCGCGCTGGACGTCGCGAGCCTGCCCTTGCCGGCGCATGCGCTGTCTCCCGGTCCGACGCGAACATTGCCGCCATGATCGCGACCCTTGTCGCGAGGGTCGGCCGGCGGCGTCGTGCCGCCAGGATGTTCCAGACAGATTCGAAGGCGAATCGGCGGGAGCTTGAACCGCCCCCGTTGCGGCGCAGGCGATGAAGACAGTTCTCGACAAGGCCATGGAACCCGTTCCGCTTCAAAGGGATTCGACGTTGCCGCAAACGCTCAGCGCCTGCCCGGAAATGTTGCGGCCCGCCGGCGCGCAGAGGAACAGCGCCATGTTGGCGACGTCCGACATGCTTACCATCCGTCGAAGGGAGATCTTGCCCATGTAGTCGTCACGCACCTCGTCAAGGCTGGTGCCAGTCGCGTCGGCCCGCGCCTGGATCACGGCATCCATGCGCGGGCCTTCGACAATCCCGGGGAGGATTGCGTTCACGCGAACCCCGTCAGGACCCATTTCGATTGCAAGGCTCTTTGTGAAACCGACGATTGCCCACTTCGAAGCGGCATAAGGCGTACGATTGGCATATCCCAGGCGACCGGCGACCGAGGCGATGTTCACGATCGACCCGTTCGGCGAAGCCTTGAGCGCAGGCGCCGCCTTGCGCGCGCAGTAGAACTGCCCGGTGAGATTGATCGCGATCGTGGTCTCCCAGTCGACTGGATCAATGTCCTCCACCTTTGCGGTCGGACCCGCTACGCCCGCGTTGTTCACCAGGACATCGAGACCGCCGAAGGCATCCAAGACCCGCCCGAAGAAGGCGTCGACGCTGGCACGGTCAGACACGTCGGCAACCGAGACGACAACTTCGGGATGCGCAGCCTTCATGGCGGCCGCCGCGTCCGGCGACACGTCGAAGACCGCAACCCTCGCCCCGGCCCCGATCAGCGCTTCCGCGATCGAGCGCCCGATTCCCGCAGCGCCCGCGGAAACCACCGCTCTCGTTCCAGCCAGGGAGATGCCAAGCGCGGAATCGTTTGCATCCATCGGGAATGTTCCTCAGTCCAGTGGCGCCAGGACATCCATCGAGTTTGGCAGCCAAAGCGCGATCTCCGGGAAGATTGTCAAGAGAATGATCACCAGGATCTCCACGATGACGAACGGAATGATCCCACGGTAGATCGTCGCCATCGACACGTCATACTTCTTGGCCACGCCATGGATGACGAACACGTTGATGCCGATGGGTGGCGTGATCTGTCCCATCTCCATCATGATCACCATGATGACGCCGAACCAGATCGGATCAAAGCCGAGGCCCACCACCGTCGGGAAGAGCACCGGCAGGGTGAGCATCATCATCGGGATGATGTTCATCACCATGCCGAGGACAAGGTAAAGGAGCAGGATCAGCACGTAGATGACGTAGCGCGACACGTCGAGCCCCTTGAGGAAATTGGCGAACGACACCGGAATGTCCGTCAGGGTCACGAAGTACCCGAGAAGTCCAACGCCGATGAGGATGGTGAAGATCATCGCGCTTGTCGTGGTTGCCTCGAGAAGCGCGTCGAAGAGCTTGTGCCGATTGAATCCCGGTGCGAAGAGCGCGATCAGCAGCGCCCCGCTGGCACCGATCCCGCCTGCCTCGGACGGCGTGAGGATTCCCGAGTATATTCCCCCGATCACTGCCGCGAACAGCAGCATTACCGGCCAGATCTGAACAATGGACCAAATGATCTCCCGCAGCGTGAACCTCTCCGACTTCGGTCCCAGCTTCGGGTTGGCCAGGCACTGGACGTAGACCGCCAAGGCGAATCCCGTGACAAGGATGAGCCCAGGGATTATTCCGGCCATGAACATCTTGCCGATCGACTGCTCGGTGATGATGCCGTAGACAACGAAACCGATGCTCGGCGGGATCAGTATCCCCAGCGTGCCACCTGCGGCCACGGAACCGGTCGCGAGCGAATCGTCGTAGTCGTATTTCTTCATTTCCGGGATCGAGACGGCCCCCATGGTCGCTGCCGAGGCAACGCTCTCGCCGCATATCGCGGCAAACCCGCCGCAGCCTGCCACCGTCCCGACCGCAAGGCCGCCGGGCAGGCGGCCAAAGACCTTGATGCCAGCATTGAAGAGCTTCGCGCCGATGCCCGCGTGGAGAACCAGGAAGCCCATCAGCAGGAAGAACGGAATGACGACGAAAAAGTAGTTCGCGACCGCGTCGTAGGTATTGGTCTTGGTCACGTTGAACGCGACGTCGCTGCCGATCAGGTACATCAGTCCGGTCAGGCCGACGAAGGCCATCGAGAATCCGACCGGAAAGCCCAAGAGCAGGATGATCAGCATCAGGGCAGTATAGACGCCCCCGACTGCAGCCGAACCAAGCTCGCCGAACATCGCCTTCAGAAGGACCGCGGAGAACATGCCAACGACGGCAATCGCGGCGACCGCGATGCAGGTGATCCAGAAGCTCGCGCCGCCCTCGTGGTGCCGGTAGAGGCCCGACAGGTGGGAGAACAGGGCCGCGAACAGGACAAGTGCCAGCAAGAAGGTGCCCAGGGCGACGGCGGCATAGAGAACCCAGAACGGCAGTTGCGTTATGTCCGCAATCTCCTCTCTCTCGAACGCCTCGATCGCCCGTGACGTGCTGAGCCAGCCCATGGCGCCGAAGATGAACGCGCCCCAAATGCAGAAGACGCCTTGCAGGAAGCTGTTCACGTGGTCAGGAAGCGCCGACGTGATCAGGTCGACCGCGACGTGCTGGTTCTTCAGCATCGTGTAAGCGACACTGAAGAACGCCATGATGACCAGCATGAACGTCTGCATTTCGATCATGCCGTTCAGCGGATTGCGGAACACCAGGCGGCTGACGAGGTCCACGACCATTCCGACGGCCATCAGAAGGGTCACGATGGCGGCGGCGTAGCAAAGGTAGCGACAGACCGGGTCCAGGAGCCCGTGCATCGACCGGGCGATCACGGCGAATGCATCACCCGGAACCTCGGGCGGCGACGGCTCGCCGGGGGCATGGCCCTGGACATCAAGAAGGCTGCCAGAGCCGGACTCATGATTGGCCATCACTTCCTCCTTCAAGCGCGTCCTGATGCAGCGTCATCGGGACGACTTCGACCCCGTTCAGCCCGCAACCTGCCGGATCCGAAGCGTGTCGCGCGGAGCGGACCATCCCTCCCGTCACTCTTCCGGCACGGGCGAGTGACGACGGGCCTTAATGGTCCGCTCCGGCCTGACGCGTCGGTCAGGCATGGTCGCAAGGGCGGCGGACCGTCATTCCTGCCAGCTGTCGCCCCACCACTCGGCCGAGGTATAGTCCATGCCTTTGAACTCGGCAGTGAACTCCTGCACCCTTGCGAGAATGGCGGGACCGTCGTTGCCCTTCTCTTCCATCAAGGCCAGCCAGGCGTCATAGGCAGGCTTCGTCTGCGCCACCCACTTGGCCTTCTCTTCCGGCGACAGCCTGATGATGGCATCGCCGCGTGCCTCCATCTTGGCCACGGAGGATCCCCTGCGGTTGTCCACGATCGCGCCAGTGAAGTTCGTGAGCTCGTTTTCCATGGAGCGGAAGATCGCGCGTTGCTCGTCGGTCAGGCTGTCCCAGGTTTCCTGCGACATCGTCATCGGGATCATGACGAACGGGCCGCCAACCAACGAATGGTTGCTGGTATGGTCGGTCATCTTCCATTTGATCAACGGCGCGGTCGGGAACCAGATGCCGTCGATGGCCTTGCGCTGGAGCGAGACATAGATATCTTCCAGCTTGATGTTCCTTGGTGTTGCGCCAAGCAGCTCGCTGTAGGTCACGCCTGACTTCGAAAACGCCCCGATCTCCAGCTTCTGCAGGTCTTCCAGCGTCCGTACCGGTTCGACGTCCTTGTGGATGTGCAGGTTGAAGAAGTCCGACACGTGGAAGCCCAACGGCACAAGGCCCTCGAACTCGGCCTGAACCTCCGGGATTTCGTGGTACATCTTCTGGAAGACGTGGTTTGCCTCGACCGTGCTGTCGAACTGGAACGGCAGGGTCATGACATGGGTTGTCGGGAACAGGCTTTCCTGCGTGAATATGCCCGTCGTGACCACAAGGTCGACGAGGCCGGATTTCAGGCCTTCAACGGTCTGCGGCGCCTTCACCAGCGTCCCGCCATGGAACCACTTGAACGTGAGTTCCCCGTTGGTCCGCCGCGTGATTTCCTTGAGGTAGGGCTTGTAGACGAACTCCACCAGGTAGTGGCTTTCCGGCTCGTAGCTGCCGACCTTGAGCTCCTTGGCGACCGCGACCGGCGCCAGAAGCACCGAGGCTGCCGCGGAAGCCGCAAGCGTCTTGATCCAGTTGGAAGGTTTCATTTCAGTCTCCTCTATGTTGATCTGGTTTCTCTCAAGCGTTCATCCGCTTTGTTTTCTTGGGCCGCAGGCATCACGCCGCCGCCAAAGACCTGCGCACCTCCTCGACATGCTCCTTGAAGCCTCGCCTGATCGAATAGTCGGGGTTCCACCCGATCCTTTTCCTGGCCCGCGTGTCATCGAACGAGGACGCATAGGGATAGTCCGCGCCCGGCGCCTTTCGGATCTCCACACGAGCGTCGGGAAACAGTTCCTGCGCAACCGCCATGGCGTCGGCGACGGAATGGATGCCGCTCGCGATGTTGTAGGTGACTGGCGGATCGTCGTCGCATTCCAGCAACAGAATCAGCGCCTTGATGGCGTCCCTCACATAGAGCCAGTCGCCGACCTGGTCGGCATTCCGGACAATTGCGGTCTCGTCGCGCGCGATTGCGTCCAGAAGGAACGAGGAATGTTCGGCTGAGAGGCCCGTTGTCCGGCCGGGGCCATAGACCCAGGGGAAGCGCACGGCCCCGACGCTGAGTCCATGAACCCGCCTGTATCGGTCCAGCAAGTGTTCGCAGGCGAGCTTGGTTTGTCCGTACACTGTTTCGGGCAGCCTTTCGGCATCGTCCGCGACCGGCTCCGCAAGCCCTCGGCCAAACACCGAGGGCGAGCTCGTCATCACGAAACGCGCGACGTCGCCGGCAACGCAGGCCTCCAGCAACGAGAGCGTCGCCATGAGATTGACCTGGAAGCCGCGGGACGGAGCCTCCTCGCACGCCTCGAAGAGCAGTCCGGCCAGATGAACGACCTTGTCGGGCCTGGCCTGAAACACGAGCTCTCGGACATCCGGGTCGCGGCACAGGTCCACGCGCCGGTACTCGACGCCCTCGCGTGACGTGATCCATCGCGGTTCAGCAACGATGTCCGTGGCGACCACGTTGCTGCCCTGGTCAGCCAAGGCAGGAACCAGGTAGGATCCGATGAATCCAGTCGCTCCCGTAACCAGTACTTTCATGCCTTCCTCTCGGATTGCCTCGGCCGCAGGCGAACGTGCCTGCGCCGCCCTCAGTCCAGCGCCGCCAACTCGGCCTCCAGTCGTTCGATCGTTTCGAGAATTTCCCGCCACCCGGACTCCCAATCGAGATATCCGGTGTCCCAGCGCCCGTCCTTGCCAACGAAGTGCGCGAAGGGAATCGCTTCCCTGTAGACGCTGATGCCCGCAAAGATCCTGGTGTCCGCGATCATCGCGTATGGCTTGTCCTTGACGGCGCGTGCCTCGTCGAAGGCGTCAAGAACCTCGGGGATCCTGTTGCCGTTGATTTGCCGCGCTCGGAAACCGAAGGCTTCCATCTTCGCCTTCACCGGCTCGACCGCCATGACGTCCGAGGTCTTGCCGGTCGCGCCGAGATCGTTGTTGTCAATGATGACGACGAGGTTCGAAAGCTTGTAGTGGGCCGCGAACATGAACGCTTCCCAGACGCTGCCCTCGTGCAGCTCTCCGTCGGAAAGGAGGCAGATGATCCGCTTGTCGGACCCCTTCTTGCGTTCGCCGAGGGCGATCCCGGCGGCTTGCGACACGCCGGTGCCCAAGGAGCCCGACGTGATCTCGAACCCGCGTGCGCCCTCGATCGGGCTTTGGTCGATGGGCGAGCCATCCGCGCCCATGGTGCGCAGCTCCTCCATCGTGTAGGTGCCCAACTCCGCCATTGCGGCGAAGTTGATGATCGTGTCGTGACCGTTCGAATTGACGAACCGGTCGTGAAACCACCCCTTTCCGTCGGGCCGCATCTCGTCAAAGTAGATGCAGGCCCCGACATCCGACAGCGCAACGCCCTGCCCGGCATAGCCGCCCCGCTGCATGCAGATGTCCACGACGTTTCGACGCATCCTGGCGGCCCAGAGCTCAAGCGTCTTGACGCGCCTTTCGGAGTTGCTTCTCATCGCATGACCTCCTCGACCCGCGTCGCCAAGGCGCCTGCGTCCAGGCCGAAGTGCTTTCGAATGTGCGTGATCGACCCACCCGGCGCCCAGGTGTCGGGCACGCCCACGCGCGTGATTCGCGGCCCGCGACCGACCTTTCCGACGATCTCGCAAACGAGACCGCCCAGCCCGGTCGAGATCTGGTGGTTCTCGACCGTCACGATCTGGTCATGGGCAAAGCAGTAGTCGGCGATCTCCCGTTCGTTCGCCGGCTTGATCGTCGGCACGTGCAGCAGCGAGTGGTCAAAGTCGCGGTCCATGAGCAGGTCCGACGCCTCGACCGCCCATTGCGAGGCATGGCCGCACGAAATGATGCCGACGCCGGAACCTGTTCGCAGCCGGTATGTCTTGCCCAGCTCGAACTTGAACTTCCCTGGATCCAGCATGCGCGGCGTGGTCCCGCGATGCCCGCGCATGTAGACGAGACCGGGCGTGTCGCAGGCCACGTCCAGCGCCTGCGCCAGGTCCGTCACGTCCATTGCGTCGATGACGGTGGCGTGCGGGATCGCCCGGGTCATGCCCAGATCCTCGGTGCCCTGGTGGTGAATGGGCGCTGGGCTCGCGATGCCAGGAGTGAATCCCATGACAATGCCGGTGTTCCTGCTGGTGCCCATGCAGATCAGCATCTGGTCGAAGCACCGGCGCGAGGCGTAGCTGCCGAAGGTGGTCGCGACCGGCACGAACCCCGCCTTGGCGAGCCCTGCCGCGACACCCACGAGGTTCTGCTCGGCCATGCCGACATCGACGTACTGCTCGGGCAGGTCCTTGGTCACCTTGTAGAGATCGACGTACTGGCTCAGGTCCGCGCTCATCATGATGACGTCGTCGCGCCGCTTGCAGAGGTCGAAGCTGATGTCGTCGAAGGCCGACGGGACCTTCTCGCGATCCTCTCTTGCTAGCAGCATGTGCCGAACTTCCTTGATGCGGCATCATTCAGCGACCCCCAGCGGGTGCGGTGCGCGCGGCAGCGTTCAGACGGAGCCGGCGACATTGAACCCTCCCCCGCCAGCATCGATGTGCGCGCCCGTCACCAGCGAAGACGCAGGCGACATCAGCCACATCGCGATGTCGGCGATTTCCTCGGGTTGCCCGATCCGCCCCATCGGAATGGAGTCCTCGACCGCCTTCCTGATGTCAGGGTCGGCGTCGAGTCCGGCGGTCATGGCGCTTTCGACGGCGCCGGGTCTCACGGTGTTCACCCGAATGCCCTCTCGGGCGACTTCCTTCGCGAACCCTTTCGAGAAGACGTCCACCGCACCCTTTGTTGCGGCGTAGACACTGTGACCGGGCCGTCCGCCGATGGTCGCCGCCATCGAGGACACGTTGACGATCGAGCCGCCCCGCCCGCCAGATTCGGTGGACATCAGGCGGACGGCCTCGCGGCAGCAGATCATGAGCCCGGTGAGGTTTATCGCGATCATCCTGGAAATGGCCGCGCAATCCAGGTCGCGGACCAGGGCATTCACGAAAACGCCGGCCGCATGAAAGACGCCCGTCGGAACTCCATGGACCTCGGTCGCAGCCTCGTACGCGCGAACAATGCTCTCTTCGGAAGAGACGTCTGCGGGAATGAAGGTCGCGGAACCGCCGGAATCCGAGATTTCCCTGACGAGACGCAATGCGCTGTCCCGCTCTGACTCGAGAGACAGCAGCGAAACGGCGTACCCGCCCTTCGCTGCAAGCCGGGCCGTCGCGGCCCCCATGGCACCGGCGCCGCCTGTGATGAGGCAATGATCCCTCACGGCAAGATGCGCATGTCTGTCTCCTCCCCAGCCTGTCCGGAGGCGCCCGGTTCCGGGCACCGCCGCCAAACAGGTAAGACGTCAGAGGTCTGACCTCTTTTCATTTCATTAAGATCTCGCTCCACCGGTGTCAAGCACGAACTTTTGGAATTCTTGGGAGCAATGCGCATGCGCACACCCACCTGATGCGATGCGTCAATCAGGCTTGATTGAGCGCGCTCAGGCGGGAACTGACCCGGACAGGCGGCAGGGGCTTTCGCGCAACCTCGGGAATGCTGCCCTGGATGTCCATCGCATCCGGCCGTTCGGCGGCGAACCTGACATCGACGCGAGACGTGTTGTACCAGGTGGCAGAATAGCACACGATCGTTCCTTGATCGGAATACGTGCTGTATTCGACAAGAAGCACCGGATCAGCATCACGCAGCCGCAGGGACTTCGCGGTGTCCGCCGGCGCCGGCACCACCGTAACCCGTCCGTCCGATCGCTCGAGCTTGCTGTTGAGCTGGGCGGCGAACATCGCAACGAGCGTGTTCGTGTTCACGTCAAAGCCGGTTGCATCGAACGCCACGCCCTCGATGGTCGCCGGCACGGCATCGATGGTTCGCTGGATAGGCACGTCATCCGCACAGAACACGCGGTCGATCATCCAGAATTCGCTGGCATGCGGAATGTCGAGCAGGTCCGCCACCGTCGCGTCCGCCGGTCCGCGCACGATCGCCAGATCCGACAACGAAGGGTCCTGGCCGCTCTCCCGTATCAGCGCGGGCGCACTCCGGATGTAGGGCAGCGGGACGACCACTCGATTGGCGTCCCTGGGCTTGCACACGATTGTCCCGACGCCCCACTTCTTCTCGATCAATCCTGCCTGCCAGAGCACCCCGAAGGCTTCGCGCAACTTGGCGCGGCTCACGCCGAGGCTCTCCGAGAGCTTCACTTCCGAAGGCAGTCGGTCGCCATCTTCAAAGTCGGATTCGATCATCTCGCGAAGGCGCACGGTTATGTCTGTCGGATCGGCCAGCGCAACCTTCTCCACTCGCGGCGGGACGGAATTCAGATGCCCAGCAAGACGTCTGACCTCTCCGCGCTACAGCATAATTGCAGGGCGATCAAGTCTCGCATCGGTCAGGCGCGCGCGACTTCCGTTTCACGCGCCCGACTTTCCTGAACAAGACGCGTCTTCTTGAAGTCCCTGCCCCAGTCCTGCATGGCTTCGATGATGGGCTGAAGGCTCCGTCCCATCTCCGTCACCTCGTATTCGACGCGCGGAGGCACCTCGCGAAACACGTGCCTTGATATGATGCCGTCGGCTTCGAGTTCCCGCAACTGGAGCGTGATCATGCGTTCGGTCGCGTTCGGTGCAAGCCTGCACAGCTCGCTGAAGCGCTTGCGCCCGCCCAGGAGCCGGCAGACGAGGATCGGTTTCCAACGACCCCCGATGACGCTCAGCGTCGCCTCGACATCGCACCCGGTCTTCCAGTTGTACTTTCTTGTCATTCCCGCCGCCTCCTGGAATCGCACTCCAATACTTACAAAAATGTGGGTACTTGTCAAATTCAAGGAACAGACGCAGCTTGGTGCCCGAGTTCCAGAACAGACAGCAAGGAGTACACCCATGAAAGCCCTAGGATACACGGACAGGGGTCCGATCTCCGCCCCGACATCGGTCGTCGAGTTCGACGCGGAGATGCCGGTGCCCGGCACGCATGACCTTCTGGTCGAGGTGCGTGGCGTTTCGGTTAACCCGGTCGACGTCAAGGTGCGGGCCAACCGGCAGCCCGAAGGCGGTCCGCGCATCCTCGGATTCGACGCCGCAGGCGTCGTGAAGGAGGTCGGCGCGGACGTAACTGCGTTCCGTCCTGGCGACGAGGTCTTCTACGCCGGCGAATTCACCCGCCCCGGCAGCAACGCGGAATTCCAGGCCGTGGACGAGCGGCTGGTCGGCCGCAAGCCCTCTTCGCTCAGCTTTTCCGAGGCAGCGGGCATGGCCCTCACCAGCATCACCGCCTGGGAGATGCTGTTCGACAGTTTCGCCATCCGGGAAGGCGAAGGCGCCGGCGAAGCCATCCTGATCATCGGCGCCGCCGGCGGCGTGGGTTCCATCTTGATCCAGCTGGCCAAGAAGCTGACCGGGCTGACTGTCGTGGCAAGCGCGTCGCGCGACGACACCTCGGCGTGGGTCAGGAAAATGGGCGCGGACCATGTCGTCAACCATCGCAACCCTTTGAGCGAAGAGATGAAAGCGCTTGAAATCACGCCGAAATACGTCGCGACGCTGAACCAGACCGACAGGCATTTCGATGCCATCATCGACCTCGTCAAGCCGCGCGGCCATATCGCCCTGATCGACGACCCGCAGGGTATCGACATCTCGAAGATCAAGCTCAAGGCGCTGTCCTACAGCTGGGAGTTCATGTTCGCACGCTCGATGTTCAAGACCGAGGACATGGACACACAGCACAAGCTGCTCTGCCGGGTGGCGGACATGCTGGACGACGGCAGACTGATCTCGACCGTGAACAAGCATTGCGGCACGCTGAACGAAGGCAGCTTGCGCGAGGCGCTGGCGCACCAGGAGGCCGGCTCGGCCATCGGCAAGACCGTGCTCGACGGATTCCACGGCGCGTAGCCCATGGACCGGCCCCTTGCGAACAAGATCGTCATCGTAACCGGCGCGACGGGTGGCATCGGTGTCGCCACGGTCCGGCGCCTGGTCAACGATGGCGCGACGGTCATTGCATCGGGCCGGAACTCGGACCGGCTCGACGCGCTCGAGAGCATCGGCCCGAGCGTCGTTGCGCACCGGTCTGACGTGTCCAGGGAAGAGGACGCGCGCGGGCTGGTCGAACGGGCCGAAACCGAATTCGGCAAGCTCGACGTCGTGTTCAACGGTGCCGGGGTCGTCGGCGAAAGCGGGCTGATCGAGGAGCAGGCCGTCGACGCCTTCTCGCACGTGATGGACGTCAACGTCACGGGCGTGTTCCTGATGATGAAGCACGCCATTCCCGCCCTGCGCCGGAACGGCGGCGGCGCGATCATCAACGTCTCGTCCGTCGCGGGCCTGTTTGGAGGACGCGCGACGATGCCCGCCTACTGCGCCAGCAAGCACGCGGTCATCGGGCTGACCCGCAACGGTGCAAAGGCCTATTCCGCCGAAGGGATCAGGATCAACGCGATCTGTCCGGGGCAGATCGATACCGACATGCTGGCGGCGGTGGAACAGGACGCCTCGCCCGAAGACGCGGCACGTGCCCGCGAAACGGTGATCGCCGCCATTCCGGCCGGCCGCTACGGCGAGCCGTCCGAGGTCGCGGCGCTGGCCGCCTTCCTGAGCCGCGACGACGCCAAGTTCATCAACGGCAGCATCTACACGATCGACGGGGCCTTCACGCCGTTCTGAACGCATGGGCGCGTCAGCCACGTCGCGGCGCGTCGACAAGGGCGTCGAGGTCCGGCGTGCTCCTGACCCGGAAATGCGCGCGGTCGCCGGGTGTTGCGGGCCCGGGTCTCCGGAACGTCCAGCGTGAACCGCCGCGCACGTCCCGGGTCCGGCGCTGCCGGGTCCACCGCGATGAATTCGAAGAAGCTCTCGTTCCCGGCCTGGCAAACGCATTTTCGCGTGCTCATCTCCACATGCCTGGAGCCACAGGGCACCGTCACGCCAGGCAGGTCGCTGAGCACCGCCCGGCCTTCCGAGAGAATGGCGGCGCCAAAGGTGAAGTGGTCGATGCGGTTCGTCATGGCGCCCCGCACAGGGTTCCATGAGCTGCACGGCGACCGAGAGGTCGTCCTTCAGGGTGTCGAGGTCGTCGAATTCGACGCTGAAGCGCACCAGATGGGCGTCGGCGTCCCAACTGGATGCCATGCGCCTGGGAGAGGCGGGCAGGACGAGGCTCTCGTAGCCGCCCCAACTGACGCCGATCCCGAATTGGGCAAGGCCGTCGACGAACCGGGTCGCCGCAGCGTCGGAGGTCTCGCGGAAGAGTGCGCCGAAGAGACCGGACGCGCCGGTGAAGTCACGCCTCCAGAACTCGTGTCCCAAGCAGCTCTCCAACGCAGGGCGCAGCACGCGGTGCGTCCGGTCCTGCGCGCGATGTCCCGGCCTGCGCGGCAAGAGGCCGTTCATCGACCGGACGAGCGCCGATGCCGCAGCGTTCGACAAGGACATGGCCGCAACCAAGCTGCGCGGTTGCGGCATCGACACCGGCGAGTCTCGTCAGAACGTCGGGCGTGGCAGTGCCGGACATCACCCTGGCAGAGGGCGACAGCGAGCGAATCGGGGGCGCTCGTGCAGCACGCCACGCGCACGGTGCCCGAGATTCTCGGCCGGCTCTAGCCGCCGCTTTCGGACATCTTGACGGGCCCGCCCTGCTCTGCCCAAGAGGAAAAGCCCTCCCGAAGGTGCGCCGCCTCGAAACCCATGTCCTGAAGCGTCGCGGCAGCCAGGGCCGAGCGCCCGCCGCTCGCGCAATGAAGGACGTAGCGCTTGCCCTCCTGGCCGAAGACGTCCCGGAAGTACGGGCTGTCCGGGTCGACCCAGAACTCGATCATGTCGCGGGGCGCATGGACGCTGCCGGGTATGAAGCCGGTTCGCCGTCTTTCGCGTATGTCCCGAACGTCGACGATCACGACGTCCGGATCATCGGCCATCGCGATCAGGTCCGGCGTCTCGATCTCCTCAATTCTCTCCCGTGCGGCAGCGACCATCTCGGCTGCCGTCCTCTTCAGCCTGGTCATGACGTTGGTCGTCCCGTGTGCTGGCATCTGAACCAATATTTCAATATGTAGACACGCAGCCGGGCAGATCGCAAGGTCGACCCGCGTCCAGATTCTGCCCACCGGTGACCGCGATGGATCGCCCTGCCCCAATGTCCCTCTGGGACGCCACCTCCGAAGAGCCTGAAGTCGAACCCGTCCCGGTGCCGGATCAGGTCGTCGACGTCGCTGTCGTGGGCGGCGGCTTCACTGGCCTGTCCGCCGCGCTTCACTGCGCCGAAAGGGGCCTGTCGGCGCATGTGCTGGAGGCAAGGCGTGTCGGGTACGGGGGATCGGGCCGGAACGTGGGTCTCGTGAACGCCGCGGCCTGGCTGCCGCCCGCGAAAATACGCGAGAGACTCGGTCCCGATCAGGGCGAGCGGTTTCTCCGCCGGTTCAGCGAGGCCCCGTCCGTTGTCTTCGACCTGATCGAAAGGCTCCAGATCCGCTGCGAAGTCACCAGGACCGGAACCATTCACGCGGCGCACGGGCCGTCGGGCTGGGACGACCTGAAGGGTCGCCACGCGGAGTGGCAGCGCCTTGGCGAACCCGTCGACCTGCTTGGCCGCGAAGAGGTCGCCGAGATGGTGGGGACAACGGCTTTCCACGGCGGGCTCCTCGATCACCGCGCCGGCACGATCAACCCGATGGGCTACTGCCGAGGCCTTGCCCGTGCGGCCCTGGCAGCGGGTGCACGGATCAGCACCGGCGTCCGGGTCAGGAAGCTGGACCGCGAGAACGGGACGTGGCGCGCGCGGACCTGCGCCGGAGACGTCCGTGCCAAGGCGGTGGTCCTTGGCACCAACGCCTACACCGACGAGCTCTGGCCCGGCCTAAGGGACGTCTTCACGATCATCCACTACCTGCAATTCGCGACGGAGCCGCTAGGTCCGGACGCGGACCATGTCCTGCCTGGACGGCAAGGCGTATGGGATACGGGGCCGATCATGTTCAATTTCCGGCGCGACGCCCATGACCGACTGCTCATCGGCACGATGGGCCGCGTGATCGGTTCCAGGGACAAGGGCCTCACTCGACGCTGGGCCGAAAGGCAGATCGCCCGAGTGTTTCCCGAACTTGGGTCCGTCGCCTTCGACGAGGCGTGGCACGGCCAGATCGCGATGACGCCGGATCACCTGCCCCGCATCCATCAACTTGCGCCGCGCCTCTGGACGGCAATCGGCTACAACGGCCGGGGAATCACCACCGGCACGCTGTTCGGGGGCGCGATCGCGGATCTCCTGACGGGAATGGACCCGGAAGACCTGCCGTTGCCCATGACCGAGCCGTCGCGGGCGCCGCGCGCGAGGATCACGTCAAGGATCTACGATCTGGCATTCACGGCAAACCAGCTGTGGAAGGGCATCCGATGACTGACCGGAACGGTGTCTGTGCCTGTGACGTGGCATCCTGTTCATGCTCGAAGAAGTCCGGCCGCATCGCAGAGGAAGCCGCTCGCCGCGAGGGTGACCGGCTCGGGCCGAATCGCAACTCATCAGGAAACCACTCAAGTCCCGATGCGCAAATGCAGGTTCAGCCCGGCAAGCAGACCCGGAAGGATGCTCGTCTGCCGCTGCGCAGGACTTTGACCGGGCTGCGCGAGGCATGGACTGGCTCGACTCGGCAGCGCATGCCTTCAAGGCGGACAGCAGCGTCGCTGACCGCTGGAACGGGGGGCCTCGTGATCGGCTCTGCACGGTCTCGAGGTAGGCAAGCGTGAACGCGTTGTCATCTGCACGCAAACAGTGCCCAATGCAGTGTTTGCAGTGCTGGATTGCGCTCGGCTCGGAGCCGTGAACCCGGTGGTCTTCGTCGGCTTTGCGCCGTTGCCGCGGACCAATGCGTGCGCTATCGGCAAACCCATGGCAAGGCTCGATGCCGCGCTGGGTGCGGTTCGGCCCTGGGCCGTCGCCTTGCCTGGCCTCCATGCGCCGCGGCCGACCGATGCAGGTGGCACTTCGGCGCGTGTTCAGCACCGGTTTCAAGTGCAGCGAGGCTGATCAATCACCAGTATTCCGGGCGGTGAAACGCTTCAACGCAGCGAGACGGGCCGGTCAGCGGCGTCAACGACCGATCGGTCAAGGACTGACCAAGCCAGCCCTTCGGATACTTCAGCTTGAACGGCGCTTGGGCGAATTCTTCGGTGATGGGCCGAAATCCCACCCTGGAATAGTATTTCGGATCGCCGTAAGTCACCGCCACGTCGACGCCGCTCTTCCGCAGGCAGGCGAGGCCGTGAGTCAATAGCCTTTGCCCTGTTCCCCTGCCTTGGCGGTCGGTCGCGACTCCGACCGGCCCCAGCAGGAAGACGGTCCGGCCGTCGTGTTCGTAGGTCAGCCGCGAAAAGATGATCGCGCCGATCAGGGACCGCGTCTCGCGTGCGGTGAAGACATGGATGTCGGCATCCGCCGTCGTCGCCAGCAGGTTGCGAGACAGGTCTCGGATCAGCGCGCCTTCATCCGCGCCCTCCGACGCGGCGAAGGCCGCGGCGAGCAAGTCGATGATTTCCTGTTCCTGTCCCTTGAACCGATTCGACATCTCCATGTCACACTCCGTTTCCTGAAACGCCCGGGTGCGCCGCCTTCCTGCCCGGCTGCCTCCAGCTCGACGCGCCGGACCGTCCGGCGCGAAGCCCGGACTCCTCGTGGGGCATGCAATCCGTGCGTCGGCTCGATGCGGCCTCATGCTCGGCGAGTCGCCGTCGCCTCATGGCGCCGCGCAGCCGTCGATCAATGATGCCGCTGCGCGGTGCAGGCGCCGCCCGGGATCGGCAAGGTCAGTGACGACGTCGAAATGGTTCCGGTCCTCGACCTCCAGGCACGTCACGGCCAGGCCCCCGTCGTGCAGCTTCCGGGCAAAATCCCGGCTCTGGCGCTTGAACTCGTCCGTTTCCAATCCGCCCCAGGTGACCAGCAACCTGGCCTCGTCGGGAAATGTCATGCCCTGCGGCGAATTTCGACGGGCCGCCGCGGCATCGAGCCCGAGCCATTCGTTCGGCCGGCAATGGCGCACCGGTTCCAGGTCGTAGAGCCCGCTTGCCAGCACGCCGCCCTTGAGAACATCGCGCGGCACGCCAGGGAACGCGCTCCAGTCCGTGGCCAGCGCCATCGCCGCCAGCTGCGCCCCTGCCGACGAGCCGCAGACGAACAGCCGCGTCGGATCGCCCCCGTGCCGGGCGATGTTTCCGTGAATCCAGGCAACGGCTCGGCGGCACTGCGCGACGATCACGTCGAGGCTGACCTTGGGCGCAAGGCTGTACTCGACGACCGCCGTGCTGATGCCGCGCCCGACGAGCGCCTTCGCCATGAATGCGCTGTCGGTCCGACCAAGCAGCCGCCAGTAGCCGCCGTGCAGGAAGACCAGGACCGGCTTGCCGGACCCTGCAGGAAAGTAGTCGATGCGCTCGTCCTCGGAAGGCCCGTAGGCCAGGTCGCGGATCACGTCGCAATCGGCATGGCATTCCGCGCTGAGTTCGCGGTAGCGCGCGATTTCGGCGTCAAAGTCCGGCACCGAGGCACGGGCATCGTACTGGCGCTCCAGCTCCTCCTGATCGAGGTTTCTCCAGTCGTCCCGCAAGGTCACACGCCCAGGTAGGTCTCGGCGAAGTCCGGCACCGCGCGCATCGCGGCCATGTCGCCGGACCAGGCGACCCTTCCCTTGACCAGCACCGTCGCGTGATCCGCGACATTCGCCATCTCGTCGAGGTTCTTGTCGATCACGAGGGTCGTCTGCCCTTGCGCCTTCAGGGCGCCGAGAGTCTTCCAGATGCCCTTGCGAATCAGCGGAGCGAGGCCTTCGGTCGCTTCGTCCAGGATCAGCACCTTGGGGTTCGTCATCAGCGCGCGCGCGATGGCGAGCATTTGCTGTTCGCCGCCCGAGAGCGAGTTCCCCAACTGATCGGCACGCTCCCTCAGGCGCGGAAAGTGGTCAAGCACCAGGTCAAGCGTCCAAAGCCCGAGACCCGACCTGTTGCTGGCGGTACAGACCAGGTTCTCGCGCACCGTCAGGGTCGGGAAGACCTGCCGGCCCTCGGGCACCAGCGCTATTCCCGCCTGGCCGATCTGGTAGGGCTTGAGCGCCGTGATGTCGCGGCCGGCAAGCCGGACCGAACCCGCGCTTGCTGGGGTCAGTCCGCTGATCGCCCGAACGGTCGTGGTCTTGCCCATGCCGTTGCGGCCCATCATCGCGCCAAGCTGGCCCTTGCCCAGTTCCAGGTCGATCCCGAACAGGACCTTGGAGCTGCCGTAGCCCGCTTCGACGCCCTCGACCTGCAGCATCAGTCCCCCTCCCCGTGAAGCTCGTGATCGCCAAGATAGGCCTCCTGCACGTCCGCGTTCACGCGGATTCTCTCGGGCGTGTCCGAGGCGATGACCTTGCCGTAGACCAGGACCGAGACCCTGTCGGCGAGTCCGAAGACCACGTCCATGTCGTGCTCCACCAGCAGCATGGTGACCGAGTCTCGCAGGCTCTCCAGCAAGTCCATGATGCGGCGGCTCTCCTCCACGCCCATGCCGGCCGTCGGTTCGTCCAGGAGCAGCAGCTTGGGCCTGGCGGCAAGCGCCATCGCGATCTCGACCTGCCGCTTCTGTCCGTGAGCCAGGTTGCCGGTCAGCGCATCGGCCTGATCGATCAGCCCGACGCGGGCCAAGGTGGCGTCGGCCTCCTCCTGTTCGGCGCGGTCGGCGGCTGCAAGGCGGAAGAGGCTTCGAGCCTGCCCCGCGACGGACTGCAGCACGAGGCAGACGTTTTCGCGCACCGTCATTTCGGGAAAGACCGAGGTGATCTGGAAACTGCGCACCAGTCCCGCGTGCGGCCTCAGGTGCGTGGGCACCGCCAAGAGATCCCGCCCGTCGAAGGCGATGGCGCCGCTCGTGGGCTGCAAGTAGCCCGAAAGCAGCGCGATCAACGTGGTCTTGCCGGCGCCGTTGGGGCCAATCAGCGCGTGAATCGTGCCACGTTCGACGGTCAGCGAGACGTCGTCGGCCGCCTTGAGCGCCCCGAATGACTTGCAAAGGTTGCGGATCTCCAGCATCGCTCAGCCCCTTCGCGGGAAGATCAGGCCGTAAAGGCCCGTCTTGGCGTAGAGAACCACCAGGATCAGGATCGGCCCGAATACGAACCGCCAGTGCTCCGACAGGAGCCCAAGCCCCAGCCCGCGGAGGATCAGCGGCAGGAACTCCTCCAGAAGAAGGAACAGGAAGGTGCCCAGCACCGGCCCGACAAGCGTGCCCATGCCGCCGAGTATCACCACGATCATAAGGTCGCCCGAACGGGTCCAATGGGTCAGTGCGGGGCTGACGAACTCGGTGTGGTTTGCCGAGAGCGCCCCGGCCAGCCCCGCGCCGACGCCAGCGATCACGAAGACCTGCAGCTTGGCCCAGTAAGCGTTGATCCCGATCGAGGACAGGCGGTCCTGGTTCTGCTTGATGGCGGCCAGCGTGCGTCCGAACTTCGAGCGTACCAGCCAAGTGCAGAACCAGAAGAACAGGACGAACCACGCAAGACAGAAGTAGTAGAAGCTGATCCGGTCGTTCAGGTCCAGCAAGGGCAGCCTGTTGCGTCCTTCGAACATCATCATGCCATCGTCGCCGCCATACTGCTCGAGCGAGACGAAGAGGAAGAACAGCATCTGCCCGAAGCTGAGCGTGATCATGATGAAGTAGACGCCTCGGGTCCGAAGCGACAAGGCGCCGACGATCAGCGCGGCCAGCGCCGACAGCGCCAATGCCAGCGGGATCGCCACGAGACCGGACAGGGTTCCGGGCAGGCCGATCAGCGTGGTGTCCTCGTAGGCGTGAAAGGACAGGATGCCGACCGTGTAGGCACCAACCCCCAGAAATGCCGCGTGGCCGAAGGACACAAGGCCCGTGTAGCCGATCAACAGGTCGAGGCTGACCGCCGCGATGGCAAAGACCACCAGCCGGGTCGCGGTGGAGATCAGGTAGGACGATCCCGTCGCCTGCAGCACGAACGGAAGAAGCAGAAGCGCCGCAAGGCAGCCCAGGAGGAACGGCAGGTGGTGGGTGTCTCTCACGTCAGACGCTCCGCGCCACGGGGAACAGCCCCGTCGGCCTGAAGACCAGGACCACCACCATCAGGAGATAGATCGACATCGACGACAGGCCGGCCGAAATCCCGCTCGCCGTGGCAGGGTCAAGGAAGCGGCCAAGGATGTCCGGCACGAATGCCCGGCCCATCGTGTCGACCACGCCGACCGTGATCGCGCCCAGCATCGCGCCGCGGACCGACCCGATGCCGCCGATCACGACGCAGACGAAGCAGAGGATCAGGAGGTTCTCGCCCATGCCGACCTCGACGGATGTCAACGGCCCTGCCAGCGCGCCCGCGAGCCCCGCGAACATCGCGCCGACAACGAAGATCAGCGTGTTGAGACGGTCGATGTTGACCCCAAGCTGCTCGACGGTCTCGCGGTTCGTCGTGCCGGCGCGGATCTGCATGCCGACGCGGGTGCGCGCGATGATCAGCCAGAGCGCGAGGGCCACCGCCAGCCCGGCGCCGATGATCGCGACACGATAGAGGGGATAGGTCACGCCACCGGGAAGCGTCACCGTCCCTGACAGCGATGCGGGCACGTCCATGAACAGCGGCACGCGGCCGAAAAGCATCGTCGTGCCCTCGTTGATGAACAGGATCAGCGCGAAGGTCGCCAGGACCTGGTCCAGATGGTCCCGTTCATGCAGCCGGCGAATGATGACGACTTCGATCACCCAGGCCGCGCATGCAACGACCGGAAGGCTCAGGACCAGCGCCAGCAGGAACGAGCCGGTCACGCCTCCGATCAGCGCCATCGCATAGGCGCCGATCATGAAGAGCGAGCCGTGCGCCAAGTTGATGATGTTCATGAAGCCGAACACCAGAGTCAACCCTGCCGAGACCAGGAAGAGGAACATGCCCAGTTGGACACCGTTGAGCAGTTGCTCGAGGAAAAGCTGCGACATCACGTCCTGCCCGTCATTCCAGGCCGCCGGACCAGGCGCCTCGATACCGCCGGCGCGCCCGCGAGGGCGCGCCGGCTCTGTCTTTCCTGAGGGAGTCTCCCTAGTTGAGGGCGCACTCCGAAGCGTAGGCGTCAGCGTGGTTCTCGGCGATGACGCCCGTGGTCTCGTTCAAGAACTCCCCGTCGCGCTCGACGACGATCCGGGCGTACCAGTTCTGGATCGGGTGGTTGTTCGTGTTGAACGCGAAAGCGCCGCGGACGGAGTCGAAGTCCGCCGCCTTCAGCGCGCTCCTGAAACCGTCCATGTCCGCGGTGACCTTTCCGCCCGTCTTCATGAGCGCGCTGGCGATCAGCTTGGCGGTGTCATAGCCCTGGCTGGCGTAGACGGTGGGCGACCGGCCGTATTCCGCCTCGAAACCGGCGATGAAGGCCCGGTTGGCATCGTTCTCGATATCGTGGTTCCAGTGCGACGAGCTGGACACGCCAACCATTGACTCGCCCACGGCGCGCAGGATGTTGATGTCCGAGGACGGCGCCGCCAGCACCATCGGCACCTCCTCGTTCATGCCCGCCTGATCGTACTGCTTCGCGAAGTTGATGCCCATTCCGCCGGGCAGGAACTGGAAGACCATCTCGGGCCCGGCCGCGCGAATCCTTGCAATCTCCGCCGCGTAGTCGGTCTGGCCAAGCTGGGTGTAGACCTCGCCGACGATCTCGCCCTCGAAATAGCGCTTGAACCCGGCGATCGCGTCCTTTCCGGCCTGGTAGTTCGGAGCCAGCACGAAGGCGTTGCCGTATCCTTGCGACGTCGCGTTCAGGCCCGCGCTTTCGTGCAGGGAGTCGTTCTGCCACGCAACGGCAAAGTAGTTCTCGTGGCAGTTCTTGCCCGCGAACTGCGACGGGGCCGAGTTCGGCGTGATGTAGAACCGTCCGGCGCGCAGCGTCAAGGGCGCGACCACCGGCGAGATGTTCGAGAAGATCACCCCCGTCATGATCTCCACCTCGTCGCGCTCAAGGAAGCGCTCCGCGATCGCCCGCCCGTTCTCGGGCTTCAGGCCGTCGTCCTCGACCAGCACCTCCACCTTGACGCCTCCAAGCATGCCGCCCTCTTCGGCAATGGCCAGCAGGAAGCCGTCGCGCACGTCCTGGCCCAGGTATCCCGCCGGGCCCGAAAGCGTCGTTATCATCCCGATCTTCACCTCCTCGGCCAGCGCCGCCGCGCAGGTCGTGGCCAGAAGAATTCCAGCCAGGGCGTTGATTTTCTTGATTTTCATGTCGTTCTCCCAGTTTTTCCTTAAGGTTCCACAGACCGCCAGCCCGACGCGGGCCCTTGCCCCATGGAAGCGGCCAATGGGCGATGCGCCGCCTAGAGCCTAACCCAGCCCTCAGGCGGCTCCTTGCCTGGATGCACCGCCCCACAGTCCGGGCATGTACGGCGGTCCTCGTCGACGTAGAAGCTCTCGTAGATGGGCGGCAGGTCCTCCACGATGGACTGAAGCTGCAGTTCCGCACGGTACACCCTTGCGCCGCATTCAAAGCAATACCACTCGATCGCGTCAAGCTGGCCTTGTTGGCGCTTGGGTTCGATCACAAGGCCGACCGAGCCTTCCTGGGGCCGCTGCGGCGAGTGCCTGACATGCGGCGGCAGCAGGAACACGTCGCCCTGCCGGATCGGGACGTCGTAGAATTCCTCGCCGTCGTAGAGCTTGAGCAGCATGTCGCCCTCAAGCTGGTAGAAGAATTCCTCGACCGGGTCGTCGTGGTAGTCGGTGCGCTTGTTCGGGCCACCCACGACGGTCACCATCAGGTCGCTGTCCTCGAACACCATCTTGTTGCCGACCGGCGGTTTCAGAAGATGGCGATGCTCGTCGATCCAGGTCTTGAAGTTGAAGGCGCCCAGTCTGGCCATTGCATGCTCCTGTTTGGATGAACTGTTCCCGACAGCCACCACTGCCGCAAAGGAATCCTCTGCATGTAGCTATCGAAAAATAATATATCGAGCAACGCCCTACAGCGTGAGGCCGCTGGCAGCGAACGCGGCGCGCACGGCGGATCTCTCCTCCTCCGTCAGTTCAAGCATCGGCGGGCGGACATGTCCGCCGACCTGGCCCAGGAGCTCCTGCCAGCACTTGCCGAAGGCAGTCGGCTTTCCGGGTGGCTTGCTGCGCCTGATCGCGTCGCGAACCGGTTCGAGGCTGTCGCGCACCTTGCGCGCCTCGGCAAACCTTCCGGCAAAGGCGAGCTCGGTATAGTCATGCATCCGCCTGTCGTTTGCAGTTTGCAGCAGGTAGGGCGGCGAAGAACAGAGGTACAGCCGCCAACCCAGCTCCTCGATGTTGTCCAGCCAGTCGTCTTCCAGCGAGGTCGAGACCTGGATCCTGTCACCCGCCATGCGGGTCAGCCGCACATACATGTCGCGTGGAACCGAGTACTTGATGGCGACGATATTGGGCAGGTCGGCAATCCGTGCGCATTCCTCGGGCTGCATGAGGTAGCCGCTGTCGGGATGGCTCCACATGGCGATGCCGATGTCCAGCTCGTCGCAGAACCGCTTGTAGTACTGGTAGAGCAACTCGCTCCGGTCATGGCAAAAGCTGAGCATCGGCGCATGCACGACCACGTAGTCTGCACCGCACGCCTCCGCGTGGCGACCCAGTTCCAGCGCGGTGTCTATGTTCTGGTCCGAAATTGACATGATCGTCCCGGCCTTGCCCGCGCATTCATCGACCGCGACGGTCATGTTGCGCTTGCGCTCCTCCAGCGACATCGACCAGAACTCGCCCTGCTTGCCGGCAACGAACAGGCCCCTTACCTCCAGGTCGTCGATCCAGTGGCGGATGTTCGAGCGCAGCCCTGCCTCATCCAGCGCAAGGTCGGCGCCGAACGGGTTCAGGGCGGCCGCCCAAATGCCGCGCATTTTTTCGCGGGCATGGTCCTTGGCCTCGTGCTTGGTGTATTCCATCGCGCTGCCCCGCATCGTTGCCGTGTGCCCAAGTAGGCGCATGAGTCCGCCACATCCAGACCGGATCAGCGAATTTGGCTATCAAAGAAAGGTATATCAAAGCACGTGCAGTTCAGGATATCTGATTTCCAAGGGGGAACACGCCCGTCAGCGACCCCTCCCTGAAGGGAGGGGCTTGAGGAACGAAAGTTCCGGGAGCCCGCGCTGACCAGCACAGGAAAGGAGACTGTCATCCAATCCACCCTGAACCATGCGTTGAAGACCAACCCCGGGATGCTTCCTCAGTCCCGGGCTC
>JAPPCV010000124.1 GCA_028824715.1 Boseongicola sp. | reverse complement strand
TGCCGCCATTGGCAACGACAAGTGCATTCCCGTCCGGCATCAGCTTGATGTCATGCGGGCCAGTCCCTCCAGAACAAAGCTCGCCCAGTCGCCTATAGCCGTTCCTGGCGTCCCATACGCCGATTGTCCCGCGGGCTGCCCCGAAGTCATTCTCGGTGGTGAACAGGAGATCGCCGTCGGCGGAATACGTGCCGTGGCCGTAGAAGTGGCGGCCAGCGGGAGCGTGCATCCGGGCCCTTTCCTCGCCGGATGCACAATCTATGACGATGGCGAAGGTTCCCGGCCGCCGCGCAAAGGTGACGGCTTCGGCGAGCATCGGATGTGCCGCTGCCGCGTGGCCTCGGGCAGGCAGGGAAAGTCCGAACGAGACCTGTCCCTGGGCAGTCAGGCCGCAAAGCAGATGAGCGCCGTTCGGCGTCATTCCCGCCGACAGGAATGCCGGGCTCCCGACCTCCGCCCATGTTGGTCTGGGGCAGAGACCCACCGCAAGCATGCCGGCAATGAACGATCGTCGGTCTGTCATCAGTCGCCATCCAATGCGTTGAAACCTGCTGCAATGCCAAGGCTGGGGCCGAGGCCTTCCGCAAGAAGCCGACGGATGTCATCGATGTCCTGCTGCAGGACTTCGACGCGAAGGCGTCCCTGGGGATCGGCAACTCCTGCGAAAACCGGATCGTCCAGTTCGGTCGCCCGACGGATCGCCGTCCCGAAGGCTCTCTTGAGACCTTCGTCTCCTCCGGAGAGAAGCATGGCGAGCCCATGCGTGGATTCCAGCGACAATATGACGTGCCGTAGCGAACGGCCGGACCTTCGAGCCTCGGCCCGTTTGGGGCGTGACCTGTCAAACGTGCCCATGGGCCTGCCGAGACGGGTGCCTGAAGTGAACTCGAGGCCTGTGGAAAGCGCCGTGAAGAACTGGCGCGCAGCCTCTCTCGGAGATCTGTACACGTCGTTGCCCGGATTTCCGATCAGGTCGGAGTATCCGTTCTGCCAGTCGTCCAGGATTGGTGCGGCATTGATGGAGATGTCATTGCTCACTGCCTGGATCAACGCGCAACGGTAGTCTGCGACGGCGCCTTCCATACGGATGTAATGCGCGTCGAAAAGAAGAAATTCCAAGGCGTAGAATCCTCGTGCCGCGACCGAGACGGTCGCGAAACCCTCCCGAGAGCCAATGATCGGGTCTTCATCCCGAACCAGCGCGGCAAGGGATTTCGGCGTTGATCCACGCGGATCGGGCCAAAAGGCCAATGCGAACGCCCTGTCTTCGTGCTCGGACGGACCGAAGCGCAGGTGGCTGACCCGGACCCATGCGTCGAAGGCATCGTGATATGCCGCCCGCAGGACGGGATTGTCGGGCCGGCAATCGGACAAGGCCGCCGACGCAAGGTCTGCAGCTTCCTCGTCAAGCATCCGATATCCCGGCAGCACATGCGCCTCGACGATTGCCTTCAGGTCGGGAGCGTCCGCGAGGGCAGGGGCGGATGCCAGGATCACGATTGCAGAAATCCAGATGCGCATGTCAGAGACTCTCCAGGAACTTGATGAGCGCTTCGCGGTCTTCCGGGGCCATGCCCGCCACTGCATCGCGATGCGGCTGTGCCTCGCCGCCGTGCCAAAGTGTGGCTTCCAGCAACGAGCGGGCCCGCCCGTCATGAAGGAAATTCGTGTGGCCGGAGACCTGTTTGGTCAGACCGATGCCCCACAGAGGGGACGTCCGCCATTCCGAGCCGGTCGCGCGAGCTTCGGAGCGATTGTCTGCGAGGCCAGGCCCCATGTCGTGGAGGAGCAAGTCCGAGTAGGGCCAAATCAACTGAAAGCTCTGCTCGGGCTGATCGGCCAGCCGGTGCGTCACGAAGGCGGGCCGGTGACAGGACGTGCATCCAGTGCCGTAGAAGATCTCCTTGCCACGCAGCACGGTCGCGCCGCCAACGTCGCGTCGCGCGGGAACGCCCAGGTTGCGGCTGTAGAATGTCACGAGATCCAGTCCTTCGGCGTCGATCTCGAAGCCTCGGTCGTCCGCATCGCCATGTGGCGCAGCCCGGCAGTCCGCCTGGACTTCGGTGCATTCGCCCCAAGGTGCAGGAAACAGCGGGCTGGAGATTCCAATGTCACCCGAAAAGGCCGCGGCGGCCTGTTGGCGCACGGTCGGCGTTCCTGCCTTGTGCCCGAACCGGCCCAGCATGGGCTGATCGAACTCCACCGACCAGACGACATTGGCACGGCCGGAAACGCCATCGCCGTCCGCATCATCCGGATCTGCCAAGGCCAGGATGTCGGCCGTAGGGATTGCCTCGAGAAGGCCCAGGCCGATCATCTGAGGTGCAACGCGGGGGCTCAGCATTGCTTTGGGATGCAGCGGACCATAGCCCAGATTGGCGGCGGTGTAGGTTGGTCTCCTAAGGTGGGCAACCTCGCCGCCGGCAAGCGGAACCTCGATCTCCTCATACTCGATTTGCAGGCTGTACTCGGCAGGATGCCCCGCAAGGCTGAAGTCCTGCAGCTGCGTGCCGTAGGTGGGGTCGGGCAGGGTTGCCAAGTAGCCCTCGATCTCTTCGATGCCATCGTCCTGCGTTCCGGGGATCGAGATTTGCAGGAACATGGAGATTGCGTTGTCGTCCGGGCCGCTTGGCGGATGCCCGCGCCCGTCCTTGACATGGCATCGTTGACAGGATCGGGCGTTGAAGAGCGGACCGAGACCGTCGGAAGCCCGCGTCGAAGACGGCGACGAGACCCATAGCTTGCGGAACAGCCCGTCGCCCACCCTGAAGTTCAGCTCGTCCTCGAAAGTGATGTTCCCGGAAGGCTGCGAAAACGCGTCCGCGTCCGGGGTCACTCGCACGGTCGCGGCTCCAGCCGGCCTGTTCTCGAATCTCTGCGGGCCGTCAAAGCGCTTCGGCAAGGCAGTGACCGCCGCAATCCTGGAGGCCTCGTCCGCTGTCCGGGGAATGACGTTCAGATGCGGTTCGTCGAGCGGGCCTGCCATGGCGGCCGGTCCGGACAGGACAACGCAGAGACAGAACTTACTCGGCTTCGTCCATCTTCGAGGCATTGAGCTTGGCATAGTTCTCGGCACCGACGCGATCATGCAGTTCAAGCTGCGTCTCCAGGAAATCGATGTGGCCTTCCTCGTCGGAGAGGAGTTCCTCGAAAATCGCCATCGACACGTAGTCGCCGACCCCGCGGCAGTGTTCGCGCGCCTCCTTGTACAAGGCCTGTGCCTCTTCCTCGGCGGCAAGGTCGCATTCCAGCGTTTCCCGGGGACTCTGGCCGATCCGAAGGGGATCGAGCTTCTGCAGGTTTGGGTGGCCGCTGAGCGTGATGATGCGGCCCATGATCTTGTCCGCGTGGTTCATCTCCTCGATGCTCTCTTCGCGGCTCTTTCGGGCCATGTGACCAAGGCCCCAGTCCTCTTGCAGCTTGTGGTGCAGCCAGTACTGGCTTATCGCGGTCAGTTCGCTGCGGAGCGCCCGGTTCAGGTAGTCGATGACTTTGCTGTCGCCTTGCATTTTCTGGTTTCCTGTGTAGGTCCGCGAAGATCGCGGATTTGCATGGGTACTTCCAGGTTGGGACTGTTGCGCATGGTTCCTAGAAACAAGGTCATGCATCCGCCGCAGTCAGCGGGCTTGCCCAACGCGCGGCGGACCTTTCCCGGGGTAATCAGGGTTTCGGGGTCCGCTGCCCGCATCCAGTCGATAGACGCATGGATGTCTTGATCGGTGATGTTCTTGCAATGGCAGACGATCATGGCAGCGGACCTCGGCAGCTCACTGGAAGACAGCGTCGGGGTTGTCGAGGCTGTCGGATCCCTCGAACTCGATGGCTTCGACGCCAAGGGCCGCAACGACGCGTTCGATGCTGCGGGTCTGGTCGATCAGGCCGTTCACGCCGCCCATCACGAGCGCCTCGCCCGCCTCGTTCCCGCGTTCGAGCATCATGTCATAGCTGAACCCGGCTTCGGCTGCGGTCTTGATTCGACCCAGGGCCATCATTGTTGACGCGAGCTTGCCCGCCATCTCGGCATCGAGACCGGCGTCGGCTTCCGCAACAAGATCGGCAAGGGAGGGGCCGGAAACCACGGAGCCGTCTATTCGCACGTACTCGCCGTGGTACACGTTCTGGATGCCGAGGCCGTCATAGTAGTGGCTGTTGTGCGTGTTGTCCGAGAAGCAGTCGTGCTCCTCTTCCGGGTCGTTCAGCAGGAGGCCAAGCCGCATTCGCTCGCCGGCCTGTTCGCCGTAGGAGAGCGATCCCATGCCGGTCAGGATTGCGGCGATGCCTGCATCCTCGTCGGCCAGCAGCCCGCCCCTTGCGTCGCCGCCAGCAGACCATTGTGCGGACATCCACTCGAGGTCGGAGACCAGCAGGTCGGTTGCTGCCTTGAGATACTCGCCGCGTCGGTCGCAGTTGCCGCCGGTGCAGGCGCTTCCTTCGGCGTAGTCGGTCCACGGCCGGTTGCCTGCCCCGGACCCGTGCCCGTTAAGGTCCTGGCCCCAGAGCAGGAATTCGATGGCATGATAGCCGGTTGCGACGTTGGCTTCGACGCCGTCAGCCTCTTGCAGCGTCTCCTCCAGCAATGCGGGCGTGATCATCAAGGCATCGACGGTCTCGCCAGAAAGCATGAAGCTCGTGTTGGCGACGACGTTCAGGGCCGCCGCCTCGTTTTCGTCCGTCGGCCCGCCATAGGAGGCGTCAACGTAGTCGATCAAGCCCTCGTCCAGCGGCCAGGCGTTCACCTTGCCTTCCCAGTCATCGACGATTGCATTTCCGAATCGATAGACCTCGGTCTGCTGGTAGGGCACCCGTGCCGCAAGCCAGGCGGCCTTCGCGGCCTCCAGGGCTTCCGCGGACGGGCTTGCAAGCAGGGCGTCCACCGCGGCCTGAAGGCGCTGCGCCGTGATCAGGCTGTCCGCGTACTTGGCCTCTGCAATGTCGGCATATGTGTTGAGCACTGCCGACTTGCTTGCGCTTTCGCCTGCCATGGCTGCGTTGCCGAGGCCGAGGGCCAAGGCGGTCGTGGCAAGGGTCAGGTTCTTGGATTTCTTCATTGTTCACAGTCCTCTTTCAGTGAATGGCAGTTGAAATTTCCGGTCGTCGGTCGGCCTTGATGGCCATGCGACGGAGAGCAAGGCCGAACTCCTGTGCCAGCCCAATCAGGGCGGGGGCCATGCTTGGGTTCACGATGGTGGTGGCGATCATCAGGGCGTCTTCCTGCTCTCCTTCGCTGGCGTAGCCGATGAAGTTGGCAAAGCAGGACTCGTCCGCCCCGAGGGACCTGCACGCCACTTGATGGCGCATCAGGGGGCGACGGCCGTGCCGAACGCAAAGATCGCAGAGCGTCTCGAAGCAACTCAGGGCTTCATGGCCGCGTCGGGCGCCAAAGGCCGATGCAAAGTCCTTCCGCACTAGTTTCTGCGATGCGGGCCCGTCACACCAGAGGCGCAGGCAGATCACCGCTGCAGCCTCGACCGGTCCTAGCTCGGCCACGTATCCAACAGGCGCGCCGTCGCGATCTGGGACGGTCATGGTCATTTGGTGAGTATCAGCTTCCCTGCGCGGGTGATCCGCAGGAAGTACAGCTGATCCTCAAGCTTGATGCGGGCGAGGACGCCACCATTCGTGAGTTCCTTCGCCTCATGCAGGGGCGGCGTGTCGCTCGGGGGGACTACAGCAACTTGGGCCAATTCGGAAGCGCTCACCACCATGGCCCGCCCAATTCACCAATTTCAGCCCTGTCGATCAGGCATTCGATGCTGAAGGGGCTCGGCAGCCCGAATTCGAGCGCGACCAGCAGAACTTCGCGCCAGTCGACGGTGGCGAATTCTGTCCTTTCGCAGGGAGACTCCATCTGCCCGTTCCTTCGAGGTTCCGAGTTCTTGGCTCACCCCTGATTCGGTGGCTGGCTTAATCTTCACAAAACTGATCAAATTACTCAGGTTTGTCAATCCGACAATTTAAGTCGGGAATATTCACCGCAGCCTTCCGTGTTGCGGACAGGCGCATGCCCAAGGGTCACCGCTCCACGAGTCCGGCTCTTCCATTTCCGAAGTCGCTCAGGAGTCGGGCCTGCCGCGGTCGACGCAGGTCGCTCCAAGTCGCCGTCGACTCAAGTCACCGGAAGTTCAGCAGGCCGAGTCGGGAAAGTGCTGGAAGCCGATTGCAATTCCGCGCGATCCTGCAAGAAGATGTTGGACTTGGGTTGGCACGCGTTGATACATTCGGCCGTCAAGATGTTGGAAGGAGCACGGCCATAACCTATCAGGAGTGCCTGGCCTCCGCGACCGAGAAGCTCGAGAGCGCACGGCAGCTGATAGAGACCGAAATCCGCAGCTACCCGGTTCCCGTGTCCGGGTGCAATTCAACCATCTGGTCGGCATGCGCGGCTCAATTTCCGAGGCGCTGACTGCGCTTGAGAAACCTCAATTCGTGGCAACGCCGAGAACCCTGGAACCGCCGGTGAGCAACGCGTGAGACTGGCCCTTGGTTTCGCGGAAGGGTTGCCCTTGTTTGGTCACCCGCTTCCCTTGCCTACGCTGGGTCGTTGATGCCATCGCATGGCCTGATGGGGGTCGCGCTCCGGCCTGAATCCTTGTCCAAGTGTCGAAGGCAGATCGGAGAAGTGCTTCGGCCGGTCTAGACGCGGGCCCTCTCGAACGCCGCCCAGGCCTCCTCGAATGCCTGGAAGTCAAAGCCGGGCGCGCGGGCCGCGGAAAGGACGATCTGTTCTGTCTCCTGCATCTTCCCGATCGCGTCCGCGAGCCCTTCAACGCAGTCCTCGGGGACGACAAGCGCGCCATGGCGGTCTGAGTGGACGAGGTCGCCGTCCGAAATCGTCAACCCGAAGACCGTGACCGGCGTTCCGACTTCCCTCACATGCACGAATCCATGGCTGGGTCCGATGGATCCCGCGATCACCGGAAAGCCCTCAGGAAGATCGCCAAGATCGCGCATGACCCCGTTTGTCAGGGCACCGCAAAGGCCGAATCCCTTGTGCACGGTCGCATTCACCTCGCCCCAATAGGCTCCGACGGCCTCCTCGCCATCAAGGTCTTCGATGACCGCAAGCGCGGGGCGGGCCC
The DNA here is from genome assembly GCA_028824715.1 of Boseongicola sp. GTDB lineage: Bacteria > Pseudomonadota > Alphaproteobacteria > Rhodobacterales > Rhodobacteraceae > JAJEFO01. The sequence continues at coordinate 41,040 of JAPPCV010000124.1, read as the reverse complement.
CGCTTGCCATGTGGCGGTAGTAGTCCATGCGAATTGACCTGACGGTCTCGGGCGCCACTTCAGGCGGCAAGGCGCCCGCGATCTTCGCGGTCCGCGCGAAGCCGACGAGCGCGCCGGCATCCGGATCGCTGCACAGCACGGTTCCACGCGTGAAGCGGTCGAAGCCGCGTTTCCCTTCCGCAACCTCTATGGCGTTGCAGACCGTCGGCGTGTCAACCGAGCGAAGGAGTGCCAGCAGCGCGTCATCCATCACGTTCTACTCCTGCCCGACCTTCGCGGCGCCCTCCGAAAGCGCGGCCAGCTTCGCGTATGCGATGTCCGGGTCGACCGCGCCGAAACCGGCGAAGGTGCCAAACCCGCAATCGCTTCCCGCGATGACCCGCTTGGCTCCGACGATGTCGACGAACCGCTCAATGCGTTGCGCGACGAGGTCAGGATGCTCGACAAAGTTGGTTGTCGTGTCGACAACGCCCGGCACCAGCAGCTTGTCGTCGGGAATGTCGGCCTTGCGATCCCTGAACACGGTCCACTCATGGCCGTGGCGTGGATTGGAGGTCTCGAACAGCACATGGCGCGCCCGGGCCGACATGAGCGTGTCGAACATCGTTGCCATCGGAATGTCGCAGACATGCGGGCCTTCGTAATTGCCCCAGCAGATGTGGACCCTGATCCGGTCTTCTGGAATGTCCCTCAGCGCGCCGTTCAGCGCCTCCACGTGCATGCCCGCAACCTTCACGAACTCCTCGTCCGAGAGGTCCGTGAAGAGCATGTGCCTCGACAACGCCAGGTCCGGGCAATCGAGCTGAAGGTCAAGTCCGGCGGCAACGATCGTTTCGTACTCTTCCTTCATCGCGTCGGCCAGCGCGGCCAGATAGGCCTCGCGGCTGGGATAGAATTCGTTCTGCAGAAAGAGGGAGATCACGCCGGGCGACGCTGCGTTCATGAAGCCGCGTCTGGCCCCGTGCGCCTCCATGGCGGCCTTCAGGTTCGCGATGTCCTTCTGCAACTCTCCCTGGCCCTTGGACCTGACCTCTCCGACGCAGAGGGGCCTTGCATATTGCGGCGTGCCGCCGTCGTCGGCCAGGCGCTTCAGAAAGCCGGGAAACCGCTTCAGGTCTTCGGGCGCGTTCCTGGGGCTGTCGCCGTCGAACCCGGTATAGCGGTCCTTGACATAGGTGGCATAGCTGATCTTCGAGGTCTCTCCGTCGGAGACGATGTCGACGCCTGCATCAACCTGCTTCTTCACGGTTTCCATGACCGCCTCGGCCATGGCCGCGTCGAAGTCGTCCTGCGAGAACGGTTCGTTCCTTTCGCGGGCGAAGATGAAGTCGACGACCTTCTGGGTTCGGGGCAGGGAGCCCACGTGCGTGGTCAGGATGCGGGTCATGCTCGTCTCGCTTTCGTGATTGCTACTGGAATCGCCAGGGTTCCGGCGCTCCGGCGGCCGGTCCCGTCAAGGCTGCCCAAAGTCAGGACATGTCGCAGGTGCAGGGTGCCGTCTAGCCTCAGCCGGTCCATGTGGCACCCGCGGGATCGTCCGTCCCGACGACGTGATAGAGCGCTGCCTCGCCGGACATCGACGGCACGGCGGAGTGGTCAAGCCCTTCCGGAACGCTCATGGTGTCGCCCGGCGCCAGGACGGTTTCGCCGTCCTTCCATGCAACGCGCCAATGTCCCTTGACCGGCATCAGCACTGACGGGTGCTCGTGGCTGTGCATGGCGTCGCTTGCGGAGGCCCGCGTGACCAGGTCGACCTCGAAGCCGGGCCTGTCGCGGATGATGGCCGATTCGCCAATGACCTTGCAGGGCGCCTTGTCCGCGAGCGCGACCATGTCCCGGTAGCGGCGGACGTATCCGCCAACGACTTCCCGGGTCGTCGGTTCCGGATGGCTGTTGGCTTCGTCCTCGGAAAGCTTGCGCATCGGTCCGACGCCGTCCGGCAACTCTTCGCCCTTTTTCGTGTCGTAGAGCTTGCCGGTCTCGGCAAGCACCAGCCCGTGATCAGCCGCGTCCTCGATAACCTGCGGCGCCCAGACGACGCCGCCGCCCGCGTCGTCGCCTCCGAGAATCGCCTTGATCATTCCGTATTCGGTGCCGACGTTCTCGAAGCCCCGGAAGATGCCGGTGGGGATGTCAATGATGTCGCCTTCGTCCAGCACGACCTCGCCGGCCGTGCCCCAGCGGCCCCAGAAGAACCTCCAGCGGCCGGAGAGGACGAAGAAGACTTCGGCGGTCCGGTGCACGTGAAGCGAGTTTCGGCACTTTGGCGGCTGCCCCGCCGCGCCGATGTTGAATCCATGGGGGAGATTGATGTGGACGTGCTGGTCCGGGCTTTCCGAGACGCCGCCGCCGATGATCGTGAAATTCTCCTTCTGGTCGGAGCCCGGAGTATGGGCGTCAATGAAGGCCGTCTTGCACGGCTTGAGCTCGCCATAGCGGACGATTCGGTCGTTTAGGTCGGTCATGGGCATCTTTCCTTGCGCAATGTTGGGCGCTGGCCGCCTGCCGGATTCCGGCGATGGAATCCGGAACGCGCCTGCGCGCTCGGGAAATGTAAGGGAATCCTGCCAAAGCGCGTGCTTTCCAGGCTCGTCGTTCGCTCCCTGCCCGGAGTTCGGGCAGGAACAGGATCGCCGAATGCCGACGCCGTGACCGGAATCGAGCCGAGATCGGCATGCGGCGGCGCCGGGCATGACTGCGACGCCCTCATCCCGTGACCAGCCCGTGCTCCGCGATGTCGGCCTCGAACCGGTCGAGAATCCAGTCCCAGCCGGCCTCGTGCTGAGTCTGGACGTCGCCGCCCGTCAGGTCGATGACCTGCGCGGTCGCGTCAAGCCTGCACCCCTCGTCGGTCGGCTGGAACTCGATCGCGATCTGCATGAGCGTCGTCAGGACGCCCCCGAAGACCCCCGTCAGGCTGTAGGCCATCAATTGGCCCTCGACCAGTCGATGCGTGTTCTGGAACATGTGGCCGATTTCCTTGCCGTCCTGCACGATCCGAACCGTTTCGACGCCTCCTTCGCGGGTGTCGAATGCGTCATAGGTCATGCCGGTGTCCGGCCCGGCTTCCCATCGCAGGCGTGTCTCGGGACTGATCCAGTGTGCGAAGACCGATTCCGCGGGATGCGGAAACGCGCGAGTGACTTTGATCGTTGCCGACGTGCTTTGCATGCTTCACCCGGTGCCTAGCAAGATCTGCTTCCAGATCGCGGTTTCGTCGAGCAAGGTCCATTCCCTTCGGAGGCGGGGCGGGGCCTTGCCTGGCGTTCCGAATTCGGCGTGGGTGATGCCCATCACGTGCACATCGGCGCCCGTCGGAGTTCCATAGGCGCCCCAGCCGTCATGCTTTCCGGTCAGGCTCCATCGGACGGCGGCCCGTGGGGGCATCATCGGATCGTCGCGACCGATCCGGTGATGGATGCAGAATTCGGCTGACGGGAAGGCCGCGCGCAGGCCCATCCAGAATCGGTCGGCATCTCCGTGCCCGTGGCCGGTCACGAGACCCGGATGTTCCAGCTGCGCCGCACGGTCGTACTCCCGGGGTATCGCGGCCATGTCGGCATTCATCATGCGCGTCAGGATGTCCCCGAGGCGCGCGCCCCACTCGTTGTCGTTGCCGCGCCCGGAATACGGGCCATCCACGTCGGTCGCCGGGGAAAGCGGCCGGACGCAGCTTTCCGGCCCGCCCTCGCGGGCGATCAGGTCGCGCGCATAGTCCTTGGGGTCCCAGCCCAGCTGCCTGACGATCGCCGTCTGGTCACGGATCAGCCATTCGTCGTCGATCTGGTTGTTGATGGCGTGACAGTCGGCGATGGCCCGGTAGGCAAGCCTGGTGCCGGTCGCCGCGCCATAGACTCCGTCGCCCGCATGCGTCGTGATGCAAAGGAGGCGGTGCGAACTGAGCATGCCCTCCTCCGGCGACCCGGACCAGATGACATCTTCCCCGAGAAGCTGGCGATCCGGGAATTCGGCCAATGTCGCCATCGTGGCCGCGATCACGCCCCTGTTTCCGATGACCACAGATGCCGGGCTGCGAACGACGATGTTCTCGGTGTAGTATTCGTGCAGCGTGGCAATGCCACGATCTTCCCAGATCTCCCTGGTGATCCCGAGGATGTAGTCCGGGAAGTCGGCGAAACGGGTATCAAAGCCCTTCATTGGCAAGTCCTTCTGGAATTCGGGCCGACGTCCTGAGGACGAGCTCGCCCTCGAATTGAATGGATTCGGGCTCGGCCACGTCGGTCTCGATCTGGTCGATGAGGATGTTCACCGTCGCCTCGACCATGCGATTGACGGGTTGGCGAAAGGTGGTCAGGGCATAGGCGTCCCAGGCTGCCAGCGGCACGTCGTCGTAGCCCACGACGGAAATGTCCTTGCCCGGCTCGATGCCGGCTCGTCGAAGCGCGTCAAGCACGCCGAACGCCATGTGGTCATTGCCGACGAAGATCGCGTCCGGCCGGGCTCGGCCCGCGACGAGCTGGCGTGCGCACTCCATTGCCACCGGACGCTTGTACATGCCGTCGACCAGCGCGAACGGTTCCATCCCGGCGGCTTCCATCGCCTCAAGGAATCCCTCGCGGCGGTCCCGGCCAGTCGAACTTCCCTGCCAGCCCGCGATGTGCGCGATTCGCTCGTGCCGGCCCCGGATCAGGAACTCCGTGATCTTCCGGCCGCCGTCGACATTGGCCGACGTGACGTTCACGAGTCCCTCGCCTTCCTGGGCGCGGTTGAAGAGGACCACCGGTATCCCAGCTTGACGCGCCCGCCCTGCAAGATCCGAGCTCATGGACACCGACGCCGCGATGATCCCGTCCGCCTGGTAGTCCATGAGATCCTGGACGACTCCGTCCACGCTCTCGGCCGTGTTCGGGGCCGTGAAGACGAGCAGGTGGTAGCCGCGGGCCTGCAGCGCGTTCGAGAGCAGTTCGAGCGCCACCGGGTAGAACTGGTTTTCCAGGTAGGCGACCACGAGACCGATGATGCGGCTCTTTCCGGACACCATCGCGCGCGCGAGCGAGTTCGGGCGGTAGCCGAGTTCCCGTGCCGCCTCCCGCACCTTCTTCGCCGTCTTCGCGGACGCGGATGCGCCTGGCGTGAACACCCTGCTGACGGCAGACTGGCTGACGCCGGCGCGGGCGGCCACTTCCGAAGATGTCACCTTGCCCGTCATTCAGCCAGTCCGTCGCTCAGCGCGACCGGTCCCGCATTGCGTGCCTTGTTGAACTCCGCCATGCGATCGAGAACGTTGACGCCGATCTGGTCGTAAACGTCGAGGAGATCCACGAGGACCCAGTTTTCGCGGATGAGGCCATCTTCGACGCGCCAGAAATCCAGGGAACGGAGAAACACGTTCTGGCCTGCGGGCGCAATGCCCATCCATCCGTCGCCCGTGATCGTGACCCGCATGTTGGGCCAGCCGGTTTCGCAGACATAGTCGCCCTCGGCCAGCCAATGGGACATCAGGTCGCCCATGGCGTCGAGCTTCCGGTCGGGCATGGCGCGAAGGAACGGGATCTGGTGCCAATGCCGGAAGCCGGCCAGGCCGCGCGTCGTGCCGATGCCGGCCGGCCCGTACCAGTTGACGCGCGGATGCCAGTGCGTCGCGAGATTCATGACGTCCGGGCCGCCTTCCGCCGGATGGCGGCAAAGGTCGGCAAGCATGTCTGTCACGATCTTGAGCGCTGCATCGCCGGAACCTGCCGCGGTCAGGCCGTCGCCTGACATCGGCGCGGGCGTGCAGAGGAACTTTCCGAGCTGCGGGGCCATGGGCCAGGCGCCGGCCTGCATCATGAGTTCGGGGATGTCCCAGATCATCTGCATTTCGGTGACGCGTCCGCCCTCAAGCCGGAAATACTCGTGGTAGCGCATGTGGGCGAGGTGGCCGGTCGGCGGAACGCCCAGGAAGGAACTCGTGAACGTGCCCATGTAGTTGCCCATGGCGCCGATCCAGTCCTGGCCTTCCGGGGTGGTGCCGGCAACCAGGATCATGTCGCGGCGCTCGAGATCGGGCATGGAATGGTGCAGCGGGCCGAGGCAGGCGGCAAAAAGGGCATCCGGCCCGACCTGGTCGCCAAACGGGTGACAAAGACGCAGGGATGCCTCGTTGTCGAAGGTCGCGGCAAGCGCAGCCTTGACCGCGCCAGGCGCGAATGTCGCGCTGGCCGCGCGGTAGCCGGCGATGCCGGCCCTGATGTCCGAGGGCGCGGCCACTACTCGGCGGCCGCGCCAAAGGGCACGTTGCGCCCGCCGTGGCGTCGCACGCGGATGTTGCACTGCTCCGCATGTCCGACGAACCCTTCCAGCATGCAGAGACGCGAACCGTATTCGCCGATCAACGCGGCGGCCTCGTCGGTCGTGACCTTCTGGTAGGAATGAGTCTTGAGGAACTTGCCCACCCAGAGTCCGCCCGTGTAGCGCCCCGCCCTCTTCGTCGGCAGCGTATGGTTGGTGCCAATGACCTTGTCGCCATTGGCGACGTTGGTGCGCGGGCCGAGAAAGAGGGCGCCATACGAATGCATGTTCTCCAGGAACCAGTCATCCCGGTCCGTCATGACCTGGACGTGCTCGTAGGCCAGGTCGTTGGCGACCGCCAGCATCTCGTCATGCGAATCGCAGAGTATGACGTCGCCGTAGTCCTGCCAGGATGCGCTGGCGGTCCCGGACGTCGGCAGGATCCGGAGCAGGCGTTCGACTTCGGCCATGGTTTCGTTCGCGAGCTTTCGAGAGTTCGTGACGAGGCAGGCCGGCGAGTTGTAGCCGTGCTCGGCCTGGCCTAGCAGGTCGGTGGCGCAGAGTTCGGCGTCCACCGTTTCGTCGGCGATGACCATGGTTTCGGTCGGTCCGGCGAAGAGATCGATGCCGACGCGACCGTAGAGCTGGCGCTTGGCCTCGGCCACGAAGGCGTTGCCGGGTCCGACGAGCATGTGGACGGGATCGATGGATTCCGTGCCGAGAGCCATGGCGCCCACGGCCTGGATCCCGCCCATGACGTAGATCTCGTGAGCGCCGCCCAGCTTCATCGCGGTGACGATCGCCGGATGCGGCGCGCCGTCGACGGGTGGCGCAGAGGCGATGATTCGCGGCACCCCGGCAACGGAGGCGGTCAGGACCGACATGTGCGCGCTGGCGACCATCGGGAACTTGCCGCCCGGCACGTAGCAGCCAACGGACTGGACGGGAATGTTCCTGTGCCCCAGCACCACGCCCGGGAGCGTCTCGATCTCGATGTCCGTCATCGACGCGCGCTGCGCTTCGGCGAAGCGCCGGATCTGCGCCTGCGCGAACGTGATGTCCTGCATGTCGCGCGCGCCAACCTTTTGCATGGCGGCCTCGACTTCGGAAGCGGACAGGCGGAAGCTGGCGGGTTCGTAGCTGTCGAACCTGGCGGACATTTCGCGGACAGCGTCGTCGCCGCGAGCCTCGATGTCCGCAAGCGCGGCCTCGACGCTGGCGCGCACTTTCGCGTCGTCTTCGGCCTTTTCGGCTTCTGGCTTGGAACGTTTCAGGTAGTCAATTGTCATGTTGTCGCCCTTCCGGCATCTTGGGACCTGGCGCCCTTCGCGGCCTGCTTCCGAGTTTCGTCTGGGGGACGCGCATCGCAACGACGCATCCTCTCGAGGGCCCTCCGGGCCCGAGGGTGTCCGGGTCAGCCTCCGATGCGCGCTCCCGTCTCGCTGTCAAACAGGTGACAATGCGAATTCTCGATCCGGATCGAGACGGTGTCCCCGATCTCTGCCCGGAACGTCTTTTCGGTCCTGGCGCTGACGAGCGTGCCGCCGATGCGAAGGCTGGCCATTACCGCGTCTCCCAGGAGCTCAAGCGTGTAGATGGGCGCGGTGATCTGCCCGCCCTCCGTCGAGACCTCGGCGTCCTCCGCGCGGAAGCCGACCGTCACGTCGCCGTCGGGCGCGTCGAGACCGCCGATCTCGGTGCGTTCGGTGCGGAAGACGCCACCCTCGACCGTGCCGTCGATCAGGTTCATGGCCGGGTTGCCGATGAAGCCTGCCACGAAGGTGTTTGCAGGATTGTCGTAGATTTCGGTCGGCGAGCCTACCTGCTGGACCACGCCGCGCTCCATCACCACCACGCGGTCGGCAAGCGTCATTGCCTCGATCTGGTCATGGGTCACGTAGATCGTGGTTACCGCAAGCTCGTGGCTGAGATTCTTGATCTGGGCGCGGGTCGACACCCTGAGCTTGGCGTCGAGGTTCGACAGCGGCTCGTCCATCAGGAACACGTTGGGTTCGCGCACGATGGCACGGGCCAGCGCCACGCGCTGGCGCTGGCCGCCGGAGAGCTCCGCCGGCTTGCGATGCAGGAACTCGTCCAGCTCCACCATCGCGCTTGCGCGCATGACCCTGTCCTCGTGGCTGCCGGGATCCGTTCCCCTGACCTTGAGCGGGAAACGGATGTTCTCGTAGACGTTCATGTTCGGGTAGAGGGCGTAGCTCTGGAACACCATGGCCACGTCCCGGTCCTTGGGCTCGAGGTCGTTGACGATCTTGCCGTCGATCAGGATGTCTCCCTCGGTCGGGTCCTCCAGTCCCGCGATCATCCGCATCGTTGTCGTCTTGCCGCAGCCGGAAGGACCAAGCAGCACCAGAAACTCGCGATCCGGAATGGTCAGGTTGAAATTTTCGACGCCGACAAACGACCCCCAGCGCTTCGAGACGCCATTCAATTGAATCTCGGCCAATGAAACCTCCCCCAGAGCCTCGCGTTTGCATACGCTTGCAAGCACTGTAGACTCGCGCGGCGATTGCAAGCAAGGTCTTTGTTGCAGGCGATCGCGGACAAGGATCGTGGGGGCAGGGGAAATGGACGGCTTCCAGAGGCAGAAAGACGTGGTTCGGTCGTTTCATGCCGCCCTGGACGGGGCGGAAGGCGACGGCATCACTGCGGTGCTCCAGGCGTTCTCGACCGCCGGCTTCCTGTGGCGCGGGTATCATCCGTTCGGCCTTCTGGACGATGTCCTGGACGTTTCCGACCGCTTCTGGAAGCCATTGAAGCGATCACTGTCCGGACTGCAGCGGCGCGAGGACATCTTCTTCGCCGGCCGGAACGAAGTTGACGGTTTCAGGTCCGTTTGGGTGGTCTCGATGGGGCATCTTCTCGGCCTCTTCGACGAGCCCTGGCTGGGCATTCGACCGTCCGGGAAGATCGTGATGCTGCGCTACTGCACCTTCCATCGGGTGGAAGGCGACGGGATCGCGGAGACCGCGATGTATTTCGACATCCCGCATCTCATGGCCCAGGCGGGCCAGAACCCGTTTCCGAATGCGACGGCACAGCATCTCGTGCAGCCAGGGCCGCAGACCCATGACGGGCTGCTCCTGGAGCCCCAGCCCGAATCCGAGGGGGTCCGTACGTTAAGCCTGATCAACGCCATGGTTGCCGACCTTGGCAACTGGGACCTGGGCCTGCCGCTTGAGGAGGAGCTCGAGCGGACATGGCACGATGACATGCTATGGTGGGGCCCGACGGGAATCGGGGCGAGCTACACGATCGAGCGTTACGCAAGGCAGCACGCCGGACCGTTTCGGGCCGCATTCGGAAACCGGACGCGAACCGGCCACATCGCGCGCCTGGCGGAAGGGAATTATGGCGGCTTCTTCGGCTGGCCAAACTTTACCGCGCGCCTGACCGGCGAATTCATGGCGCGCGCACCGACCGGCCGAACGGGCGAGTTTCGCGTCATCGACATCTATCGCCGCGAGGGTGACCTGCTCGCCGAAAACTGGATCTTCATCGACCTGCCGCATTTCTGGAAGACGCAGGGCATCGACACGCTCCCGGAGGAGGCAGCATGAGAATCGACGCGCATCACCATCTCTGGGACCTTTCCGCCGTGCACTATCCGTGGCTGATGGCCAAGGGCGTCAGGCGGTTCTTCGGCGATCCGGGGCCGATCCAGCGGAACTACCTTCTTGAGGAGTTTCGCGCGGCTGCACGCGGGATCGAAGCGTCCGTCCACATCCAGGTGGGCGCCGAGGACGCGTTCGCGGAGGCGTCGTGGGTGCAGGACGTGGCGGGTGCAAATCCGGAATGGCCCATGGCGCAGGTCGTCTTTGCCGATCTCGCATCGGAACGCCTCGGGAAGGAACTCGACCGGATGCAGGAACTCCCCACCGTGCGCGGCGTGCGCCAGATCGTGGGCCGCGCACCGGAAGAGGACCGGGCGACGGGCACGAACGATCTGCTGGACGACCCGCGCTTCGTCGAGGGCCTGCGCGAAGTCGGGAAAAGGGGGCTGAGCTTTGACCTGCAACTGATCCCCGAACTCTACGGCGCAATGGCGGACGTGCTCTCGGACGTTCCCGGGACGCGGGTTGCCCTTTGCCATGCTGGCTCGCCGCATGACCGGACGCCGGACGGACTCGATGCATGGGCCGGCGGGCTGCGGCGGCTGAGCGGGCTTCCGCAGGTCTCGGTCAAGCTCTCGGGGCTTGGCATGTTCGAGCATGACTGGACGCGGGACAGCGTTCGGCCCGTCGTCGCGGCCTGCCTGGAGCAGTTCGGCGCGGCACGATGCATGTTCGGATCGAACTTTCCCGTGGACAGCCTGTATTCGGACTACCGCGCGATCGTGGAAGCGTACGAGAGCCTGGTGCCCGACGAGGCGCACACGGCGGTCTTCGGGGGCACGGCCTCCGCCTTCTACGGGTTCGGCAAGGTGCGCAGCGGCCCGTGACTGGATGCGCAACTCGTGGCCATGCAGCGCATGCCGAGTCAGTGCAGGCCGGACTTCCTTATCGAGATGTTCAGCAGGACCTGTCGCCGCTCCTTGGTCGCGACGGCGATTGCCCGCTCCAGCGCGCCCGGCAGTTCCGCTCCGTCGACAACCGTTTCGGCATAGGCGCGGCTGGCCTCGGCAATCGCCGCAAAGTCCGGACTGGGGCTCAGCGACGTAAGGGGCACGTCGTTCGACCTCGCGGCCAGCCCGTCCTTGTAGAGCCCCGTGACGGAGCTGCGCACGGCGCCCCATTCCTCGTTGTTCAGGACCAGGGTGATGACGGGCAGGCCAAGCGCCTCGCAGACCTGATGGCACGCGACCGGATTCGCGAACATGTAGCTGCCGTCACCGACCGTTGCGAAGACGAGCCGTTCAGGATCCGCGAGCTGCGCGCCCATGGCGGCAGGCAGGCCCCAGCCGAGTCCGCCGGAATGCGGCTCCTGGAAGTAGGAGAGATGATGCTCCAGTTCGAGGGGCGGCAGCGGGCAGCCCAGTTCGTGGAAGACGCTTGACTTGCGGCCATTGACAGCCTGTCCGAGGCAATGGCTGACCCACTCCTTTGACATGGGCGAACCGTTCCCCGCTCGAGCCGCATCTCGGACCGCGTTGCGGTTGTCCTCGGCAAGGGCGGAAATCCTGGCGCGACGCTCGGCGACATCCTCTTCGTTCCTGGCCTGGGCATGCGTGGCGGCAACGAGTTCGAGAAGCGCGGCTGCCGTGTCGCCGGCGAGCGTGACGTCCGAACGGAACGTTCGCATGGGAGACGATCTCGCAAAGAGCGGGTCGGGGCCGAGCTGGATGATCTTGGCCGTCGGTGACGGGGCAGCGCGATCGGGCCACCAGGGCGCGAGGGCGTTGATGACGAGAATGACGTCCGCCTCCCGGACAAGCGCGTCCGGGGACCAGTCGACGTGGCTCGGGCTCGTCATGGGAATGGCGATCTGGTTGGCCCAGTAATGGGACAGCGGAATGGCCCAATCCTCGACCAGCCCGGCGAGCGCCATGAAGGCCTCCTCCGACCCCGCTCCCCGTTGAGCGATGACAAGCGGCCGCTCGGCCCTGGCCAGGAGTGTTGCCGCAGTGGCCAGCGCAGCGCGGTCAGGCGCAGCGGCGACAGGCGCCATGTTCGAGCCTGCGTCGAGCCCGTCAAGCGGGCAGGGTTCGCACAGCACCTCCCGGGGCAGGCTCAGGTAGACCGGTCCCTTGGGAAACGAGTTGGCGATGGTCCAGCCGCGGTCCAGCACTGCCGCCAGATGGTCCGGGAACCGCAGTTCGTAGGTCCATTTGCAGGCTTCGCGCACTAGGGCCGTCTGGTCGTGCATCTCCTGCCCCCAGCCGATCGGGACGGTGCGCGCGCCGAAGCGGCCGCCTTCCATCACGGGCGTCCGCCCCGACATCAGGAACATCGGAACCTGGTCGCAGGCGGCGTTGATGGCGCCGGTCGCGCCGTTGGAAAGCCCGACATTCGTGTGCAGCAGCACGGCTTGGGCGTGACCCGAGATCTGGTAGTATCCGTGCGCCATGCCGACCGCGACATGTTCGTGGGGCACGGTCACAGCCCGGGGCAGGTCGACCCCCCTGCTGCGCGCCTCGATCAGTCCCTCGATGATTGGCGGGAAGTCCGTTCCGGAATTCGCGAACACGTAACTGACGCCAAGCGCCTTCAGCTTGCCGAACAGCGCCCCGCCGGCCGTCATGAGTGCCGCATTGTCAGTTCCCTGCATGTGTTTCAGGCGCTCCAATATTCGCTTGCATGATCGATGGGGATGGGTAGGTTCTCTTCCCCAGAACTGGCCACGTGCTGAATTGGCCAGCTTTTGATCGGGAGGACAAGATGAAGTTCACGAGAATTGCGGCTGCACTGGCCGCGACGGGGTTGCTTGCTGGCACGGCAGCCGCGCAGCAGAACCTGACGGCGGAGACGGCAAACGCCACCGGCGTGCCCGGCAACACCGTTCTGTCGCTTGGCGAGTTCGCTTCGGCCGCCGGCATTGCGAACATCCAGGTGGCCACCGGCCAGACACTGACAAACTCGGTCCAGAACGTGGCGGAGGGGAAGACGGACATCACGGCCACGCCATTCATTCTGCCGTTCCTGCTGTCCAGGGGAGCGGGACCCTACGCCAAGCTCGGAGCGGAAACCGGAGCGGAGTACGTGGACCGTCTTGCAGTTCTCTACACGTATCGGCTGGGGGCGTTCACCTTGTCGGCGTACAACAGCTCTTCCGTCAAGGGCTGGGATGACCTCATGGGCAAGACGGTTTACAACGGTCCGCCGCGGGGGGCTGCGCTGACCAATGCCCGCGGCGTTGTCAAGATTGTGACAGGTCTTGTCGACGGCGAGGACTATACCGGCGTGCAGGTGAACTGGGACCAGGGGGTCAAGACCATGACGGACGGCTCGGCAGATGCATTCGTGCTTCCGTCGAGTTTCCCCGATGGCCGGCATACACAGGCCGTGGCAGCCGGGGCCATGACCATGTGGTCGATGCCGAAGGACGTCTTCGAGGGTGAGGCGGCACAGAAATACATGAGAGCTCCCGGCTCGGGCCGCGTCGAGATCCCGCTCAGCGAGGCCGTGCAGGCTGAAGGCGTGACAGTCGTTTCGGAAGACGGCATGTTTCGCGGCATAGCCACGGTCGGCGGCGAGATCGTGCGCAAGGAAATGGACGAGGAGACGGCCTACCAGTTGACGAAGGCCGTTCTCGACAACCTTGACGCAATCAAGTCAAAGACGCCGTTCCTGCCGAACGTTTCCCTGGGCGAGATCGAGGACACGTCGACGACCGGCATGTGCGGTGCGATGCCCCTGAAATACCATCCCGGCGCCGTGCGCGCCTGGGAGGAGGCGGGCTACACCGTGCCGGACTGCGCCAAGCCGTGACGCCGCCTCCGGCTTGACCAAGCGAGATGCTGACCGGACCGTCCGGACGCGGACGGTCCGGCATTCGTGCCACCGAGGCGGGCGGCACCACGCCCCGCGAGGAGGGAGGGGTCGCTATGGCCGAAGCGAACGCCGGATCTGAAGAGGCATCACGAACCTTCGCCGAGCGGTTGCTTTACGTGCTGGCCGTCGTGTTTGTCATCGCCGGGCTGCTCAACGCCACCCCGGGCATACCCGGGCTGGAGCATTCCCTGCGCAGCATGACCGGCCTCGACTGGATCACGGTCCGCAAGTTTCCCCGCGAATGGTTCTTCCCGATAATTTTCGCGCTGATGATGCTCATCGTGGCGCTGAAGCACTCGATGTGGCGGGACTGGCGCGGCAAGTCTCCCCACCGCCGCTGGTTCGGGCTTTTCATGGACGTCGCGCTGGTCGTCACTGCGCTGATGATCTCGACGACTTTCCTGATCGAGTTCGAGGCCATCTGCCTCATCGACCAGATCACCGGTGAGCGGGAGCGCCTGATCGCGGAAAGCCTGAAGGCGGAGAAGGAATTCGCCGAACTCTACGGATTGCCGGAGCCCACGACGGTGGAGGACCCGCAATGTGTCGGCACGACCGGAGGCTGGCTGGTGCTGATAGTGGGCCTCTCGATCCTTGTCTTCCTTTGCTACAACATCAAGGTCTGGGGATTGCCTCTGGTGCTCGTGGCGCTCGGAGTGGCGACGTACACGTTCCTCACCGTCATGGTCTGGTACTTTCACGGCCCGGACGACATCAACAAGTACCTGATGACCAAGCTTGCTGGCGAACCGAGACTGCTGAGCGACGGCCGCCCGAAGGTGCACGACATTCTCGTCAACAACGGGAGCGGCCTCTTGGGCCGTTTCATGGACATCATCCTCAACACCATTTTCCCGTACCTGATCCTGGGATCGCTGTTCGGGGCGTCGGCCGGCGGGCAGTCGCTGATCAAGCTCGCGTTTCGCTGGACCCGCAACATGGCGGGCGGCCCTGCGCATGCCGCGATCGTTTCCTCGGCCATGTTCGGAACGATCACCGGCGGTCCGATCGTGAACGTGCTTTCGACGGGCGTGCTGACAATCCCGATGATGGTGAAGCGCGGCTTCTCGAAGGTCTTTGCCGGCGCCATGGAGGCGGCGGCCTCCTCCGGTGGCTCGATCATGCCGCCAGTGATGGGCGTCGCCGCCTTCGTGCTGGCCGCCCTGACCGGTGTGCCGTACAGCCAGGTCATCATCGCGGCCGCGATTCCGGCCCTTGCCTATTTCCTGTGCCTGTTCCTGGCCGTGGTGTTTCAGGCGCGCAAGCAGAAGATCAGGGCCTTGGGTCAGCTTACGCCCGAGATGGAGCTTGATCGCCAGGACATTCTGAATCTGTGCATGATATTCGGACCGATCCTCTTGATCCTCGTGTTGCTCCTTACGACCAAGGAAGAAGTGGGCTGCGGACTGGCAGGCTGGCTGCTCGGAGCCGAGCGCGTGATCTCCGAGGCCGGGTGCCAGGTCAGTTCGCTGCCCTGGGTGCTCAAGATCGTTCAGAATTCGGCCGGCGATGCAGGCAGCGCAGGCTGGTGGGCAGTCGCGTTTCTGGTGATCCTCCTGTTCCTGGATCCGAAGATGAGGGCGCGGCCCCGCAAGCTGGTCGACGCCTTGGCGGATGCAGGATACCTGATCTCGACCCTCTATCTCATGTTCCTCGCGGTGACGATCATCGACTTCTGCCTGAAGTTCACGGGGCTGCCGGTGTTCATCGCGCTTGACGTGCTCGGATGGCTAAAGAGTCTCGGGCTGGGCGCGGGAGGATCGCTTCTCTTCCAGCTCCTGGCGCTGGTTGCCACGATGGTTCTGGCTGTCTTGCTCGGCATGGGCATGCCCGCCGTGCCCGCCTACGTGAACGTCGCCCTCCTGATGGGACCGGTCCTGTCCGGCCTGGGCATGGCGGTGTTCACGGCGCACATGTTCGTCTTCTACTTTGCGGTTGCATCTGCGATCACGCCTCCCATTGCCCTGGCGGCCTTTGCTGCGGCGTCGATAACCAAGCAGGATCCCATGCAGACCGGATTTGCGGCCGTCAGGATCGGGATCGTGATGTTCGTGATTCCGTTCGTGTTCGCGTTCAATCCCGAACTGCTGCTGATCGAGGCTGCGTTCCTCGATCCCGGCGCGACCGACGGCAGCTACCTTCCCGGGTATGACGGCACGGTGGATTTGGGCGCACTGGCCCTGATACTTGCTCGGCTGGTGCTTGCGCTTGTCCTGCTTGCCAGTGCATTGGCACGGTTTGACCGGACCTCGCTGGCGACATGGGATTGGGGCCTTCGCCTCGCGCTCGCCCTGTTCGTCATGTCCGGCAATCCGGCGGTTCATGTTCCGGCCGCCATAGCCGGTGTCGCGATCCTGGCGTGGCATCGTTTCGGCGCACGTGGAAGGTCTGCGGGCACGGCATGACGGGCCGCCCGAACTTCCTGTTCCTGATCACCGACCAGCAGCGTTCCGACTGGCTAGGCTGCTATGGCCATCCTGTCGTCGAGACGCCCAATGTCGACTCCCTTGCGTCATGCGGCACCCGGTTCGCGGACTTTCATGTGGCAGCCCCGATCTGCATGCCGAACCGCGCCTCAATCATGACGGGCCGGATGCCTTCGCGGCACGGGCTTCGCTACAACGGATGCACTCTTCCGACCTCGGCCAACACGTTTGCAGACGTTCTCGCGGCAGCGGGTTACGATACGGCGTTGATTGGCAAGAGCCATTTGCAGCCCTTCACCCACGACCCGGCACGGCACCCGCCAGACGCTGACGGTCTTCCGCCACGCCCGGTCGAAGAGGCCTGGAAGCCGCTTGCAGAGGAACTTTCGCAGGAGGACCCCGACCTCTACGAGGGAGAGGAATACGAGATCGGCGCGCCGTATTTCGGCTTCAATCACGTCGAGTTTGCGTCCGCGCACGGAGACCGATGCCGGGGACATTACCAGCAATGGCTCCGGAAACAGGCGCCGGACTGGCAGGCGCTCTGGGACGACGCGAACGAGTTGCCGCACAACTATTCCTGTCCGCAGGCGTACCGGACCCCGGTTCCCGAGGACCTCTATCCGACGACATGGGTCGCGGACCGGGCAATCGACTACCTGAGCGATACGTCACGTGCGGATGCGCCGTTTCTGGCCCTTGTCTCGTTTCCGGATCCGCATCATCCGTTCAATCCGCCAGGGAAGTACTGGGACATGTACTCTCCGGACCAGTTCGAGTTGCGCCTGCCATACGAGGCGCATCAGAATCCGCCTCCTCCGCTGGCTTGGCTCGAGCGCAATTTCCGCGAAGGCGGCGGGCAGTTCACGAAGCAGACAGCGATGCGTGTCGGAGACCAGGAACTCCGCGAGGCAATGGCTCTGACTGCCGGCATGGTAACGATGATTGATGACCACGTTGGCCGAATCGTCAATGGCCTCAAGGAGCGCGGCCTCTACGAGAACACTGTCATCCTGTTCACTTCCGATCATGGTGACTACCTCGGAGACTTCGGGCTCCTTCTAAAGGGGGCGATGCCGTTTCGCGCGCTTACTCAGGCGCCGATGATCTGGTTCGACCCGGCTGACAGGAGCGCTCGCGTGTCCGACGCGCTGGCATCAAGCATTGATATCGGACCCACGATCATCGACAGGGCCGGACTGACGCCTTACCGGGGCGTGCAGGGGAAGAGCTTCCTTTCTTGCGCAAAGGGCTCGGATCGACACCGAGACGAACTGTTGATCGAGTTCAACGACGGGGCCGCCAAGCTTGGATTTGATCGTCCTGCGCGGGTGCGCACGCTCAGGACCAAGGAGTGGCGATACACGATCTACGCGGGCGAGGACTGGGGCGAACTGTATGACATTCAGGCCGACCCGGACGAGACCCGGAATCTCTGGGAGAGTCCCGAGCACGAATCGTTGCGTGGGCGACTTGCGCTGCGGTTGGCGCATCACTTGACGTGCCAGATGGACGAGAGTCCCAGAGCGACCTTGATGGCCTGACGAAATTGGCGAGGATCGAATTGTCGCGAGGCAGAAATTGAATGCCGCGCGACGATCTTGTTGCCTGGCTGCCAGGGCGATGACGGCCAAGGACGCGCGTGATTGGCCGTACCAGTCGTTGCCGTCTCCACGGTCAAATTCGGGATCTCCGGACGCAGCGTTGCGCCCACGCACATGGGCCAAAGTGAGCGTTGTCACAAGCCGCAGGCGCGGTGCTGCCAAAATGGAGCCCAGCAACGCCTTGGCGAAAGTTTGGGCTTGACCGGGAAGCACATGTTCATGTATTGTTCACGGCTCTGCAGACGAGCGGAAAGTCCGTCTGAGTGATTTCGGAGTGGAATTTCGAGAGGCGCTGGCCTGACGAGGATGCCCGCGTCACGCATCCGATGGCTTTGCCATCCCGGTAAAGGACTTGGTGGATTGTCGATGTCGAGAAGGAAAGAGGGTGCCGAAGCAACGGAGGGCAGCACGAACCGAGAATCCGGTGGAGGCGGCGTTACGGTCCGAATCGGACGGAAGTCGGACAAGGCCCTGCCGTTCAGGAAGCACGACGCCCTGTTCAGGCAGATCATCTCGAATCCAGAACGCGCTCGGGCGCTGCTGCAGGATCACCTCCCGCCGGAATACGTCCGCTGGCTCGACCTTGAGCGGGTGCCGGAGCAGGTTGAAGGATCTGCAATTGACGGAACAGGGCGGGCCACGCAAGCCGACGCGATATTCCGGATCCGACTTCAAACGGACGCCGAGAAATGGGCATTCGTTGTCCTTGAGCACAAGTCCTACGCTGATGCTAGAACGTCTCTGCAGCTTGTACGCTACATGGCGCGGATTTGGTTGGCCGCGATTGATGAAGGAAATTTGCCTGGCGGCAAGCTGCCTCTTGTCATTCCCGTCGTCATTTTCCACGGCAAGGGGAACTGGACGACTGCGCGTTCGACCGAGGACATCGTCGAAACCGGTCCCCAAGGTCGGGAACTCTTCGTCTGTCCTTCAGGCAACTACATTCTTGTCGATCTCAAGGCGGTTTCACCGGAACAATGGTCGCGAGATCCGGCAACTCGCGCTGGAATTGCCGCCCTCGCGTTGGCAGGTGGCGTCGCGTTGTCCGAGGAGACTGCGGACATGCTGGTTGCAGGGCTTGTCGATACCGAGTTTGGACATTATCTCCTGAACTACACAGTGTGGCACCTCAACGTGACGCAAGACGATCTGAATGCGGCGATACAGCGGCGGTCGACTGACTCACGCGACAGAACGCAAAGGAAAGAACTCGTCATGACAATAGCTGAAACCCTCCACGAAGAAGGCCGTGCGGAAGGCCGCGTGGAAGGCAAGGTCGAAACTCTTTTACGCTTGGCGAGGCTGAAGTTCGGCGCCATTCCGCGAAGCCTGGCGACGCGTCTGCGCGGTGCGACCAACGAGGACCTCGACCGGTGGCTGGACGCCATGATCACCGCCGATGACCTTGATGCCGTCTTTGAAAGCTCTCCAAGGCGCTGATCTGGCGATACCCGTGCCGAATCCGCAGAAAGTCGCAACATTGCCAGTCGCTGCACGTCGTCAGGCCAACTGGCCTGTTGAGCTGCATGCAAAGCGAATCGCGACAATGACATCGGCCGCCGTGCGATGGCAGGGTCGGAAAGTGCGTTCTCGCGACGTTTGAACGGCACAGGAACGCGAGTGCCCGATCTGAACGGACGATGGTAGCCCGTAGGGGAATCGAACCCCTCTTTCCAGGTTGAAAACCTGGCGTCCTAACCGATAGACGAACGGGCCAGCGTCGCTGCTAATTAGGCAATGTCGGTCACGAGAGCAAGGGACTTCTTCGAACGACATGACCGCACGCATTCCGCTCGTCAGCATGCACTCGTGACACGCAAATCCGCCCGTTTCGCATCATCGACCTGTCGTCCGAGTTTCCCGTCTGGCGGACTGCTGTCAGGCGTGCGCCAAGGCGGCGTCTTGCAGCCGGAGTTGCACGGATTGCCGACCGCCCCAATGATTGACTTCGACATGACCGACCAGATGAAAGCGCTGTCCCCTCTTTGCGGCTAGCGCGGGACCCAGGGGTCCAGAGAATGCGTTGAATGCAATTGCGTCAAGGCGCGTTCCAAGTTGATCGCCGAACGAGAGCCTTAGGTGGCCGTTTCCAACCGGTCGGGCATAGTGGATTGCCACGTCCGGAAACGCGAATCTCGGCGCTCGGGCATCCTGTCCAAACGGGCCTGCTTTTTCGATCTCCTGCATGAGTTCGATTGTCGCCGCCGCTGGCATGAGAGCCGAGTCGATTCGGAGTTCCCTCGCACTCTCAATGGCCGTTGCCTGACGGGCCACGTAGTCCGTGAGGCGATCCATCGCGTCGGCCAGCTTGCCGCGTTCAACCGTGAAGCCTGCGGCCATCTTGTGGCCGCCACCCTTCACGAGCAGCCCGTCCGCCTGCAGACGCTGTATTGCATAGCCGAGATCGACACCCCGGATCGATCGACCCGAACCCTTGCCGAACCGCCCGTCAAACCCGATGACGACTGCGGGTCGCCGCGTCTCCTCCTTCAAGCGCGCCGCGACGATCCCGACCACGCCGGGATGCCAGTTGTCGCCCGCCGCCCAGATCAGGGGACCGTCAAGGCCCCGCTCGTCAGCCTGGGCAAAGGCCGCCTCGCGCACTCGCGTCTCGATCTCGCGGCGCTCGCGATTCAACTGATCAAGACGGTCTGCCAACGCCCGGGCCTCATCGGAGTCGCGAGCCGACAGGCATCGCGCACCAAGATCGGAGCGCCCGACGCGCCCTCCCGCATTGACGCACGGCCCCAGAATGTAGCCAAGATGGTAGGCGCTCGGTGGAGCGGTCAACCTCGCCACGTCCGCAAGCGCGGCAAGTCCGGGTCTTCTGCGTGCTCGCATGACATGCAGGCCTTGGCGGACAATTGCCCTGTTCACGCCACGCAACGGCACCACATCGGCAACAGTTGCCAACGCGACGAGGTCCAGCATTTCCAGGAGGTTGGGCCCTTCACGCCCTTCGTCACGGAGCTGCCGATTTGCCTCGACAAGGACAATGAACGTGACCGCGGCAGCGCAAAGATGCGCGAAGTCTCCGCTTTCGTCCTGGCGACTGGGGTTCACGATTCCAAGCGCGCACGGCAGGGTCTCGTCTGCGAGATGATGGTCAATGACCACGACATCGGTTTCCGGGACTGCGGCAATCGCCTCGAACGCATGGGTGCCGCAGTCCACGCAAACGATGAGGTCGTGAGACTTGGCGAGCCTGCGCATGGCGGACGGATTGGGACCGTAGCCCTCGGCAATTCGATCTGGCACGTAGAGAGTCGCGTCGTGACCTTGTTGTCCGATCCAGTCGAGGAGCAGTGCGGCAGATGCGCCGCCATCCACGTCGTAGTCTGCAAAGACAGCGACCCGTTCCCTGTCGGCCATGGCACGAACCAGCCGTGCCGCAACGATGTCGACATCCCGGAACTTCCTGGGATCGGGAAGGAGGTCGCGGAGCCTTGGATCAAGGAATTGCCTTGCGTTTTCGGCCGAAATGCCCCGATCCGCCAGAATGCGGCAAAGGGCGTCGGGCAACCCGGTCTGTTGCCCAAGCGCGTCCGCCATGCGAAGGGCAGCACCGTCCGGACCGACCCATCGTCTGCCAGTCAGGGAATCTTCGACATTGAGAAAGGCTGGCGCCGGAGGGTCTATCGGGTCGTCTCTGGACAAGGTCTTCCTGGATCAGGCGGGCTTGGAAATGGATACCCGAGCGGGCCGGAAGGTGAAAGCCCGCTTCCGGGCGTTGACCTACGATTCCTGGATGATCGAATCTCGAATCACGTTTCACGCGGCCTCGCGCATCCGGCCGGACCCTCGCGCCGATGCCGTCAACTCTCCATTGGGTGGCGGTATGTCATCCGTCGCATGGAACCGGTCTTCGAGCGCATGAGAATCGTCTCGGCTGTCAGCCAGCCCGGCTCACGCTTGATTCCGGGCAGCATCGAACCATCCGTGACGCCGGTTGCCGCGAAGATCACGTCGCCCTGCACCATTTCGTCCCTGGAATATACCCTGTCGAGATCCTCGATGCCGGCCTTTCTGGCTCGTTCCTTCTCTGCATCGTTTCGAAACCGCAGTTGGCCAAGGATCTGCCCGCCCATGCATTTCAGCGCGGCGGCAGCCAGCACGCCTTCCGGCGCTCCGCCTGCACCCATGTACATGTCGATGCCGGTGTCCGGTTCCGCGCAATGGATCACGGCGGCAACGTCTCCATCCGTGATCAGGCGTACGGCGGCCCCTGTGGTTCGGATGTTTGCGATCATGTCCTCGTGCCGAGGACGCTCCAGAACGCAAACCGTGATGTCTTCGGTTGAGCAGCCTTTCGCCTCGGCAATTGCGGCGACGCGATCGGACGGACTCATGTCCATGCTGACGATGCCTTCCGGCAATCCCGGGCCGATCGCGAGCTTCTCCATGTAGGTGTCCGGAGCATGAAGCATCGTCCCGCGCGGACCCATCGCGATCACGGCCAGCGCGTTCGGCATGTCCTTGGCCGTGAGCGTCGTGCCCTCGAGCGGATCGAGCGCGATGTCCACTGCGGGACCCGAACCCGTGCCGACGCCTTCGCCGATATACAGCATGGGCGCCTCGTCGCGTTCGCCTTCGCCGATGACGACAACGCCCTGGATTTCGAGCTGGTTGAGCTGCGTCCGCATCGCGTCCACGGCTGCCTGGTCCGCTGCCTTCTCGCTTCCTCGACCGATCAGGCGGGCGGAAGCCAATGCAGCCGCCTCGCTCACGCGGGCCAGGCCCAGGGACAGCATCCTGTCATGAAATTCCGGAATGTCAGGCATCTCAGAATCCTTGCTGCATTCCTCATCTGCCTAGCGAGGTGCCGTCGTCTGGACAAGATCAATCGGTGCGGGTGCAGGCCTCCGTCAGCCGGAGATCTGGAGACTGGGCGCGTTGAACTCGACAAGGAATGGGCGACCTGGAGTCGACGTCATTCTCAAGCGCAGCACATTCGCCCTTTTTCGCAGCGCGTGGTCTCGCTATAGAGCGGACGTTTGGCAGGAGGTGCCCGTGGCAAACGTGGTCGTGGTCGGCACTCAGTGGGGCGACGAAGGCAAAGGCAAGATCGTCGACTGGCTGAGCGAACGTGCAGATGTCATCTGCCGGTTTCAGGGCGGACACAATGCTGGCCATACCCTGGTTGTCGACGATGAGATCTACAAGCTTCACGCACTTCCGTCCGGCGTTGTGAGGGGTGGAAAGCTGTCGGTCATTGGAAACGGAGTCGTCCTTGATCCGTGGCATCTGATCGACGAGATCGAGACTGTCCGCCAGCAGGGAATCGAGATCAGTCCTGATACGCTGATGATTGCGGAAAACGCCCCCTTGGTCCTTCCGCTTCACGGGGAGTTGGACCGGGCACGCGAAAGTCAGAACAGCATCGTCAAGATCGGCACGACCGGGCGCGGCATCGGTCCGGCGTACGAGGACAAGGTCGGCAGGCGCGTGGTGCGCGTGGCCGATCTGGGGGATGCGGGGACGCTGGAAAAGCGAGTGGATCGCCTGTTGGTGCATCACGATGCGCTGAGACGCGGCCTCGGGCTCGATCCGGTTGACCGCGATTCGCTGCTGTCCAGCCTGAACGATGTTGCTCCGAAGGTGCTGGAGTATGCGGCGCCCGCCTGGAAGGTCCTGAACGATCGCAAGAAACGGGGAGATCGAATCCTGTTCGAAGGGGCGCAGGGCGCGCTTCTGGACATCGATTTCGGAA
The DNA here is from genome assembly GCA_028824715.1 of Boseongicola sp. GTDB lineage: Bacteria > Pseudomonadota > Alphaproteobacteria > Rhodobacterales > Rhodobacteraceae > JAJEFO01. Next base: position 17,621 of record JAPPCV010000124.1, on the reverse strand, counting down.
CCTATCCGTTCGTGACCTCGTCAAACGTCATCGCCGGGCAGGCGGCGACGGGCACGGGAATCGGGCCCGGCTCGGTGGACTTTGTCCTTGGCATCGTCAAGGCGTACACGACCCGGGTTGGCGAGGGTCCGTTTCCATCCGAGCTCCACGATGCTGACGGCCAGCGCCTTGGCGAGCGTGGCCATGAATTCGGAACCACGACGGGCCGGAAGCGTCGTTGCGGATGGTTTGACGCGGTGCTTGTCCGGCAGACCTGCGCGACGTCCGGTGTTTCCGGCATCGCGCTGACGAAGCTGGACGTGCTGGACGGATTCAAGGAGCTTAAGATCTGCACGGGCTACGTGCTTGGCGATGAATTCCTTGATCATCTTCCGACAGCCGCGGACAAGCAGGCGCAAGTGAGGCCTGTCTACGAGGTCGTGGAAGGATGGTCGGAATCGACGGCCGGTGCACGAAGCTGGACCGACCTGCCTGGTTCGGCAGTAAAGTACGTGCGGCGGATCGAGGAATTGATCGAATGTCCCGTTGCGCTGCTGTCAACGAGCCCCGAACGGGACGACACGATCCTCGTGACTGACCCCTTTGCGGACTGACGAAGGGGTGGAGATGGCTTTGTCTTGGAAGGCGCGGAGGCGGTGGGCCCTGGTGATCCTGCTACTCGGGCTGCCGGTCTACATTGCTGTTGCGGCAAAGGCTGTGAGTGCGCTTGACCGTCCGCCGGTCTGGGTCGAACTCCTGATCTATCTGGCCTTGGGCATCCTGTGGGTCCTGCCTTTTCGTGCCGTGTTCCGGGGCATCGGCAAGGCGGATCCGGGCACCGACGGGGACAAGGACCGCACAAGGTGAACATTTGCCATGACCGCGGTCCCGGTCATTGCCGGACAGGCTGCGCCGGGGCACTCCGCATTCAGACCGGCCAGCGGTGCACCGCGTGAAGGCATGGCCTGCATCGCTCCATCCCGGACGGGAGGCGAACGAAAGTGGGCGTTGCCTGGAGGTTTCCTTCGTGCCAATCCCGCTCAGGTCGCAAGGGCGGCCAATGCGTCCCGCAGGTTGATCGCACCGTCATAGAGCGCACGGCCCGAGATCGCGCCGGCAATGACTTTCGTATCGTGGAGTCGGATCAGGTCTTCCAGGGACGAGACGCCCCCGCTTGCGATGACCGGGACTTGTGTCTGGCGCGCCAGCGCAGCGGTCGCGTTGACATTGGGGCCGCCCATGGCGCCGTCGCGGTCAATGTCGGTGTGGATGATGGCGGCAATTCCGGCACCCTCGTAGGCTTGGGCGAGATCCGTCACCGTCATCTCGGTTGCCTCGGCCCAGCCGCGTGTCGCGACATTCCCGTCACGTGCATCGAGGGCGACCGCAATCATGCCAGGGAACGCTCGCGCGGCCTCGCGTACAAGATCGGGGTTCTCGGCGGCGACAGTGCCGAGCACGACCCTGGCGAGCCCTTTCTCAAGCCAGTTCTCGATCGTTGCCATGTCGCGAATGCCGCCGCCAAGCTGGGCAGGGATGGAAATCGAGCGAAGGATCGATTCGACGGCGGACGCGTTGACTGGATGTCCCGAAAATGCGCCGTTCAGGTCGACGAGATGCAGCCATTCGGCCCCGGCCGCCTCGAATGTGGCCGCTTGCGCGCCCGGATCGTCATTGAATACCGTGGCTTCGCTCATGTCGCCCTTGAGCAGCCTGACGCATTGGCCGTCTTTCAGGTCGATTGCTGGGTAAAGGATCATGGGAGTGTTCCATTCTCGTTGATCGCTCTTGCCCGGTGCAGGATGGCGGGGCAAGCGCCTTTGGCGCCACGGCTCCGCGTTCACCGGCAATCCGGCAGTTGAGGCTGTGGTGTCAGCGTGGAGGCGGCGTGTCGACGAGATGGTGGTGCTGCCGGAGAGATTTGAACTCTCGACCTCTCCCTTACCAAGGGAGTGCTCTACCCCTGAGCTACGGCAGCGCCAGTCGACGAATGCGCGGGGGATAATGGCAATCGTCGAGCCACGCAAGCATGATCTGGACGGTCACTTGAGGCTGGGATAAGCAGTCTGGATGGGCGGAAAAGCACCTTCCGGAAGCGAGCGCAGGCGGACTGAAGCCCGGGCCGACCGCCTGAAGGCGGCGCTCAGGGCCAATCTGAAGAGGCGCAAGGCTCAGGCTCGGGCACGGAAGGACAAGGTCAAGTCCGAAGGGCAGGCAGAATAATGGATTCCATCGTCGTTACTGGAGGAGTCAGGCTCAAGGGCCAGATTCCAATCGCGGGCGCAAAGAACTCGTGCCTGGCATTGATGCCGGCGACATTGCTGACCGAAGAGCCTCTTGTCCTGATGAATGCGCCGCGCCTTTCGGACATCGACGCGATGGGCCTGCTGCTGCGATCTCTGGGAGTGCATGTACAGGCTTCCGAAGACGGCAAGGTCATCACCATGTCCTCCAATGGCCCGGTCTCCACAATGGCCGAGTATGACATTGTGCGGAAGATGCGTGCTTCGAACCTTGTGCTAGGCCCGCTTCTTGCGCGCGAGGGTCGGGCGACGGTGTCCCTGCCCGGCGGATGCGCCATCGGGGCGCGCCCGATGGACGTTCACGTCGCTGCGCTTGAGGCTCTGGGCGCAAGAATCGAGTTGAAGGAAGGATACCTGCACGCAACAGCGCCAACGGGATTGAAGGGCGCAAAGGTGATGCTCAGGATTGCGAGCGTCGGTGCGACCGAAAATGTCCTGATGGCTGCAACGCTAGCCAAGGGCACGACGGTCATCGAAAACGCGGCATGCGAGCCAGAGATCGTGGATCTGGCTGAATGCCTGGTGGCGATGGGCGCGAGAATCGCGGGCGCAGGCACATCGACCATCACCATTGAAGGCGCAAGCCGGCTGGGAGGGGCCAGCCACACGGTTATTGCAGATCGGATTGAGCTCGGGACCTACATGATGGCTCCTGCAATCTGTGGTGGCGAGGTCGAGTGCCTCGGTGGGCGGATTGAGCTTGTCAGGACCGTTGCGGAAAGGCTGGCGGAGGCTGGCGTATCGGTCGAAGAGACGGGGCGAGGAATCAGGGTTGCACGCGGAAACGATCGCATCCGCCCGATCAACGTCAGGACCGAGCCGTATCCAGGGTTTCCGACCGACTTGCAGGCGCAGATGATGGCGCTGCTGTGCATCGCGGATGGCGAGAGCAGGCTCGAAGAGACAATCTTCGAAAACCGTTTCATGCATGCGCCGGAACTGATGCGTATGGGCGCGGACATTGACGTGCGGGGCGGCACGGCGACGGTTACGGGGGTCAAGCGCTTGAAGGGCGCCCCTGTAATGGCAACGGATCTTCGCGCGTCGGTGTCGCTGATCCTGGCGGGTCTTGGCGCCGAGGACGAGACTGTGGTCAACCGTGTCTACCACCTGGACCGGGGGTACGAGCACGTGGAAGAGAAGCTGGGTTCGGTGGGTGCGAAGATCGAGAGGATCCAGAATTGATGGCGAGCGCTGCGAGTGTTCAGGGAGGTTCGGAACGGCCGCTGAAGCTGCGAGCGGACGACGTCGAGGATCTGCAGATCGTGTCTGCACTTGCCCAGGACGCGGTTCTGTCGGCCAGCGAGATGACCTGGGACCAAAAGAGGCGGCGATTCGCGTGCCTGATCAATCGATTCCGTTGGGAGGCCGTGCAGCAGGGCGAGCAGCGCGACCCGCATCTGGAACGTGTGCAGGCAGTTCTCGCAGTGGATGACGTGATCGCGGTCAGGCAGCAGGGGCCAGCACCGGAGGTGTCGCAGGACATCGTTCTGTCCTTGCTGATGCTCGGCTTCCAGCCTGATGGGAATGGAACGGGTCGCGTAGAGCTGACTTTTGCGGGTGGCGCGGCCGTTGAGGTCGAGGTCGAGACAATCAACATCACGTTGCAGGATGTCACGTGCACTTATGAAGCGCGCTCTCAACGAACGCCCGAGCACCCGGAGTGACATCGGACTCTGGCTGGAGCCCTCCTTTGCATGCAGCTATGAGTCGGCAAGAGGTCATCAATGGCGCAATTTCTGAACACGACGGATCCGGAGTTCGAGAGCAGGTTTCGTGCGCTCCTGTCCTTGAAGCGCGAGGACGCGCTGAACGTGAATCAGGCAGTGGCCGGAATCATTGCCGACGTGCGTGCGCGTGGCGACAGGGCTTTGGTGGAACTCACCGCCAAGTACGATGGTCTGGAGCTGACACCGGACGAATTCACCGTTTCCGAGGAGGAAATCGAGTCCGCGGTTTCGGGGATAGGTACGCACGAGCTTGAGGCGCTGCAGCTCGCTGCATCGCGCATCCGTGCATATCACGAGCGGCAGCGACCGGAAGATGCGCTCTGGACCGACGAGGTCGGCGCAACGCTCGGCTGGCGCTGGACGCCCGTGAAATCGGCGGGACTCTACGTGCCTGGCGGGCAGGCGAGCTATCCTTCGTCGGTCTTGATGAATGCCATCCCGGCGCAGGTTGCCGGAGTCGAGCGACTGGTCATGACCGTTCCTGCGCCGCACGGCGAGCTCGACCCGCTGGTGCTCCTGGCCGCCAGGATTTCCGGCATCGGCACGATCCTCAGGCTCGGGGGCGCTCAGGCCGTTGCAGCCCTCGCCTACGGGACGGAAACCGTCATGCCCGTCGACAAGATCACCGGGCCTGGCAACGCATATGTGGCTGCAGCAAAGCGGCAGGTCTTTGGGCAGGTCGGAATCGACATGATTGCAGGTCCGTCGGAGATTCTCGTCATCGCGGACAAGTCAAGTGATCCGAACTGGATCGCGCTCGACCTGCTGAGCCAGGCGGAGCATGACGAAAGCGCGCAGGCCATTCTGATTACGACCGATCCAATGCTGGCCGAACTGGTGCTCGAATCAATCGAGGAGCATCTGAAGCTGCTCGACAGGCGCGACATCGCGGCCGCGAGCTGGGAGCGAAACGGTGCAGTCGTTCTGGTGCAGGACCTGGGAGAGGCGGCCGCACTGGCAGATGACATTGCCCCGGAGCATCTGGAACTCTGCGTCAGCGACCCAGAGCCATTGATCCCGAACCTAAGGCACGCCGGTGCGATCTTTCTCGGCGCGTGGACCCCCGAGGCGATCGGTGACTATGTCGGAGGTCCGAACCATGTTCTGCCGACCGCACGCACGGCACGGTTTTCGTCCGGCCTGTCGGTCCTCGACTTCATGAAACGCACGACGCTGGCGCAGATGACTCCCGAGGCGCTTCGGGAGATCGGTCCCGCGGCGGTGACGCTCGCGGAAAGCGAAGGGCTCCAGGCGCATGGGTTGAGCGTCAGTTCCAGGCTGGACCGGTTGAACCGATAGTGCGCCAAGATTGGCGCGGGGGGATGCGAACCCCGCTTGCCCGCAGCCTCGGTGGTCGACCGCTTTCAGCCGGTTGCTGATCGTCCGGGACTTGCTGTCGCACCGCGAGGCACTGCAGCTGCCAAAGTGCCGTGGTGTCGCATGGAGATCCGAATCGTTCGGCATGACCGTCGCGTCCGGCGGCCCGTCGCTGTGCGCAAACTTGGGGAATCATTCGGTTGACTGAAACGCGGTGCGTTCCAGCCTGCGGCTGATTTCACGGGTCAGTGGAGGTTGCCAACGCAGACGCCTTGCCGTGCAGATGCGTCGATCCCGGACGCCTCGTCCTGCATGGCCCTGACATCAGGGCGTCGCGGCCAGGCCGCGCACCGCCGTGTCGCGGATCGGCGGGAAACCCGCCCTTCCGGCTTGCGCGCAAAGCGTCATGTTCCACCGTTTCAGTCGACTGCATGTTCCCCCAATTTGCCTGCCAGATCAGGCGCTGAACACTCGTTGTGACCGCCGTTCACAGGAGTGCCGATCAAGGGTTGCGGTTGGTTTGCTATTGAAAAAGCCGGCGCTTCCCGTATCTCGGCCAACATGTCCCGGATCGTACACATAGAGATTGACGACAGTGCGCTTCCGCCGCCGACGCCAGAGATCGAGCAGGAGCGTCGGGTCGCGATATTCGATTTGCTGGAGGACAATTCGTTCACGATCACGGCGTCGGATTCGCGAAAGGCGCCGACGGGACCCTATCGACTTCAACTGGCCATCTATGACCGGCTTCTCGTCTTCGACGTTCGCACGGAATCGGACAAGCCTGCCGTCGAATTCCGCCTCTCTCTGGGGCCGTTTCGCCAGGTCGTGAAAGACTACTACCAGATCTGCGAGAGCTACTTCGATGCGGTCAAGCGGCTTCCTCCGGGCCAGATCGAGGCGATCGACATGGCGAGGCGAGGCATCCACAACGAAGGCGCACGCATTCTTGAGGAACGTCTTGACGGCAAGGTCGAACTTGACATCGACACCGCGCGTCGCCTGTTCACCTTGATCTGCGTTCTCCACTTCGGAGGCTGAGCTGGTGGCGGACCACCCCACGTCGGTCCTCTTTTGCTGCGATCACAATGCGGTCCGTTCGCCCATGGCTGAGGGAATGATGAAGAAATTCTACGGCCAGGAAATCTACGTGCAGTCCGCCGGCGTCTACAACGACATGGAGATTGACGGGTTCTCGATCGCCGTGTGCGAGGAAATCGGCATCGAGCTTGCCCGCCATCGCTCGCGAAGCTTCGACGAAATGCAGGATTGGGGCGACGACCTCGCGGCGTTCGATCTTGTCGTCGCGTTGAGCCCGGCCTCGCAGAGACGGGCCCTGGAACTGACCAGGTATTTTCATCTTGAAGTCGAATACTGGCCGGTGCTGGATCCCACCGGGCTTGGCGAGGCAAGAGACGAGAAGCTCAAGAGCTATCGCGAGACACGCGACCAGATCAGGGCGCGGATGCTTGAGCGGTTCGGTCCCCCCACTGTTCCGCCGGCGGGCACGACCACATGACCATGGACCGCGCTGCCTGGCCCCGTCTTCCGGGACCGGGAGCAGTCACTCTGGCAATCTTGCGATTTGGGGCTTGATTCACGCCCGGTCGCCACACATAGTCGCCGCGCCTGACAATCAGGCAGTCAAAACAGGAGGAATCATGGCCAAAGAGGAATTGCTCGAATTTCCCGGTGTTGTGAAGGAACTCCTGCCGAACGCGACATTCCGGGTCGAGCTAGAGAATGGCCATGAGATCATCGCGCATACGGCAGGCAAGATGCGCAAGAACCGAATCCGGGTTCTTGCCGGCGACCGGGTACAGGTGGAAATGACGCCTTACGATCTGTCGAAAGGCCGGATCAACTATCGATTCAAGTGAACGCTTCGCACCCGCGCCTCGTTCTCGGGTCGGCCTCGCCAAGGCGGCTCGAGGTGCTCGCGCAGCTTGGCGTGACTCCGGAGGACGTGCGTCCCGCAGACATCGACGAGACACCGAAGGTGGGCGAACTGCCGCGCGCCTACTGCCTGCGCGTGACGGAAGAGAAGGTGAAGTCCGTTGCCCGCTCGCACGGCGAGGTCGTGCTTGCGGCCGATACCGTCGTGGCAGTCGGGCGCCGCATACTTGGCAAGCCCAGGGATCGCTGTGAGGCAGGGACCTTTCTGCGCCTGCTTTCCGGCCGGCGCCACAAGGTCCACACGGCAATTGCGGTCTTGTCCGACGATGGCCTGAAGATGCGGGACGTGGTGTGCACGGTCAGAATGCAGCGTTTGGACGAGATCGACGTCGCGGGGTATCTTGATGTCGGGGACTGGAAAGGGAAAGCCGGCGCCTACGCAATACAAGGTCCCGCTGGCGCGTTCATCCCGTGGATCGCGGGATCCTACACGGCGATCATGGGGTTGCCGGCTCACGAAACGGCAAGATTGCTGAAGGCAGCCGGAATTCCGGTGCCGAACCGGTCATGAAAGGCAGCGTGATTGCCATGGACCGGATCCTTGGACGCCAGGCGGCGGCCAGGATCGTCGACGGGGAACTTGACGACCTCCTGATTGACCCGCCGGACGATCGAGTGCGCCCGGGCGCCATCTACCGCGCGAAGGCCGGCCGACCCATGAAGGGGCAGGGCGGCATGATCCTCGAGACGCCGGACGGGCCCCTGTTTCTTCGCAGCGCGAAGGGAATCGCCCAGGGTGATGCCGTGTTCGTGCAGGCTTCGACCTATGCCGAGCGGGAAAAGGCCGCACCTGCGACGCAAAGGATTCTCTTCAAGGGCCGGCATGCGATGCTGACTCCTGGCGCGCCCGGGCGAAACATCTCCAGGGCGATCATGAATCAAGAGCGCAGGGCGGCGCTCCAGGAGATTCTGGATGAAGCCGAACTTCCCGAGGGCCTGGGCATTGTCCTTCGGACTGCGGCTGACGCGGCAGAGGACGTGGACGTCAGGGAAGAAATCGCCCGCCTGGCCGACATTGCCGGCATGGTCCTGAACGAGCCACGGTCGGGCGGGCCGGCAAGGCTTCTCGACGGTCCCTCGGCGCCGGAGCTGGCTCTTCGGGACTGGCCGCGATCAAGAGATCTTGACGACAGTCCGGGCAGCTTTGACCGGTTCGGCGTGGACGAGATGATCGACGCGCTGCGATCTCCGCATGTCATGCTTGGCGAGGGATCGGTTGCAGTGGAACCCACTCGCGCCCTCGTGGCGGTGGACGTGAATGCCGCGGGGAGCAGCTCGACCGCGGCGGGGCTCAAGACGAATCTCGCGGCCCTTCGCGCTCTTCCGCGCGCGCTTCGCTTGCGCGGCCTGGGCGGTCAGATCTCGGTTGATCTTGCTCCTCTCGCAAAGCGAGAGCGCCGCCGCGTCGAGGACGCGGCCAAGTCGGCGTTTCGCGCATGTCCGGTTGACACGGCATTTGCGGGATGGACGCCTCTCGGTCACATGGAGTTCCTGCGCAAGCGCGAGCGCCTTCCCTTGCACGAGGTCCTGGCTTGAGCTGCCCAATTTGCCAGAAGCCGGCAAGGAAAGGCTATGCCCCGTTCTGCTCGAAGCGCTGCGCAGACCTGGACCTGTGGCGCTGGCTCAACGGCGCCTATTCCGTTCCCTGCGACGACGGATTCTCGGAGGAGACCGAGTGTGCCGATCGGCCTTCGGAGGCCGGGGATACGGGGCACTAGAATTTTGGCGCGATGCACTGGACAGGCACTCGCACGGACATTAGAAGGCACCGACCTGATCAAGCGTCAAGCGCCGCATCCGTGCCCGGGTAGCTCAGGGGTAGAGCAGTGGACTGAAAATCCTCGTGTCGGTGGTTCGATTCCGCCCCCGGGCACCATTAAACTCATGTAAAGCGATAACTTGCGAGACTTCTTCGTTGCAGCGAAGCCAGCCGATTCTCGCAACAACCCTTGGCGCAGAACTGGCACGTTCAGTGACCGGCGCCCCCTTGCCGTGCATGCAATGTTGCGGACATCCGGGTTGAGCCTACACAGTTCTTCGTTGGACCGCAGGGTCGCGCGCAAGGACTTCCCTCGCTGCTTGTCGGAACCTTTTTGCGGTCGGCCTGACAGTTGATCCGATGTCTTCCACGCGAGAAGGGAATGCGATCACCCGATCTGCACTCAACATGTATACGTTTACATGAGATATGTAATCGTATACATCGAAACTACGAGAACAGCCCTATGGGAGGAGAATCATGAAAGACCTTGCGAGCGCCGGCGCAGTCCTTGCGGTGTCCCTGGCGTTTCCGATCACGTCGATTGCGCAAACAGAAGTGGTTGTCTGGGTTGCTGGCGAACCCGGACAGACGAACGTCTATGACGACCTTGCCGAGGCGTACAACGCGCAGAGCGGGGACATTACCATCACCGTGGTCAAGAACTCGTCCGACCTCTTCAATCCTGCGCTGATACCGGCATTGTCCGCCGGCGAGGGCCCGGATCTGTTCTCCTTCGGGACCGGACCGGGGCAACCGGCGGCGCTGATAGGAGGCGGCCTGGTCGCTGACTTGACCGACGCATATTTCGAGCACAACTGGAGCGACACGATCCCCGAGGGCATCGTGATGCAGACATCCAGCGACGGAAAGCTATGGGCCTTCGGCAATGAGGTCGAGACGACGGGGATGTTCTACAACAAGGCCATTTTCGCCGAGCACGGAATTTCGGTGCCGACCACCTGGCCCGAGATGGAAGCCGCTGTCGCAACGCTCATGGAGGCGGGCTTTGACACGCCCATCGGCCTGGGTGCTGCAGACAAGTGGCCGGTGTCGCATTGGCAGTCGATGATGTTCGGGCGCTATGCCGGGCCAGAGGGGATCGAGAACGTCCTGTTTGGTGACGGTGCGTGGACGGATGCACCCTTTGTCGCCGCAGCGACCAAGCTGCAGGAAATGGGCAAGTCCGGATGGTTTGGACCGACGCCCGTGGCCATCGGGTATGGCGAGTTGATGGATCGGTTTTGGGCCGGAGAGGTGCCGATGACCTTCACCGGGCCTTGGGTGATCGGCGGCGGGATAGCGGCCGCCGGAGATCGGGTCGGCGACTACAGCGTATTCGCTGTGCCACCCTTCGAAGACGACCAGCAGATCCACCCGACAAACTCCATCGGCAGCGGCTGGTACATTCGCGAAAGCTCAGAGAGCAAGGACGCGGCCATTGACTTCATGAACTTCATGTTTGTGTCCATAGAGGGGCGCGTCTCCCTGCTGAACGCCGGCACCGTCCCGGTCGGCTCGCTGGATGCAGCACTCGCGACCGCGGAAATGCCGCCACTGGCTGTCGACATCTGGAAGACGTCGGATGATCACGCGGCCAACGGCACCGTCCCTGCATTCCTGGACACGATCACGCCCGGCAGCCTGACGACCGTGTCCTATGACGGCTTGCAGGCCTTGCTGATCGACTACATGACGCCCGAGGAATTCACCGCCGAGATGCAGGACGCATGGGCCGCCTCGAAGGCAGCGGGCGAAATCATGCTGCCTGGAGGCATCGCAGAGCGCTAACAGTCTGTCGCATGCTCCCGAATCGCTCCCGGCGAGACCCGATTCTCCGCCGGGGGCAGGTCTCAACGACCCGACACTCATCCATCCACCGGGAGTGGCGAGATGTTTCTTGATCCGGAGTCCAGATGGGCGCAGCGGCTGAACCTGTTCCTGTTTCTGCTGCCCGCTCTGACGATCTACATCGTCTTCGCAATCTACCCGACCATTTCAGTCGTGGAGTATTCCTTCACGGATTGGGACGGCATCAGCCCGGAACGCAGCTTTGTCGGACTTGCGAACTACGAGCGGCTGTTCACCGACAAGATCTTCTGGGCCGCCTTCCGAAACACCTTTGTCTGGTCCGCGGTGATCATCGTCATCAACGTAGGGCTCGGCCTGGTGATCGCGGCAATGTTGGCGCGAGTCTGGAAGGCGCGCCTGCTGATGCAAACCTGCATCGTTCTGCCAGTGGTCATCTCGCCCATGGCGGTCGCGACGATCTGGCGCTGGATGTACCAGCCAACGGGCGTAATCAACCAGGTCCTTGAAGGCGTCGGCCTTGGCGGTCTTGCGACGCCATGGCTCGGCAGCCCGGACGCGGTGCTGTACGCGCTCGCGGTGGCGCATAGCTGGTCAACCATCGGGCTGAGCGTTGTCATCTTCCTTGCGGGACTGCAGGCCGTTGACGAGAACCTCTATGAGGCGGCACATGTTGACGGCGCGAACGCTTTCCAGGCCTTCCGCCACGTGACTCTGCCCGCCTTGCGCCCTGTCACGGCGGTCGTCTTCATCCTGACACTGACGCAGTCCTTCAAGGTGTTCGATATCGTCTGGGCAACGACGCAGGGCGGACCCGTCCGCTTCAGCGAGATCCTCTCGACCTACATGTACAAGCGCGGCGCCCTGGAAAACCAGTACGGCTATGGCTCGGCAATCGGTGTCGCGTTGCTCGTCATCGTCAGCCTCGCCACGGTCATCTACATGCAGATCCAAAGCAAGGAGGACCGCTAGATGGGACGCTGGCTCCTTCTCTTTGTCCTCGGCGTCATTGCCATCCTGATGGTTTCGCCCCTGATCCTGACGGTTTTCACCTCGTTCAAGCCCACGACCGAGTTGGTGAACCCGCCTTGGGCGCCACCGGTCAGCCTGACCTTCGAGCACTATGTTCGCGTCTGGACCGAGGCCGGCTTCAGCCGGTATTTCTTCAACACGTTGGTCATCTCGACGGTGGACGCGGTAGTGATGATCGTGATCGCCTCGCTGGCAGCCTATGCCATGGTCTTCATGGAGTTCCGCGGCAAGCTGGTGCTGCGGGTGCTGTTCTTGATCGGGCTCATGATCCCGGTGACGGCGATCGTGCTGCCGCTCTTCCAGATCGTGCGTGGTTTCGGCCTTGTGAACGCGCATCTCGGCGTGATCTTCGCTGATCTCGCGCTTGCCGTGTCGATCTTTGTGTTCATGTTCTCGTCTTACTTCGTCGGGGTTCCCAAGGAACTGCACGATGCCGCCCGCATCGACGGCGCCACCGAGTTCCAGATCTATCGCCGGGTTGTCATGCCGATTGCCACACCCGCCGTGGTGACGACGGCGCTGCTGGAATTCCTGTGGAGCTGGAATGACTTGCTGCTGCGTCTGCTTCTGCTGACGCGGGACGAAATGCGCACGCTTTCAGTGGGGCTCCTGAACTTCCAGGGCACGATGACGCGCGACGTCACGGGCCTCTCCAGCGGGACAGTGATCATGGCGATCCCCGTGGTCGCGCTGTTCCTGTTCTTCCAGCGGCACTTTGTGCGCGGGATGACAGCAGGCGCCGTGAAGTAGAGGTCGACATGCCAAAACCGCTTCTCGTCATGGATCAGCATTTTCGACAGGTCGAAGAGCTGTTTCGCCCTGGCGCATTTGCCGAGCTTGGAACGCTCTGCAAGATTCTCGGCGGTGCGAACCGGCCAATGGACCGCGACGCGTTTCTGGGCGCGCTGCCAACGGCAGAGTTCGTGGTCGCGGCCAGGCCGGAATTGACGCGGCCGGAGCTGGACAGCGCCCCCGAACTCAAGGCCGTGATCGAGGTGTCCGGCACCTTTCAAGCGGGCCTCGACTATGACGCGTGCATGGAACGCGGCATCGAGGTGTTGTCCTGCGCACCGGGTTTCCGCCGCCCGGTGGCCGAGATGGCGTTGGGTCTCATGATTGCAGGCGGGCGCGGCATCGTGGACGAGCACGAGCGGTTCCGGGCGGGTTTGGAGCGTTGGTTCAACGACAATGTCGGCACCGATTTCTCGCTCTACGGGCAGACCATCGGGTTTGTGGGATTTGGGTCCATCGCGCAGGAGTGCATGCGCCTGTTGCAGCCATTCGCGCCGCAGATCCGCGCGTTCGACCCTTGGCTCATGTCGTCGGGCGCGTCGTTTGAAGGGGTCTGTTTCGTTGAGCTGGAGGAAGTGCTCACGACCTGTCGTTGCGTAGTGATAGCGGCAGTGCCTACTGACGAGAACCGTCAGCTCGTCTCCCGTGGCCTGATCGAGAAGATTCCGCATGGCGCCTTGGTCGTCGTCATCAGCCGCTCGCACTTGGTGGATTTCGATGCCCTGGTGGAAGCCGCCGCGGCCGGGCACATCCGTCTGGCCAGCGACGTCTTCCCCAGCGAGCCCGTTTCCAAGCAGGCTACATGGCGACAAGCCCGGAATGTCATCTGGTCGCCACATCGGGCAGCCGCCGTTGAGGGCGGGCGCCACCAAATTGGAGACATGATCGTCCATGACGTGCGGGCGATCCTCTCCGGTTCACGGACGCGGCACCTGCAGGTCGCGTCGCTGGACAAGATCCGCAAAGTCATATGCGCGTCGCAGGTCGCGCTGCAGGAGGGGTAGAAGTGGCCGGTGTTGACTTGATCAAGCTGTCGAAGGCCTATGGCGACGTCGAAGTTCTGCACGACATCAATCTCTCGATTGCTGATGGCGAATTCGTCGTCTTCGTCGGACCTTCCGGATGTGGAAAATCCACACTGCTGCGCATGATCGCAGGGCTGGAAAAGGTAACCGGCGGCGATGTCATGATCGGCGACAAGCGCGCCAACGACCTGTCGCCGCGCCAGCGTGACATTGCGATGGTATTCCAGTCCTACGCGCTATACCCGCAGATGACCGTGGCGCAAAACATGGGTTTCTCGCTGAGTCTTGAGCGCCGCTCGAAGGACGAAATTGCGCGAAAGGTGAAGGAAGCGGCCGACGCGTTGAAACTCGGCCCGTTTCTGGATCGCAAGCCCGGGCAGCTCTCTGGCGGGCAGCGCCAGCGCGTAGCCATTGGCCGCGCGATCGTGCGCAACCCGCAAGTGTTCTTGCTGGACGAGCCCTTGTCGAATCTCGACGCCGCGCTGCGTTCGGAAACGCGGGTCGAGATCAGCGAACTGCACCAGCGCATGAACACAACGATGGTCTATGTGACTCACGATCAAGTGGAAGCGATGACCATGGCGGATCGGATCGTGGTCTTGAACGACGGCAATGTCGAGCAGGTTGGCAGCCCGATGGACTTGTACAATCATCCAGAGTCAGAGTTCGTGGCAGGGTTCATCGGCTCTCCCAAGATGAACTTCATCAAGGGCCGATACGCGGAAGCCGTTGACGCCAAGACCTTGGGCGTTCGTCCCGAGCATTTCGCCATCGGGCGGGGCGACGACACTTGGGAGGGTCGCGTCACCTTGGTCGAACGGCTTGGTCATGACACGATCCTCCATGTGAACGTTCCTGACGCAGGTGCTCTGACCGTCAGCCTGGACGGTCAGCATGCGCATCAAGTGGGCGACATTGTGCATCTGCGCCCACAGCTGGAATACATCCATAGATTCGACGAAAGCGGACGGCCGATTGCGGCCTGACCGAAGACGGGCAGCGAGAAGATGAACGCCAAGAGACCAACTGTGAACGATGTTGCACGTGTGGCCGGAGTGTCGAATGCCACGGTGTCGCGCGTGATGTCGCTCCCCGAAAGCGTGAAGGCCGAGACCCGCGACCGCGTCATCGGCGTGATGAAACGCCTTGGCTATCGGGCCAACCACGCCGCGGCCGAATTGCGACGCGGCAGAAGCAGGAGGCTGCTCGTTCTTGTGTCCGAGATCACCAATGCATTCTACGCAGAGTTCTTCAAAGGCATTGAAGAGGCAGCACGGTCGCATGGATATGTTCTGCTGATTGGCGATACGTCCGAGGATGCCGACTCCGAGCGCGCGTTCTCGGACATGCTGTTGCTGAACCAGGCGGATGGATTGATCCTGAACACAAACGGTTTCCGGGAGGGTCTGTTGCCAAGCGGCGTGGATGGTGCATATTTCGGACCGCCAGTGGTCTCCTGCGGAGGCCATAAGGAGATCGAGCTTCCAACGGTGCGGACTGATGACGTCTTGGGCGGACGGTTGGCGGCGGAACATCTCATCGAGCTAGAGCACCGGAATCTCGTTCAGGTCTGCGGGCCCTTGCACATGAATGGCTTCGAGCGCCGGTTTCGCGGGTTCAACGAGGCACTGGTGGACGCGGGCATTCCGCGCCAAGGCGATCGCGATCTCATCGGCACGCTCTCGGTCGATTTCGGGCTGCAAGCGGCAACGAAATTGATCGAGTCCGGCGATCTGCCTTCCGCGGTCTTCGCTCATAACGATGAGACGGCCACGGGTTTCATGCATGGGCTCGTGAGAGCCGGAATTCGCGTCCCGGAAGATATCTCGGTAATCGGCTATGACGACATGCCATACGCAGCGGTCTTCTCTCCGGGTCTTTCGAGCGTCCGGTTGCCCCGCCGCGAATGGGGCCGTATGGCGTGCAAGAAGCTGATCTCGATTCTCGACAACGAACCTGGTGCCACCGAGCCCGAGATCATCCCGCCAACGCTGGTTGCGCGGGGCAGCACTGCCGCACCGCGAAGCTCGGTGTGATCTTCCAAAAAAAGGGTCACGTGGCTCAAACCACTCCGAATGCCTGTTGCTTTCTCCTTCATGTCCCTTGCTTACAAGGTTCCGGCTTGGAAGGTCAAGCAACATTGCTGCGATCGACTGGCTGAGCGCTTGCGGAAAAAAGTTGCAGTTGGGGAACATTCGCAAATGACAGGTTTGCATCAGTGGCGCGTTCATGGCACAAGATGCATGTCAGGAAGTCTCGAGGTTGCAAAATGCAGGATCCGTGGCTTGTGTCGATGCCGGAGGCGGCGAACCGGCCCGGACGGGCGCCGTGAGCGCCGTCCGCAGGCAGCGCGGCCTGATGGCCACGGACGCCGAGTGGGAGCGAATCTCGCAGGCCGCCGGGGCGAGCGGAATGGAGATCTCCAGGTACGTCGTCTCGCGCGCCCTGGCGCCCGACGGCCTCCCGAGGGAGGTCCTGCGACGCGCGGTGCGCGAGGCGCTCGTGCTCTCGAAGCTGGAGGAGCGGCGCCTGCGCGAGGCCGGGGCGGGCGCGGCGTGGGACGACGCCTGCGACGCGGTGGACGCGTGGATGGACCGGGAGGGCATGCTCGACCGGCTGACCGATCCCGGCGCGGCGAACCGCTGGAAGGCCGCGGGCGCGGGCATCGTTGCGGAGGATCCGTCGTGAGCGACGAGGCCCGCGGCGGACGGCGGCAGCGCAGCCTGCACTGCCCGCCGGAGGAGCAGGAAATGATCCGGGCGCAGGCCAGGGCTGCGGGCAAGACGATCTCGCGATACGTGCTCGACCTGGCGCTGGAGGACGATCCGGACGTCCATCCGCTCGCGATTGACGAGGAGGGGCAGTTCGCTCTTCTCGACGGCATGGTCGAGGTCCGGGACATCGTGCGCCTGCTGCGGGACGAGCTTCCCGGCGGCAGCGGCCAGAGCCTCCTGTCGGCGATCTCCCTCATGGCCAGGGACCGGACGCCGTGACGGGCGCGGCGACGCCTCCAAGGCACCTGTCGGTCTCCGCGACGGACGCGGAGTGGGACACCGTGCGCGACCACGCCGCCCGGCGAGGGCTTCCGATCAACCGCTACCTCGTCGGCCTGGTCGAGCGTGACGGGCGCGAGAGGGACGGGTCGGCCCCGATCATGGCGCTGAACCCTGCGGAGCAGCGCGAGATCCTGGAGGGCATCCGCGAGATCCGCAAACTGCTGTCGGGCGGCAAGGACCCGGTTCCCCTGGTGCAGGACATGCAGGACCGGGTCGCGGTCCGGTTCGCGGCCTGGGCGGGCGACATGCTGGAGTCGGGCCTTGAGGAGGACCTCCGTGCCGCGCTGGTCGCGGTGCGCGGCGAAAGGCAGGCGCGGGCGGACATGGCCCGGCTGGCGCGAGGCCCGGGACGCGACACGGCCGTGGTGGCCGAACCTCCGGCGACGGACGGAACGGAAGGAGTGACGCATGAGCGGGACACGTGACGGGGGCCGGCGCAAGCCGGACCTCATGGCGACGCGGCCGGGCGCCGGCGCGGCGCTGGAGGCCATGAGGCGCGATGTCGCGAAGCTCGGCGAGGCACAGGCCGGACGCCCCGATCCGGCGACCCGGGAGGAACTGGAGGCCTGGGGCACGAAGCTCCTGGAAGGCGTCGCCGAGGCGGTGTCCGTCCGGACGGAGCCGATGACGCGGGAGGAGCTGGAGGAGACTGTCACCGGGCTTGCCGACCGCATCGTGGCGGCGACGGCGCCGGACCTGGAGCCCGCCGCAGGGACCGGCGGCGCGGCCGGGCCGGACGAGGCCGCGACGGAGGACGGCGAGAGGACGGTCCGGGAGCAGCTCGAGCGGATCGTTCACCTGCTGATGTGTAAGCGGTTAAAGCACGACGTTACGCCCGCGCCTTGATTTTGTCCGCCCTCGCG
>JAPPCV010000130.1 GCA_028824715.1 Boseongicola sp. | reverse complement strand
ACTGCGCCGGGCGGCCAATGATGTCGCTGATTCGGCTCTTGGGATTCAGCGCCGTGTCCGCCATCTGGTAGATCATCTGCGCCTGACGAAGCTGTTCCCTGGTGCGATCCTGATAACGTGGCGGCAGGGCTTCGCCCCGACAAAGGACCTCGCCGCTCATTGGTGGCAGCAAGCCCGTGATGACGCGGGCAGCCGTCGACTTTCCGGAGCCCGACTCGCCAACGACTGCCACGGTCATGCCGGGATAGATTTCGAAGGAAACGTCATCGAGCACCTTGGCGCCGCCAGTGTAAGCCGCATCGATGCCCTGAACGGAAATCACCGGCTTGCTGCCATCCTCGGGGCGCGATTTTTGCGGGCGCTTGTAGCTGCGAACGGCCCAAAGCGACTTTGTGTACTCCTCTTTGGGCGCGTCGAGCATTTTCTCTGTCGAGGCGTTCTCCACCTCTTCGCCCTTCAGGAGCACCTTTATCGTGTCAGCCATCTGCGCGACTACCGCAAGATCGTGAGTGATGTAAATTGCGGCTGTATCGAACTGATCGACGATGTCGCGAATCGCAGCGAGAACCTCGATTTGCGTTGTTACGTCAAGGGCGGTCGTTGGCTCGTCAAAGATGATCAGGTCGGGTCGGCAGGACATGGCCATGGCGGTCATCGCCCGTTGCAACTGTCCGCCTGAAACCTGGTGCGGATAACGGAAGCCGATTTCGGTCGGATTTGGGAGTCGCAGGCGCTCATAAAGCTCCATGGCGTCTTCCTGGGCTTCCATTCGCTTCTTGATGCGGTAGTGCAGTGGTGCCTCGGTGTGCTGGTCGATCAACTTGTGCGCGGGATTGAAGCTCGCAGCTGCCGACTGAGCGACATAGGCAATGCGCGACCCTCGCAACGCACGTTTTTCTGCCGACGTGGCCGTGGTTAGTTCCATGCCGTCAAATTCGATCGACCCTTCGGAAATTCGCGTTCCGTCGCGAGCATAGCCCATCGCCGCGGCCCCGATCGTGGACTTGCCGGCACCGGATTCGCCGATCAGGCCAAGCACCTCGCCGCGGCGGAGCGTCAGGTCGACACCTTTGATGATCGGGACCCATGTCTCGTCTGCATAGCCGTCGATCTTGAGGTCGCGAATTTCCAGGAGAACGCCTTTGTTCTGGTACTTGCTCATCGAATCACCCCGCAGGAAACCCCGTCCTTCAGGGCGGGGAGGAATGCGGGCTCCCGTGTTCCGTGCATCGTTGTCGTCTCCTCTTTCCGTGACGTCTCGAGGACGTATCCGTAGCCGTCGGCGCGCTGGACGACGCGGCAGTGCCGGTGCGAGATCCCCTGCACCGTCCCCTGCGCGGTCTGGACGTTGAAGGAGCCGGTCCGGCGCACCGCGACACGGCCCACGTGGACGCCCCGGCTCTTTCCCGAGGGCACGGTCGCGCGCACGATGTCGCCCGTGCGGAAGCCTCGCACGGACTTCTCCGCCATCAGGTGGCCGACGGGAAAGCCGAACCGGTTCACGCGGGTCCGCGCATACGCGCCCCGGCCCATGGCCCTGATCGCGAGCACGGGCTGCCTCCAGCCCTTCAGCGCCGGCGTCTCGCCGACGCAGGCGGCGTCGAGGGCATGCGACTTCGGGATCCCCAGCCGCGTGCGGTTGAACTTCGTCCGCCCGCCCGAGGCGCCGGTGACGGGAAGCCCCGTCCGCTTCAATGCCTCGAACAGGACGCGGCGCGTGGCGTTGACCGCGGCGGCGGCGGAGAGCGGCGCTTTCGCCTGCGCCAGCACCTTCCGGAGACGCTCCGGGCGGGCGGCCAAGAAGGCCTCCACGGGCTGCGCGCCCTTGGCCTGGTTGCAGGGCCGGCACGCGAGGGCCAGGTTCGAGACCCGGTCGGAGCCGCCCCTTGCCTTCGGACGCACGTGGTCGATTTGCAGCGGCGTGTCCGTGGCGCCGCAATAGGCGCATTTCCGTCCCCACTTCTCGAGCAGGCATTCCCTGACCTCGTAGCCGGCAAGGGTTCCTTGCTGGTACTCCGCGCCTGCGATCTCCGGGTTCTCCAGCGCCCGGGTGTCGAACCGGACGGTCTCGCACGCGATGGAGGTCACGGGCGCGCGCCCGCGCAGCCGCTCCGTCCACGAGGCCACGTTGTCGACCCTCGACTGCAGCGAGGGCGGGAGCTTCCTGCCGGAGCGCCGGTTCAGGAACCGCTTCTTCCGGTAGCGCAGGTTGGCCGAGCGCCGGCGCCGCCGGTAGTTGCGCCGTTGCTGCATCGCCTTTCTGATCCTTGCTCCCCTGTGCTCGATCTCGGCCAGGAACAGGACCTCGCCGTCCTCCCGCACCAGCGCCAGGCCGGTGGTCTTCGCGCCGGGATCAACCTTCAGCCCGACCTCCCGGGTCTCCCCTCCGACCCGGTCCCGGAGACGGATCGTGAAGGGATGGAGCCGCACCACGACGGCGCGGCCCTTGCCCAGGAGCTTTCTCGCCCTGGCCGGGTGGCACGGCATCAGCGGGGCGCCCCGCCGGTCCAGGACGAAGACGCGGCTCACGCCGCTCTCGGGGTCGCTCGCGCTTCCCCGGTGACGCCGGCCGAAGCCGGTCTCCCCTCGCACAACCTGACCACCCGCATCACGATTCGCCCGTTTGCTTCCCGATCGGTCCACCGGACCGATCGCCGCAAGCGGTTCGGAAGCAAACCGTGCCTGACCCGGCGTGTCTGCTGACGAATCTTCAAGAGCCCGGGACTGAGGAAGCATCCCGGGGTTGGTCTTCAACGCATGGTTCAGGGTGGATTGGATGACAGTCTCCTTTCCTGTGCTGGTCAGCGCGGGCTCCCGGAACTTTCGTTCCTCAAGCCCCTCCCTTCAGGGAGGGGTCGCTGACGTCATTGCTCCTTCAGGCCGGATGACCGGAAAAGCATCCAGTCAACGACAAAGTTCACAGCGACGGTTAGCAGCGCGATGGCGGCTGCCGGAATCAAGGGCGTGATGTCGCCGAACGAAATCAGCGTCGCATTCTCACGCACCATGGAACCCCAATCCGCGGTAGGTGGCTGAATGCCCAGACCAAGGAAGCTCAGGCCGGCGATCAGCAGGAACACGAAGCAAAACTCCAGTCCGAACTCGGCAATCAGCGGTGCCGTGGAATTCGGCAGGATCTCCTTGCGGATCAGATGCCAATCGCCTTCGCCCCGCACCTTTGCCGCCTCGACATAGTCCATGACGACCACGCTTCCGGCAACCGCGCGGGTCAGTCGAAAGACGCGCGGCGAGTAGATGATCGCGACGACGAGGACAATCACCCAGAGCTTGGTGCCGAAGATGGACAAGATCAGAAGTGCGAAAATGAGTGACGGAACCGACATGATCACATCGGCCACACGACCTGACAGCTGATCCAGCCAGCCACCCTTGACGGCAGAATAGAGACCGGCCAGCGCACCGATCAGGAATGCCAGGACGGTAGCGACAAGCGCCAGCCCGACGGAGTTGCGGGCACCGTAGATGATGCGGCTGAACATGTCGCGACCAAGCTGGTCAGCACCGAGAAGCATGGTTTCGTTCGGCGGCTCAAACGCCGAAGCGATTACTTCCGACTGACCGAAAGGCGCGATCCAAGGTGCGAAAATGCCCGCGATGGCATAGGTGAATATCACGAACATTCCGAAGGCCGCGGTCAGGGGAGCGGTCCTGAGTTCCTTGGCGACCGCAGGGCTGGAGACCTGGATCAGGAATTCGCGGAACGCGTACGAGGTTCCCGCAGCCAGGGCCAGTACGCCCGCGAAGATTGTCACGCCCCGCAATGCCGGTACGCCGCCGACGATGCCGAGAACGAAGCTGACCAGCGTAAGCGAGAAGAGCAGCATGAACGCTTTGCGGTTCTGGAAATAGGCCGCGATGCAGGATGCGGCGATAAGTGCGGCGTAGTATCCAATGACAAACATGCTCATGATGCTGCCCTCACTTTGGATGCCGCAGGCGCGGATTCGTGAGGATTGCCCCCACATCCGCCGCCAGGTTCAAGAGAATGAATGTGGCCGCGAAGATAAGGCAACACGCCTGCACGATCGGGAAGTCGCGTTTCGCGACTGCATCGACCAGAAGCTGGCCGATACCCGGATAGACGAACACAACCTCGACCAGAACCACTCCGGTGACCAGATACGCGAGGTTCAGCGCCACCACGTTGATGATGGGCGCCCAGGCGTTGGGCAGCGCGTGCCTCACGATCACTTTCCATGGCGGTGCGCCCTTGAGCCGCGCCATCTCGATATAGGGTGATGCAAGCAGGTTGATGATCGCCGCGCGCGTCATCCGCATCATGTGCGCGGTCACGACAAGCACAAGCGTCAGCGCGGGCAGGAAAGTGCGTTCGAGCAGTTCCAGAAATGTCATTCCTGACGAAAGGCTCGCAATCGCAGGGAACATGCTCCACTTGACGGCGAGATAAAGGATCAGGATGTAGCCGAGGAAGAACTCTGGCGAAGAAATTGAAGTCAGTGTCACGACGTTCGCAACCCGGTCGAATATCGAATTCCGGAGGAGCGCGACGACGATGCCGAGCGCGATCGCAAACGGGACAGCGATCACTGCCGCATAGGCGGCAAGGAACAATGTGCTGACAAAGCGGTCCGCGATCTTGGCGGTCACCGGTTCACCGTCAATGAGCGAAGTGCCGAAATCGCCTGTCACCGCGCCGGCGAGCCAATCAAGGTAACGCACGACCGCCGGGCGTTCGAGCCCCATCTCCTCGCGCAACTTGGCAAGGGTTTCCTCGGTTGCCATCTGGCCGAGCACGGCCTGGGCGATGTCACCGGGCAGCAATTCGACCGCGAAGAAAATTAGGACCGACACGACAAGAAGTGTGACCAGTCCAAGGCCCAGTCGTTTTGCGACCAGCCCCAGAATATCCCCCATAAACCCCTCCGACTGTTGGTGCCGGGCGTGTCCCGATCATTTGACTTGCGGTGCCGCAAGAATGCCGCACCGCAACAATCTCGGCGGGCCCGGGTGTATGTGGCCCGGGCCCGGGCCGTTGGTCTACGCGAACCACCATCGGCTTGCGTGGCGGTACCCGTCCATCTGCCAGGCTGGCGAAAGCTGGCCGATATGGTTGACGTTGGACCGGCGACCATAGACGAAGTTCGGGAAGTAAGGAATCACCGTGCCGCCGTCATCGCGCGCCAACATGCCCATCTCGTGGTACATCTCGGCCCGCTTGGCGTCGTCCAGTTCCGCCTTCGCCTGCAGCAGGAGCTCGTTGAACCGCGGGTTCTTCCAGTGCGATTCATTCCATGCCGCATCGTCCTTGTAAGCCAGCGTGTACATCACGTCCGGTGTCGGGCGCGCGCCCCAGGTGACCATGCACCACGGCTTGACCAGCCAGACATCAGCCCAGTAGCTGTCGTTCGGTTCACGCACCACGTTGATGTTGATCCCTGCAGCCTTGGCGTGCTCCGCATAGAGAATCGCCGCGTCGACCGCACCCGTGGTAATCGAATCCGCAGTCGAGAAATCAACCGAGAGTCCGTCCATGCCGGCCTGTTCCAAGTGCCACTTGGCCTTGTCGGGATCGTATTCGCGCTGCGGAATTTCCGACGGGAAGTACGGCATCGCTGGCGAATGGTGGAAGTCGTTGCCGATCGTCGCCGCGCCGAAGGTGATCTTCTCGATCAGTTCTTCGCGGTTGATTGCCAGTTTCAATGCCATTCGCACGTCCAGGTTGTCGAATGGCGCGACGTCGACATGCATCGGCATGGTGATGCACTGGGCCGACGAGACATTGTCGATTTCAACGTTCGGGTTTCGGCCAAGCAGCCCGAGGGTCTTGTTCTCGAGCAGGCTCGTGGCATCGACATCCCCGGTGATCAGCGCTGTCTGGCGGGCATTCGGATCATTGATGACGAGGAACTCAACCTCGTCAAAATACGCGCCGTCGCCGTGCCAGTCGTCGTGACGCACGAACCGTCCGCCGACGCCAAACTCCAGTTCGACCATCTTGTAAGGACCGCAACCGAAGCCCGATTGCCAGTCAACAGTGCCGTCGCCGTTATCCGGCAGGATCGCGAGGTGATAGTCCGGCATGATCCACGGCAGGTCGGCATTCGGTGCGGCCAGCTTGAATGTCACCGTGCCGTCGCCGTTGTCGACGAGATCCTCTACAGAGGCCAGAAGCGCCTTGGCTGCAGAAGTCGACGCGTCGCCACGGTGGTGGTTCATTGATGCAACGACGTCGGCGGTCGTGACTTTCTTGCCGCTGTGGAACGTTGCGCGGTCGTTGATCTTGAACGTCCACTCCATCGCGTCCGGCGTCGCTGACCATTCCGAGGCGACGTCGGGTCCAAGCGTTCCGTCCTGATTGATCATTGTCAAATATGCCCGGACCGTGTGGGTATAGGCAATCTCGAAGTTCGACTGATAGAGACCGGGATCATGCTGGTCCGACGTATTGCCGTCATGCTGCGCAACACGGAACGTGCCGCCGCGACTAGGGGTCTGCGCTGCAACCTTGCTGGTCCAAAGACCCGCCGCAGTCGTGGCGGTCACGCCCGCGACAATCGAGTGGTGCATGAACTCCCGGCGGGAAACTCGACCCTTCCGTGCCTCCCGCGCAAGGCGGTCAATCAAGTCCTGGCTTCGTTTCGTCATGTTTGCTCCTTCCCGGATGCTTGAGATTCTTTGCATTCCGCTATTTTAGGCATTGTACATTTACGATAATGCCCCCTCCCTCCATGAAGTGCAACTCCAGAGGTTAGGGCGATCATGGCGGCCTTCCTGGCATTTCCTGTACGCCATCATTTGGCCCGTCCTGATCCATGACCGCTTCGGGACCGAGCCTGATGGAACGGATGGCGGGAATGCGCTGGATTCACCACCCCGCGCACCGCGTGCAATCGATGCCGTTCGCCTTCACCGACTTTCGGATGCTGAAGGACGCTCGATCCCGGGCCGGCTTGCCCGCCAGGAAGAGGAGTCCGGCGTCAGCCGGTCTCTGCCCCCGCATAGGCGGCCCAAGTTCGGTTTCGCCGTGCCAGATGCCCTTGGGTCACGTGGCGTTCGCCTTGCGCCGGACCACGGGAGTGCGTTCGCCGCAATTGTGACCAAAGCATCGCTGCCGCCGGGCGCTGACAGGGCGGGCCACTGCCAAGTCGTGCCGGGAACTCTCGCCAGCGGCATGCCGCTTGCTGATCGTACCGGTTGCTCTCCCCGCCCACCGCTCCCGGGCCCGGGAACTGCTGCCGATCGAGCACCGTGTTCCGTCATTGGCGTCGGCAGGCAGGCAGCGCCGCTCCAGTTCGTCGGGCGGTGCAGAAATCCTTGGATTGGTGAGCGACCCGGGCTGGAGGGCGTGGCGCGGGTCTCGGGTCAACGTGACCGCAATCCTGCAGCGAATCATCCTGGGTCGCGCACACGGACAGTGTCGGGCCCGACCTTGAATCCACGCAGTGCCCGCGGAAGTGTCGTTTTTGGGTGAAATTGATGTCGCAAACGTTATACTTGATGCCGCAGACAGCCGTTGACCTTATGGGGGACGCGTGTCGAAGATGACACGGATCGCGGTTGCAATGAAGTGAATGGGCACCGCCCGAAACAAACTACCGGGAGAACAGACGACATGACAACAAAGAGAATCCACCCTGCCGCCCTCATGCATGCGGAGGAATATCGCGAAGGCAAGATCAGCCGCCGCGAATTCCTGACCCGGGCGACGGCCTTGGGTGTTGCCACCTCGGCAGCATACGGGCTGATCGGGGCAAGCGCTCCGGTCCAGGCCAGTTCGCACGCGAAGATGGGCGGCACGATGCGCATCCAGATGGAGGTGCGTGCGCTGAAGGAGCCGCGCGTCTACGACTGGAGCCAGATCGCAAACTACACCCGCGGCACCCTGGAGTACCTGGTCGAATACAACAATGACGGCTCCTTCAAGCCGATGCTGCTCGAAAGCTGGGAAGCGAACGATGATGCGACGCAGTTCACGCTTCACGTCCGCCCGGGAGTCAAGTGGAACAACGGCGATGACTTCACCGCGGAAGACGTGGCCCGCAACATCATCGGGTGGGCCGACAAGGCGGTCGAAGGCAACTCGATGGCCGGGCGCTTCGGCGTCCTGATCGATCCGGCGACCCAGAAGGCCATCGACGGCTCTGTCGAAGTCGTGGACAACCTCACCGTTCGCCTGAACCTGCCAAGACCTGACATCACCGTCATTCCGGGCATGGCGGACTATCCGGCCGCCATCATCCATTCGTCGTTCAATGCCGACGATGCCATGAATGCCGTTGGCACCGGGCCGTACCTCATGACGGAGCTCGAGGTCGGCGTGAAGGGCGCGATCACCCGCAACGAGAATCATCAATGGTGGGGTGAAGCAGTATTCGGCAAGCCGGCGCTGGACCGCATCGAGTTCGTCGATTTCGGCACCGACCCGGCCGCCTGGCTGGCCGCGCTTGAGGCAGACGAAGTGGACTTCCTCTACGAGTCGGTCGGCGAGTTCATCGACGTGATGGACGACCTCGGATTCGAGAAGTCCGAGGTGGTCACTGCGGCGACGATCGTCATCCGCCCGAACCAGCTGGCCGAAATCGACGGCGAGAAGCCCTATGCCGACGTTCGAGTCCGCAGGGCGCTGCAGCTTGCCGTGGACAATGCGGTATGTCTCGAACTTGGCTATGGCGACCGCGGCGTTCAGGCCGAGAACCATCACGTCGCACCGGTTCATCCGGAATACGCGGAACTGCCGCCGATCGCGCGTGATGTCGATCAGGCCCGCGCACTGATGGAAGATGCGGGCAAGATGGACTACGAACATGAACTCGTGTCGATCGACGACGACTGGCGGAAGAACACGACCGACGCCGTCGCCGCCCAGCTTCGCGACGCGGGCTTCAACATCAAGCGCACGATCCTGCCGGGTTCGACCTTCTGGAATGACTGGGCCAAGTATCCGTTCAGTTCGACCAACTGGAACCACCGGCCACTGGGCGTGCAGGTTCTCGCCCTGGCATATCGCTCAGGCGAAGCCTGGAACGAGTTCGGCTGGGCGAATCCCGAATTCGACGCGCTGTTGGTGGAGGCCCAGGCCTTGGCCGACGTCGAAAAGCGTCGCGCAGTCATGGCCAAGATCCAGAAGCTCATCCAGGACGAAGGCGTGACGGTGCAGCCATACTGGCGGTCGGTCTACAGGCACGGAAAGCCCGGAATCGTGGGCGCCGACATGCACATCACCTTCGAGATTCATGTCTACAAGCTAGGTTTCGCGGCCTGATGGCATTGTGCCGGGGGCGCCCGGAACGGGCGCCCCCGGCCCTTGTCTCCGGTTCGGCAGGCATGGCACCGGGGCGTTCAGGCAACTTGATCCCGCGCTAGAAGACAGGGAGATCTCATGGGAATTTTCATCCTGCGCCGCGTTGGCGTCATGATCCTGACAGCGCTGTGCCTGACATTTGTCGTGTTCTTTCTGACGAATCTCTATCCGGCCCTGGAGAAGCTGGCGAAAACGCAGGGCAACCAGCGGATGTCGGATGAAGCCGTGATTTCGTATCTCGAGAGGCACGGCCACTTGCAGCCACTGCTGATCAAGTACGGACAGTGGCTTGGTGTCGTCCCCGGCTTTGTGCACGAGAATCCGGAAACCGGTGCCATCACGGCCCGATGTGCGACAAGGGGCATGGACCCGTCGGAGGCGCCACGCTTTTGCGGGCTGTTGCAAGGTGACTGGGGGTTCTCGACCGTCTTCAAGGACGATGTCAGCAGCATCATCGCGACCCGGCTCGGCCTCACCGGAAAGCTGATGTTCTGGGTGTTGGTCGTGATGGTGCCTTCGGCGCTGATCATCGGCGTCCTTGCCGGCATGCGCGAGGGTTCCCGCCTGGACAGGTCGCTCTCGACATTCTCCATCGCGTCGACGGCCACGCCTGAATATGTTTCCGGCGTCATTCTCATTACGCTGCTCGCCTCCTCGGCCGGCTGGAAGATCTTCAAGGGCACCGCGACAAGTGCGGCGGACAACGCGACGCTCGAGAACTTTCTCCTGCCCGTGCTGACAATCTCGCTCTACGGCGTGGGGTACATCGCCAGGATGACGCGCGCCTCGATGACCGAAGTCATGACCGCCCAGTTCATCCGCACCGCACGGCTCAAGGGCGTCAGTTTTCGCAACGTCGTCCTGAAGCACGCGCTCAGAAACGCGCTGATCGCGCCGTTCACGGTCATCATGCTTCAGTTTCCGTGGCTCCTGAACGGCGTCGTGATCGTCGAGACCCTTTTCAACTACAAGGGATTCGGCTGGGTGCTCGTGGCGGCGGCGGGCAACAACGACATCTCGCTTCTGCTCGCCTGTTCCGTGGTGGCCGTCGTTGTCGTGCTTGTCACGCAGCTCATATCCGACATCGGATACGTCTTCCTGAACCCCCGCATTCAGATTTCGTAGGAGGAGCGGCGTCATGGAGCCCTTGACCTGGACCGGCAGCCTCTCCGTCCTTGATCCGATGTTCCTGCTTGCCTGGATCGCATTTGGAATTGCCGTCGTGGTTCAGATCGTGGCGACATTCCTCGCCGCGGAAGACATCGTCGAGCATGAGGTCAGTGCCTCCACCCGGAAACTTGCGGAATACGCGGTTCTTGGCGTCAAGATCATCGCAGGGCTGATCCTGCTGATGATTCTTGCCTATGTCGTTGGCGGCATCCTGATGCCGTCCCTGGAGGCCAAGGGCATCGTCGGCGCTGTCTCGACCCGTCTCCTGCCCGTCTGGATTGCCCTCCTGGCCACCTTCGCGGCTTCGATCGCATTCAAGCGGCGTCTCGGGCTCTACGGCAAGCTGTTCGACAGCATGGTCGGCATGATCGGATTCGCGATCGTCATGTTCTGGGTCTTCACGGCCATCTTCGGGGCAATGGACCTGATCGTGACGCATGATCCGCTCGCTCAGGTCTCGGGCATGAAGAACAAGGTGCCGGGGACGGCGCTCCCGGACGTGGAAGGTGCGTTTCCCTACTACCTCCTGGGCGGCGACAACCTTGCCCGCGATGTCTTCAGCCGCGTGGTCAAGGGGGCGTGGGAGGTCGTCAAGGTCGCGCCATTCGCAACGCTTTTCGCGTTCATGGTGGGGATCACGCTGGGCCTGCCGGCCGCGTATTTCGGAGGGCGGCTTGACACGATCCTGAGCTTCGTCTCCAACCTGATCCTGGCCTTCCCCGTGATCCTCCTCTTCTACCTGCTGGTCACGCCGGAAATCGTGCAGACCGGAATTCCCGTCTACATGGCGGCAGTGCTCTTCATCTTCCCGATCATATTCATGGTGATCCTGATCAACTCGCGCTTCTACGTGCAGCCGGTGAAGCGGAGCGTGTACCTGGTGATCGCGCTGGTGCTCGGCCTCTGGATTTATTCCGGTGTCGCCTGGAACGCTGACCCGCTGGGCTTGATCGAATTCCCGCCCAATCTTCTGGTGGTCTTCGTCAGCGTCGTCTTTGTCAATTCACCCACCGTCTTCCGGATCGTGAGAGGCATCGCGCTCGACATCAAGACGCGCGACTACGTTGCGGCCGGCCAGACGCGCGGGGAAGGACCCTGGTACATCATGCTTTGGGAGATCCTGCCCAATGCGCGCGGGCCGCTCATCGTCGATTTCTGCCTGAGGATCGGCTACACGACCATTCTCCTCGGAACCCTTGGCTTCTTCGGCCTTGGTCTCAGCCCGGAAAGTCCGGACTGGGGATCGACGATCAATGACGGACGGAAACTCCTGTCGATCTTCCCCCATCCCGCCCTGGCTCCAGCCTTCTCGCTGATGAGTCTCGTCCTGGGCCTGAACCTTCTGGCGGACGGGCTTCGGGAAGAGAGCCTGAGGGACTGATGATGACCAAGGCGGCGTCTGCGGCGGATTCCAGGGCGAGATCAGGCATGCCCGGCGTTCCGCACCGCTTCACATCCAGGGCGCGCGCCGCCTGCTGCGCTGCCCATGTGACATGGAGGGCACAATGAACAAGCCGGACCATGACGGCCCGATCCTTGAAATCGAGAACCTTTCGATAAGCTTCTTCACCCGGCTTCGAGAAATTCCTGCCGTGATGGATTTTTCCTGCGCTGTGGAACCGGGGGAGGCGATGGGTCTCGTAGGGGAATCCGGTTGCGGAAAGTCCACCGTCGCACTCGGAGTCATGCAGGATCTGGGTGTCAACGGACGCATTGTCGGCGGCTCGATCAGGTTCAAGGGCCGGAACCTGAACGACATGAGCCAAGAGGAACTGCGCGACATTCGGGGATCCGAAATCGCCATGATCTACCAGGAGCCCATGGCGTCCCTTAATCCGGCGATGAAGATCGGCAGGCAGCTCATGGAAGTGCCGATGATCCATGAGGACGTGAGCAAGTCGGAAGCCCGCAAGCGTGCGCTTGAGGTCGTGGAGGATGTCCGGCTGCCGGATCCAGAACGAATACTCGAGTCCTTTCCTCACCAGCTTTCGGGCGGTCAGCAACAGCGCATCGTGATCGCCATGGCGCTGATGTCCAAGCCGTCCCTGCTGATCCTCGACGAGCCCACGACGGCGCTCGACGTGACGGTCGAAGCTGCCGTGGTCGAGCTCGTGAAGGACCTTGGCAAGAAGTACGGCACGTCGATGCTGTTCATCAGCCACAATCTCGGGCTGGTCCTTGAAACCTGCGATCGGATCTGCGTGATGTACTCCGGGGAGGCGGTCGAGACCGGCTCGATCGAAGACGTCTTTGACAAGATGCGCCACCCCTATACACAGGCGCTGTTCAGGTCCATTCCGCTACCCGGCGCCGACAAGAACATGCGGCCGCTCGTGGCAATCCCGGGCAATTTCCCGTTGCCGCACGAGCGCCCGCCCGGCTGCAACTTCGGGCCCCGTTGCGACTATTTCGAGGCAGGTCGATGCGATTCAGGCGAGATCCGGATGGGCGATGTCGAGGGTGACGATCGCCACGAGTCGCGCTGCCTGAAGTTTCGCGAGATCGACTGGGATGCGCCCGTCAAGTCGAGCCGGACGTTCGAAAAGTCGGAGCCCGGCCCCGTCGTGCTCGAGATGCAGCAGCTCAAGAAGTTCTATGAGGTGGCAGCGAACATGCTGTTTGGCGGCAGGGACAAGAAAGTGGTCAAGGCGAACGAGACCCTGACCTTCGCAGCGCACGAATCCGAAACGCTTGCAATCGTCGGAGAGTCCGGTTGCGGCAAGTCCACCTTCGCCAAGGTGCTGATGGGCCTTGAGACGGCCACCTCGGGCCGCATCCTCCTCGACAACGAAGAGATTCAGGAAGTGCCGATCGAAGAGCGGGATCCGAAAACGGTCTCCAGCGTGCAGATGGTGTTCCAGAATCCCTTTGACACGCTCAACCCTTCGATGACGGTTGGCCGCCAGATCATCCGTGCGCTTGAGGTTTTCGGCGTTGGCGATTCGGAGGAAGAGCGCCAGGAACGCATGCTGGAGCTTCTCGATCTTGTGAAGCTTCCCCGGGAATTTGCCGAGCGCATGCCGCGCCAGCTGTCAGGGGGACAGAAGCAGCGTGTCGGCATCGCGCGCGCATTTGCCGGCGGCGCCCGCATCGTGATCGCGGACGAGCCTGTCTCGGCGCTTGACGTCAGTGTCCAGGCGGCCGTCACCGACCTGTTGATGGAGATCCAGCGGAAGGAGAAGACGACGCTGCTCTTCATCAGCCACGATCTTTCCATCGTCCGGTATCTCGCGGACAGGGTCATGGTCATGTACCTGGGCCATGTCGTCGAGATCGGCGAAACGGACCAGGTCTTCTCGCCGCCCTATCACCCCTATACCGAAGCCTTGCTCTCGGCTGTCCCGATTGCGGACACAAGCGTCGAGAAGCAGCACATCGTCCTCGAAGGCGACATTCCGTCTGCACTGGATCCACCGTCCGGGTGCCCCTTCCAGACTCGATGCCGATGGAAGCACGAGGTCGGGGACGGACTGTGCGACCGCGAGGTGCCGCCGATGCGGACCTTGGCGGATGGCCACGAGATCAAGTGCCACCTGTCCGAAGACAAGCTGAACACGATGGATCCCGTGATCAAGATTGCGGCGGAGTAGCCAAGGCGTTCCGTGCACGCGGTCCGACGGTTGCGGCGGCGGCACATGGGGCGAATCCATTTGGCAGGGAGAGGCGGATGACATTCACGATCGCGACCTGGAACATCAATTCCGTTCGGCTCAGGGAAGCGCTTGTCTGCAAGCTCATGAAAGGCGAGCGGCCGGACATCCTGTGTCTTCAGGAGTGCAAGTCGCCGGTCGAGAAGATCCCTTTCGACAGCTTCAGGCGCCTTGGCTACACGCACATCGTGGCACGGGGCCAGAAGGGATACAACGGCGTCGCAATCCTCTCGAAGGTCCCGATGGAAGACGCGGGCGATCACGACTGGGCCGGGCTGGGTGACGCGCGACATGTCGTGGGGCGGCTGGAGAACGGAGTCACGATTCACAACTTCTACGTTCCGGCCGGAGGCGACGTGCCTGACCGGGTGGTGAACGTGAAGTTTGGCCAGAAGCTCGATTTCCTGACCGAGATGCGGGATGCCTTCCGCGCGGAACGGCCAGTGAAGTCGATCCTCGTCGGCGACCTCAACATCGCTCCCCGCGAGGATGATGTATGGAGTCACAGACAGCTCCTGAAAGTCGTCAGCCACACGCCTGTCGAAGTGGAGCATCTCGGCGATGCGCAGGCCGCAGGCGGTTGGGTGGACGTGATCAGGCGAGACATTCCGGAGGGGAGACTGTTCAGCTGGTGGTCCTACCGTGCGCGGGACTGGGATGCCGCCGACAAGGGGCGTCGGCTCGATCACGTTTGGGCAACGCCAGACATCGCCGATGCCGGGCATTCAAGCAGGATATTGCGTGCGGCCCGGGGCTGGGACAGGCCAAGCGACCATGCGCCGGTCTTTGCAACGTTTGACCTGTGACTGGTGCGGCCGGCAGGGCGCAAGGCTCTCCGGCCACGGAAATTCAGCCCGGCGCTGATGCGGGCACGGTCGCGCAAGATGCAACGCGGCGGCAACCGGGTGGCGCGTTCGGGGCCGAGCCACGATCCGCAACTGGCCGGCGACCTTCATGCCGTCATGGAGCCGAACCAACCGGTCCACGAACCAGGCCCTTGGCAGTGAGGCCAGCTGGACGCCAAGGGCGGTCGCCGCACATGATCCCCGCTCCCGCCAGCGTCGTTCGCGCGGGCGAATCGTCCAAGTGTTCCGGGCCGGAGGCGGCGGCCTGACGGTCAAGTCAGGCATACAAGCCCCTTGGTCATCCGTCGCCTGATCGCATATATAACGTGCTGCAGCACCAAATTGGGGAAGAACATGCTAGAGCTCAAAGGGGCGGGAACGGAACCGGCCGCCGACCTGATCAAGGACAGCACCGAAGCCACGTTCATGGCGGACGTGGTCGAGGCCAGCCAGAAGGTGCCGGTGATCGTGGATTTCTGGGCGCCTTGGTGCGGCCCTTGCAAGCAGTTGACGCCGGAACTCGAAGGCGCGGTCAGGAACGCCCGCGGGGCCGTAAGGCTGGCGAAGGTCAATCTCGACGAGAACCAGGCCATAGCGGCGCAGTTGCGCGTCCAGTCAATCCCGATGGTCTATGCGTTCTGGCAAGGCCAGCCGATCGATGCCTTTCAGGGCGCGCTTCCGGCCTCACAGGTGAAGGCCTTCATTGATCGCGTGATCAAGGCCGCCGGAGGAGAGAATGGCGGCAGCCTGTCGGACGCAGTGGGTTCGGCCGAAGAGATGCTGCAGGAAGGTGCGGTCGCCGATGCCGCGCAGGTATTTGCCGCAGTTCTCAAGGAAGACGCCTCGAATGCCGCCGCATATGCCGGCCTCGTCAAGAGCTACCTGGCCCTCGACCAGATCGAGCAGGCCAAGCAGCTTCTTTCGAATGCGCCGGAGGACCTGGCCGAGGCACCCGAGATCCATGCCGTGAAGGCGCAATTGCAACTCGCGCTCCAGGCTGCCGACGCAGGACCGGTTGGCGAGTTGAAGGCGGCGGTCGAAGCCAGTCCGGATGATCACCAGGCACGTCTTGATCTGGCGCAGGCCCTCTATGCGTCGGGCAACGCCGAAGAGGCGATCGAGACATTGCTTGAACTCTATCGTCGCGACGCGGAATGGAACGACGGTGCGGCAAAGGCACAGCTCTTCACGATATTCGACGCGCTCAAGCCCGATGATCCCCTCGTGCTCAACGGGCGCCGCAAGCTGTCTTCCATGATCTTCGCTTGAGCCGGAGATGGGCCAGGTGCCTCATAGGTTCTCGGCATCCGACCTGCCGGATACCGTCCCCGTCTTTCCCCTGCCTGGCGCGCTGCTTCTGCCTCGGGCGCGCCTGCCCCTTCAGATCTTCGAGCCGCGCTATCTCGCGATGCTCGACGATTCGATGAAGACCGCCGAACGACTGATAGGCATGATCCAGCCGCGAGGCGGGAAGACGGAAGGCGCCCCGATGCTCCAGGCGATCGGCTGCGCGGGTCGCATCACGGCGTTCTCGGAGACCGACGACGGGCGGTACATGATCACGCTGACCGGAATTTCACGGTTTCGGACACAGCAGGAGGTGGAAGGATTCTCGCCTTACCGGCGGTGCCAAGTGTCCTGGTCAGGGTTTGAGCGCGACCTTGGCGGTGTCGAAAGCGATGCAGGGCTGAACCGGGAGACCTTCTTTCCGTTGCTGCGGCAGTTCTTCGAAGCCGAGGAATTGCGCACCGACTGGGATTCGCTTGAGGATGCAGAGGACGAGCTCCTGATCAACGCGCTGTCGATGCTTTGCCCGTTCCAGCCCGAGGACAAGCAGGCGCTCCTGGAGGCACCGTCTCTGGAGACCCGTCGTGAGACGCTGGTGACGTTGATCGAGTTTGCAATGCGGGGCGGTGGCGAGGAGACGCTGCAATGAGCGATGAACCCGGATTTGACCGACGCATGATCGAGGCGCTGGTCTGTCCCGAAACCCGTGCGCCGTTGAGCTATGATGCTGATGCGCAAGAACTTGTGTCGCGCGCCGCACATCTGGCCTATCCCATTCGTGACGGCATTCCGGTCATGCTGGTGGACGAGGCGCGCAAGCTCGATTGACTTCCGGACGCCGGCTCAGAGTCTCTTGCCCCTCGACAGCCTTGGCAGGTCCCCTGTCAATCCTGCCGCTTCGCGGATGAGTGCCCGTCGGAGGCCGGGAATCGCGTTCGCAAGCCCAAGGCCGACGTCGCGAAGCCCGCGCAACAGTGCCACGTCATTGGAGAACAGCCGATTGAAGCCGTCTGTCGCCGCTGCCAGCGCCATCGTGTCGAAGCGACGCCACTGCTCGTACCGCTTCAGGACTTCAAGTCGTCCGATGTCCTCGCCGCGCCGCGCCGCGTCAGTGACGATCTCGGCCAGGGCCGCGACGTCCTTGAGCCCTGCGTTCAGCCCCTGTCCGGCAAGCGGATGGACGACATGCGCGGCATCTCCGACGAGAGCCACGCGGTCAGCGATGAATCGTTCGGCAATCGACAGAAGGAGAGGATATGCAACTCGGCGGCCGGCCAGGGAAACTTCTCCGAGAAAGCTGCCGAAACGCGGGCGAAGCTCGTCGAGATAGTCGCTTTCACTCATCGCCTGAACCGTTTCTGCACGCCCCTCTCTCTCGGTCCAGACAATCGAGGAGCGGTTGCCGGAAAGCGGCAGAATTGCGAGCGGTCCGGCGGGAATGAAGAACTGATGAGCGATGCCCTGATGCGGTTGGTCATGGGCGACTGTGCAGACAAGGGCCGTTTGGCCGTAGTTCCAGCCCATGCGCCTGATCCCGACGCGCTTGGCAGTCGGGCTGTTCTGGCCATCGCAGCCAACGAGAAGCCGGACACGCCGCGTATCGCCGGAATCCAGGGTCGCCTGCACTCCGGTGCTGTCGGCACGGTGTTCGGTGACGCGGTCGTCCATTTGCGCGACGCCCGAAGCCTCGGCAGCGTCGAGCAGTTCCGATCGCACGTGACGGTCCTCGACCATGTACCCCATAGGGCCTTCCTCGATCTCGCCGTGGTCGAATGCCAGCATGAGCGGCGAGGGACCTTCGCCAGGTCGGCCGTCGGTGACCTTGATGCGCAGTATCGGCTGAACGTCCTTCAATCGCGACCAGACGCCGAGTGCTTGAAGTACGCGCATCGAGGAAATCGCGAATGCGTAGCTTCGGCCGTCGAAGTCGTCCGCCTTCCGCTCAACGCGGGACCGGGGTTCGACGAGCATCACCTGAAACCCCGCCGAAGCCAGCGCGAGCGCCAGCGCCGTGCCGTTGAGGCCGCCGCCCGCAATCAGGATGTCCGCGTCAAGATCCATGTCAGCATATGCACCGGCACATGCGTCATTGTCCATGCGACACGCGGCAGCTACGATGTCGGTGAAACGGCAGGAGGCATCCGTGCAGCATTGGTTGACAATGCGCGCCGCAGATCTCGGGCGCGGGATCGGGGCTGGCGAGATTGATCCGGCAGAGCTTGCCGAGTCATTTCTTGCCGCGATCGAGACGCATCCCGTCGCGTCTCGCGCATATGTTCGTGTCACGGCCGATCGCGCACGCGAAGAAGCGCTTGCCGCACGCGACAGGGCACGATCGGGCATGCGCCTTTCGCCACTCGACGGGGTCCCGGTTTCCTGGAAGGACCTTTACGACATGTCGGGGGTTGCGACAGAGTCGGGGAGCGACTTGCTGAAGGGCCGCATTCCACGCGAGGATGCGGCGGTCCTGCGGAACGCAACCGGGGCGGGGCTGGTCTCGCTTGGCAAGACCCATCAGACGGAACTGGCGTTTTCTGGCCTTGGGCTGAATCCCGTCACAGCGTCCCCGCCGTGCGTCAATGATCCCGCGGCCGTCTCCGGTGGCTCATCCTCCGGCGCGGCCGCTTCGGTGGCGTTCGGGCTCGCGGCGGCGGGAATCGGTTCGGATACCGGTGGATCCGTGCGCGTGCCGTCTGCCTGGAATGACCTCGTCGGCCTCAAGACCGCCTGGGGCCGCCTGTCGCTTGAGGGCGTCGTACCCCTTTGCCCTCGATTTGACACGGTTGGGCCGCTCTGCCGTTCGGTGGAGGATTCGGTCCTGCTGCTGGCCGCCCTCGAAGGGGTCCGACCCATGGACCTTGGCGAACCGACGCTGGCAGGCGTCAGGCTTGCAGTGCTTCGCACCGGGGCGTTTGACGGCATCGAGAATGAACCGCGCAATGCGTTTGAGAATGCAGTCGAGCGCCTTCGTGCGGTTGGAGCACTGGTCGAGGACATCGAAGTTCCCGCCGTCGGCGAGTCCATGGCGCTGGCACCGACTATCTTTCCTGCGGAAGCATTCGACACCTGGAAGGAGAAGATCGAAGCGGAAGGTGATCTCATGTATCCCCCTGTCAGAAAGCGCTTCTTGCAAGGAAGATCGATCAGTTCGGAAAGCTGGCAGGCCGCGTCGGTGAAATTGGATGCGCTTCGAGAGACCTATCGGGATGCCGCGAACGCGTTTGACGCGACAATCCTGCCGAGCGTGCCGATCCGCCCCCCGAAAGCCAGCGCGATGCTGGCGGATGAGGAGGCGTTCACGCGGACGAACCTTCGCGCGCTCCAGAACACCCGGATCGCCAACTTGATGGGGCTTGCGGCGCTGACGCTGCCCACCGGCATGGCATCTTGCGGCCTGATGCTCCAGGGATCTCGGGAGGAAGACGTCCTCAGACTGGGTCTCGCGGCGGAGACGGCCCTGTCCTGAAGTCGTCGAAAATGCCACAGGATTGCCGACTGCAGGCCAAGATCGCCATTTTGCGTGGACCGACGCGGCTTCTCGGGCTATTGTTCCGGAACACGGGGCGAAACGACCCTGGCATTGAGGCAGAGATGCAAGTTCCTGAACGGTTTGCGAACCTTCCGGACCATACATGGCCGCGTTTGCGGGCTCTCTTGGATTCGCATGTGCCAGGAGGGGAGATCGTCAATCTGTCGATTGGCGAGCCCCGGCACGCCTTTCCCGAATTCGTGAGCGAGACGATTTCGGCACATGTAGAGGACTTTGGCCGGTATCCGCCGAACCACGGCTCGCCCGAACTTCTTGCCGCGATTGCTGGCTGGATTGAACGTCGCTTTGGCGTGGTGCTGGACGAGGACCGGTTGATGGTTCTCAATGGCACGCGCGAAGGGCTGTTCTCCGCTTCCGTCGCGCTCTGCCCTGAAGAAAAGGGCGGCAGGCGCCCGTTCGTCCTGATCCCGAACCCGTTCTACCAGGCCTACATGACCGGCGCGCTGGCCGCCGGGGCGGACCCGGTCTTTCTGCCTGCGACCCGGGAGACTGGATTCCTTCCGGATCTCGACGCGATTGACCGAGACGTGCTGGAGCGCACGGCGGCCTTCTATATCTGCTCGCCCGCAAACCCCCAAGGCGCAGTCGCATCGCGTGACTATTGGCAGGCGATCCTGGCGCTGGCCGAGAGACACGACTTCCGGGTCTTCGCGGACGAGTGCTATTCTGAGATCTGGCGATCCGAGAGACCGGTCGGAGCCCTTGAGGCCGCCGCTGACATGGACTCGGATCCCGAGCGGCTGTTTGTTTTTCACTCGTTGTCCAAGCGATCGAACCTGCCCGGCCTGCGTTCCGGCTTCGTGGCCGGCGGCACAAGGGGCATAGCCGAAATCAGGCGCTTGCGATCCTATGCCGGCGCGCCGTTGCCCGGGCCGATCCAGCGGGCTTCCGCGCGGGTCTGGAGCGACGAGGAGCACGTCGAGGCCAGTCGGCTGCGATACGCGCGGAAGTTCGATATGGCCGATCGCATACTTGGTCGCATCGAAGGCTATGCCTCTCCACCTGCCGGCTTCTTCCTCTGGCTGCCGGTCCGGGACGGTGAGGATGCAGCGCTGAGGCTCTGGCGCGAGACGGGCGTGCGCGTGCTTCCCGGCGCCTATCTGGCCTCGGAAGGGAACGGGGCAAACCCCGGGGCCGGCTACATCCGGGTGGCAATGGTTGCTGACGAACCTGAACTCGAGCGCGGATTGGAGGAACTCCGCGACCGCCTGTGAATGTGAGGTGAAGACATGGCATTTCAGACAAGATCCCGCGATCCGCTCTTCGACAGCGACACCCAGGCGATCATCGAGCGCCGAGGCAAGGAACTCCTCGGCCTCCTGCTCCTAGGCCTCGGCATCGCGGTTGCGTTGGCGCTTGGCTCCTATTCTCCGGATGAGCCGGGCTGGCGTTCGACGGCTGGACCGTCGGACGAGAATCTCCTGGGACCAATCGGCGCGACCTTTGCCCTGCTCGTCTACGTGGTCATCGGCTACGGCGGATGGGCAATTTCCCTGGTTCCCCTTGCATGGGGCTTGCGGTTCCTTCTGCAGTTTGGCGAAAAGACCGCATTGCGGCGCTTGATCTTCGCGCCTGTCGCGATAGCCTTGGCGTCGATCTATATGGCGACTCATGTCGCGGGCGCGGAATGGAAATATGCGTCCGGACTAGGCGGCCATTTCGGTGATGTTGTCTTGCGCGCCGTTCTGGTTGTCCTGCCCGTGGAACTTGACATCGGCCTGAAGGTACTTTCGGCAGCACTCTTCGTCGGCAGCGTCGCGCTGTTCGCTTACGTGCTGGGCGTCACGCGCAGCGAAGTCCGCCGTTTCGCGCAGTTCCTGCTGAGAGGCCTTGCGTTTGTCGGGCACACGTCCGTCAATCTCCTTGCCCGGAGCATTGCGGGCGGTTGCCGTGCATTCCTGCGTCCGTTCCGCAAGAGAGCGTCCGAGGCAGATTTCGACATCGACTCGCGCAGTGACAATTGCCATTCGGGCGCAGAGTTTGCCGGGCAAGACTTGGAGCTGGCGGACGGGCCCGGTGTCCCTTCCGAGCCCCCGCTTTCTCGAGAGATTGGCCGGATCGGGGCACGGATTGCAGACGTCGTCGAGAGAAGGGCGCAAGGATCGGGGCTCATCCTCCGCGAGGAGCCGCCGATCGGGCGACCGGAAGACCCAGACGATCTGGCGTTTGATGGGCAAGAGTTTCGTGACGTCGCCAAGGAGGACCGTTTCGACCAGGAACATTCCGTGCCGGATGCGCAGCTCATGGATCCAGCTGGCATGGCGGCGGGTCCCGACCGCATCGCGACGCCGGAGGCAAGGGCGAAGGTTCAGCATGCGGCACGGAAGTCCGCGAGGTCGCGCCGAGCTCGCGCCGAGGCAGAGCCCTCCCTGCCTTTTTCCGACCGCAAGACCGAATTCGAGGTGCCGCCATTGGGTCTGCTGACCGACCCGATCACGATACGGCGCCATTACCTTTCGGACGAGGCGCTGAAGGAAAACGCACGGATGCTCGAGAATGTTCTCGATGACTACGGCGTCAAGGGCGAGATCGTCAGCGTGCGTCCCGGCCCGGTCGTCACGATGTACGAGCTTGAGCCCGCTCCCGGTCTCAAGGCCAGCCGCGTAATGGGGCTGGCGGACGACATCGCGCGCTCGATGTCTGCGCTTGCGGCGCGCGTGTCCACCGTGCCGGGGCGTTCCGTCATTGGCATCGAGCTGCCAAACGACAGTCGCGAGATGGTGGTCCTCCGGGAGATGCTGTCCACCCGCGACTATGGCGACAGCAAACAGCGCCTGCCGCTTGCGCTCGGCAAGAACATTGGCGGCGAACCGGTGGTTGCGGACCTGGCCAGGATGCCTCACCTGCTGATCGCGGGGACCACGGGGTCGGGCAAGTCGGTCGCGATCAACACAATGATCCTCAGCCTTCTCTACAAGCTGACGCCCGAGGAGTGCCGCCTGATCATGATTGATCCCAAGATGCTCGAGCTCTCCGTCTACGACGGCATTCCCCATCTGCTTTCGCCGGTCGTGACCGATCCGAAGAAAGCCGTGACCGCCCTGAAATGGGTCGTCGGCGAGATGGAGGAACGCTATCGCAAGATGTCCAAGATGGGGGTCCGAAACATCGAGGGCTTCAATGGCCGGGTCAGGGCTGCGCTTTCCAAGGGAGAGATGTTCTCTCGAACCGTTCAGACCGGCTTCGACGACGAGACAGGCGAACCTGTCTTCGAGACGGAGGAATTCGAGCCGGAAGCGTTTCCGTACGTTGTGGTGATCGTGGACGAGATGGCCGACTTGATGATGGTTGCGGGCAAGGAAATAGAAGCCTGCATCCAGCGTCTGGCCCAAATGGCCCGGGCTTCCGGAATTCACTTGATCATGGCAACGCAGCGCCCTTCGGTGGATGTCATCACGGGGACCATAAAGGCGAACTTCCCGACCAGGGTCTCGTTCCAGGTCACGTCGAAGGTCGACAGCCGGACGATCCTCGGAGAAATGGGTGCAGAGCAGCTGCTCGGGCAGGGCGACATGCTCTACATGGCCGGAGGCGGCAAGATCATCCGGGTTCACGGGCCATTTGTCTCGGATGAGGAGGTCGAGGACGTGGTCAGTCACCTCAAGGGATTCGGAGCCCCGGAATATGTTGCGGGCGTCGTTGCGGGACCGGACGACGAGGCGAGTTCGGACCTTGATCTCGTGCTTGGTCTCGGCGGGAACACGGATGGAGAGGACGCGCTCTACGATCAGGCCGTCCAGATCGTCATCAGCGACCGGAAGTGCTCGACCTCCTACATCCAGCGCAAGCTTGCCATCGGCTACAACAAGGCTGCGCGGCTGGTCGAGCAGATGGAGGAGAGCGGGTTGGTCAGCGCGGCCAACCACGTTGGCAAGCGCGAGATCCTCGTGCCCGAGCAGGGCTGATTCGGGTTGTCATGAAGTAACCGGCTTCGCGAGTGGCGATGCCTGCACGTGCCACGCCAAGCTGACCTGCAAGCGCGGAGGTCCTGGCCAAATCCGCCGAATTCCGGGCTTGTTGGCCGAGACATGCGCGCTTGCCTCGTCGAGCGAGAGGCGAGCGCATCAAGAATGCGTGTGCCGGCGTGCTTCGACGATCTGTCGCTTGGTTCCGCAACGAATTTGTGCTTGTTCTCGGCTTGAACGATCATTGGAATGATCCGGTCAGGAGGCACGATGCTACGTCGCACATTTCTTGCCAGCGGAATCGCCCTGGCGACGACACCCGTGCTTGCCGCGCAAAGGCTGACTCTGGACGCGATTTCGCGCTACATCATGGAGATCACGCGCGCGAAATGCGATTTCGTGCAGATCAACGATGACGGCACGCTCTCGACTGGCACGCTGTACGTCTTGCGTCCCGGAAGAATGCGCTTCGAGTATGATCCACCCGAAGACCTCCTGGTCATGGCAGGCGGGGGCCAGGTCGCCATTTTTGACGGCAAGTCGAACATTTCAGGTGCGGAGCGATACCCGCTGAGCAGGACGCCCTTGAACCTGATTCTGGAAAGGAACGTCGATTTCAAGAGTCGCGACATGGTCATAGGCCATGAGTTTGACGGCACGGCCACCATCGTGACGGCGCAGGATCCCAGGCACCCAGAATACGGCCACTTGCAGCTCAAGTTCACGGACAATCCGGTTGAACTCCGGCAGTGGGTGGTCTTCGACGGGCAGGGATCGAAGACCACCGTCGTTCTCGGGCAACTCGAAACGCCTGACGAACTGCCTGGCTCGCTGTTCAGCATCGAGTTCGAGGAAGCAGATCGGCGCGGCAACTAGATCCGCCTGCAGCTCCTCAACTGCGCGTCATACAGCAAGGCTCGGCTCGACACCTCGTTGGCGATGCGCAGCAGCCACGGCTTGTTGCGGTGACTGCCGCGTCTGTAGCCTGCACGGCCTTCGTGATAGGCCAGGTACTGGTTGCGGGCGTCATGAAGTGGAATGCCCAAGGCCCTTTGCGATCCCTTGAAGTACCATCCCATGAAGTCGGTCGCGTCCCGGATGTTGTTTCG
This sequence comes from Boseongicola sp., assembly GCA_028824715.1. Lineage (GTDB taxonomy): Bacteria > Pseudomonadota > Alphaproteobacteria > Rhodobacterales > Rhodobacteraceae > JAJEFO01. The sequence goes on along the minus strand of JAPPCV010000130.1, from coordinate 23,327 downwards.
GCGCGCGCCGTAGGCGCGTTGTTCGCGCTGATACTCCTTCCAGGTTCCGTCCAGGGCCTGGCTGTAGCCATAGGCCGAGCTCTGCCGGCCTGCGGGGATGATCCAGAGAAAGTACTTCCGAGGAGTGCGGGCGTTGCCGTCGAACTTGCTCTCTTGATAGATCGCCGCCATCTGCACCGCCACGGGAACGCCCCAGCGTTTCTGGGTCCGCTTCATGGCTGAAAGGTAGTTCGGTCGCTGCTTGACGATCGAACAAGCGTTGTCTAGGTTCCTGGGTGGTTCACGCTGGCCGCAGGCTGCAAGAAGACCAAGCAGCAACGCGGCGAAAAGGACTCTGCTCATACCTCGATCCGCCTCAATTTTTCCAGCAGGGTAGCAAGAAATTCCTGGCTTGGGAAGAATGAGAGCTGTGCGGAAGGCAGGTTTGCAGCGCGGCCGTTTCAGCAATCTGCAACCCGAATGTTGAAGTTTTCGCCAAATTGACCGACAAGTGCAGCCCTGCGCCTTTGGACGCGAGGAGTCGCTGCCATGTTCAAGTCAAAAGCGAAATATTCGCTGGGTCAGGTCGTGCGCCACAGGAAACATCCGTTCCGCGGCGTCATTTTCGACGTTGATCCTGTCTTTTCGAACAGCGAGGAGTGGTATGAGGCGATTCCCGAGGACAGCCGGCCTTCAAAGGAACAGCCGTTCTACCACCTTTTGGCGGAAAACGAGGACAGCTACTACGTGGCGTATGTTTCCGAGCAGAATCTGGTCGTTGACAAGTCTGGCGAGCCCGTCGAGCACCCGGGTCTGCCCGAGTTCTTCGGAGACTTCGACGACGGCCAGTATCCGCTTCAGGTGCAACTGAACTAGTAGCCGGCGGCTGCTCCGTCCTTTCGGGGATCCGATGCGCCGGTAAGCGTGCCGTTTTCCCAATCGATCAAGATGGCCTGCGCTCCGCCGATGGGCAAGTCAGGCCGTGACAGCCTGTGCCCGGCCTCCGCAAGCCGGTCCTTTGTGGAATCCGGAATGCCGTCCTCGACCTGGAGCGTGCCGTCGACCGGATCGGCAAAGGAGCGGGGCCCGTCAATGGCTTGCTGCAAGTCCATGCCGTAGTCGGCGATGTTCGTCAGGAAGTGCGCGTGGCCTGCCGCCTGGAACTGCGCACCCATTACGCCAAAGGCCATGTCCACCTTGCCGTCGGTCTTCCGCATCGCCGGAATGATTGTGTGCAGGGGTCGCTTGCCCGGTCCGGCTTCGTTCGGGTGGCCAGGTGCAAGGTTGAAGCCCGAGCCGCGGTTCTGAAAGAGAATGCCGAACTTGGGGCTCGCCACGCCGGAGCCGAATGCCGAGAAAAGCGAATAGATCAGGCTGACCGCCATCCCGTCCCCGTCGACGGCAACGATCAGGACCGTATCCTTGTGCACGTCTTCCGCCAGGGCCGCGGGATTGGCCGTCGCCTTCCCCGCGTCGATCAGCGCGGCAAGCTTCTCGGCTGTCTCCGCCGCCAGCATGTGTTCAAGCCGGGTCACGTGATCGGGGTCGGCCAGAAACCGGTTTCGTGCGTCATAGGCGAATTTCGACGCCTCGGCCTCAATGTGAAGTCGCTCGAAGCCGACGGGGTCCATGGATGACAAGTCGAAATGTGAGAGAATGTTCAGGAGCAGCAGGGCTGTGGCACCCTGCCCGTTTGGCCGGTGCTCCAGGACATCAAATTCTCGATACTGCCCGGAAACTGGCGTGCTCCACGTCGCTTCGGTTGCCGTGAAGTCTTCGGCGACATGGGTTCCGCCCACATCCGCAAGCGCCGAGAGCATGTCGTCCAGGACTTCGCCTTCGTAGAACGCGTCGCGCCCGTTTGCGGCGATGCGCCGCAAGATCTCGGCCTGGCCAGGCAGGCGCATGCGCTCGCCGAGGCGATAGGGGCGGCCGGAATTCAGGAAATGCGCCCTTGCGTCTTCAGTCATTTCAGGACCTGCCGACGCAATGTCAGATGCGGTGCGTGGCGCAATTGGCACGCCTTCCTCGAAATACCGGATCGCGGGCGCGAGACAGCGGTCGAGGCCAACCCGGCCAAAGCGCTCCGACAGTCGGCAGAACGCGTCGACGGCGCCCGGCACGGTGATGGATGCCGGATGGCCAGGCTCAATCTTCGTGATCCCTTCCCGTCTCAGGCCGTCCGGGTCAAGGCCAGCGGGTGCCCGACCCGAGCCGTTGATCGCCGTTACCTCGTCGGTGCCGGCGGGCTTGATCAACGCGAAGCAATCGCCGCCGATCCCTGTCATGTGCGGTTCGCAAACGCCGAGAAGGATTGCACCGGCAATCGCCGCGTCCACCGCATTCCCGCCTTGCTTCATCACGGTCAGTGCCTCGGATGCGGCCAGCGGGTGCGAGGTGGCCACCATTCCGTTCGAGGCGAGAACGGGCGATCGGCCCGGAAGCTGGAAATTGCGCATGTTGGTAGAGTCCGTCCAGTAGATTTGCCAAGAATAGCGACGTGCCGGTCGGATGAAAAGCGGGCAGGCCCAAGGTTTCATGCGGTGTCACTGTTCGGTCTGGTTGACATCGCAAACTGACGCGGATGATGGTTGCCGGCGGGAGGATTGTCGCATGCAGGCGGAAGTTGCGATCATTGGGGGTGGGCCTTCGGGGCTTCTCCTTTCGCAACTCCTGAACCGGGCAGGCATTGAGACGGTGATTCTCGAACGCGCATCGCGGAATCACGTGCTTGGGCGGATCAGGGCCGGCGTTCTTGAAGCGGGTACGGTTGACATGCTTCGGGAGGCAGGCGTTTCGGGCCGACTGGACCGCGAAGGCATCCTGCACGACGGATGCTACCTGACCGACAATGACCTGATGGTTCGAATCGACTTTCGCGCACTGACCGGAAAGCATGTCACGGTCTACGGCCAGACCGAGGTCACAGCGGACCTCTACATGGCACAGGATGAACTTGGCACCACGGTGCTTCACGGCGTCGAAGACGTGACATTGTCCGAACTGGACCAGCCAAGATCCGTGGTTGAATTCACGCATGAAGGCGACAAAAGGCGGCTTGACTGCCTGTTCGTGGCGGGATGTGACGGATTCCACGGCGTCAGCCGCAAGGCGATCCCTGGCAGCCGGCGGCGAAAGTTCGAACGGACATATCCCTTCGGCTGGCTCGGAGTGCTTTCTTGCGTCCCGCCTTGCGAGGAAGAGCTGATATACGCGAATTCCGAGCGCGGCTTCGCCTTGGCATCGATGCGCAGCGAAAACCTGTCGCGATATTACATTCAGGTGCCGATCAGCGATCGGGCAGAACAATGGAGCGACGATGACTTCTGGACCGAACTGAAGCGCCGCCTGCCGTCCGAAACCGCTGCCGCGATGCAGACCGGACCGTCCATCGAGAAATCCGTCGCGCCGTTGCGCAGCTTCGTGTCCGAACCGCTTCGCTGGGGCAATCTCTTTCTGGTGGGAGATGCGGCGCACATCGTGCCGCCGACCGGCGCGAAGGGCCTCAATCTGGCGGTGTCCGACGTGCACTATCTCTACCAGTCGCTGATCGAAGCCATCCGTTCGGACGACCGTTCTGGCATCGACGACTATTCAGGACGCGCATTGAAGCGGATATGGAAGGCCATGCGATTCAGTTGGCAGATGACGATGATGCTCCACCGGTTCGAGGACGAAGACGACTTCGCTTCCGAGATGCGCCGGGCGACGCTTGGCCACTTGGCAGCGTCTGAGGCCGCGCGCCGCGACCTGGCCGAAAACTACGTCGGGCTGCCCTTCTAGCGGACAGAAAAGGAAAATCCATGGACAAGACCGTCTCCTCGCTTGAGCAGGCCGTGGCGGGAATCGAGAATGGCACCGTGCTCATGATCGGCGGATTCGGCGGTTCCGGCGCGCCGGTGGAACTCATTCACGCGTTGGTCGACCGCCACGTTGCCACGGGTTCACCCGCCGGTCTCACGGTCGTGAACAACAATGCAGGCAACGGGCGGGTCGGAATTGCTGCGATGATAGACGCAGGAATGGTAGCCAAGATGGTCTGCTCGTTCCCGCGATCCTCGGATCCGAGGGCGTTTGCCGAAAAGTACCTCGCCAACGAAATCGGGCTGGAACTGGTGCCTCAGGGCACGTTGGCCGAACGCATCCGTGCGGCGGGAGCGGGCATTCCGGCATTCTATACGCCCACCAGCTATGGGACAGAGCTTGCGGAAGGCAAGTCCGTCGCCGAGTTCGAAGGCAAGAAATACGTGCAGGAACGTTGGCTGCAGGCCGATGTAGCCATCATCAAGGCCGAGTTGGCAGACACGCACGGCAACCTGACCTATCGGCACGCGGCCCGGAATTTCAGCCCGCTGATGTGCATGGCGGCGGGGGTGTCGATCGTGCAGGCCCGCAAGATCGTTGCACCGGGAGATATCGATCCGGAACATGTAGTCACGCCGGGCATATTCGTCGACGCCGTGCTGGAGGTGCCGGAACCGCTGCAGGAAGAGGAGTTGATTCGCTCCGGGACGGCCTACCCATGAACGTCCGGAAGCTCACGAGTGCGCAGATTGCCTGGCGGGCAGCCCAGGACATCAGTGACGGGGCCTATGTCAACCTGGGCATCGGGCTTCCCGAACTGGTTGCGCGATTCCAGCCCGAGGGGCGGCAGGCCGTGTTCCATACCGAGAACGGCGTTCTGGGATTCGGCGAGGCACCAGCGGCTGGAGAGGAGGACTGGGACCTGATCAATGCCGGAAAGAAGGCGATCACCCTGAAGCCCGGCGCGGCCTTTTTTCACCACGCTGACAGTTTTGCGATGGTTCGCGGCGGGCATCTGGACGTGGCGATTCTCGGCGCCTACCAGGTCGCGCAGAGTGGTGACCTGGCCAACTGGCGCGTCGGCTCCAAGGGCGTGCCCGCCGTTGGTGGCGCTATGGACCTGGTCCATGGCGCCAAGCGCGTCGCGGTTGTCACCGACCATGTTACCAAGGATGGAAAGCCGAAGCTGGTCGAAGAGTGCACGTTTCCGCTGACGGGCAAGGAATGCATCGGGCGCGTCTACACGTCGCTGGCGGTCGTTGATGTCATTGACGGGCGATTTGTCCTGCGCGAGAAATTGCCGGAGATCTCGCTGGAGGAACTGCAGTCCCGTACCGGGGCCGAACTCGCCACGCCAGATCAGGTTGGCGACTTGGTCGCGCCTGACCTGGGCTGAAATCCTGACGTCCGATCCCGACGCCAAAAGCGAGACAGCAGATGAATCTGAGTTATCCGGAACTGAGTGCAAGAGTTCTCGCCTTGACCGAAGGCGAAACCGACGAGACAGCGTTGATGGCGACCATCGCCTGCGAGGTGCATCACTCGGACGAGCGGTTCGACTGGACCGGGTTCTATCGTGTCGTCGGGCACGATCTGCTGAAGATCGGGCCATATCAGGGTGGCCATGGCTGCCTGACCATCCCCTTTTCCCGAGGCGTCTGCGGTGCCGCTGCGCGCACCGGAGAGATTCAACTGGTGCCCGATGTCGATTCCTTTCCCGGCCATATCGCCTGCTCCTCCAGCACGCGGTCCGAACTTGTGCTGCCGGTGCGGAACGGCAAGGGCCGGCTGATCGCGATCCTTGACATCGACAGCGATCAGCCGGACGCGTTCAGCCAGGAGGACGCCGAGGGCCTGTCGGGAATGCTTGACGCGGTCTTCGGCGAGTTGGACCGATGAGCGGCTTCGGTCGTTCCGCGCGGCTGTGACAGCCGAGTACTCACCGCCGGCCTCTCCGATCGACGTGATCCACGCCGACGGCGAGATTCTGGTCGTAGCCAAGCCTCACGGCCTTCTGTCGGTGCCGGGGAAGGGCAGTCATCTGGCGGACTGCCTGCTGACCCGGATGAAGGAAGCCTTTCCCGAAACGCTTCTTGTCCATCGCCTGGACAGGGACACGTCCGGCGTCATGGTCTTCGCGTTGACGCCTCATGCGCAGCGCCATTTGGGACTTCAGTTCGAGAAGCGCCAGGTTCGCAAGGCTTACGTGGCGCGTGTTCTTGGGTATGTGCCCGGGAGCGCCGGCACGATCGACATGCCGCTCGCGGTGGACTGGCCCAACCGGCCGCGGCAGAAGGTGGATCTTCGCCACGGCAAGCCGGCCTTGACGGAATGGGAGCGGGTCCAGGCATGCGCCGACGAGTCCCGCCTCATGCTCTTCCCGAGGACGGGCCGGTCCCACCAGCTTCGTGTCCACTGCCAGGCAATCGGCCACCCGATTCTTGGCGATCTGCTCTACGCGGAGGGAGAGGCCCGGCAACACCACAGGCTCATGCTGCAGTCCGCCTCGTTGCGCTTCCGGCATCCTGCCGACGGTCGCGCGGTATCGTTCTCAGTGGAGCCGGAGTTCTGAAGCGCGTGGCGGAAGTCCTTGCGGGGCGCTGTCGCGGCGCCGCTCCCTGCCAGCCGTCGCCATGCCGGGCACAGCCGTCACCCCTCGTCATGCGACGTGCACTTGTTCGTGGAATCTCGGGAATGGCACGCTGGCATCCGGGCGGGAGTGCCGGCCAAGCGCGGCGAGCGCGATCAGCGCCAGGGCGCTCACGGACGGGCAGTCGCCCAACGCCGGCACAGCCTTGCACGGGGGCTCGACGCGCGGTCTTCCGAGGCGTCACCAATGTTTCGGCGCGAGGTGCGATCGGAGATTGCCGTCAGTCTGGCAGGGTGCCAAAATGGCCGCGAGGGGTCCGGCATGACACTCGTCTACAAGATATTTCGCGCAGAAGAGTTCGAGGCATTCGAGGCGGCCGGGCGCACGGCCGGATCGCCGGATGACATAAGGGACGGCTTTGTCCATTTCTCGACCGGCGCGCAGGTCGAGGAAACGGCTTCAAGGCACTTTGCCGGCGAGGACGGGCTGATGCTCGTGTGCGTCGATGCCGGTCCATTGGCAGAATCACTCAAGTGGGAGCCGTCAAGGGACGGTGCACTTTTCCCGCATCTGTACCGTGATCTCCGGTTCGAAGACGTGAAATTCGCGCGAGAACTTCCCATTGCAGACGGGCAACACATGTTCGAGGGCAGTTTGGATTGATTGAGAACGCGGCACTGGCGGTCCTGAGCCGGGTTGACCCCGAATTTGCCCATAGCCTTGCGCTTCGGGCGCTACACACTCCGTTCGCGCCGTTGCCGGGTCCTGTGAGATCGCCCCATCTGGGCGTGGACATCGCAGGACTGCACCTGCCGAATCCCGTTGGTCTGGCTGCCGGTTTCGACAAGAACGCGAGGGCCGTCGGCCCTCTCATGCGCACAGGATTCGGGTTCCTGGAGGTCGGGACCGCGACACCACGTCCGCAATCGGGCAATCCGCGTCCGAGACTGTTCCGCCTTCGGAAGGATCGAGCGGTGATAAACCGCCTCGGATTCAACAATGACGGCCTGGAGGCAATCATCGACCGGCTGGCTGCGCGCCCTGATGGCGTTCCTGTCGGGATCAATGTCGGTGCAAACCGGGACAGTGATGATCGTGCCGCCGACTATGCGCATGCAATGCGTGCCGCCCGGAAATGCGTTGACTTCGTGACCATCAACGTGTCGTCGCCCAACACCGAGAACCTTCGGGATCTCCAAGGCGAACATGCTTTGACGGCGCTTCTCGAAGGGGTCATGGCGGAAAGCGGCGATCTGCCCGTGTTTCTCAAGATTGCGCCGGATCTCTCGGATGAGCAAGTTGGCTCCATCGCAAGGACTGCCATGGAGAGCGGCGTTGCCGCAATTGTCGCAACCAACACGACCTTGTCGCGTGACGGGTTGACGGACTGGAGGAAAGTGAATGGCGGCGGCCTCTCGGGACGTCCGCTCTTTGCGCGTTCGACACGAGTTCTGGCACGGCTGTACCACGAGACCGGCGGCGAGATGCCGCTTGTCGGCGTGGGGGGCGTGGCATCGGCCGGCGATGCCTACGCAAAGATCAAGGCTGGCGCGATCGCGGTTCAGCTCTATACGGCGATGACCTATTTCGGGATGTCGCTCGCATCGCGGATCGCGCGGGGCGTTGACGAGATGCTGGTTCACGACGGGTTTGCGTCCGTTGCCGAGGCCAGGGGCATCCAAGTGGCGGACTGGCTGCACGAATAGTCCGGCATGCACGGGCGGGGTCAGCCTCCGGCACGTTCGAGCGCGGGATACCTGATGCCGAGCGTGACACCCCTTGCGACAAGGGAAATCAGGAGCGCCATCCAGAGGCCGTCGTTGCCGTAGCCGGAGAGGGCCCACACCGCAACGAAATAGATCGCGGTCGAAACCGCCGTCATGTTTCGCATGTCGACCGTTCGCGTGGCGCCAACGAATATTCCGTCGAGCATCCAGGCCGCGATTCCCAATACCGGCGCCGCAATCATCCATGGGAGGAGCGCCTTGGCCGCCCGGCGAACCTCGTCCGAAGTGGTCATCAGCTCGATGACCCAGGGTCCGAAGGCCCAGACCGCCACCGAAAAGACCACCATGACGCCAGCGCCCCAGGAGCTTGCCAAAACGGCGCCCTTCCGAAGGCGGGCCCGGTCTCGTGCTCCCACTGCATTGCCCACCAGCGTCTCGGCCGCAATCGCGAATCCGTCAAGCGTGTGGGCCGTCAAGTGCACGAACAGCAGGAGTATCTGGTTGGCGGCGAGCGGGACATCTCCGAACCTGGCCCCGAAGAACAGGAAAGAGACGAAGATGGACTCGACAAACAGGGATCTCAACAGGATGTCCCGATGGATCACCGCCATCCTGAACAGCCGCGCGCGCGCGAGGATTCGGGGCCAGTCGTTCCAGAACGGTCGCTGGATCGCATCCCTGCAAAACCAGAGTCCCAGCGCCAGCCCGCTCCATTCGGCAAGGAATGTGGCGAAGGCGACACCGGCAACGCCCCAACCGAAGCCAAGCACGAATGCCACGTCGAGCACGATGTTCAGGCCATTCATCCAGACTTGCAGCGCCAGAACTGCACGGGTTCTCTCGGATCCAATGAGCCAGCCGTTGATTCCGTACAGGGCGATGGCCGCAGGGGCCGACCAGATGCGCACGGACATGTACGTGCTTGCGCCTTCCTCCACGGCGGGCGACGCTGGCGAAATCAGGAATCCGCCCTGAAAGATCGGCCACTGCAGAAGGATCAGCGCCAGGCCGCCGCCCACCCCGACAACCATGGCGCGCGACAGGAGCGCGTCCGCCTCTCCCCGGTCGCCGGCACCGAGCGCCTGGCTTGTCAAGCCGGTGGTTCCCATGCGGAGAAAGCCGAAGATCCAGTAGATCGCTGTCAGGATGTTGGCCCCGATCGCGACAGCCCCGATCGGCACCGGATCCCCCAATTGCCCAACGACGCCAGTGTCCACGACACCGAGAATCGGCACCGTGGCATTGGCGAGCAGAATCGGCAGGGCTATTCCAAGGACACGGCGATGCGTGATCCCGCGCGGGGTCGAGACCGTCATTCAGGGGAGGGCGAGGGCATCAGGAAATGTCCCGTCGCCTGCGCCATCGGCCGCATGCGATTGTCCTGCCAGGCCTCTACCCTGACACTCGCATAGCGACGGCCCGACCGGTTGACGCGAGCCCGCGCATAGGCGTCCCGGGGCAGTCCCGATCGAAGGTAGTCGACGGTTATGTCGATCGTCTTTGGCATGCGCGGCAGCGTGGCGGGATTCAGCGATTCGGCATCCAGCCTGCCGCTCTCAATCTCGTGCCAGAGGTTCTGCCAGCCAAGCTCGACCAATGCTGCGGTCTCCAGAAAGGCAGCCGTCACGCCGCCATGCAGCGCGGGAAGCTCTGGGTTGCCGATCTGCATGTCGTCGAACTTGAGCACGGCCGTCAGCTCGTCGCCGTGGCGTTCGAACGCGATTCCGAGAAACTGGACGAATGGAATGCCGGCCACGAGCGCGCGCAGCGCGGCGTCGCGCCGCTGCTTCACGATCTGGACCGGTTCGGGGCGTTTCTGGTTCATGCTTGCACCACGAAAGCGCCCGTTGCCGTGGCAACGGGATTGGCCTTGTCCTCGTCGGTCGCCAAGGTGCGAACGAAGGCGACGGTTCGGGTCAAGTGAAAGCAGGTTGCGTGAGCCGTAATCGTTTGACCCGGCGTTGCGGGCCGCATGTAGTCGATGCGGAAATTCAGCGTTGCGGTGGTTGACGGCTTGGCAGGATGAGAGAGAACGGCCACGCCGCCGCAGGTGTCCAGCAAGGAGGAAACGGCTCCGCCGTGCGCGACTCCCGTGACCGGGTCTCCCACGAGCCGGTCATTCCATGGCATCGAGACGACCGCGGTGCCTTCGCCCACTTCCTCGAGGACCATGTTCATGGCCCGGCAAAAGGGCAGCTCGTCGATGAACCGACGCTTCCCCGCTCCCCGGATTCCGACCTTGTCAGGCATGAGTGGCCTCCTGCACGGGTTTTCGTCCGTTTGTTCGCGTTCGGCAAGCCGATTGATCCGGCGTTCGCGGAGATGCTTGAACTGCCGGCGGCGAGAGTCTTCCTTGCCCAATCCCGGCACTTGCCTGAATGGACGGATGGCCCGGGTCTTGTTCCGTGAACTCCGCGTCACCAAATGACTGGAACGATGCCGGCAAGAGTGGCGGTGCCATGCCTGTCGGCGCGCCAACAGAATTGTGGCGTTGCACGGCAATTGCCGTTACGCCAAGGTGGCCGAACAACATGCCGGAGGCGACATCAGCATGCCAGCTTACACACCTCCCGTCAAAGACCAGCAATTCCTGCTTCATGACCTGTTCAAGGTCAGCGAGAGCGACATTCCTGGTTACAAGGACCTAGATCGAAGCTTCACTGCGGCGGTCCTGGAAGAGGCCGGAAAGATTGCCGCAAACGTATTGCAGCCGTTGAACGTCGTCGGGGACATGCAAGGCTGCTCGCTCGAAAACGGCGTCGTGCGCACACCGGACGGGTTCAAGACGGCCTGGGACGAAATGGCGAATGGTGGCTGGATGGGGCTTGCCGCCGACCCGGAGCTTGGCGGACAGGGCATGCCCTATCTCCTGAACACGGCGGTCGGCGAGTTCTTCTCGTCCGCGAACATGGCCTTCCAAATGTATGCGGGGCTGGTGCAGGGCGCCGCGCTGACATTGGCGGCCCACGGCTCGGACGAGCAAAAGGCCACCTACGTTCCCTCGATGCATGAAGGGCGCTGGTCGGGAACGATGAACCTGACGGAGCCGCATTGCGGGACCGACCTCGGACTCATTCGCACCAAGGCGGAACCGCAGGATGACGGCAGCTACAGGATCTCGGGCCAGAAGATCTGGATTTCCGGCGGCGAGCACGACCTGGTCGAGAACATCGTTCACCTCGTGCTTGCACGCATTCCCGACGGTCCGGAGGGGATCAAGGGGATTTCGCTCTTCGTCGTTCCGAAGTTCCTTCCCAACGAGGATGGCTCGCTCGGCGAGCGGAACCGGCTTTCCTGCGGCGGACTGGAAGAAAAAATGGGCATCCACGGCAACGCGACCTGCGTCATGAACTACGACGGCGCTACAGGATGGCTTGTGGGCGAGATGCACAAGGGCATGCGGGCCATGTTCACGATGATGAACGAGGCAAGGCTCTCGGTGGCGCTTCAGGGCTACGCGCAGGCCGAGATCGCCTACCAGAACGCAGTCGTGTTCGCCCGGGAGCGGCTGCAGGGCCGGGACGTGACAGGGGCGAAGAACCCGGACGGTCCGGCCGATCCGGTCATTGTCCACCCGGACGTGCGCCGCAACCTGCTCGATCAGAAGTCCTTCATCGAAGGCGCACGCGCCCTGGCATTCTGGGGTGCGGAGATGATCGACCGGGCCCGCAGGAAGGGCGATGAGGAGGCCGAGGCGATGGTCTCCCTGCTGATTCCGGTCATGAAGGGATTCCTGACCGACAAGGGCTTCGAGGCTTGCGTGCTGGCACAGCAGGCACTGGGCGGCTCAGGTTTCACGAGAGAGGCCGGAATCGAGCAATTCGTGCGGGACGCGCGCATCGCCATGATCTACGAGGGAACCAACGGCATCCAGTCGCTGGACCTCGTGGGCCGGAAGCTTCCTGCGAAGGGTGGCAAGGCGATCATGTCATTCTTCGAACTGGTGAAGGGGTTCATAAGGGAGAGCGAGGGGAACGAGGCGCTGAAGGCCGGTTTTCTCGACCCGCTGAAAGCCGCTTCGAAGGACTTGCAGGCGGCTGGCATGTATTTCCTGCAGGAGGGCTCGAAGAACCCGCTGCACGCACTGGCAGGATCCTACGACTTCATGCACCTGTTCGGCCACGTGTCCCTGGGCTTCATGTGGGCGCGCATGGCACGGGCGTCGATGGAAGCGCTTGAGCTTGGGGCAGAAGACGCCGAATACTACGAGACGAAAATCATGACCGGACGCTACTACATGTCTCGACAACTGCCGGCGACAGGCCTGCATCTGGCGCGGATCACCAGCGGCGCGGATTCCGTAATGGGTCTTGGTGCCGAGAGTTTCTGATAGGAGGGCGAATGACGATCAAGCTGCACTGTTTCGGCGAAAGCGGACACTCATACAAGGCCGCGCTTGCGCTGGAACTCGGACCGCTCGACTGGGAACCGGTTTTCGTGGACTTCTTCAACGGCGCGTCGCGCAGCGAGAGCTATCGTCATGACTTGAACGTCATGGGCGAAGCGCCCGTGCTGGTCGATGGCGATGTGCGCCTGACCCAGTCCGGCGTGATACAGGACTATCTTTCGGAAAGAACCGGGCTTTTTGGCGGTCAGTCTCCGGAAGGCCGACGCGAGATACTCCGTTGGGTGCTTTGGGACAATCACAAGCTGTCGAGCCAGGCCGGCGTGACGCGGTTTCTCAGGAACTTCCTGCCGCCAGACAAGCGGCCCGAGCCCGTGATCGCGTGGCTCCAGGGAAGGTTGACGGCGGCGCTCCGTGTCCTTGAAGGCCATCTTGAGTTGCGCGAGTGGATCGTCGGGCAAGATGTCACGAATGCGGATCTGACCTGCTGCAGCTATCTCTTCTACGAGGAACCGTTCGGCTTTGAGCGCAAGGACTGGCCGGCCATTGATGCCTGGCTGAAGCGGATCGAGGCGCTTGACGGCTGGAAGCACCCGTATGACCTCATGCAGCGGGCCTATCCGGCCAAGACAGCGTGAGAAAGGGCACGACCATGGGCGAAGCCTACATCTACGACGCGATTCGTTCACCCCGCGGCAAGGGACGGAGCGCAGGCAGCCTGCACGAGGTCACGCCGGTCAAGCTTTCGGCGGACCTGCTCAACGCCATGAAGCGACGGAATGGCCTGGACGGCAAATTTGTGGAGGACGTGATCTGGGGCAACGCGACCCAGGTCAAGGAGCAGGGCGGGTGTCTGGCGCGGACCGCCGTCCTGGCATCCGACCTTGACGAGCGGGTTCCGGGCCTCTCCATCAACCGGTTCTGCGCGAGTGGCATGGAGGCCGTCAACCTCGCGGCAAACCAGGTGAAGGGAGGCGCGGGCGAAGCCTATATCGCAGGCGGCGTTGAATGCATGAGCCGTGTGCCCATGGGCAGCGACGGCGCGGCGATAGCCGTTGACCCCAGCGTTGCCATGAAGACGTATTTTGTGCCGCAGGGCATTTCCGCGGACATCATCGCGACCGAGTACGGGTTCAGCCGCGCCGATGCGGATGCCTATGCGGTCGAAAGCCAGCGGCGGGCGGCTCGGGCCTGGGACGAGGCCCGGTTCGAGAAGTCAATTGTCCCCATCAGCGATCAGAACGGCCTGCCGATTCTGGACCGTGACGAGCACATGCGTCCTGACACGGACATGCAGGCGCTGGGCGCACTTGATCCCTCCTTCAGGGATCAGGGCGAAGTCATGCCCGGCTTCGATGCTGTCGCGTTGATGAAGTACCCGCATCTCGAGAGGATCAACCATGTGCATCATGCCGGGAACTCAAGCGGAATTGTCGATGGCGCCGCGGCGACGCTGGTCGGTTCCAAGGAGTTTGGCGAGGCAAACGGCCTGACGCCAAGAGCGCGGGTCCGGGCCACCGCGAAGATCGGCACCGATCCGACAATAATGCTGACGGGGCCGGTGCCGGCCACGGAAATGGTCCTGGCTGACAGCGGAATGAATGTCGGCGACATTGACCTCTTCGAGGTCAACGAGGCGTTCTCCTCGGTCGTTCTGCGCTTCATGCAGGCGTTTGACGTCGACCACGGCGTCCTGAACGTCAATGGCGGCGCAATCGCAATGGGGCATCCTCTTGGTGCTTCCGGCGCCATCATCATCGGAACGCTTCTTGATGAATTGGAACGCCAGGACAAGGAAACCGGCCTTGCCGCGATCTGCGTGGCAAGCGGCATGGGCGCGGCCACGATTCTGGAGCGCGTGTAAGTGCGGAAACTGCGTGCGCTCGTGAACGGAAAGCCCGGGTAGAGATCCAGCCATGACTGACTTTGCTTACGAGATCCACGACGGCGGGGTTGCCGTCATCACCTGGGACGTGCCCGGGAAGTCAATGAATGTCATGACCCGCGAGGCGTTCGAGGCGCTGGACAGCCAGGTCGGTCAGGCGCTGTCCGATGATGACGTGAAAGGAATCGTCATCACCTCGGGAAAGGAGAGCTTTGCTGGCGGGATGGACCTGAACGTGCTGGCTTCGATCCGCGACGCGGCGGGCGAGGACCCTGCACCCATGCTCTTCGAGTTCATCATGGAGGGTCACCGGATCCTGCGAAACATCGAACGCGCGGGAATGGACCCAAAGACGAACAAGGGCGGCAAGCCCGTCGCCTGCGCGATTCCCGGGCTGTGCGCCGGCATTGGCACGGAGATTGCCTTGGCGTGCCACCGCCGGTTCATGGCGGACACACCGAATGGCCGCATCGGGCTCCCGGAAATCCGGGTAGGCCTCTTCCCCGGCGCGGGTGGCACGACGCGCTATTCTCGCATGGTTGGTGCGATGGCGGCTTCGCCGGTGCTTCTCGAAGGCAAGCTGCTTGAGCCGCGCAAGGCAAAGGCTGCTCAACTGGTCGACGAAGTCGTGGCGTCGGACGAACTACTCGCGCGAGCCAGCGAATGGGTCTTGAACGCGCGGGACGCGGATTTGGTCAAGCCTTGGGACCAGAAGGGTTTCAAGATGCCTGGCGGAGCGCCTTACCACCCCCAGGGCTTCATGACCTTTGTCGGCGCAAGCGCAATGATCAACGGAAAGACGAAGGGCGTCTATCCGGCCGCGAAGGCGCTGTTGTCCGCTGTCTACGAGGGCGCGCTGGTGCCGTTCGACACGGCACTCAGGATCGAGGCGCGGCACTTCACGAACATCCTGATGAACCCAACGTCCAGCGCGATGATCCGGTCCCTGTTCATCAGCAAGGAGGCCTTGGAGAAAGGTGCGCGCAGGCCGGACGCCAGTGATCAAAGGGTCAGGAAGGTCGGCGTTCTGGGAGCGGGCATGATGGGAGCGGGCATCGCCCATGTCAGTGCCAAGGCAGGCGTGGATGTGGTCCTGGTGGATCGCGATCTTGCCACGGCCGAGAGCGGCAAGGCACATTCCGAGGAAATCCTGGACAAAGGCATCGCTCGCCGGCGCGTGACCGAAGAGGGGAAGGCAGAGGTTCTGGGAAGGATTCTGGCCACCGCCGATCTCGACGCTCTGGACGGCTGTGACCTGATCGTGGAGGCCGTGTTCGAGGATCCGGGCGTGAAGGCGGACATCACGAGGAGTGTCGAGAAAATCGCGGGAGACGACTGCATTTTTGCCACGAACACCTCGACCTTGCCGATCACCGACCTGGCTCGGGCAAGCGTTCGGCCGGAGCAGTTCATAGGCATTCACTTTTTCAGCCCGGTCGACCGGATGCTCCTTGTCGAGATCATCAAGGGTGCCAGGACGGGTGATCGGGCCGTTGCCAAGGCGCTGGACTATGTGCGTCAGATTCGGAAGACGCCGATTGTCGTGAACGATGCGCGATTCTTCTATGCAAATCGCTGCATCATTCCCTATATCAACGAAGGCCTGCGCATGGTTGGCGAAGGGGTGGAGCCGGCGTTGGTCGAGAACGCGGCGAAGCTGCTTGGGTTCCCGCTCGGCCCCCTGCAGCTCGTCGACGAGACCTCGATCGATCTGGGCGTGAAGATTGCCAAGGCCACCCGCGCCGCGATGGGGGACACCTATCCTGACGAGGCCGTTGACGAGGTCCTGTTCTGGATGGCCGGCCAGGAGCGGCTGGGCCGCAAGGCCGGCGCGGGCTTCTATGCGTATGACGCGGCTGGCAAGCGCACGGGCCTTTGGGAAGGATTGCGAGAGAGGTTCGGGGGCGCGGGCGTCCCTCCGCTGGAGGAGGTGCAGAACAGGATGATGTTGGTGCAGGCGCTGGAAGCAGTGCGTGCGCTTGAGGAGGGTGTTCTGAGCGACATTCGCGAAGGGGATGTCGGCGCGATCCTGGGGTGGGGATTCGCGCCCTGGTCCGGCGGTCCGTTCTCCTGGCTCGACATGACCGGGGCCGGACGAGCGATGGAAACCTGCGCCGAGCTCGAAGCCCGGTTCGGTGCGCGCTTCGCGCAGCCTTCCCTCCTGTCCGAACTGGCGAAGTCCGGCGAAGGATTCTATGGGCGTTTCGGGTCGGTCCGGAGAGCCGCTTAGCGCGGTGAAGACTTCGGCGTTCCCGACTCGATGCGCGAATGCGACCTTTTGCGCGATTTCAGGTGGTGACAGGGTCTGGGCCGTGCGCTATTGAAGGTCTGCACGTGTGCCGGAGACTGGAAGCATGGCCGACCACAAACACGGTGAAATGGAAGTTGCAGATCAGGAAGCCGTATTCTCGGGCTTCGTGACTTGGGTGAAGAACGTCACGATTGTCTGCTTTCTGGTCCTGATTTTCCTCGCCATCTTCAATTCCTGAGCTTCTGCACCGCTTTGTCCTGGACGCAAGACTGGGCATTTTCCGAGACGTGGAACTCCGTCGTGTCTTGCCGCATATGCGCTGACTCAACCCGATTGGATGGTGGGGCGACGTGACCGCCGCGCCTCGCTTGCAGTTGCTGCCATTCGTCTCCTGCGCGGCGAAGATCTGCCCAAGGCCCATGCTGCCGAATTCTGCAGTTTGACCGAACGGCTGGCATTGCCGTTCGGGTCGATATCATGCCGACTGCGTGATGTTGACTATTGGGCAGCGTCCATCACCTGGATCAACTGAACAAGGTTCCCACAAGTGTCGTCGAAGACCGCCATGCGGACAGGCCCAGCATCCATCGGCTCAACGGTAAACTCCACTTCCAGGTCGCCCAACCTCTTTCGTTCCGCATCGAGGTCTTGCACCTGAAAGGAGTGTGCAGGGATGCCATCGGAAACCAGTGCTTCCATGTAGGGCCTCACAGCAGGATGGTCGCTTGGCTCAAGCAGCAGTTCCGTTCCCTCGGGGTCTTCACGCGACACGACTGTCAGCCAACGGTTTTCACCTAAAGGAACATTGTTCTTCACCTTGAAACCGAGGACATCAGTGTAGAATTTTTCCGCTTTGTCCTGGTCATCGACAAAGATGCTGGTCACGTAAATTCTCATGCCTTCTCTCCATGGATCTCGCGCAACGGACTGTCGCCTTCAGGCGACGGGGCGATCACTCGGGGGCGACACCGAAAGCGCCCGCCATCCCGACCTGACAATGAAGCCAGCAACACAGTCCAGAATATGCTCCAATCCGGAGGAACTTGCACGGGCGGCCGCCAATCACAATGTCCCCGACCTGAACGGGACAGTGCCTGAAGCTTTCTCCGCCGTTCCTGTCGGTGAGTTCGGCAACGAGGCCACTGACCGGCGACACGGCAATTTCCACTGATCGCGATGCAACTGCATGCCGGTCAGAGTGGTTGCCGATCGCCTGGGAAGCGATTCAGAACACCCAGTTGAGAGCTTCAAGCGTTGTCGCACCGGCCAATGCGCCCCAAAGGACGTTCTTTCGCCAGAACGCAACGGCCAGCGTTGCAAGTGCCGCGGCAAGGCGTGCCGGATCGGTGTCTCCTCCAGCGGCATCCGGCCATGCGACGAGCGGCGCGACCAGGCCCGGCAGCACTGCCACAGGCGTGTAGCGCAAGTGGCGAAGCAGCCAATCCGGCATCCTTCGAGCACCGACCAGCCCGAGGAAGGAGAAGCGGATCAGGAAGGTGCCCACGCCCAGCACGGCGATGATCGCCCAGATCTCGGTCGCCGAATGACTCACCGACCTCGCCTTCTCTCGATTTCAGCGCCCACTGCCATCGCAATTGCGGCGGCGATCAAGAGGCCGATGCCTGTCGGCAGCCAGAACAGGAGCATTGCCGCGAACGCCGACGACACGGCGGTTGCAAGATGGGCAAGCGTCTTGAGCATCGGCCCCACGATTGCCAGGAACAGGATCGGCATCGCAAAGTCGATCAACGCGTTGTCGGGCAGCGCCCCGCCCACTGCCGCGCCAATCAAGGTCCCAATCACCCAAAACGGTGCCGTCAATGCGATCGTTCCGAGAAAGTAGGCAACTTTTTGGTTCACCGGCCGTTCGGGCCGCTCGTCGAAGTGCGCGATTCCAAGCGCGTAGCTGATGTCAAAATTGAGATACGAAACGATCACGCGCTGCCAGAACGGAGCCGACCCCAGATGTGGCTGAAGTGACGCGGAATACATCGCCATTCGCAGGTTGACGGCAAGTGCCGCCGCCATCGCCACCCAGATCGGCGCTGCCTCCGACAGAAGTTGCACGGCAGTGAACTGTGCGGCTCCAGCGATCACGACGAGGGACATTCCGACCGATTGGGGAATGTCCAGACCAGTCTCGACGGCGACGACCCCGAACAGAAAGGCAAACGGACCGGCGACAAAGAGGAACGGCACGCCGGAGATTAATCCTTCGAGGAAAGCGGATTTTCCTGTGGCTAAGGACATGGTCCGGCCCTAATCTCTGCCAGGCGCGAATAGCACACGCAGGAAGGGGCGCAATCAGTGAACACTCCGTCACCTGAAGGCCGCGGCTTCTCGGCCAGGCTACGCGGCAACCCGCACGCTTCGCGACCGATGGCCGGTTCCCGGCCCCCCGAACTGTTGCAGCACGTTGCGGGCCGCGTTGACGTCGCGGTCAAGGACGAGGTCGCAACCGTCGCGGCCGTGCACCCTGTCCGCGAACGTCTACGGCCTGTCGGGCGCATGCCCGCATCCGCTGCATCTCCGGGAGGGGCCGCGCGGATCGACCAGGACCACGGACCCACCGGCGCTTTCAGCCTTGCAAGTCAGCATGTCCCGCAACTGCGTCCACGCGGCATCGTGAATCGACCTGGCGAGCATCGCGCGCTTCAGCGCGTCCATGTTCAGGTCTTCCATCGCAATCACGCGATGCCGGGAAGGCAGGCCGTGGGAGAGCATGTGCAGGAAGTCCCGCCGCCCCGCGGCGACGCGTGCGTGGTGGCGGGCGAGGTTCCTGCGTGCCATTCTGCGCCGCTTCGATCTCCGTTCCTTCCGGGCCAGGCCGGCCGCCATTGCAAGGGGCGCGCATTCACCTGTTGCCTGAAGGCGACAGTCCCCTGCGCGAAATCCCATGGGTCGTGAAGGCGCCGGTCGGTTCCTGATCGCTCCAGATCCGGGGGACGCGCGGCTGACGCGCGCCGTCAAGGGCGTCGACGAGGCCGGGGCCAGCGCGGAGATTTCCGTGGTCGAGGAGCGTCCGCTGACGATCTTCCTGAACGGGCAGGAAATCGTGACAGTCATGACCATCGGCGATTATCCCGAGTATCTGGCACTTGGATTCTTGCGGAATCAGGGCATGCTGCAGCCCGGCGAAAGAATCTCTGGCGTTGACTTTGACGCCGAACTCGAAACCGTCGTGCTGCGCACCGACGGCGAGACCAGCTACGAGGAAAAGCTCAAGAAAAAGACCCGAACAAGCGGGTGCGCCGTGGGTACCGTCTTCGGAGACGTCATGGAGGGTCTTGAGGATCTGACATTGCCGGATGCCGAACTGCGGACATCGTGGCTGTATTCCCTTGCGCAAGCCATAAACCGGACGCCGTCGCTCTATCTGTCGGCGGGCGCAATACACGGTACCGTCCTCTGCGAGGCGGATCGGGCGCTGGTCTACATGGAGGATGTCGGCCGCCACAACGCGGTCGACAAGATCGCGGGGTGGATGCTGAGCAACGAGGTCTCCGGGAACGACAAGATCCTCTACACGACCGGACGCCTGACCTCGGAAATGGTGATCAAGTGTTCCCTGATGGGCATTCCCGCACTCGTCTCCCGATCCGGGTTCACGGCGTGGGGCGTGGAGATTGCCCGCGAAGTTGGCCTGACGCTGATCGGCCGCATGCGCGGGCATCGTTTCGTATGCCTGTCGGGCGAACGGCGTCTTGTTCGGGACGCCGAACCTGCGCATGTGATGTCGGAAGAGCGCAGGCACCAGCGAAAGGGAAGTCGCCGATGACGCCTCATGCACGGACCTCTGCACGGGTGCGGAAGCCGCCAAACACGGAATCTGGGCCGGTTGCCTCGATGGCGGAATCGGCAACGGATCCAAGCTTCGGGACAATTCCGGTCCCAACCGGACCGCAGAATTCCAACGGCCGGGTCGACCCATGGCTGCGGACATGAGCCTGCCCTCGGGCACCATATTGGCTGGCGGCCTGGCGCGTCGCATGGGTGGTGGCGACAAGGGCCTCCTGACCATCGGTGACAGGACGATGCTGGAGCACGTGATCGAAAGGATTGCGCCTCAGGTGGGCGAACTGGCATTGAATGCAAATGGCGACAAGGCGCGGTTTGCGAAATTCGGCCTCCCGGTTCTCGCCGATCCAGTCGCCGGACACGCAGGTCCTCTGGCCGGTGTCCTGGCGGGACTTGACTGGGCGGCAGGCCGTGGGGTCGCGAACATTGTGACGGTCGCCGCAGACACCCCGTTCCTTCCTGCCGATCTGGTGGGCCGGCTCCTGGATGCAGCCGAGGGCCAGGGCGGGCAGATCGCGCTTGCCTGCACCACTGGCGGGCTGCATCCGACCTTCGGCCTCTGGCCCGTTGCCCTTCGGGACGACCTGAGAGCCGCATTGTCTGAGGGCGTTCGGAAGGTCGTCGACTGGACGGACAGGCATGGTGCGGCCAGGGCTGAGTTTCCGGTTCGGGAGTTCGACCCGTTCTTCAACGTGAACACGCCCGAGGATCTCGATCGCGCTCAGGGCTTCCTGGAGCTGGCATGAAGGTCTGGGGGATTGTCGGATGGAAGAACTCGGGCAAGACTGGCCTCATGGAGCGCCTCGTTGCCGAGTTCGTTGCCCGGGGCCTCAAGGTCTCGACCCTGAAGCACGCGCATCACGTGTTCGACGTGGATCAAGAGGGCAAGGACAGCTACAGGCACCGCGTTGCCGGTGCGACCGAGGTCTTGCTCGCAAGCCGCCGGCGCTGGGCGTTGATGCACGAGTTGCGAGACGAAGAGGAGCAGGGGCTTGCCGTCCTGCTTGCAAAGCTCGCACCCGTGGACCTGGTCCTGGTCGAGGGTTACAAGCGCGATCTGCACCCGAAAATCGAGGCGCATCGAGCGGAGACCGGCAATGAGCTGATCGCCTCCGATGATCGGACGATCATGGCCGTCGCATCGGATTGCGGCGCCAAGGCAATTGGTCGGCCGGCCTTTCACATCGACGACACGTCCGCGATCGCCGACTTCATTTCGAATGAACTGGGGCTTCAGGATGCCTGAAATGTCCTGTCATGGCGACTTGGCACGGCGATGCCGGAGCGACATGACCAGTTTCCGGATGCCGCACGGCAGATTCGGAAGGGCACCGGGAATTGCCGGATGCTGACGCCGCCGCGCATGAAGAACGACTGTTTCGCCTTGCCGCCCGGAGTCGACTGGACTCCGGTCGACGACGCGCTTCGGCGGCTGCGCGAGGCGGTGCACCTGTCGGTGGACAGCGAGAGCGTGCCTGCCGAGGATGCGGACGGACGGCTGCTTGCGGAGCCGGTGCGGGCTCGCCGAGCGAATCCGCCGGGCGCCAATTCGGCCGTGGATGGCTACGGATTCTCGCACGGCGCCACAGGCGCAGGTGACCAGCTGCTGCCGCTCGCTGAAGGGCGTGCGGCTGCAGGGTGTCCGTTTCCAGGACACGTGCCGGAAGGACATGCCATCCGCATACTCACCGGCGCGCTCCTGCCGTCGGGCGTCGATACCGTCGTGCTGGAGGAGGACTGCTCGACGGATGGCGAGAGCATCGCGTTCGAGGGTCCCGTGAAGAAGGGCGCGAATACCCGCATGAAGGGCGAGGACGTCAAGGCTGGCGAATTGGCGTTCCCTGCCGGCACCCGCCTTGGACCGCCCGAGATTGCGCTCTTGGTGGCAACCGGCGTCAAGGAAGTTCGCGTCCACCAAAGGCTGAAGGTCGCCGTGCTTTCGACCGGCAGCGAAATTGTTCAGGGCGGCACCGATTCCGATCCCGCCCGGACATATGACGCGAACCGACCCATGCTTTTGTCCCTGGTGCGGGACTGGAGGCTGGAGCCGGTGGACCTGGGACTGGTGCCGGACGACCGCGACGCACTGCGTTCACGTCTCGATGCGGGCGCCGAAACTGCCGATGTCATTCTTACGTCGGGTGGGGCTTCGGCCGGGGACGAGGATCATGTATCGGCGTTGCTGGCGGAATCGGGTTCGCTTGGCGACTGGCGCATCGCGTTGAAGCCAGGCCGGCCGCTTGCGCTCGGGGTCTGGAGGGGCGTTCCGGTGTTCGGGCTGCCCGGAAATCCGGTTGCGGCGCTGGTCTGCACGTTGATCTTTGCCCGCCCGGCCATTGGGGTCCTGGGAGGCGAAGGATGGCGCGAGCCCTTGGGATTCCGCGTGCCGGCGGCCTTCGAGAAGTCCAAGAAGGCCGGCCGGCGAGAGTACCTTCGCGCACGCATGAATGCCGACGGTGCTGCAGAGGTGTTCATGTCAGAGGGCTCTGGCCGGATTTCGGGGCTGGCCTGGGCTGACGGCCTGGTCGAGATCGGCGACGACGCCCGGGAAATCCTGCGCGGCGACCCGGTGCGCTTCATTCCCTACGGCAGCTTCAGATGACATGTCATGCCTGCATGCCGGTTGGCGGGTGGTTGCTGGCCGAATTGGCCTGTTTCCCGCTAATGGCCTCATCGAGCCTTGAGGCGCCATTCCTGGATTTGATGCCGAACCGGACGGCCAGCGCAAGAACCAGGATGTCGCGCCCGCCGACCGGACCGATCGCGCCCAGGAATTCCATGTTGCGCTCCTCCTTCTCGCGGCGTTCGGCAGGCGCGGCGTTCGCCGGAGCCGATCGCTGCCATAGAACTCGCGCAGGGGACTGTCGCGTTCAGGCGACAGGTGAATGCGCGTCTTTTGTTGCAATAGGCGTCTGCCGTCTGTATGTCGCCCTCATGGTCGGCAGGTA
>JAPPCV010000176.1 GCA_028824715.1 Boseongicola sp. | reverse complement strand
TCAAACGGAAATCCGGCCCAGATCGGGCAATGACGTCGTACTTTAACCGCTTACGCCCAGGATGCGCTGTGCCCTTGCGCCCTTGATGCCGTCTTCGATTGCTCCGGCGATGCAATCCATTGCTTCATTGATTTCGGCTAGGCTCTCCGTACGCTCCTTGATCGGCAGGTAGGTCAAGTCTATGTCGACTGAGAGGCGTGGCAGGTCGCGGTAGAACAGGTTGATCGCAGTCCCGCCCTTGAGCGCGAACACCTAATTCTTGGCTACATGAGGTAGCAACCGCACAAGGAGGGCCACCTGTGCTTTGTATGCTTCACGTGCCAATTTCGGATTCCGATTCTGCAAATTCGTTCGGCACCATGATCCGATAGCCCCGGTGTATTTTGCCTCCTTTGACCAGGGCGCGGTCGCCACTTCCGAGGTTGAAGTCATCGGGATCAAGGTGCTTTCGCCAAGGGTGACCGTGTCGATCAGCGAACACGAAAAAGAGGCGCTTGACCTTGATCTTCCTGCAACTGTGCAGGAGAGCCGCAATTGTCTTTGGACGCAATGTCGTCAAGCCTTCAAAGATCATGTCGAGGTTGTGAAAGGTCTCTTGGCTCGGCAGTTCATCCATGGCTTCCATGACTGCTCGTTCGGGTACTGACATTCTCAAGCGCCAGTCCCAGGGCAGGGCATTTGTTGAGTTGGCTTCATCCTTTGTGAGGGCGAGCGCGGGGTCGTCAAAGAGTGTTGTCTTGCGCGTCTCAACCGAAGCGTCAAGCTGCAGCTTGGTGAGCCAGTTGGGGATCGTGTCGCCATAAATCCAGACTTGGGCTTTGCTGCCTAGACGCAGATAGTGATCGTAGCCTTGTTGCGAGAGTGCAGCCGTGCCGCCGACATGGATGTCATGGCGCATGATGTGCTGCATTGAGAGTAGGCAGACTTTCCAGTCGATGGTGCTTGATGCCGACGGACTGGGAGCGGGGCGGCGGAAGACGCCACGGTGAACACGTTCAAGCCAGCCCCGCTTGACGTAGTCGCGAAAGGTCTCGTAGGCGATGCCGTGCGAGGTAAGCCAGTTGGCGTCAACGAGATACCCGGAGGGTACTGCGTCGAGAACTTTCTTCAAGTTTTGTGATTTTCCGGTGTTCATAACACTGATACTAGCATATTGTCAAAGCTGTTGCCACACTCTCTCTTTGAAATCCAGGTGTTTTCCGCGTTACAGGCACCTCTAGCGTCGCTATTGCAAAGAAATGCAAGACAAGTCCAATGCAATCAACAAGCACAAGGGTGTAGGAAAGTCAGCTGCTGATGTGACTATGCGCGCAACTGGCAGACGCCGACGCCATCCACCTGTGGGCCAGGAAGATGTCAGTTCTCCTGCAGCGGTTCGAACGCGAGGTGGCGGTTCCCGGGGAGCCGTCTGCGGCACGCTGAATCCTGTCGGTCAATGGCACTGAAGATTCCGTGCGCAACGAGAAGACGGAGGGCGTTCGCGGATGGCAGGACGACGGGAGTTCGAGGACCAGGGTGACCAAGGTGATCTCGAGATGCACGGCCGACGGCCGGAACCAAAAGACCGGGGATCCCAAGAAGGGCCTCGGCTCAGACATTCGCAGCGGCCGGATCCACAGCGTGACGGCCGGGACAGGCAGCAGCGTGAACTCCGGGTTCTGGAAGCGCCTAGAGTGGGAGGTGGGCCGGAATCGCCTGTTCTCGGCAAAGGAGCTGGTGGAGATCTCGACCTGCGCGGGCTGGATCCGGGACGTCTGCGAGGACATCTTCTCCCGGCGGGCCGCCGCTTACATCCTCGGTCTCTTGCACCTTCCGGAATGTCTGTCTGACACGCTGAAGGCGATCCTTCCGGACGAGGCCGAGCGCAGTAGGCGCCTCGTGGCGGACAAGGCGAGGCTGAAGGACAACCGGACGTTTGCGGTCATCGCGGACTTCAGGTCGCATGCCGACCGGCACGAGAACGCGGCGAATTGCGTGAGACACCTGGTGGCGAGCGTCAGCCGCATGCAGTGCAAGTCGTACCTGGAGCGGGGCATGCACATCGGATCCGGTGCGGTGCAGCACGCGTGTCGCAGCCTCGTCTGCATGCGCATCAAGCGCTCTGGCAACCACTGGTCAGTCGCGGGGCAAATTCCACTCTGTCGCTAAACGCCTATGTCGAGAACAACCGATAGTCGAACTTTCCGCATTGGAATGCAGATTGATCTAGATTGGTCTGACCACAGCTTGCAGGATACACCCTCTGGTAGCCTCAAGACAGGCCATTGGTGTTGCATCCGAATGCCGAAAGGTGCTTTCTGGCAACCGTGACTCTGCAATGGCCATTGCGGAGGACCTTCGCGGCAGGCTTGGCGGGCGCGACTTCGAGCGGCTCCTGGATTTGCTCGAAGCCTTGACGGAGGCCGATCCAGGACAATGAGGGCCATGTCATGCAAGCCGGGTCGCGGCGGCATGACGGCGGCAGACAGGAGGATGAGTGACCTTGGCGGATAGATCGGTGGCTCGCAGCCTTCTCCAGGTTGCCTTGGATGATCAGGATGCGGACTTCCGGAAGGGGCAGTGGGAGGCCATAGATGCGCTGGTCAACAAACGCGGCCGCCTGCTTGTGGTGCAGCGCACAGGCTGGGGAAAGAGCTCGGTCTACTTCATCGCCACGCGGATCCTGCGGGACGGCGGGCGCGGCCCGACCCTCATCGTTTCGCCTCTGCTTGCCCTGATGCGGAACCAGATCCAGGCCGCCCGCAGGCTGGGAATTCGTGCGGAGACCATCAATTCGACCAATCGAGAGAACTGGCCGTCGCTTCAGAAAGACGTGCGTAGGGGCAAGGTGGACGCCCTGCTGATCTCGCCCGAGCGGCTGGCCAACGACGAATTCGTCGCAAACGTCCTGATGCCGATTTCAGATGGCATTGGTTTGCTGGTGGTTGATGAGGCACACTGCATTTCTGACTGGGGGCATGATTTCCGCCCCGACTACCGACGCCTGGCAAATGTCCTTCGGCACATGCCCGTGAACGTGCCGATACTTGGCACGACCGCGACGGCGAACAACCGCGTCATTGAGGACGTCCAGACCCAGCTCGGCAATGTGGGCGTCCAGCGCGGCGTCCTGATGCGCGAAACTCTTGCCCTGCAGAACTTGAAACTGCCTTCTCAGTCGGCGCGCCTGGCGTGGCTCGCCGAACATGTGAACGCCCTTCCCGGAACCGGCATCATCTACGTGCTGACGAGGCGCGACGCGGATCAGGTTGCCAGGTGGCTGCAACAGCGAGGGATTGCTGCCAGCCCGTACTACAGCAACGCAAGATCGGAGGGCTTCAAGGACTCGGACGCTTACCGCCAGCACTTGGAGGAACGGCTTCTGCAGAACGAGCTAAAGGCGCTTGTCGCAACGAGCGCGCTTGGAATGGGATATGACAAGCCAGACCTCGGGTTCGTCATTCACTACCAGGCACCGGGGTCCATCGTGGCCTACTACCAGCAGGTCGGCCGCGCCGGACGCGGCATCAGCTACGCGGTCGGAATCATGATGTCGGGTCATGAAGATGAGGAGATCCACGAGTATTTTCGAAGAACCGCATTCCCAAAGGAGGAATGGGTGCAGAGCATACTCGCGCTCCTGGCGGAAGGTGACGGGCTGACCACGCGCGAACTGGAAGGCGCCGTCAATCTCAGGCACGCTCAAATTCAGCAAGTGCTCAAGTACCTGTCCGTGGAAAGCGTGGCGCCGATCATCCAGTCCGGATCGACATGGCGCCGTACGCCTGTTCCCTTTCAGATGGATCGGGCCAAGGTCCAGCGTCTGACCAGGCAACGGGCATCCGAGTGGAAGGAGGTGCAGGCCTATCTCGGCGCGAGCGGATGCCTGATGCAGTTTCTTGCCGAGGCACTCGACGACATCGACCCCCAGCCATGTGGAAGGTGTGCCTCGTGCACCGGACGCCCGGTTGTCGATGCGTCCTATTCGCGCGAAACGGCGACGGACGCCGCACGGTTTCTCGGCCGGTCGGAGTTTCCCTTGGAATGCAACAAGCAAGTCGCGAGCGGTGCGTTCAGGGAATACGGCTTCACCGCAAACTTGCGCGAGGAGCATCGTGCCAATGCCGGGCGGGTTCTTTCTCGTTGGGGTGATGCGGGCTGGGGTTCCCTGGTCGCCGAGGACAAGCATGACGGGCGCTTTCGCGACGAACTCGTCACCGCCGCTGCGGACATGCTGAACCATCGGTGGCAGCCAAGTCCCCGACCAACTTGGGTGACATGCGTACCGTCGGCGAGACACCGAATGCTTGTTGTCGACTACTCGATGCGGTTGGCCGAGGCCTTGGAACTGCCCTTTGAGCCGGTTGTGACGAAAGTCAAGGAAAACGAGCCGCAGAAGCTGCAGCAGAACCGGTACCATCAGTGCCGGAATCTCGATGGCGTCTTTGCGATCAGCGGACAACCGCCGGCCGGGCCTGTCCTTTTGGTTGACGACGTCGTAGACTCCAGGTGGACACTTACCATTGTCTCAGCCCTTCTTCGACGCGCTGGCAGCGGGCCGGTCTGGCCCTTTGCCTTGGCAACGGCAAGCCTCGGAGCCTGAAATGCACCCCAACTCCCTAGCGCAGGCCATGACGCTGCTCACCGTGTCGCTCGGAAGACCCGACAATGCAGGTGAACGGCCGCTTTCCGCGAAAGAGTGGTCACGCCTCGCAGCCTGGCTGAAGGAACGCGAGCTGGAACCGTCGGATCTCTTGAAGGGTGACCTCGATTCGACGCTTTCGGGCTGGATGGACCGATCGGTCTCGTTGTCCCGCCTCGAGCATCTGCTGGCCCGTGGGGGAGCACTGGGGCTTGCTCTTGAGAGGTGGCGGCGGGCGGGAATCTGGGTCGTTGCACGCTTGGAACCGGGATATCCGGACCGCCTGGAGAGCCGGCTGCAGCTGGGTTCCCCGCCAATCCTCTTCGGTTGCGGCAACAGAGCGCTGCTTGGTCGGGGAGGCCTTGCGGTCGTCGGGTCCAGGAATGCGGGTCGCGAAGACCTGGAGTTTGCCGAGAACCTCGGCTGTGCGGCCGCACGGCAAGGGTTTTCGATCGTGTCCGGCGGAGCGCGGGGCGTTGACGAGGGCGCGATGCTCGGCGCGCTCGAAAATGGCGGAACCGCGATCGGCGTATTGGCAGACAGCCTGCTGCGCGCCGGAACTTCCGGGAGGTTCAGGAAGCATCTTCTTGCGGGTGACCTTGTGCTGGTGACGCCGTTCAATCCGGAGGCCGGGTTCAACGTCGGCAACGCGATGTCTCGCAATCGGTGCATCTACTGCCTTGCCGAGGCTGCAATCGTGATAAGCAGCACGCCGGACAAGGGCGGAACCTGGAACGGGGCCCTGAAAAACCTGAAGGCCGCATGGGTGCCCCTGTGGGTCAAGCGCACCGAGAACGAAAGCTCCGGGAATCCCGAGCTGGTCAGGAGGGGAGGGGAGTGGCTTCCGGACGATCTGGCTTCGCTGGGGTGCCTGATGGAGGCCTCAACAGACGAAAACGACGGCCTCGATCATTCCGGCCTTCCCCTCTTCGAGAAACGACAACGCGACGCTGCTCGGTGAGTGCGGTCAACTGGAGCGACATTCCCGATTCCACTGCGCATCATTTCACGCTTCATGCAAACCGACCGCGGCCGAGATCGCCGATGACGTGAGCCGCCGCTTTCGGATCAATCCGCCCGAGATCCTCCTCCAAGGCCTCGTGAGGGCCCAGGTCGGCGGGCGTGATGCCTTCGGGCAGGGAGGTTGTGTCCACGATGATCTTTCGCCCTGTCGACCTGGCAAAGACCCGGTCGGTCCCGGGAACGACGAATGCGACCTCCGCAAGTTCTGCACAGGCGTTGCGGACGAAAGCCATGGCTTCATGCGAGGCAAGCGTGCGGCCAATGACCTGATCGGCGGTCCTTGCATTGACGTCGACGTGACGGAACCGCTCGACGTCACACAACCGTTCCAGATCCAGTACAACGAAACTGCCGTTCTGGCCGAATGCGATCGTCCGAGGGGGGGTGCCTAGGGGCACCGAATTGTCCAGGAACTCGTAGTGGACCCATCGATCTTCCAGCCGCGCCCAGGCGAAGAACAGGCCTGGCATGCCGGAATAAGCCTCGATGTTGTGAAACAGAAGGTCGTCAACCGCCTTGTAGCGTCCGGTTTCAAGTCCGCGTTCCCACGCCCTGACCACGGTCTCTTCTGGCGGCGTGATCAGGAAGAACATGTAGATGCGGGTGCCGAAGCGCGTGAGCAGGCTGCTTTCTGCGGCCCCGGTCCTTGCGGTCAGAAAGCTGTCGAACCGAAACCGGTCGATCAGCATGTGCGGAACCGTGCCGCTTGACGCCTTCTGGGCCATCAGGGCGTCGAGCTTCCGGTCGATGATTTCCAGTTCCTGGCCGGTAAGCATGGCCGCGTACTTGTAGTCGTCGCCCAAGCCATCATAGTCGATCAGAAGCTTTCGCCAGTAGTCCGGGCTGATGATTGCAAAGTTCTTCCAGTCGATTCCGAGCGCCTCCGCGATGCGGCGTTGCTGACTGCGGATCGAGCTCTTGCCGCTCGCAGATGCGCCCTTCGCGTTGAGAACGACGGGCTCGGACTGAGGCGGCAGGCGGAAGAAACCTAGCTTCTCGGCGGCAGCGTCGAAAAGGGGCGCTACGCGCCTTGCAATCAGCATGTCGACATGGTCGTTCGACACCATGTTGACGGCGACTTCTTCAAGGATGTCCTTGGGCAGAACGAGGGAACCCCTGTGCGCGAGGACGGCGCCAACCGTACGGGACATCGCCTTGAAACAGGATGCCTGAAGTGGCTCGACTTCGTCATCTGCGCGTTCTGCCCATGCCGTGCTGGCGGCCAGAGCGCGTTCGTCGCGGGACACGGTCGGCGGCCTGGGAGATTCACGCCCGAACAGGCGGCCAAGGAGACCCTTCGGCTCGGCGACAGGCAGGCATCCGAAGATGCTGTCCTCCAGCTCTTCGCGGATCACGGTCCTGGCGCGTGACCGCGCGTCTTCGAATTCGCGCCGCAGGTCCGGGAGTCGCGGTTCGATTTCCATGGCGTAGATGTCAGCTGCCATGCTGCGGAGGTTGATGCCAAGATCGGCGTATGACGGGCCGTCCGGGACGTGAGTTTCGGCAGTCACGCGGATCATGACATGGTGCAGCAGGAGACGCTCCGGCCGGAAGGTGGCCAGCTCCTGCGGATTCAGGCCGGTCGCTTCCGCAAGGTCGCGGGCCATTTCCCACGACACAAGGCCATTTGCCGGATCGTAGATCGTGACCTGGGGCATGAGATGCGGCTTGATCGTCGACGAGAGGCCCGGGTTCCAGGGACCATGCTTCGTTTCGGCAAGAGCCGCGTTCATTCAGTCCCGCTCGTCATGCCGGCCCGTCGGCGCCGGATGTTGAGCCATATGGGGTAGATCATCAATGCCAGGGCCAGAAGCATGCAGGTGAGCGATATCGGGCGTTCGAAGAACGTCATGACATCGCCCCGGCTCGATATCAGTGATTGTCGCAGCGATCGTTCCGCGAGCGGTCCCAGGACAATTGCCAGCACTGCCGGCGCGACCGGGTAGTTGAGCTTGCGCATCAGGTAGCCGCCAAGGCCCAGAATCAACATGAGCCAGACATCGAACATCCGGTCGGTCGTCGCGAAGACGCCCACGAAGCACAGGATGAAGATTATCGGGGTCAGGATCGTGAAGGGCATTGCAAGAACGCGCACAAAAATAGGAATGAGCGCGAGGTTCAGCGCAACTGTCACGAAATTTGCGACATACATCGAGCCGATGAGGCCCCAGACGAAGTCGGGCCTGTCCGTGAAGAGCAGGGGGCCGGGCCTCAATCCCCAGATGATCATTCCGCCAAGGAGGATCGCCGTGGTTGGCGAGCCGGGAATCCCGAGCGTGATCATCGGAAGCATGGATCCCGTGGAGGCTGCGTTGTTCGCAGCCTCGGGCGCCGCGACACCGGAGACGTTCCCCTTTCCGAAGCTGTCCGGGTCCTTCGCGAAAGTCTTGGCCAGGCCGTACGACATGAGCGATGCCGGCGTGGCCCCCGCAGCCGGAAGGGTCCCCACGAAGAATCCCAGGGCCGAGCCAAGCGCGGTAGTGGGAAGGTATTCCCGTATGTGGGAAAGGTTCTTCTTGAAACTTTTCCAAGTGCTGCTCACCGCATGAATCCTGACCTCACCCTTGGAATTCTCGAGCGTCCACAACATCTCGCCAATGCCATAGATGCCGATGGCAAGCACGAGGAAGCCGATTCCGCGCTGCAGCTCCACGAAGTCGAAAAAGATCAGGCGCGGCTGGCCGGAGATGATGTCGAAGCCGACCGCCGCCATCACGAGGCCGAGGAGGATCGAGAAGATCGTTTTCGGGATGTCGTCGCCGCCGAGGCCGATGAACGTGGCGAAGGCGAGCACCATGAGAGCGAACTCCTCCTGCGGGCCGAACTTCAGGGCGAACACCGCCAGCGGCGGCGCGAAGAGCGTGAAGAGGACGACCGAGATCGTGCCGCCAATGAAGGACGCCACGGCGGCAGCCGTGAGCGCTTGGTCCGCCTTGCCCTGCTGCGCCATGGGCCGTCCGTCAAAGACCGTGGCCACCGCCGTGGAGGCGCCGGGAATGCCGAGGGTTATCGAGCTGACGGCGCCGCCGTACATGGCGCCGTAATAGAGCGCGGCGAGAAAGATGATGGCCGCCGTTGGCGGCACGAGAAACGTCACCGGCAAGAGAATCGCCACGCCGTTGACGGAGCCGAGCCCTGGCATCGCGCCGATGAACAGTCCGGCGAGGCACCCGACAAAGATCATCATGAGATTTAGCGGCTCAAAGGCTTGGAGCAATCCTGCGCCCAGAAGTGTTGCAATGTCCAACATTTGCTGCTCCCAGCTCTCCGGCCTACATCAGGTACTGCCAGCGGAAATTGTCGATCCAGAGAAATCCGTCCTCGAACATCTTTGCGCCCTTGGGCAGGTATTTCGTGAGCTGCCATTCGAAGAGAAAATAGATGAGAAGCACCATGCCGAAGCACGTGCTCACGGTTGTGCGCCAGGAATGCTTGCCGATGAACCGCATGTAGAATCCGAGGAACAGTGCTGTGGCGATGTAGGTCCCCACAACGTGCACGAGCAAGAGCATGACCGTAAGTGCCACAAAGGAGATCAGGACGAGCCCGAGGCTCTGGCTGTCGATATAGGGCGCCTTGTTCTGGCTTTCGGGGGTCCTGCCCCGGAACCAGCGGACCAGTGTCCATAGCGATGCGAGCGCCATGCCAGCACTCAGCCAAAAGGGCCAGACGCCTGCACCCGGGCCCCTGCCTTCGACCCAGCCGATGTGCAGGTCGTCCGCAAGGACTGTCCACATCAGCCCGAGCGACAACAGAAGCAGCCCGACAGCCATCAGAAGTTCGGCGGATCGTGTCGACATCTTGCCTCTCCCTGCGGGCCCGCGATCCAGACGCTACCCGCTCGGCGCGAGAACCCAGGTTCCCGGCTTTCCTGCCAATGTGTAGGGCCCCGGGCCGGGGCTGCCGGCCCGGAGCTGTCTTGCTTATTCGCCGGTGATCGCGCCGGCGCCGACCTGGGCGATCAGCTCCTTGTGCGCTTCGACCTGGTTGGCGTGAAAGGCGGCCAGATCGTCACCCTTGAGCATGCCGTCGCAGGTCAGGCCGTCAGAGACGCAGAATTCCTGCCATTCCGCGCTGTCAAA
Organism: Boseongicola sp.; assembly: GCA_028824715.1. Taxonomy (GTDB): domain Bacteria; phylum Pseudomonadota; class Alphaproteobacteria; order Rhodobacterales; family Rhodobacteraceae; genus JAJEFO01. The sequence continues at coordinate 41,098 of JAPPCV010000176.1, read as the reverse complement.
CAGCGTCTGGAAAAGGTTCGTGTAGAATTCCACCGCTTCGGCCGACATGCCCGGAGGGCCATTGACCGAACGCTGCATGTAGTACTCGATGTTCACATCGAGTTCCTTTGCGGTTGGAACGTCCGGGAACGCGGCCATCCGCTCGCCGGTGAACTGCACTAGCGGCTTCGAGTCGCCGGCCTCGTAGAAGGCAAGCTGCTCGGAGGGGTTGTTGACCGTCGAGTCGATCTGCTTGCCGATCAGGTTCTTGGCGACCGTGCCACCGCCCGGGAACGGAATGTAGGTCACCTCGTAGTCGAAGGCTGCCTCCATCATTGCCGTCAGGACGCTGTCTTCCTGGCCGGAGCCCGTGCCGCCGACCTTCCAGTCCAGCCCCGCACCTTTCACCGCGTCGACATAGGAGTCGAGGTCGGTGATGTCTTCGCGGTCAGTGTGAACCCAGAGCAGGAACGTGTCCATCGCCATCAATCCGATGGGCGTGAACTTGGTCACGTCAACTCCGAGATCCTCTTGAATGATCGGGGTGGTGTAGAAACTGTTCAGCGTCATCATCACGGTGTGATCGTCTCCGGCCTTGTCCTGCATGTAGCGCAGGGCTTCGGCGCCGGAGCCGCCGGGCTTGTTGATCGGAATGAACGGGCGCGAGCTGAGGCCCTTCTGTTCGATCAAGCCCTGAAGCAGACGCGCGATCTGGTCGGCGCCGCCTCCGGTTCCCGCCATGATGATGAATTCCACCGGCTTGCGGGGTTGCCAGTCCGCCAGTGCGACTGGCGCGGATACGACAACCGCAAGTGCGCTTGCCATTAGGGTCTTCAGGTACTTCATGGTATTCCTCCATTGGGTTTTCCATGACTTGATTTCCCTTGTCGCTCCGAACGCCGGTCTTTGCCGACTGTCCGGTCGCAGCAAGGAGCGATGATCTCGATCGATTTCCTGCATCATTTGCCTCAATGAACCAAAACCACTGGTAAATCCGCTTCCGCGACGACCACTTGGCTGTTGCCGCCAAAGATCGATTCGCGCTCATAGCTTTCGTGATAGGCGCCCATGACCAGCATGTCGGCTTCAGCGGACCGGGATTCCGTGAGCAGCTGGCCGCCGACTACGGATCCACGGGCCTCGAAAAGCCGGATCGCCGAGGGTATGCCCTTGGATTCGAGATAACGCCGAAGCTCTTCGGCGCTTGCCGGATGGTCAATGGAGCCGGACGATATGATCGTGACGGATTCGGCGCTTGCGATGATCGGCATTGCCAGCCCTACCGCGCGGGAAGCCTCGATCGAGCCGTTCCATGCAATTGCGACGTGGGTTCCAAGGCGATCGTTGGCCGGATCCGTATCCGGGCACATCATGACCGGTCGACCCGACGAAAACAGCGCTGACTTCAAGGTGTTTTCCCCAAGCCTCGCACCTTCGGGCTGCGGTACGCAGATGAGGTCGGCAACACGTCCGTAGCGACGGACCGCGTCGACCTGCTTGCCCTCGTACTCGATGAACTGGGCAGTCATTGTTCCCGGCTGCGGTTCCGCGTCTTTCAGCCCGAGTTCCTCTGCAAGCTTTTGGAACTCGGTCGTGAGCCGCGCTCGCGTGACGTCGGCGTTCCGGTCGGCAGCCTCCTCGATCTGCTTTCTCAGCACGCTGGGCAGTACCACGCCATACGGCATCATGTCATCCGGCGTGGGATGGCAGTGCACGATCCGGACATGCGCCCCGAAACGCTTGGCTAGGACGGTGGCATGGGCGAGGACGTTCCTGCCCTTTCCGTCGCCGCGAACCGGCAGCATGATCGTATGCATCGCGCATTCCCGCACTAGGTTCGGCCTCCGATACCGGTCGTGTCTTGTTCCGCCAGTCCCACGGCTACTCCCCCAGCACGTCACCCTTCGAGATGCCGGCCTCAGTTGCCCATTCGGCAGCCGGAATCTTGCCGGCCCCCGACGGCCGGACACGCTTGATCTGGATCCGCCCGCCGACGCACTGAACGGTGATTCCTTCGTCATTGACGTCCATCACGCGCGACGAGATTCCGTCACCTTCGGCGCGAGCGCAGTCAAAGATCCCGAGTTCCTGTCCGTTGTGGATCGTCCAGGCACCAGGTGCAGGGTTGGTGCCGCGGATGAGGTTGTAGACCTGTTCGACGGGCTTGTTCCAATCGATGCGGCTGTGCCTCTTCGTGCAGCGCCGCTCATATGTCGCTTCCGTCTCGTTCGGCACGATGCGGGGCGGACGGCCGGTTCGGAACAAGTCGCAGACCTTGATGACGCTCTCTACGGCAGGCGGGTAGATCTTCTTGAAGTACAGGTCGATGACCGTGTCATCGGGGCCAACCTCGCACTCCCACTGCATGAGGCAGTCGCCTTCGTCGAGCCCGTCCGTCGGGTAGAACCAGCTGTAACCGGACTTGGTGGCCCCCTTGATTATTGGCCAGTTGACCGCCGATGGTCCGCGATGCAGCGGAAGCAGCGACGGATGAAAGCAGATGGAACCGAGCCTGGGCGTGTCGCGTGCCGCCTCCGGCACGAAGATGTTCACGAACGCCATGATCATGAGGTCGGCGTTGAGACTCGCGAGCTCTTCCAGCGTCGCCTCGTCATTGAAGTCTCCGGGCTGCAGCACAGGGAGCGACTTCTCCAGGGCAAACTCCTTGATCGGGTCGACCGGCCTTCCATCGCGGTCGGGTTCGCAATAGACCGCGACAACCTCGTCATGGCCTTCATCGAGAATGCGGGCGAGGCAGTCCTTCCCGAACGCCTGCTGGCCCATGACGATCACTCTCATGCCGTTCTCCATCCATTATTGACGGCAGACAGGAATGCAGCTTCGGCAGTCATTCGGCCGCCTCCTTGTTCACGTCTCCCACGGCGCCGCTTTCGAGCACGCGCATCAGGTCGTCGCCTCGGTAGCCAAGGTCTCCGGCCAGGACCTCTTGGGTGTGTTCTCCGAGCAGCGGCGAGCGGATCACGTCCACGGGGCTGTCGGACAGCTTTATCGGGCAGCCGACCGACACGTACGTTCCCCGTTCCGGATGCTCGACATCGACGATGGTACCGGTCTCGCGAAGGCCCTCGTCCTCCATCAGTTCCTTCATCGACAGGATCGGTCCGACGGGGATGTTGCGCGGATTGCAGATTTCCATCACCTCGAACTTTGTCTTGGTCATGGTCCACTGCTCGATCCGCTCGAAAATCTCGTTGAGCTTGTCGAGCCTTTCCGGCGGGGTCGCATAACCCTCCTTCGTCTTCCATTCAGGTTCGCCGATGACTTCGCAGACCTGTGTCCAGGCTGCAGCCTGGGTGATGAAATACGTGTACGCGTTGGGATCGGTTTCCCATCCCCTGCACTTCAGGATGCGCCCTGGCTGGCCGCCGCCGGAATCGTTCCCGGCACGCGGCGTGGCCTCGCCGAACGGAATGCCCTCGCCATGCTGGCTGTATTCCGTGAGCGGCCCTCGGGCGAGCCTTTGCTGGTCGCGCAGCTTGACCCGCGCAAGGTTCAGGACACCGTCCTGCATCGCCGCCGAGACCTTCTGGCCGCGTCCCGAACTTTCGCGCTGGTAGAGTGCGGTCACGATGCCAAGGCAAAGATGCAGGCCCGTTCCGCTGTCGCCCACCTGGGCACCGGTCACGAGGGGCGGGCCGTCGTGGAATCCCGTGGTCGATGCCGAACCGCCGGCGCATTGGGCCACGTTCTCGTAGACCTTGCAGTCCTCGTACTTGCCGGGGCCAAATCCCTTGATCGATGCGAGGATGATGCGCGGGTTGATTTCCTGGATTCGCTCCCAGGAAAAGCCCATGCGGTCAAGCGCCCCGGGCGCAAAGTTCTCGACCATCACGTCACAGATCTCGATCAGGCGGGTCAGGACCTCCTTGCCGGTCTCGTTCTTCGAGTTGAGTTCGATCGAACGCTTGTTGTGATTGAGCATCGTGAAATACAGGCTGTCGGCTCCGGGCACGTCCACAAGCTGCTTTCGGGTCGCGTCGCCCACACCCGGACGCTCGACCTTGATCACGTCCGCCCCGAACCATGCAAGGAGCTGGGTGCAGGTCGGGCCGGACTGGACATGGGTGAAGTCCAGGACCTTTATTCCTTCGAGTGCCTTCATCTTCTCATCTCTCTTTGTGTCCCGGGTTGCCCGCGTTCGGCGACGCCTGGAGCAGCCAGGGGGTGATGTCACTTCCGTTGCACTGCGCTCTGCGGGTTCAGGTTTCCGATGCGGCCGGATTCGGTGCCGGCCTCGGGATCGATGATGGCATTGACGAGGGTTGGCTTGCCGCTGGCGATGGCATCGCGCACGGCGCGCTCCAGGTCGTCCGGACTGCGTGCGGTGACTCCTTCGCCCCCGAACGCCTGCATCATGAGGTCGTACCTGGACTCCCGCACGAACACGGTGGTGCCGGGGTCGCGACCCGTGGGATCGGCATCAGTTCCCCGGTAGATCCCGGAATTGTTGAAGACCACGACGCAGACAGGCAGGCCGTAACGGCATATGGTTTCCACTTCCATGCCGCTGAACCCGAAGGCGGAATCGCCTTCGACCGCCACGATCGGGTGACCGGTCTCGACCGCAGCGGCAATCGCCGTGCCCATGCCGATGCCCATCACGCCCCAGGTGCCGACATCAAGCCTCTTGCGCGGCCTGGACATGTCGATGATCGACCGCGCGAAGTCGAGCGTGTTGGCGCCCTCGTTGACAAGAATTGCATCCGGATGATCGGCGAATACCCTCTTCAGCCGACCCAGCGCGCCGTGGAAGTCCATTGGCACGTTGTTGTTGGCAAGCCTGGGGGCCATCCGCTCGACATTGGCGGCGCGTTTGGCGTTGACCGCCTCGGTCCAGTCCGTGGGCGGGGGCGCCCACTGGTCCATTCTTGCCAGCAACAAGGAAAGCGTGCTTTCGATGTCGCCGACCAACGGAGCGCTGATTGGCTGGTTCGAATCCATCTCCTTCGGGTCGATGTCGACGTGAATGAACTTCTTGGTGAATCGCTCGCCCCACTGCTTTCCCTGTCCATGGCCCAGCAGCCAGTTGAGGCGCGCGCCGATCAGCATGACGCAGTCGCTTTCCTTCAGGACAAGGCTTCGGGCAGCGCCGGCATATTGCGGATGATCGTCCGGAAGAAGGCCCTTGGCCATGGACATCGCGATGTAGGGAGCGCCAGTCCTTTCGACGAACTGCCGCACGATCGCGTCGCATTGGGCATAGGCCGCGCCCTTGCCGAGGATGAGCAACGGCTTTCTTGCACCCTTGAGAACGTCAAGCGCCCGGTCGACGGCGTGCGGCGCAGGGATCTGCGCCGGGCTTGGGTCGATGACCTTGATCAGGCTCTGCGCTCCTGTCTTCGCGTCGATGACCTGTCCGAGCAGGCTCGCGGGGATGTCGAGATAGACGCCGCCTGGCCGGCCTGAAACGGCAGCACGTATGGCACGCGCGATTCCAACACCGATATCTTCGGCGTGGAGGATGCGGTAGGCGGCCTTGCACAGAGGTTTCGCGACGGCGAGCTGGTCCATCTCTTCGTAGTCGCCTTTCTGGAGATCCACGATTTCGCGCTCGGAACTTCCAGAGATCAGGATCATCGGCCAGCAGTTCGTGGTCGCATGGGCAAGACTGACGAGGCCGTTCAGGAATCCCGGCGCCGACACGGTGAGGCACACGCCCGGCTTCCGGGTCAGGTACCCCGCGGTCGCCGCGGCGTTGCCGGCATTCGACTCATGCCGGAACGAAATGACCCGCATGCCTTCGGCCTGCATCATTCGGCCGAGATCCGTCACCGGGATGCCGGGGACATGGTAGACGTTGTTGATTCCGTTCAGCTTGAGCGCGTCGATGATCAGGTGGAAGCCGTCCGTGAGCTCGTGCGAGACTTCCGTCTTCGAGTCCGATCCGTCCATATCCGTCATGCTCCAGGTTGGCTGCCTGACTCGGCAACGGGTTCCAGGCGCGCCCAGGTGCGGGCGACATGGTCGTGAAGGCGCATCGTATGTTCGCGCACGAGCCTCTCCGCGAGATCTGGGTCACGCGCCTCGAGCGCCTCGATGATGGACATGTGGTCAACCACCGACCGGCTTGCACGGTCATCCTCGCCAAGCGCACGACGCCGGATCGCGTGCATGTGGACAAAGAGGCCTTCGGCCATGTCGGCAAGCAGCCTGCATCCGGACATTTTCAGGATCATCTGGTGAAACCGGATGTTGGCGTCAGAATACTCGCCAAGGTCGGCGCGTGCCGAACTTTCGGAATGTCGCATTGCGTGCTTGCGCAACTGCTTGATCTCTCCGTCGCTGGCGTCGGTTGCGGCCAGCCGCGCTGCCATCGCCTCGAGCGCTGCCCATGCAACGATCATTTCCAGGATCTCGGTCAGCGACTTGCGCACGACAAAGACACCCTTTCGTGGCGCGATGCTGACGAGGCCGTCCTTTTCGAGACGGGCCAGGGCTTCGCGAAGCGGGGTCCGCGAAATGCCGAGCTGTTCCGCGACGGAACGCTCGTCCAGGCGCAGGTCGGCACCTTCGGCGTAGATGTTCATCTTCGTGATCGCATCCCGAAGCGTTTCGTAGATGTGATCCTTCAGAGTGAAGTTCGTCGCGATCGGCTTCAGCGGCAATCTGCCGGCCATTTCGTTCCGTCCCCCAGGTTGCGTCTTAGTCTGTGGTATACCATACGCCAGCACTTTCTCGCCTGCAACACCGGAAATGCGCGGCCGGACAGTGGGCAGGCTCTCCGTCCATCCTTCATGCGCACGGCTTCGACAACCTTGACGCGACCGGTCCTGGCCGCGGTCGCGGCGGCCCGCCGCCAAGGCGCCGCCCGTGGCGAGGCGCGAGCCCGTATCCGTGCAGTTGCCGTGGTCGGGGGGAGGCGCCGCAAGGGCCGGCCCGAGAAGCTCCAGCCGGTCTGTCAGGGTTTTCCGGCATGTCCTGGACCTCGGCCAATCGTGCCCTCCCGAACGACTCGGGTCCGCTGTCGCGGCGCGGCCGACTTGCCAAGCCGAGGCCTGCGCGGCATCGTTTCAGTCACTTCGTCAAGGGGTCGAGCGAGTCGTTCCGGCGGTTGCCGAATACCCAAGGGGCCGTGGCATTTCGCTGGCAATCACGTTGGCTGCACGGTCCACGAACTCCCGCACCTTCGGGTCGATGAATTCGCGGTCGGCGTAGACAAGGCTCACCGGCAGGTCGGCGCCGACCTCATCTTCCAGGATCGGCTCAAGGCGACCCTTTCCGATGTCCTCGGCCACGACTGCCGAAGCGATCAATGCGCACCCTATCCCCTCGATCGCGGCGTCCCGGATGTGCTCGATCTCGTTCGCCGAAAACCTGCCTGCAACCGGGACGGTTCCTCCGTTCCATCGGGGCCATCTTGCACTGGGGGCCCACTCCCCCGAGAACCCGACAATGCAATCGTGCCTTGTCAGGTCCATTGCCCGCACAGGGCGTCCGGCCCGGCCGAGATACTCCGGCGATGCAACCACTATCAGCCGGTCGGAATACACCTGCCTTGCAATCAGGTCCTGATCCCTGATTGGACCGATTCGCACCGCGACATCGACCCCTTCGGCAAGCAGGTCCACGTGCCGTGTCGTCGACTGCACTTCAAGGATCACCTCGGGGAAGTCGCGCAGAAAGCTCGTGAACAGCCGCAGGAAGTGCGGGCCCGTGACGGAAACCCGCAGCAGGCCGCGTGGAATGTCGTCCAGGCGCCGGACGGCCTCCCAGGCAGCATCCGCGTCGACCACGATGCGTTGCGCTCGCTTGAGGAGCTCTTCGCCAGGGCGTGTCAGCGCGAGACGGGTCGTTCGACGCAAGAGCAGGCGGACACCCAGATCGGCCTCAAGCGAGGCAATGCGGCGGCTGAGCGTTGCGCGCGGCAGGCCCAGCCTGCGTGCGGCCTCGGAAATGCTGCCCGCGCGTGTCACCTCGAGAAACTCGCGCAGCCGGTCAAGGCTCGGCCTGTGACCCAGATGAGCAGGAGCTGTGTCCATTTCCGGACTAGTGACGTTCATGATGCAAGCGTAGCTGTAGGGAAACTGAAGGGAAAGGCCAAATGCCATGCTGGACATCACGAACTTCGACCATGTCGGCATACGAATCAGCGACCGCGACAGGTCGGTGGCGTTCTACGAGCTGCTCGGGTTCGAGCTGGTCGCCGACGGCGGCTACGTGCGCGGGCACCCCCTGGTGATGCTGCATCCCTCCGGGATCAACATCAACCTTCTCGGTCCGGCAAACGCGCGGCAGGGCGAGAACGTCCTGATGGATGAAGAGCTCAAGTATCCGGGCATAACGCATCTTGCCATCAAGGTCCGGGACGCCGAAGCGGCGGAAGCATTCGTCGCGAAAAACGGCATAGCGATCACCGGGCGGCGCGAGTTTCGCGGCACCAGGACGATCTTCATCCGCGATCCCGACAGGAACGTGCTTGAGCTGGTCGGACCCGGGCCCTCGGTCGCGGACCTGATCGCCGAGCATGTCCATGCAAATTGAACCGAAGGAGAAACCCGATGAAACTCTACTCTGCACCGGGCACCTGTGCCACCGCGATGCACATCGCGCTTGAATGGATCGGCAAGCCCTACGAGGTCGAGCATCTCGATCTCGCGGGCATGAAGTCGCCTGGCTACCTCGGGCTGAACCCCTCGGGCGTCGTCCCCACGCTCGTCGACGGCGAGCTGGTGCTGCCGGAGGGAATGGCCATTCTGCTCTACCTCGTGGACCGGAATCCGGATGCCGACATCGGTCCGGCCGCCGGAACTCCGGGTCGGATCGAACTGCACAGGTGGCTCGTCTATCTCTCGGGGACGCTGCATCCCTACTTCTGGCCCTACTTCATGCCGATGCGGTTCACGACCGACGCGGACGGGCACGCGAGCGTCAAGGCTGCAAGCAAGCTGCTTGTCGGCAGGGCGTTGACGTTGATCGACGATCACCTGGAGGGGCGCGACTGGATGGTGGACGACCGGAAATCCGTTGCGGACGCGTTCCTCTATCCGATGGCGAGCTGGGCATACGGTTTCGAAAGGTCGACGGCCAGCTACGGCAACGTCGACCGGGTCGTGAGAAAGCTGGCGGCGGATCCAGCCGTCCAGAAGGTGCACACGGCTCAGGGTACGAGCCCGAAGGTCGGCGGAACCCCGTGAGAGGCTTGGGATGCGGGACCGTCGGCCATCGGGCCATCGGGCGGACGATGATGCCTCAGCGTGGTTCCGTCGGCACCGCCCGATGCGACGACTGTGCAGGCGGGTCCAGGCAGGAGACGGACTCTTGAGCGAACGGCATGCCTCCGACCGGATGACCGCGGCACCGGTCGGCCACGTGCTTGTCGGCATGGCGGCGCCGATCGCCCTCGGCATGCTCTCGACATTCCTGTTCCAGATCGTCGACACTTACTTCGTCGGCAAGCTGGGTTCTGCCGAACTGGCCGCGCTGGCGTTTTCCTCGACGGCCTACCTGGTGCTCGTTTCGGTGTTCATGGGACTCTCAGTCGGCGTCTCCTCGGTCGTGGCGAGGGCGGCAGGCTCGGACCAGGGAGGCAGGGCGAACCGGATGGCCACGATCGCTTTGGGATTGGCGCTCGTCCTGTCGGTCGGCCTGTGCCTGCTGGCTCGCAGCCTGATTTCTCCCATGTTCTCCCTGCTGGGCGCCAGCGAAGAACTCCTCCCGCTCGTCGGGCAATACATGGGCATCCTCTATCTCGGCTTCCCCTTCCTGATGCTGGGGATAGTCGGCAGCGGTGCCGTCCGCGCCATCGGCATCACCGGACAGACCGAGCTCGTCTTCGCCGGGGCGGGCATCCTGAACCTGATCTTCGACTGGCTCCTGATCTTCGGCAAGGGGCCGTTCCCGGAACTCGGTCTGGCGGGCGCGGCGACCGCGACCGTCCTGTCGTTCGTCTTCATCTTCCTGGGCGTGATGGCGATCATGCGGCGCCACGGCCTGCTCGGCTTCACCGGCCTGCGCAGCAGCCTCGTCGACATGCGGGAGATGCTCGCGGTTTCTGTCCCGACGATCTCGATGCAGGTTCTCGTCCCGGCGACCGGCATGTTCATGGCATTCCTCCTGTCGGGCTATGGCACCACGGCGGTCGCCGCGTTCGGGATCGCCAGCAGGATCGAAGCGCTTGCGCTGATCGGAATCTACGCCGCCTCGATGTCCGTCACCCCGTTTGTCGCACGGAATTTCGGTGGCGGAGAGCATGACAGGATCGACGATGCCCTGGTCTTCGCCGGAAAGCTGTCAGTCTGCCTGGGCCTGATGCTGTTTGCGGGGCTTGCGTTGCTGGGCCCGTGGATCGCACGGATTTTCTCGGACGAGCCCGAGGTCGTCCGGTACGTGACCCTCTACTTCCGCATAGTCGTGGCGTCATACGCGCTTCAGGGCATCTTCAGCATGATCGTCGCGACATTCAACGGACTGCAGATGCCTGGCGAGGCTCTCCGTCTGATGGTTGTCCGGACATTCGCGATGGTGCTTCCGCTGTCCCTGTTCGGATCGTTCTTCGGCTTCGGCTGGACGCTTGCCGGATATGCCGCCGGGAGCGCCGTGGCTGCTGGCTACGCCATGCGCCGCATGCGGCAGTCCCAGCGCAAATGGAACCGTCCGATTGCAGCCACGGGCGCACTTGCGGAAACTCTTCGCGATGTTCGTTCGCTTTTGCGATAGCTTCGCGCAACCTGGTTTTCCGGGTCGGTCCGCGACGAGAACTCGTCGCATGCGCATCCGGGCGATTTCGGGCCAAAACGGGGCTTGTCCCGTTTGCTGAGCAACATGCAAGACATGGTATGGCTTCAAACTCGCCGTGCGCGTCATGTTGCGTATCGGTCAGCCAGTGGGACAGTGCCCGGTCGAAAGGGAATGCCGAGCCATGGCCGCCTGCGCTTCTCGACCCGGTCATGGCGCATTTGCAACTTGCCCTGCGGACCAGAGCAGTTCGTCTGGCAAGCCCACGTCGGTCATGTCTATGTCCGGGGAGAGGAGCGGCCCGTCCTGATCGGGACCCGGTCGTCGCAAGATGGCGACATCTTTCGCAGGTTGTTCCCGGGCACCCGCATTCAGCCGGCTGGCACATTCCGGCCCGATGGTGTCGCCTGCATGATCCAGAACACGTTCGAGGGGTTCGTGGCACTCTCTCTCGATCGCCTGGCGCTTGGGGCAGCGGGTCGAGGCATCCATTTCGTGCCGAATCTCTGATTCATCGGGCGGTGTCGTGCTGCGACTGTGAGATCGCTTGACGTGGCGCGCTTTGCGGAGACGGCTGGCTGTCCCTTGCCGAATACGGTATCGGCCGTTGACATGTGTCAGCTGTCTGACTACACATCGAGATGATTGAAACCTTCGCCAACAAGCAGCTGAAGGCGCTTCGGGAAACGGGCAAGTCGAAGATCGACACGAGGCTCTGTTCTCGCATTCTGCGTAGGCTGGATGCCTTGGACGCGGCAACGCGCCCGGAAGACATGAACCTCCCTGGCTTCGACTTTCACGCGCTTTGGGGCCACAAGCCAACACGGTACACGGTCCACGTGAATGGCCCTTGGTGTGTTACCTTCGAGTGCGAGGATGGGAATGCCTACGCGCTCGACCTTGAGCAATACCACTTGGAGACGAACATGAGCCGTGACGCAGATCGCTGCCCAACACATCCCGGCGAGCTTCTTCGAGAAGACGTGCTTCCGGCAGTCAAGAAATCGAAAACCGAAGTGTCGCGCCTGCTCGGCATATCGCGACAGCATCTTCATGACATTCTAGCTGAACGAAAGCCCGTTAGCCCGGAGGTTGCGTTGCGCCTTGGCAAGCTCTTCGGGAACGGAGCCAGCATGTGGATCAGGATGCAATGTGCCTATGACGAATGGCAGGTTTCCAAGAGGGTTGACGTGTCGGGCATTCCGACCTTGCACGCCGCCGAGTGAAGGCAAGAGCAGGTCGCGTTTGGACTCCGGTTTCGGCCTGGCTTGAAATTGCGGACCCTGCGGCGGAATCGACAGTGGCGAACACCTTCGGGACTGGCAGATTCCTTCGTCCCCAGAGGCGAAACCGCTCCTGTCCTTCGATGTGTCACTTGTTGGCCTTCGACAGAGCTTTGCGTACGTCAAGTAAGTTCTGCCATTGTGGATTCGCATGCCGACTCGTGGGATGCTGCGGCATCCGTGATCGCCAGCGCGAAGAGGCAAGGTCGTTTCGCAGTCGAAAGTCAGGAACATGGAAGAGTTTGCCGCGGTGAGGGGCACCTCCCGGCCTACTGTTTCCAAGTGTTTCAACGATCTGGAAGGCGTCATGAGATCCACCCGGAATTGCGACACGGGTCAGCCAGGAGTTCTCGACCGTCTATGCGGGCCGGCTGACCGTGGAGGAGGCGCTCACCGCCGAGGAATTGGAGGCGGTCGGCTGCCGACCCGGCCATCTTCGGTCCGGAGGCGGCGTCCCTTTGCCTTCCGGACGCCGGCACTGGCTAGCGGAATCCGGTATCTGACACGGGAACCCCGTCAACCGTGAGCGAGTCCATGGCAAGCAGACATTCGCGTTCGGCAGTCCGCATCATGTCGGTGACCACCTCGAGTTTCCGCACGGCTGGATGTTGATGGCGCCGGAAATGGCTCTCTGGATTTCGATCTGGCCCATCTTCCTGGCGAAACTCCTCTTCGTCGTCGGCGCGACCGTCGCCACGGTGACTGCATGCGTCCGTTCTGGGCATTTGCTGGACCAAGCGATGGGCGGACGGCGCGTCCTCCGCATGCCTGTCATGGCTTCATTCCTGGCCACGCCGCCGCGTCGGCGCTGGTCCGGCAGACCATGCCCATGGACACAATGAAAGTTGTTCTGGCACATCTCCGGAGATCCCTGCCGGCGACACCCGTCTAGTGGTCGGGCCAAGGGTGCTGCGGTCGACCATGCTCAGTGTCGCGGCAGGAATCGAGTTCAACTGGTCAGGGATCCTTGGAGTCTCCGGGCTTCTTGGCTGGGACACGTTGCTTCTTGCTCAAGGGAAGGGGATCGCCGAGACGATCACCGGTCGCGCCGATGGCGAGATCGTCTTCTGGCACGGCACATGCTTGCATCTGGTCCGGAACGCCATCATCACCTTGGATTCGGGAGGTCTACGGAATTGAAACGGCTCTTCGGCATGGTCGCGCTCGTCACGGGTGGCGCACGGGGAATCGGGCGGGCCATCTGCGAGGCCTACGCGCGGGAAGGGGCACGCGTGGCCGTAGCAGATGTCCTGCTAGAGAATGCGACAAGGGTCGCCACCGACATTGATGGGCTCGCGCTGCGTCTCGACGTGACGGATCTAGCCTCAATTTCCGATGGCGTTTGCGCTGTCGAGGAGAAATGGGGCGGGATCGACATCCTGGTCAACAATGCCGGCATCTTCAACATGGCGTCGGTCGAGGAAATCGCGTTTGAGGACTACCGGCGCCAATATGACGTCAATGTCGGCGGCACTATTTTCGTGACCCAGGCGGTCGTGCCCGGCATGAAGCGCAGGGCAAAAGGCGGCGCGATTATCAATCTGGCATCTCAGGCGGGAAGGCGCGGTGAGCCGAACATTTCCGTATATTGCTCGACCAAGGCTGCAGTGATCTCGATCACGCAATCTCTTGCGCTTGAACTGGCCGGTGACGGCATCCGCGTCAATGCAATTGCGCCAGGCGTCGTCGACACACCGATGTGGGACACCGTGGACAGCCAGTTTGCACGGTATGAAGATCTCGCCATCGGCGAGAAGAAGCGGATGGTTGGAGAGGCGGTTCCGCTCGGGCATATGGGACGACCGGAAGAGATCGCGGACCCGTGCGTGTTTCTGGCATCCCCGGAGGCCAGGTACATCACCGGGCAGACCCTGAACGTCGATGGCGGCAACCGGATGAGTTGATTGACGACTTCCGCATGGCTCGGTCCCGACGGGCGCGTGAGCGACGGACTGTGCATTGCGGAGATGTTTCGTGCATGCATATGCGCCGGTGCTTGCGGGGATGGTTCGGGACTCAATGCGAATGTTGCCGGTCCAAGGGGATTGCCAGACGTCTTTGAGTTGGCAGGAACCCGGCACCCGGAACGGCTGGAGCGCTGGCGCTTCCAAGGCGGTCTCGCGGAGGGCGAGGCCCATGCGTCATCGATTGAGGCCTGGTTGTTCCGGATTTGGGAGCGCGAGCGCCGCGACACGATTTCGCTCAATTGTGCAGGACATGGGCGTCTCAGGGGCGGAAAGTGAGACCATGTTCATGCCCTGATGCGGAAGGCAGGCAATGTTGACGCCATCCTGCGCAGCGGCAGCGGCAACGGGTGTGTTTCCGGACGGCTGGCTTGTTTGCTGCAGGCTTGCCAGATCCTGATCTGGCGCGGCCAAGCCTGCAGTGCAGTGCACGTCTTCAGTGGCCCGGCCGGCGGCGCAGTGCATCTCACGGCGTTCCCGCCTGCTCCTTCCGGATCTTGTCTCGGGCTTCCACGCGACCCGATACCACCACCCTTGCATTGATGCCGCGCAGGCACAGCTCCCTTCCGCGCCGGGAGTTGACGAATTTCAACGCTTCGGCTCCGAAGCGGGACATGAATTTCTTGCACCCGGTGTGCGGGACGTCTGTCACCTCTACTGTTGCCGAGCCAATGACAAGCCTGGTCCCGGCAGGAAGGTTCTCTCTTGAAAGATCCAGATCAACGTAGAACTGATCGCCCGCGAGTGCCCAACGGTCCCTGGTTCCGGCAAGCAGCGATATGGTCCGGGAATTCATCAGGGTGAGCTGCATGTCCGGATGTGCCGACCCATCTCCTGTCCTTCCGCTGCCGCGAGCACGCCAGTTGTCCCCGACCAGCCCACCGTCGACATCGAGTTCGCCAACCTCCACTTCTTCCCGGCTGTCCGTTTCCGGGCGGCGTACGATCATCGCGATCACCCCTTCGTCCTTGGGTGACGCCAGAATGCAGGGCAGGCCCGCCTTCAGTTCGTCAGCATTTCTGAAGCACACTGCACTGTTCCTTTCCGATTTCAGATGCCGAAATTGGGCTGCCTTGCGTGTCGGCACCGGTTCGGGATGCCGAGGTTGCCGGTCTGGTTTCCTTGCCGGTCGGGATCGATCCCCGCCTCAATGGACGCCGCTTCTAGGACATTGACAGCCCGTGTGCCAGATCCTTCCGAAGGCGGTGCGTGGCACCGTCCGTCCTGTGCAATGCACCTTCGCGGCAGCCCGCCGGAACCGCATGTTCGAGCATGGAAGGGAGGCGGGCGCGCGAAGCACTGCAACGAGACAGGCTGGACAGGCTGGCCGAGTGGGCGAAGCGGGGCTCCCTCGACGCCCAACGACCAGAGGCCACGCGTACGCGATGCGCCCATGTCCGCATCCGGCGCGAATTGAATCTTTTTGGGCGCCGCAAGACCCGACCTCCGGGGCGCGAATACGGGCGCTCAGGATCGTGCGAGGAGAGTTCATCATGGCACCCGTCCTTGACACTTTGGGTTGAACGGTTTGCCTTGCGGGAGCCGATTGCCTCGTCTTCTCCTTCGACCTTGGGCACGAACACGTAGCTGCTGGAATTGCCTGGCCCGTACCCGATGAACCGCATCCCAATGGGCGTACCTCGCATTCGATCACGTTGCGGCAGCATGACACCGGGCAGACCGGGTCGGCCGCGATCCTTGGAGCAATGTGAACGTGGTGTCTTGCGCGTCCTTGATGTCGACCTGCCCGGTTCCGGCAATCATCCGGCCATGTCTTCCAGAACATGACGAAACGTGTCGGCGGGTTCATGTGCAAGAGTTGCCGCAGAGATGCCTGCGGAGCTCTCGATGTAGCGCCCGACCATCGCATAGCCCAGTGAGTACCCTGCCCATCGTGGAAGGTCTCTCCAGCCGAAGTACCAGCGGACATGATCGTAGGCGTCGGAATCCCAGGCCGACAGTGCGGCCCTTGCGCACCTGGCAAGTTTCGACCCCGTGACTGCGGCTTCCCACAATTCCGGCGGCGAACGGTAGAGCTGCTTGCAGAATTGCCCTGCCAGCCCTTCGGACGCCAGTGTTTCGCCCAGCCGTGTGCCATAGCCGGGGCCGCGCAATCGGTGCACGTGATGAAGCTCGTGCGCGACCATCCGCGCAATTGGCTCACCCATGTTTTTGGGCAAGGCGGCGTTGTCAGGATCAAATTTCAACTGCATCTCGGTTCCTGACGGCGTGTGGCCGACGTACCCTGTCTCCGGGATGACCCATTCTGAAGTGGCTTGAACGACGACTTCGATCGTGACGGGCGGCGTCACCAGTTCGGCACGCTGGCGTGCGTCTTCGATTTCCGCTCTGATCTGGTCAGCGAAACCGCCGAGCCGCCCGCCCGCGTCCTCAAAGCAAATTCGCCAGCGCGCCATCGTCGTGTTCCAGTCTGTCCGGTTGTGGCGTTCATTCAATATGTCTGCCTGATGCCAATGCCAAGGTGCAGGGTGAATGCGGAAAGATCCATCGAACCCTTCCAGTCGTCCTTGTATGGCGCAAGCAGGCAGGTTCGGCGCAAGTCGTGCGAAAGGGAATTCCTGTCGATCCGACAACAAGCCGTGAATCAGCTGTGACGAACTGCAGGTGTTGCAGCCGACGATTGCAAGCGTTCCGGTTGGTGTTGCTTTCTGGTTCGGCCAATGCACTGAAGTTGTCGTGTGTCGCGGCTTGCGTGAAGCGGTATCCTGGCACTGGTGCATGCCAGCCGGACGCGAGGATTGAGTGTGGCAAGTTCGATTGGGTCTATCGCAGGTGCGGATGCATGGTGTCCGCAAAAATTGAAAATGTTGGCTGGCAAATTCCCAATCATCATGCCTTAAGGTCCCAATCATCATGCTCTTGACTTCCAATCATCATGTGGTTTAATCCCGATTTTCACGGACTGGGAGCCAGCGCATGTATGATCGATTGATCAAGCACAGGACCAAGGAAGCCCTTGAAGACACGCCCGTGGTCCTGGTGGTGGGACCACGCCGGGCCGGCAAGACCACTTTGGTGCAAGACATTGAGAGCGACAGTCGAACGTACATTACGCTCGACGATCCGGCGACCCTCGAAGCCGCACATTCCGATCCGGTTGGCTTCGTGCGGCGACTGGAACGGGCGACGATTGATGAAATTCAGCGCGCGCCGGATCTGCTGCTGGCGATCAAGAAATCCGTGGATGAAGGCAAACGCCCGGGGAGGTTTCTGCTCACTGGCTCGGCCAATGTACTGACATTGCCGCGTGTCGCCGACAGTTTGGCTGGCCGAATGGAAACCATCCAGATGCTTCCATTGGCCCAAGCCGAGATCATTGGCTCTGTGCCATCCTTTTTGGAGCGCTTGTTCGAAGGAAAGCTGCAAGGCGTGCCGCGCAACAATTTTGGCGACGACATCATTCGCAGGGCCATGAGTGGAGGATTTCCAGAGGTGCTTGATCGCGAGAGCGAGCGCCGTCGCATAAGTTGGGCGCGTTCCTACCTAACGTCGGTTCTGACACGCGATCTCAGGGACATTGCCGACATGGAAAAGCTGACCGAGCTTCCAAGGTTCGTGCAGCTCTTGGCCGAACACTCTGGACAGCTCGTCAATTTTTCCCGCATCGCTGCCGGCATCAATATCAGCCACAAGACTGCACAACGCTACATCATGCTGCTTGAACAGATATTCCTGGTTTCGACCTTGCGGCCATGGCATTCAAATGGGCTCAAGCGGATCGTCAAGACTTCAAAGCTGCACTTTCTCGATTCCGGGTTGTTGGCAGCAACGCGAGGACTCAGCATTGAACGCGTGACAAACAGTCGCGATCTGTTTGGGGCATTGCTCGAAAGCTTCGTATACTCGGAAGTCCGGAAACTGATGACCGCATCGGACTTGTGGCTGAGCCTCTTCCATTTTCGTGACCACATGAATCGCGAAGTGGACATCGTCCTTGAGCGCAATGACGGCTTGATTGCCGGCATTGAGGTGAAGGCATCCGCAACGGTAAGGTCGGGCGATTTCGGCGGGCTGAAGATTCTTGCGGAAACGTGCGGAAGCAGGTTCGCCTACGGTGTTGTGCTTCATGACGGCACTGACGTCGTTCCTTTTGGAGAGCGGTTGGCTGCCGTCCCCTTGTCGGCCTTGTGGGATTGACACGTCGAATCTCTTGCTTGGAGGCACGGCGTGCCTCGTTGACCGATGGCATTGGATTGTTTCCCGCAACCAGGACATGCCTTGCCGTGGTTTTCCGGATCCCGCTGTCTTCAGCGTCGGCGCGTTGCGACGCGCAACCCGACATGCGTTCCTGATATCTGCCAAGGCTCCGTTGCCGAAGACGAGATCGCGCCACGGCGCCACGCGGCACGGCATGCTGCCGTTCGAGAAATGTGGTCCAGCGGCGCGGAATCCGGCTGAAGCGGCTATTCCTTCTCCTTGTCTTCCGAAACACGCTTGACGTCCCCAAGCGCGCCTCCCATCGACAGGCCCAGCTCATCCCCAAGCGATTTCAGGGCGGGAAGCTGGACTGCCATCCCGAGGATCGAGTCCAGTGCCTGATTGACCGGAGTCTTGCCAGCCTCCCCTCCGTCGCCGGAGTGTCCGCCGCCCAAGCCGGTTACGTTGTGGATCTTGATCGTGTCGATCTTTTCGGCTGGCCGGACCAGTTCCGCTATGGCCTTTGGCAGGGTCTCGATCCGCGCCAGTTCCTCCTTCATCTCGACAAGGCGCGCGTCGAGCGTGTTCTCAGCCTCGTGCAGGGCTTTCTGGCCTTCGGCTTCAGCCAGCAGGGCCTCGCGCTTGGCGGCCGCGCGTTCACGGTCGGAGTCGGCTTCCGCCTTTGCCGACTGCAGGCGGGCGGCCGCATGGTCCACGGACGCGTCCTTCTCGGCCTTGGCCAGCGTCCGCAGTCGCGCACCTTCCGCTTCCGACTTCTCCTGGGCCGCGATCAATGCCAGCATCTTGTCCCGCTCGGCTTCGGCCAAACGCCGTGCAGTGGCGATCGATGCTTCGGCCTTGGCCGCTTCCGCGCGGGCGACATCGGCCGCAGAGCGGGCGGCGCTTTCCGCCTTGGCTTTCTCGGCAACCGCGATCTGCCGTTCCTGCTGCTTCAGCTGCAAGTCCCGTTCCTTGGCAATCTCGGATGCCTGGACTTCCAGGTCACGCGCGATCTCGGCAGCGCGGATTGCGCGGTCGCGCGCCACCTCCGCTTCGCGAACAGCCTTCTCCTTGGTGATGCGTGCGGCCTCCGCCTCGCGTTCCGAGTCCGCGCGCTGCCGCGCGATTTCGGCCTGCTGTCCGGCCTTGAGCGTCTCGATCTCCTCGCGCTGGCTGATCCGGGCCTGCTCCTCGTCGCGCTCGATTTCAAGCTTGCGGCGCGTAGCCTCCATGGACGACAGGCTGACCGACACTTCCGCGTCGGCATCGATCTGCGCGCGCTCCTTCTTGGACGTTGCTATGACCTCGGCCAGCTTGCGCATGCCGACCGCGTTGAATGCGTTGTTCTCGTCCAGCGCGGCGAACGGCGTCTGGTCTAGGGCCGTCAGGGATACGGACTGGATGCGCAGCCCGTTCTCGGCGAAGTCCTCCGCAATCAGCATGCGGACCTCCTTCACGAAGCTTGATCGTCCCTCGTGCAGCTCGTCGAGAGTCATTTGCGCGGCCACGGAACGGAGCGCGTCGACAAGCTTGCCTTCGACGATTTCGCGGAGCTTGTCGGCGGTGAAGGTGCGGTCGCCCAGCGTTTGCGCGGCCTTGGCCACGGCTTCCGCATCAGCTTCCACGGCAACGGAAAAGCTTGCCCCGATATCGACGCGCAGACGGTCCTTCGTGATCAGGCTGTCCTCGCCGGAACGCTTCACCTCCAGGCGCAGCGTGCGCATGTTGACTTCGGTGACCTCATGGAAGTAGGGCAGTGCGATCGCGCCGCCGGCCATGATCACCCGCTGGCCACCGAGACCTGTTCGGATCAGGCTGGTTTCCCGGGTGGCCTTTCGGTACAGCCGTGCAAGTATCACGACAATCAGGACTGCGGCGACAATGAGCACTATGGCGGTGGTCAGAATGCCGGACATGGAGACCTCCTTCGCTGTAGTCTGGTTGCATTGGCGGAACGTGGCATCAGGCTGCCCTCGCCAACACGAAGTCATATTCGACGCAATAGGCCGGTGACGGAACCTTCTTCCCGTCAGGGGCCCGCTGGTCCGTCCTTTCGACAAACGGCATGATCAGCGACTGCTTCACGCCGAACACGGGGTCGCTGTCAAGATGGCGGTCGCCATCCAGGAAAAGCATGGTGGTCAGGCGCCGGTAGCCGGGCGCCTCGACGCGGACATGCACGTGCGCCGGTCGCATGATCGAACGGTTCGAGACGCGCAGCAGGTCGCCCACGGTGCCGTCGTCCGGAATCGGGTAGCTCTTCGGCAGGATCGAGGTGAACCAGACCCGCCCATGCGCGTCCGAGCGAAAGAGCCCGCGCATCGCCGGATCCTTCTGGTCCGGCAGCATGATGTCGTAATGCCCGTCATCGTCCGAATGCCAGATGTCCACGCGCGCGCCGGCGACCGGTTGTCCGTCGGTGTCTATGATGCGGGCATTGAAGAACATCGGCTTGCCCTTGATGCCGCCGGAAATGTCTTCGCCGTTCTCGAATGTCGGGCGATCCTCGACGAAGAACGGACCCAGCACCGAGTTTTCCGTGGCGCCGCTTGGAAACCGGTTGTTGATCAGGTCGACCCGGGCGGTCGCGCCCGTCACGTCGGAGAGGAGCACGAACTCCTGCCGTCCACCGGTCGAGAGATGGCCGGTCCTGGTCAGGAACTCGATGCCGTATTCCCATTCCCTTTCCGTAGGCTGCACCTCTTCGAGAAACGCGTGGAGATGCCGCGTGAGTGCGGACAGGACCTGCCGCGCGCGCGGATTGTTGGTGCCCTTCATCGTTGCAAGAACCGCACCTGTAAGACTCTCCTCGCGAATGTCGCGCCCATGGCCTGCGATTGTCTCGGTTCGTGCCGTGCCTCCCGATTCCTCTTGTGCGGCGTCCGGGTAGTGCTCCATGACGTGCTCGGACGGGGGATTCCCGGGCCATCGGATCACGGCCTCCTGAAACGAGGGTCGCTCAAACAGCCGCTCGGCGTAGGCACCGACCCTGTCATTTGCGGTGTCGTTCAGCGCGTGACCGCCTTGCCAGGCAAAGCCCATTCCAAGCCATTTCATGCGCCACAGGCTCGCGGCCCACATGATGTCGGCCATCGTGAAGGCATCGCCGCACGCCCACGCGCGACCGTCGGCAAGACGCTTTTCCAGATCGGCTACGATTTTCAGGATCTCGCTTGTTGCGGCGCGCATCATGTCTGGCGTCGCGACGTAGTGACGGGCGGCGGCCTCTTTCCGAATCTTGGCGTCATAAGCCCCGATCAGGCGCGGGTGGCCGACCGACAGGGACCGGCCTTCCATCAGCTTCATGATCTTGTAGTCATGTGCGCCAGCGATGTGCGTCCTGAGCGCCTCGGGTCGAAAGTCCCCGTCCGGATGCGCGCCGTACAGGACGGCAACATGCGGGGTGCCGTCCACGATCTCGACTTCGCGCTCGATCTCACGGCGCAGGCTTGCAGGCATCAACTCCGTGCCGCCCTGCCAGGCGCGATCTACGTGCTGACAGATGGCAACGCTGTCCACATGGACCTGACCTTCCTCGTGATCCACCAGGGTAGGCACAGCCGCCGGATCAAATCCCTCGGCATTCATGGACGATCGTCCGGTGTAGCCGTCCACCATCTCCCGGCCCTTGCCGCCCTGCATGCGCAGGCGCACGTAGTCGGGATGATAGTTCTCGAGATTGGGCGGCAGAATGCGGATGTCATGGCTCATGAAGGCCGCGCTCTTTTCGAAGAGGCAGGTGCGCACCTTGTGCGAACAAATGGAAAGCGCGAAGTGATAGAGTTCGAATCGCGAAGAACCGCTTCCGACCTGCCGGTTGCGTTCGGGGTCGATCAGTGGCGAATTCGCCGCGCGGACGTAATCGGACAGGCCTAGGTCAGGCATCACGTTCTCCCAAGGATGGTCTGCACGACACGTGTCAGCTCGACGGTCGGCTCGGCGCTCAGCGACTGCGCCCGCCAGCCGACATGGCCGTCAGGGCGAACCAGAATGCAACCGCTGTCCGAAACCTCGGACTGCATCGCCCAGTCCCCGAACGTGTCGTTGACCTCGCAGCCTGGCCCTATCTGGTACGCGCGCAATTCCACTTCCGTCTCCGCGCCTGCCCGCGCGGCGGCCTCGACCCATCCAGCGCCCGACACTCCGGTCAGGAGAACAAAGCGGCCGCGGCCGACCAGATCAAGGGTTGAGACCTTTGCCTGATCGACGTCCAGCCAGACATGGGGAATGCGGGCGCCGGGCCATGTTGTGGCGTGGTAGTAGAGCTCCCGGTCGCGCGTGTACTCAGGCTCGGGCGTGCCGTCCGGAACGACCGCCCGGCTCGCGTAGCGCTGTCCCAGTTCCACGCCGTGGCAATTGAACTCGTAGCTCTTGTGCCTGAAGTACTTGTTCAGCGCCTTGCGTCGTGCGTCGGCCTCGACAGTGGGTTCCTTCCGGGCGTCCATGCGCCGCTTGATGTCGTCCGGGCTGCCGGGTTGCAGGAGGCCCAGGGTTTCGAAAATCGGTGCGTAGTCCTGGATGGACTTGTTTGCGCGAGTCACGATCTGGCGGCCGACTGGCTGGCGTTCCTCGTTGTAGGTGTCGAGGAGGCTTTCGTCAGCCTTGCCCTCAAGCACGAGCTTGAGCTTCCAGCACAGGTTGTAGGCGTCCTGGATCGAGGTGTTGGAACCCAGGCCGTTGGTCGGAGGGTGGCGGTGCACCGCGTCGCCCATGCAGAAAACCCGACCCTTGGAATAGCTGCTGGCCACCATGTTGTTCACTGTCCAGTAGCTGAGCTTGGTGACGGACACGTCGATGTCCTGGTCGCCGATGAGACCCCGCACGATGTCTGCCGCCTCTTGGCCGGCCAGGTTCGGAGGACCGTCTTTCACGTCGTATCCGTAGATCGACAACCACTTGTTCCATGGGCGCACCATGCGAATCACGCCGGCGCCGATGCCGCCGATGTTCGAGCCGGGCTGGAAGATCCAGTAGAGAACGGAGGGACGATGAGCCACGTATTTGCCCAGATCGGCAGTGAACTCGATGTTCATCGAGCCCTCGAGCCCCATCTCGCCTTCCATCGGCAGGCCAAGCTGTTCCGTGATGATCGACCGCGCCCCGTCCGCGCCAATCATGTACTTCGCCCGTATGCGATAGGTCTGGTCCGCCACGCGATCCCGCACGGTGGCCACGACACCATCAGCGTCCTGCATGTGGCTGACATATTCGGTCTTGAACCGGGAGACCGTGCCGGTCTCCATCGCCTTGCCGACGATGATCGGCTCCAGGAGGGTTTGAGGGATGTCGCAGATGCGGCATGGCGAGGCCAGGTCATAGTCCGCCTTGCGGCTCGGGTGATTGCCCCAGGTCAGCAGCCGTCCGATCTCCTCGCCCGCGAGCGAGGTGCAGAACACGTTGTTGCCCATCAACTCCTGCGGCACCGACTTCTCCTTGGCCTCCTCCTCGATGCCGAGTTCGCGAAGGACTTCCATCGTGCGCTGATTGGTGATGTGCGCGCGCGGCGTGTTTGCCAGCCAGCCGTATTTCTCGATCATGATGTTCGGGATGCCATAGCTGGACAGGAGTGCCGCCGACGCACCGCCGGCCGGTCCCGATCCAATGATCAGCACGTCGGTTTCGATGTCAAACATGGTCGTTACCTCATTGGGCAGTTCCGCCCCGCTCACGCCGACCGGCGCAGGCGCTTTCACTTCCTGAACGGGCCGCGTGTAGTCCGGGACTGGCGTGTCGGGGCCGATCAGCCGCCGCCGCGTCGGAAAAATCGAAAAGTCGTATCTGGCCTGTACCCAGCCCCAAATGCCTTTCGGAGCCACGAGCATAACGGCAATCGCCAGTGCGCCAAGTGCCATCAGGTACCATGTGCCGTAGTCCGCGAACCAGTTCTGGAGGGCGAAGAGGATGAGCGCACCGATGATCGGGCCTTCAAGGGTGCCAATGCCGCCAATCACGACAATGAACAGGACAAATGCCGTCCAGTCGATCACGGAAAACGCGCTCTGTGGCGTGATGGAGGCCTTCTGGAAGTAGATCAGCGCGCCTGCCAGGGCTGCGCCGGTCGCCGCGAATATGTAGACGGCAAGCTTTGCGCGGGACGTGTCGACGCCGATGCTTTCCGCCGCATCCGGGTTGTCGCGAATGGCGGAGAGGGCAAGGCCGTTGCGGGTTCGCAGGAAGGCGTAGATTGCGCCGATCACGATGACGACCAGCAGAAGCGCGACCCAGTAGGAAATGATGTCGCGTGCGGCGGACGACTTGACGTCAAACACCTCGCGCACCCAGCCAACGCCCCAGACGCTGCGCGCCACGTCCGAGGGAAGGGACGTGCCGGTGCCGCCGCCAAGCGCCTTCCATTGCGCGAAGAGCAGGCGATAGACCTCGGCCGCGACCCACGTGCCGATGGCAAAGTAAGCGCCTTGCAGGCGGAACACGATGTAGGCCGTCGGCACGCTCAAGATGGCGCCGATCACGCCTGCGGCAAGAATCGCGACGAGCGGGTTCATGCCAAGCAGGATCGCGAAGCCGAACCCCGCATAGGCCCCCAGGCCGACATAGGCCTGCTGGCCGATGCTAACGAGCCCGCCGTACCCCGCCAGGAGGTTCCAGCACTGGGCCAGCACGACCATGGTCAGGACGAAGAAGAGATCCTGGAGGAGTGATCGGGAGACAAACGCGGGTGCAACGACCAGCATCGCGATCACGACAACCAGCACCAGCAGCGCGACGGTGCTGGCGCGGGTCGACTTGGCGACCTGGTACTGGCTCATCTCCGGCATCAGTCGACGCTTCTCGGAAACAGGCCGCGCGGCCGCAGCACGAGCACGATCAGGAAGACGACATGGCCGGACAGCGTCTGCCACTCGGGAGACACCTGGGCGCCGATCGTCTGCGCCAGGCCAAGGATGATGCCGCCAATCAGGGTGCCCCAGAAACTGCCCAGGCCTCCGATGATCACGGCTTCGAAGGCGAAGATCAGTCGGCTTGGACCGATCAGAGGATCAAAGGTCGCACGAGCGCCGAGGTAGAGCCCGGCAATCGCCACGACGACGAGGGCGAGCGCCATGGCCAGAGAGAAGATGCGGTTGTTGTCTATGCCCATGAGCTGGGCGATCTCCGGATTGTCGGAGGTTGCGCGAAACGCCCGGCCTGTTTCCGTGCGGTAGAACAGCCAGTTCAGGAACAGGATGACCAGAACGGCCGAAGCAAGCGTCAGGACGGGCACGACGCCGGCGGCCAGTCCGCCGCCGAGGGGAATGGATGCCTCGCTGAGCGGGCCGAGGCTCAATCTCCTCGTGTCGGCGGAGAACGTCTCCAGCATCCCGTTCTGGAGGATGATCGACAGGCCGAAGGTCACGAGAAGCGGAGGCAGGATGTCCTTGCCAAGGGTTCGGTTCAGGAGGAGTCGCTGCAGGGCGTATCCAAGGACGAACATGGCAACGCCGGCCAGTGCCGCGGCGAAGACGATGGGCAGGC
Source organism: Boseongicola sp. (assembly GCA_028824715.1). Classification (GTDB taxonomy): domain Bacteria; phylum Pseudomonadota; class Alphaproteobacteria; order Rhodobacterales; family Rhodobacteraceae; genus JAJEFO01. Next base: position 15,546 of record JAPPCV010000176.1, on the reverse strand, counting down.
CAAGGGCCTCGACAAGCACCAGCACGGCGAAGGCGCCGACGATCATGAAGTCGCCGTGGGCAAGGTTCACGAGGCGCATGATGCCGAAGATCAGGCTCAAGCCGGTGGCGAAGAGCGCATACAGCCCGCCCAGCAGGATCCCTTGGATCAACGTGTCGAGAACGAACATCTTCTAGCCCCCGAAATAAGCCATGCCGATCCGGTCACGCGTCAGTTCGCCCGGCCGTCCCGAAAGCGTGACCCGACCCTCGAGAAGGCAGAGAATGCGGTCGGAGACCGCGAGGGCCTGGGTGATGTTCTGTTCCACGATGACGACGCTTGCGCCCTCGGCCCGAATGTCGGCGATCGCCTTGTAGATGTCCTTGATGACAGCGGGCGCGAGGCCGAGGCTGATCTCGTCGCACAGCAGCAGGCGGGGATTCGACATGAGCGCGCGCCCCAGCGCCACCATCTGCTGCTGCCCGCCCGAAAGCGAGTTCGAATCCTGGTTGCGGCGCTCCTTGAGAATCGGAAACAGCGAGTAGACCCTTTCCAGCGTCCAAGGTCCCCGCACCTTTCTGCCGTAGTTGCCGACCAGGAGGTTTTCCTCGACCGACAGCGACTGGAAGAGCTGCCTTCCCTCCGGGACAAGCGCGATGCCCAGGGCCATGATGTCGGCGGGGCGCATCCCGCCAATGGGCCTGCCATCGAACTCGATCATCCGTGGCGGCGCCTTGCGGCGCCCGGTGATCGCCGCCAGCAGGGTGGACTTTCCGGCGCCGTTCGCGCCGACGATGGCGACGGTTTCGCCTTCATCGACATGCGCGTTGACTCCGTAGAGGGCCTGGAAGTCGCCGTAGAAGGCTGTCAGGTCGTGGGTGGCCAAGAGGGTCACGCTTCCATCCCCAGGTAGATCTGGCGGACCGCCTCGGACTCCATGACCGCCTGCGGATCGCCCGCGCCGATGATCTTGCCGAAGTCGATCGCGATCAGGCGGGAAACCACGGCAAGAAGCGCGTGCGTCACGTGCTCGATCCACACGATCGTGGTGCCGCCCGCATTGATTTCCTGGATGGTTGCAATCAGCGACTGGCATTCGGCTTCGGTCAGCCCGCCGGCAATCTCGTCGAGCAGGAGCAGGCGTGGCCTGGTGGCGAGCGCCCGCGCCATTTCCAGCCGCTTCCGCTCAAGGAGCGACAGGCTGCCGGCAGGCATGTTCGCCTTGGGCAGCAGGCCTGTCCGGTGCAGGACGTCGATCACGTGTTCCTGCTCCCCCGCCTCGGACCCGCCTGCGCCGAAGCATGCCGCGACCGAGACGTTCTCGAAGGTCGTCATGTGCTCGAACGGCTGCGGTATCTGGAAGCTCCTTCCTATGCTGTCATGCACCCTCCGGCGCACCGGCGCATTCGTGATGTCGGCGCCATCAAGAAGGATGGTCCCGCCGTCCGGTCTCAATTGTCCCGTGATCAGGTTGAACAGCGACGACTTGCCTGCGCCGTTGGGGCCGACAATGCCCAGGGCCTCGCCTTCGGCAACTTCCAGGGAAATGTCGTCGGCCACGACGACGGCACCGAACGAGCGGCGAAGATTGCGAATTTCCAGCAGCACCGATCCCGTCCTTGCCGGGCGGGCCGGCGAAGACCGGCCCTCCCGCGCGCCCGCTCAACCGATGGGCTGCATTTCACCGCCCACGGGAATGTCCGGATAGGTCTGGTTGTCGACGATCGTGATGCGGAACAGGCCGTCGTCCGATTTCCGCCACTGCCCACCCACGAGGGGCGTCTTGGAGACGTTTTTCTGCGCGAAGGGCGGCAGGTTCGCGCCGTCCCACTTGACGGGACCGACGAGCGTCTGCAGGTCCGTCGCGGCGACCGCCGCGGACACTTCCTCGACGTCGTTGACGCTGTCGATCCGCTTCAGGACGTCGGTTACCACCTCGAACAGCGCATGCACGAAGCCGAGCGGCTGGGTCCACTGCTTGCCGGTCTGGCTTTCGTAGGATTCGCAGACATCCGCCGCCGACTGGCCGGTCAACGACGAACTGAACGGGTGGACGTTTGACCACCAAATCTCCGACGAGAGGTTGTGGGCGGCATCGCCGATCGCGTTCACGGCCGAAGGAAACAGGATCGCCTTGCCGACCGATGCGGCCTTGGGACGGTACCCCTGTTGCGCGGCCTGCGTCCAGAACGTCGCGAAGTCGGGCGGCAGGACGACGCCGGTGAGGATTTCGCAGCTGGCATCCTTGAAGGCCGATATCTGGGCCGAGAAGTCGTCCTGCAGGTTCTCGTAGCGGCCGGGGTCGGTCAGGTCGAACCGGGCTGCGGCAAATGCCGGCGGCATGCCGAGATTGGGATCGCCCCATGCATTGCCGTCGGCATCGTTCGGAAACAGCCCGCCGACGCTGCGGTTGGTGTCAAGCTGGTTCCACATGTTCAGGAAGACGGCGATGATGTCTTCCAGCCCCCAGAAGAAGTGGTGCGTGTAGTCGAAGGGTTTCCACGTCGCCGGATCGCCTGGATTGCCCTGGCGGCCGATGAACCATGGTTGCCACGGCGCAACGCTGGAGACGCAGGGGATTTCCTCGATCTCGCAAATCGTTGTCACCGGGTTTGTCGTTTCCGGGGTGTGGGCGACAATCATGATGTCGATCTCGTCATCGACGATCAGTTCCTTCGCCACTTCGGCGGCACGGTTCGGGTTGGACTGGCTGTCCTTCACCACGATCTCGACATCGAAGGTCCTGCCACCCGACTTGATGCCGCCAGAGACGGATTGCAGGAACCCGTCTATGGTGAACTGGTCGACCTCGGCAAAGGCCGCGAGCGGACCGGTCTGAGGCGTCACGTAGCCGATCTTCACGGTCCGGGCCTGCGCGAGCGCGGCTGGCGCGCAAAGTCCGGCGGCTGCCATGGCTCCGGCGGCGGCGGATGTCTTGAGGAATTGCCGGCGTGCGTTCGAGAAGTTCTTCATTTCTTGCTCCCTTTCTCCCTGCGCATTTTGAGGTGCAGGGTTTTTCGTGATTGGTCAACCGCGTGGCGGCTCACCTTCGTACGCGGCGCGGATGAGCGCCTCGATTGCATCCCTGTCCAGGGGCCTGGGATTCCAGTAGGGATTGGACATTGCCAGGTCAGCTGCATGGGCAATTCCGGATTCCGGCATTCCGAGATCCCTCAGCGCTGTCGGCGCGCCCAATCTCTCGGCAAGCCCGAAGAGTCCCGAGCCGGGCGCGGTTCCGTTCAATGCGTTCGAGACCGGTTCGAGAAGGTCGCTTGCCACGGCTGCATTGAAGGCCGTGGCATGTGGAAGGATGACCGTATGGGTTTCCGCGTGGGGCAGGTCGAATGCGCCTCCGACCGTGTGGCACAGCTTGTGATGCAGGGCCATTCCCACCTGTCCGAGCACCGAGCCGCACAGCCACGAGCCATAGAGCGCACGATCCCGTGCTTCGCCGTCTCCATTGCCACCGGAGATGGCGGGCAGTGCCTCGCAGAGGGCGCGGACTCCGTCGGCCGCCATCATGGTCGAGACCGGGTTGCGATCCTGTGCGTAAAGCGCCTCGACGCCGTGGGCGATCGCGTTGATGCCGCTGGTCACGCTCATTGGCAGTGGAAGCGTGCCAGTCAGTTCTGGATCGTACAGCACGATTTCAGGACGGACGCGTTCACTTCGAAGCGTCGTCTTCCTGCCATCCTCGGTCTGGCCGAGGATAGGGGTGACTTCGGAACCCGCGTAGGTCGTCGGAATGGCGACCTGGGGGAGGTCGGTGCGATAGGCGATGGCCTTTCCCAGCCCGATCGTGGACCCGCCGCCAAAGGAGATCAGGCAATCAACGCGCTGCTCCTCGATGACGCCCATCGCGGCCTCGGTGACCGAGACGGGCGTATGCATCGTTGCCTTGGCATAGACTCCAAGGCACCTCTTGCCGAGCTTGCAGGCCAGTGCCTCTGCAGGTTCCTTCTGCGCGTCGGTGGACAGAACCAGCGCGCGCCGGGCGTCGAGCCAGTCCAGTGCGTCGCAGGTCCTGCTGAGCGAGCCACGCCCAAAGACGATGCGCGCCGGACTGCCGGTCAAATCGAACTGAAGCGTGTCCAAGTTCTGTCCCCCGACGCGAAAGATACCTGGCTGGAATTGATTTGGTAGTATTCTTTTCGTCACTTATCATATCATCCCGATATGAAACTGGACACCAAGCATCTTGCGACAATCGAGGTCATTCGGCGCGAAGGGGGACTTACGCGCGCGGCCCTCGCGCTTGGCACGTCGCAACCGGCCCTTTCCCGGCTGGTGTCCGATCTCGAGATTCGCCTTGACGCGCCCATCTTCGACCGCTCCGCACGGCCATGGTCGTTGACGAAGCTTGGCGCGTCGCTTGCGATGCAGGGTGCTTCGATCCTGCGCGCCCAGGAACTTGCTGGCCGCGAGGTTCAGGAATTCCGGTCCGGCACGAAGGGCATGCTGCGCATCGCCGGGCCGCCGTTCTTCACGGATGGGGTCATTTCGAGACTCTTGCCGACATTTCGGGATCGTCATGGAAGCGTGTCCTTCGCGGTCTCGTATGGCTATGGCGACGAACTGAAGGACGCCGTTCGTCATGGACGGGCGGATCTCGCGCTCTTTCCTCGCACCGTGGGCGAAATTGCGGAGGATCTCGTCTTCACGCCGCTCATCGAGGCGCACAATGTCGTCGCGTGCCGGGCAGGGCACCCGATCCTGAAACTCGCGTTTCCGCGGCCGCTGGCGCTTCTCGACTATGGATGGATCGTGCCACCGCAAGGCAGCCCGCTCGCTGCCGACATGGACATGGTGCTTTCGGAACTCGAAATGCAGGAAGCGGAAGTGGTGTTCGAAGGCGGGTCGCTGGCCAGCGTGCTGAGCTTCCTGGAAGGTTCGGACTGCCTGACGGTGCTGCCCGAGACCACGGTCGCCGCAATTGGCAGCCAGTTCGGGATCCAGGCCGTCCCCATTCAGGTCCGCACGCCGCGGCGAAGCCTGGGCATACTCAGCCGGTCTCCGCGCGAACTTGACAACACGAGCAGAACATTCGTGCGCTTCTTGCAGCGCCACTTCCATGCGGGGGAGCCCGGTGATCGAATGCCGTGAAACACGCGGGAGATTCCAGGTTGGCGACAACGGCCACCGAATCCGGACCGTCGACTTGCCGGACGGGCGATGCTCCGGATCCTGGCCGAATTCCTCCGGGGACGCCGCAGCTCAGGCGCAGGATCCGAGAGGCGCGTTCGGCTCAAGGCTTCAAATGAAATCCATCCTTTCCATTCCGGGCGGTGCGCGACGAGTTGAAGACAAAGGAAATGAGCTTTGTATTTTCGGGGGGAATTGACCTGGTTGAAGCCAAAATGAAAATGATCTTTCCCTTGCGGAGCCGCCATGACGTCCGTTCTCGTTTCCGACAGCGTCTCCCTGGGCGCCGCATTGCGCAGGACGCGCAAGGCGCTCAAGATCACGCAGGAAGGGCTCTCTCTGCAAACCGGGATTTCGCGACCTGCCATAAGGAGCATTGAACGAGGCAAGGAAACCGCACAAGTTGGATTGGTTCTCCAATTGTGTCAGGATCTGGGTGTCGCCATCGAGCTCAAGTTTCCTTGGAATGTGTGCCGGTCGTGACCATTCTCGATGTCTATCTTGAGGCGGTTCAGGAACCTGTCAGGCAGTTGCCTTCCGAGCCCGACTGGACGTGTCCTTTCGATACGTGACGGATGCGGTCCCGCACGCGATCTCCGCGTCGCTGCCAGTTCGCGCAGAGCCCTTCGGTGACGTCGCGGCGCGCGGCTGCTTCTACAATCTCCTGTTCGAAAACGAGATGCGCGACCAAGTCATGCAGCGCCATGGCATTGCGGAACGCGACATCGTCGGGTTGCTCGCCCACCTTGGCGCCGATTGCCCCGGGGCGATCAGCTGCGTGCCGGAAGGCGCGCCACCGGGCAAGCGGCCCGGGCGCCTGGGCATCGACTGCGAGGCGCTGGACGGTGCTCCGGTGGTGCCCGAGGCGGCGCCCGCAACCGGCCTTGACATCGTTCATTTGCCGGTCGAAGGCACGTTGGCCCGCCTGATGGCTTCGCTTCGTGACCATCGGCGCCTTCCAGCCGGCATCGACGATCCGTCTCCGCTCGCCGGCGGTCAGGGCAAGGTCGCGCTGGCGGTCCTGCCGAATGGGCGCCTGGGGCTCCCCAAGCCCGGCAGCGGCGCGCCGACAACCCATATCCTCAAGGTTCCGCGTGCAAGCGCCATGTCCTCCGTCGCCGGTGAACACTTGGCAACCCGGCTCATGGCGCGAGTCCAGAGGCATCCGGTCGCCCAGACGCGCGCATTGGGCGAGGGATCACTCCAAGGGCTGCTGATCACGCGATTTGACCGGAATGTCGCGGAGGGGAAGGTGCACCGCCTGCACCAGGAGGACTTTTGCCAAGCGCTCGGATTCGGACATGCCTTGAAATACGAGCGAAGGGGCGTGGAGGGGCGTGTTCTGAACGTGGAGGATTCCTTTGGCAGGAGCGGCGGGCTCTTCACTGTCCAGGAGCGCGGTGGCCGTCTGCTTGCAGCGGTCAGCCTCTCGATCCGGACATGATGCAGCATTGGCTTTTGTCCGCGGATACCGGCACCGTAGGGTCGCTGATGGAGTCGTCGCGTGACTCACTTCGGTGAATCCTCGAACAGGATGCCCACGTCTCGTTGACATCGTAAGGAAAAATCCTTACGAATCCGCAGTGCGTAGAAGGAGCACAGATCATGTCGATCATCCACGAAGTCGCGACAATGACCGCGAAGGGCCAGATCACGCTGCCCAAGGCAGTCCGCCAGGCATTGAAGGTCGATGTCGGCTCCAAGGTTGCATTCGACCTCCAAGACGATGGACAAGTTGTCGTCAGCCGTGCCGACGCCGAGCACGAAGATCCGGCCATCGCCGCGTTTCTTGACCTGCTTGCCGGGGATATCCAGGCCGGGCGGCATGTGCGGGCGATGCCGGACGATCTGGCACGGGACATGCTCGAATGCGCGCGGCGTCACGAGGGGCCGGACGGGGACATCGACGGAGAAGTCGCTCTCTGATGCAGCGCCACGGTTGGACTCTGCTGTTCCACGATTGCCTCATCGTTCAGCTGCGCAATCTGCACCACGCAGTGCAGCGCGCGCACCGACGCGATCCCGCGGAGTTCGCATCAAATGCGAACGTCAAACTGTTTCACGCACTGAGCCGGTTGATGCTGGAGATCGTCCCGCAGGATCCGTCACGAGACGAATTTCGCCAAGGCAACACTCTCGGTCCACGCTACCGCCATTGGCGACGCGCCAGAATCGGCAGACGGTTTCGATTGTTCTTTCGCTATGACGCCAAGGCCAAGGTGATCGTCTACGCGTGGGTCAATGACCAATCCACGTTGCGCTCATCAAGGAGCAGAACCGATCCGTACAAGGTCTTCGCCAAAATGCTGGCACGGGAAAATCCGCCCGACGACTGGGCCTCGTTGATTGCCGCATCAAGGCAGGATTGGCAGACAGGGAGGCCGTCGCCTTCGGACCTTGGCGGCCGGCGCCGGGAAGATGACCCATAAGCGGGCGCTTTGGCAATGCGCCGCGACAATTCCAAACGGGGGCAGGTCGGCAACGCGTGCGGCCGGAGCGCGCCTCTGAGGTCAGCCCTTTCCTTCCGGCCGTGAAGACGCAGTCCGGGATCTCGGCCATCGCCAGAGCGTCGGGCGGTGCCGCACGGGATGTTTCAGGTCCGTGATCCATTTGGACGGTGCGACTCCGGCCGGAACCGGCCGTTCATCTGGCATCCCGGCTGCAACCGCTTTCGGATTGAACGCGGCAAGCGGAGGGTCTTGAACGCAGAGGATTGCGCCTTCGGCAGGCGCGGCGCACTGCTTGACGTCCGGGACCGCCTTGTCGCGACGAGCAATTTCTCCGTTCGATCCTGCAAGGAGGTTTGCTGTACTTCGCGACTGTCGACAACGCGGGTCGATGCCGGTGCGGTTTTGTGCCATTCCTGCGCGAATCCGGAAGCTGTGCTTGTCTCCTTCTCGCGATTGGGCGCAGATTGGCCACCCAACCAGGAATGCCCATGACACGCCCGAACATCCTTCTCTTCATGTCCGACAACCAGCCGGCGGACCTGTTGGCCTGCTACGGCAACGATGAGGTGCGAACTCCGCACATCGACCAGCTGGCCGAGCGCGGGACCCGGTTCACGAACGCGTTTTGCGTGAACGCCATGTGCTCGCCTTGCCGCGCTTCCGTCCTGACTGGACTGATGCCCAGCCAGCACGGGATCCACAACTGGCTTGACGACAGGCTGATCGAACGCTGGCCGGAGAACTGGTCCGCGATTGCGGAATTCTCAAACATGCCGTCAATCATCAGGCAGGCCGGCCATGCAACCGCATTGATCGGCAAGTTCCATCTCGGGGTGCCGTTCGTTCCGCAGCTGGCCTTCGATCATTGGGTCACCTTTCCGCACGGCCATACGACCAGCTTCTTCGGCAACGAGGTCATCGACCAGGACGAGCGATACCTGTTTGCAGGCCACACGGTCGATTTCTTCACCGACAAGACCATCGAGTTTCTGGAGCATCAGGCTGGCCAGGCAGAACCGTTCTTCGCGTTCGTTTCCTACAACGGGCCCTACGGGCATTGGCCGGCGATCCGGGGCCGTGCCGACAACGCGTTTGCCGGACTCTACGACGATGCGGACATGCATTCGATCCCGCGAGAGGGCATTTCAGGCGAAGTTCTCGACCGGTTCGGGATGCGCGTTGCGGCGGGCGGCCTGAGTGAGCAGTTCAAGGGCCCGCTGCTCTTGCCGAACAATGTCGAGTCGCTTCGGAACTACTTCAGCCAGGTCAGCCTGGTCGACGACGGGGTAGGGCGCGTTCTTGCGGCACTTGAGCGGCTCAGGCTCGATCGAGATACGGTGGTCATCTACACTTCGGACCACGGGTTCTCGCTCGGGCACAACGGAATCTGGGGGCACGGTGCCGCGAGTTTTCCGGCGAGCGCCCACCGGCCTTCGTACCAGATTCCCCTGGTCATGGCAGGAGGTCCCGTTGCCGAAGGGATTGTGTGCGATGAACTGGTCAGCCAGATCGACCTGTTTCCGACGCTGGCGGCGATGGCTGGCGCGGCCGACGCGCGACCAAGCCTGCCAAGCAGCGCCCGCGATCTGGGCCCCGCGCTTCGCGGGGAGGTGCAGGGCTGGCCGGACGCAATTTTCTTCGAGCAGGAGGAAACGCGCGCCATCCGGACTCGCGAGTGGCTCTATGCCATGCGGTTCCAGGGCGCAGGATCCTATCCAATGAACGATGAATTGTACCACTTGGCCAATGATCCCCTGGAAGACACGAACCTGATCGAGCTCCCGGAGCTTTCGGCGACAGCTGGCGATCTTCGTGACAGGATTTCATCGTTCTTCGATGCGCATTCCGATCCAAGGTTCGATCTTTGGCGGGGTGGCACCGCGAAGTCCAACGTGACCTGCGACAAGCTGTGGAAGGACGCTTGGGGGGAAGACTGGGCGCCGGAATTCTCTGCCGCATGACGTGCAGGGGGAGCTGTCCTCTTCGCATTTGGAACTTGGACCACCGCCTCATCCAGGGGCCCCTGAACGGTCGCCGCGTCTTCGATGGGATCCAGGGCGTGCGGCCAGGGCGCCGAACCGCAATGTCGGACCTGCAGACCGGTCGCGGAGTTGACCAGTTGCAACCGCACGGCATTCGAGACTTGCCGGTTCGGAATCGCGTCATTCATGGTTCACGCGTCGGCCATTCCGCCTTGGCCGAACCAAACGGGGCCGCTTGTCTCCGCCAGACCGGGGCGCGCCCATCCAGCGCCACTGGAAAGGCGACGCGGCGTCCCGGCCCCCAATGCGTCATCTCCGGCAATTCTGCGGCACGGGTCTCGCTTGAAGACGGGGCCGTCGGGACCCGAACGCCATTGGAAATCAGCAGATGCGCCGTTCGCGCCAGCGACAGCCTGGCCGACCTGGCACGTCCGTCAGCCCGCTGCTGGCGCAGGGCGCACAGTGCGGCGGCGGCCATCAGGTAGCCGGTAGCATGATCCAGGGCCTGGATCGGCAGTTGCACCGGCTTGTCCGCGCCAAGGCGCTTCATCCCCTCTTTCGCAAGGCCCGAATTGACCTGCACGATGCTGTCGAAGCCGCGCCGCTCCCTCCATGGTCCGGTCCAGCCATACGCGGAAAGCGATACGTCAATGATGTCGGGATTGATCTCGCGGCGGCGGAACTCGCCATATCCGAGCCGGTCAAGCGCACCGGGGCGGTAGCCATGCACGAAGACATGCGCCTCGGACAGCAAGGTTTCAAAGCGTGCCCGGCCGTTCGCCTCGTTCAGGTCGAGACTCGCGCAGGCCTTGCCAAGCGTAATTTCGGGTTCGAGCCCGTCCTCCCGCCAGTGCGGCGGATCGATCCGGAGCACGCTGGCACCGAACCCAGCAAGAAAGCGCGTTGCGACCGGCCCCGCCAGGACGCGCGTCAGGTCGAGGACCCTTAGCCCGTCAAGGCTCGCCGCGAATGCTGGCACGCGGGACTTGGACCACGGACCTTCGTGCCAGTGGATCAATGGCTCGGTGGCCACCGCCCGTCCTTGGGGATGTGCCGCCCAACCAGGCAGCCCGCTCATGGCTGCGGCCACGCCCCCGGCCTCGACAACGGCCTGTTCAAGTTCAAGGCGATTCCACAACAGGACCTTTTGGGCCACGGCGTCGCGGTCCGCATCCGCTCCAAGCACGCGAAGCGCGGCTGACAGGTGCCGTGGCACGTTTGTATGGAGCCGGATCCAGCCATCCCTTGTCCGGTAGTTTCCGGCGATAGGGTCCCATGCTTCCGGCAAGGCCCATCCTTCCGGTTTCAGCGTCATGCCGCACCAGAGCTCGGCTAGCCGTCGGTCAATCGACACTTTTTCAGCGCCAACCAGCGCAGCAAGCTGTTGCGCGGCGGCCGTCATGGCGGCAAGAGCCAGGCCCGAGACATCGACGATGGAGGTCAGTTGAAACGCGCCTTCATACGCGACGCTTGCGGGCGCCGCCGGGGTCTGACTCAATGCCTCGGAGATTTGTTCGCCGAACCAGTTGTTTCCCGATGCACTCATTGCCCACCCCTGTGACCAATCGGCGAATTGCCGAATGCAGCCTTGTCACTCGAATTCAATTGCGCATCCTGCTTGCGTCCAATTGGACCGGCCGTGCTCGCTGTTCCGGGCCGCCACGCTTGCTTCGCTGCGTGACGCAAGACGCGAAATGCGGACACCACGCAGCCGCTTGACCTTTCCGGCCGGTTGCCGGGACGGTGCACGGGAATGCCTCGGCAACTGTCGGTCCGTGGCGTCGAAAACTGCGGCTGACATGGTCATCGAGACACTCTGCACGGACACGAAAGCGAGTCTACAGTATTCCGCGAAGGGCCTTGATGTGGTCGACGCCGAGGCCGCAGCAGCCGCCAATGACCTGCGCACCTTGTCGCAGCCATGACTGCGCATGGTTCGCATAGGCGTCCGGCTGAATGGTGCTGTCGAAAATGCAGACGTGGCCGTTCCATCGTGCCGAATGCGCGTAGACCCCGACCGGTCCCGGCCAACGCTCTTGAACGACGTCGAGACAGGCGCCGATGTCTTCCACCTCCGTGTGCATGATATTCACGAGCGGAACCTCTCGTCCGGTCAGGGCGTCGAGGGCATCGGCCAGACTGCCGCCTCGCAAGAGTGTCATGGCACCGGAGGGATCCCGCTCGCAGGACAGTCCGACCCACACCGGCAGTCCGCTCGCTTGGGCCGCCTCGAGCACGACCAGCATGCTGTCGATGTCCACCATCATCTCCAGCATCAGCAGGTCTGCACCTGCTTCGGCCATGACCGTTGCCTGTGCCTCTGTGCTGCCGCGCAGGCTCTCAGGCTCCGGCCAATTGTCCGTAAAGGACCAGTACGAAATGCCACCGGACACCAAGACGTCCGGAGCCGCCATGCGATCTCGCGCCTCCTTGGCTAGTTCGACGCCTCGGCGGTTCAATTGCTCGAACCGATCTTCGACCCTTGCATCAACCAGCACATGCCGATGCGTGGCGAACGTGTTCGAAATGACGATTTCCGCACCTTCGCGAATGTAATCCTCATGAACCGTGCGAAGGACGTCCGGATGGCTCAACGCGCCGCCTCCGTTCCAGGCATTGTCCAGCTGGGGAACGCCGCGTCTCTCGACTTCCGTACCTGTTGCGCCGTCAATGAGGATCCGTTCGCCCTCATCTATGCGCTTCATCAATCGTTCGTAGCGGTTCATTGGCGTTCCTTCGTCGGCTGCCTGCCGCGGGATCGGAGCGGCATGGATTCCTGGATCGATGAGTCCTGCGAGAATTCTCGCTTGTCAGAATCTGACCAGTTTTCTGACCGTCTTCAAGTCCCCGGGCTCCCGGCCACACGTGGCAATGCTCAAGTGCAAGCCCGGCGCGCTGCGCAACGCTCGCAACCGCGGTTACATGGCCCCGGCGAAATCAGGCTGGACGGGAAAATAGTCCTCGAATCCGCCTTCCCGGTATACGTCTGCCGTACAGCAGTGCAAACCTCCTCCGAACGCATACGCGTCACGAAGATCCACTTCGATAACTTCCATTCCGAGACGGTCGAGTTGCTCCGCCTGATGGACCTCCGACTTCTCCACGCAAACGGTCTTGGGATCAAGCACGAGGACATTCATCGACAGCCATGTCGACGAATAGCATAGCGGCGGAGGCGAATTGTGAGCGGGGCGGGCAGCATCGACGATTTCCCAGTCATTCCTCGTGAACAGTGCTCTCTGATCATCCGGCAAACGGCGTTCGGGATTGTTCAGGATGAGGCCTGGCCTGATTGGCGTGAAGGTCGCGTCGATATGGATCGGGTACGGGTCTCCGGGAAAATTGGTCGCATGTACCCTGTGTTCCGGAAAGTGGCGCCGAATCCATTCGATTCCCTTCAGGTTGGTCGTGAACCCGTGCTGAACAACGAGGTCCTTTCCGAATCGCAAGACATCTGCGGCATCGAACAGCGGTTCCTCCTCCGTCGTCACGAAGTACTTTTCTGCGGTCCACTCCAGCCGGGTTTCAATGCTGATGTTTCCGGAAAGGTAGTCGGGGCGATAATCGCTGTCGGCCAGCCGCGGTTTTGGCGCAGCCTCGTGCCGGAAGTTTCGGTCCTCCTCCCAGTACCTCGTCAACAAGGGACGGTAGCACAGGTATTCGAACCAGCGGCAACGATAGGACATCGTCGCCTCCAGGATTTCATTCCCGACCGTCAGCAGGACATCGCGGGGTGGCATGCATCCGAACCCGCTGCCGGTTTCGAAGTCCGGAGTGACTACAGGTTGGGAAAAGTCTATCGGAGTCGGGCGGTCAACCCTGATACCGCGACCGCGCAGCATTTCTGCGAACGCATCAAGCAGTTCGTTGCCACGGTCGATCATGTCTTGGGGTCGTTTTCCCCACTGCCCCCTCATGTCGGAGTCCTCTGGGACCTTGGCTTCGAGGGCCGGTTCCGGCGGCGGAATATGACAATCCGTCGCGTATCCGACTATGACGTGCTTGAGCGGATCCCACTCGTTCCAACTGTTTACCTGCGTCCTTTCCGGTGACCATTTCACGGTTTTCATCCTGTTTGGGCGACATGCAAGGTCGCGGCCGTTCCCGACGATCGACTTGGCGGCGGTCGACGAACTTCGCAACCGCATGGCGAATCGCCAATCTGCCGAATTCGATCGTGAAACACTTGGCGACCGCTCCGGCTACAGTCAACAGCATCGGGCTTTGCACGTGACTGCATTCGGTGAAGCGGCCGAATCAGTCAGCGCGAGCAGGGAACGGGATCTGGATTGCCCATTCGCGCACAGCCCGGTGCTCGATGCGCCGGGCGCAGAGCGCAGGGAACCGCGAGGTTCGGACGGCGCCCGAGAAGCAACAGGCGGACGTTGTTGGCGACCAAGTGCAGCTGCCCGTACTGGTCGCGGGGGCACCATCCGATCCAGGCGTCGCGCGCGCTGCACTTGAGCGCCGCCGCCGAGAAGGCGGCCAGCGCAGGCCACGCGCCGCTGTCGTCGTTGGCCACGTACCAGACGGTCTGGCTGATCTTCCGCGGCGCGCCGAGATGGTGTTGCTCGTCCATGAGTGCGCGGGAGCGCGGCTCGTCTTCCGGCGCCGCCGGCGCAACGGTCAGGCTCGCGAGGCCAAGTGCCGCCCCGGATTCGCTTCCGGTCAGGAGGCGTCATGGACGGCTTGAATGGGAGTGTTGGCCGGTTCAGGGATACCCATGCAGGAAGTGCCGATCACTCAAGGAAGGAAATTCGCTCTGCTCCCGGCTCACCGCTTTCGTCGGAATGTTCCACTTGCGCGGCCTGAGCAGCATTCCTGCGGAGTGCCGCGCGCAATGATGCAACCGTCCTCCACGATCGCCATCCGGCCAACGGTCTTGAATGCTCCGTCGGAATCGTGGCTGCGGTGCAGTTCCGACACCGGCGTCGTAAGCGGCAGTCCCAATTCCGCTTCATGCCGCACCTCAGATTTCAATCCAGACCGATCCGTCTTCGATCTTCACGGGATAGGTTGCGAGATCGATGCAGGCGGGCGCGCGCTTGGCTTCCCCGGTTCGGTAGTCGAATGTCGCGTTGTGCTTCGGGCATTCGATCTCGTGGTCCATGACGAGCCCGCCTTCGAGATGGGCCTGCTCGTGCGTGCAAAGCCCGTCCGTGCAGAAATACTCGTCATCGGGGCTCCGATAGACGGCGAAGGTGCGGTCTCCGTGATCGAACCGGACCAGGTCCTCGACTTCGACGTCGTTCGTTCCACAGGCACGTATCCAGTTGGGCATCGCTTCACTCCGCTGCAATGATGGGCCGCTCGTAGGTCGGCGTAGCGCCGGCGCCCGCAGGCAACGGGCGCCGGATATGGTGGTTTGGGTCGGCTTGCTGACGCAGCACGGCGGGAACCATTTCGCGGTAGCAGGCCCAAAGCGACCTGCAGGCCGGCGGGCAGTCCGCCTTGATCGCCTCGTGCAGCGCCGGAAGATTGTAGAACGGCACCATCGGGTACATGTGATGTTCGACGTGGTAGTTCATGTTGGAATAGATGAACCGGAAAAACGGGTTCAGATACACGGTTCGGGAATTCATGCGGTGGTCGGGGACGTCTTCGGCAAGGCCCGCATGCTGCGTTGTTGCCAGGACATGATGCAGCCAGGAGCCATAGAGCGTTGGCAGGCCAATCAGGAAGAGCGGCAGCCAGCTCTGCAAGGTGACGGCCGCAAGCCCGACCAAGGCGAGCACCATCAGTTGCACCCGAGATGTCGCGAAGGTCCTTGGCCATTCCCTTTCCGGCAGAAAGCTCTTCTCCGCGTCAGTCAAGTTGCCAAGTGCGATGCGGACCATTTTCCCCAACTCCTTGGTGATGGCGGGAATGTACAAGAGATTCAGCACCCAGTCGCGGATTGAAGGCGGACGCGGGAAGGCGATCTCCGGGTCGCGACCGACGATGACGGTTTCCGAGTGATGCCGCGTGTGGCTCCAGCGCCAGAGATGCGGGTT
>JAPPCV010000083.1 GCA_028824715.1 Boseongicola sp. | reverse complement strand
ATCCAGCGTCACGGACAACGTGTCCGTCGGGATATCGATCGCGCAAGAGTCGCTCCCAGGTGTCAAGGGATGACTCCTGCCTGGCACCGGACACGCGGGCGCAGAGGAAGGTGTCGGGATCGACAGGGACCCGGACCCTGCAATGTCCTCCGGGTGTCCGCTCAAGTCGTTGATGTCGCCCTCCCTCGGTCCAGCGCCTGACGGTTTGCGTGGTGACCCTCTCGCGTCTCGCAAGGCGTGTCGTCGTCAACCGCATATCGAGACTTGCCAGATGTTCCTGCATTGTTCAAGAGAGAATGCGCCAAATGTTGCGTTCGTTGCGAATTTCTACGGCAGGCCGCACCCGACATGTTCATGCACCGTCGCCTTGGGCCGCCGGCCACGAAGCTTCAATCCGGGAAGCGCAATTGGCCTTCGGCTGGCACGCATGTGGCCCATGCGGCGTCCCGGGACAGCCGAACCGGCAGTTCGCGGGCCCAGCCGCTGATCGTGCCGGCCCCGAGGCAGACAACGATGTCGCCTGGTCGAGCCTCCGTGCGCACCAGGGATTCCAGTGCATCCTCATTCTCCAGGGCACGTGCGTCCTTGTGCCCCTGAAGCGCGATCCCGGCCACGAGGTCTTCGCGAGTGGCCCCGGCGACCGGGTCCTCTCCTGCACCAAATACATCGGCGATGGCCACAACGTCAGCGTCGCTGAAACAACGGCAAAACTCGTCGAACAGGGCCGATAGCCGCGTATACCTATGCGGCTGATGTATCGCGACAATCCGCGTGTCAGGGCCAGACGCCAGCGCCTGCCTCGCCGCAGCCAGAACCGCCGCGATCTCCACAGGATGATGACCGTAGTCGTCGATGATGGTTACGCCCCCGACTTCTCCCACTTTCGTGAATCGCCGATTGACGCCCTTGAACGCCGCCAAGGCTTCACGGATTTCTGAGCCCCTCATGCCTAGATGCCGTGCCACTGCCACGGCACCAAGTGCATTGCAGACATTGTGGCTTCCCGGCATTGGCAGCGTGCAGTCCTTGATCACGGTCCCGTCGGAAAGCTCAATGTCGAAACGGGCCGCAGCGTTCTCATGGCGAAGGTTCACCGCCCGCACGTCCGCTTCCGCATTGAATCCGAACGTCATGATTCGCCGGTCCGTCACCTGGTCTGCAAGCGCCCGCACCTCAGGATTGTCGGTGCAAAGTACCGCCAGACCATAGAACGGGATGTTTGACACGAAGTCCTCGAACCCTTTCCGCAGATCTTCCATCGTCCCCCAATGCTCCATGTGCTCGGGGTCAATGTTGGTCACGACGGCAATGGTCGCCGGAAGACGGTTGAAGGTGCCGTCCGATTCGTCGGCTTCGACCACCATCCACTCGCCGCTTCCGACACGCGCATTCGATCCATAAGCGTGAATGATGCCGCCGTTGATCACCGTCGGATCAATCCCTCCGGCATCCAGCAGAGCCGCCACCAGCGTGGTCGTCGTGGTCTTCCCGTGCGTGCCGGCAACCGCAACATTGGATCTCAGGCGCATGAGTTCGGCCAGCATTTCGGCCCGTCGCACGACCGGAAGGCCCCGCCTTCTCGCTTCGTCCCGTTCCGGGTTGCCTGGCTTGATGGCGGAGGAGATGACGATGACCTCGGCCCCTTCCAGATTCTCCGCGCACTGGCCTTCGAAAATCGTCGCGCCAAGACGCGCCAGCCGGTCGGTGATCTTCGAGGACTTCAGATCCGAGCCCTGAACCATGTATCCCGCTTCGATCAGCACCTCGGCGATGCCGGACATGCCAATGCCTCCGATTCCGACAAAATGGATCGGACCCATCTCCGTTGGAAGCTTGGTGACTGCTGCGTTCAAGTCACTCTCCAGCCAATTGTTCGACAGCGGATGCCAGATGGCTTGCCGCATCCGGCATTGCCAGACCAAGGGCACTGTCCCGCATCCGCAAGGCAGTTCCGACCGTCCCAAGCACGCCCTGCATCTGCTCCGTCAAGGCGAAAGGGTCAAGTTCGGATTCAGGTACAAGGATCGCGGCGCCGGCATCGGCAAGATTGCGCGCGTTCGCGGTTTGATGATCCGCCACGGCTGCCGCGTAGGGAATCAGGATGGAAGGCCGTCCAATCACGCAAATGTCCGCAACCGTCGATGCCCCCGCCCGACCAATTGCGAGATGCGCGTTCTCGATCCGCCGTGCAATGTCCGCAAAGAACGGTTCGACATCGGCTTCAATGCCCGCGGACTCGTAAGCGGCCCTCACGGCAGCCAAGTCCTCGGGCCGCGCCTGATGCGCGACGCGCACCGTCGCGGCGAGCCGGAGTTTCAGGTCGACAATTGCCGGTGGCACGACTTCGGAGAGAATGCGCGCACCTTGGGATCCGCCAATCACAAGTATGGAGAACGGGCCACTTTCCGGGATCTCGTAGGCGGCCCCAGCCCGATCCAGCACCTCGGCCCTGACCGGGTTGCCCGTGTGCAAGGCAGAGACTCCTTCCGGAAGGGCTGTAGGCCACGTTCCACAAGCGACCTTGTCGACGCGCCTGGCAAACAACCGGTTCGTCCGACCGAGGACGCCATTCTGCTCGTGGATCATCCTGGGAATGCGAAGCGCCCAGGCCGCAGCGAGTGCGGGAATTGAGGGATACCCTCCGAAGCCAACCACCGCACTTGGTCGATCACGCAGAAACCTGAACTTTGCCGCCGCGATCCCGACAGCGATTGCGAACGGTGCCAGAAGCCTTGTTGGCGCTCCGCCGCGCGCGAAAGTTGCGCTTGCAATCTTCCGCACAACAACCCGATCCGGGAAGCCGCCCGCATATTGTGCGCCCCGGCCGTCCGTCATGAGCGTTACCCGCCAGCCCCTTGCCAACATCGTCTCCGCAAGGGCCTGAGCCGGAAACATGTGCCCGCCAGTTCCGCCGGCGGAAATTGCAAGATGGCGCGAGCTCATCGCCCGTTTCCGGCAAGGCTGCCCTGGACGTCACCGTGAGGCCGTGTTCGCGTGAACGCCAGCAGCATGCCCGCCAATATGCCGCCGGCAAGCAGTGACGAGCCTCCGTAGCTCACAAAGGGCAGCGTCATGCCCTTGGCAGGAAGTAGCCTGACCGCAACACTCAGGTTGATCAGCGCCTGCATTGCAAATGTGCAGGCCAGCCCGGTACCCGCAAGCCGAATGAAAGGATCGCGCTCACGGGTCAGTCGGTAAAGCGAACGGAATGCTATGGTCGAATAAAGCAGGATGACGACAAGGACGAGAATCAGCCCGTATTCCTCGGCGGCGACGGCAATGATGAAGTCCGTGTGGGCGTCGGGCAACGACCACTTCACCGTGCCTTCGCCCACGCCGACGCCAAAAAGGCCGCCCTCCCTGATGGCATTCGCGGCGTAACCAAGCTGAGTTGTTGGATCGACTTCGGTCGACAGGAACCCGTCGATGCGGCGCGCAACGTGTTCGGAATTCTCGTAGGCAAGGATGCCACAGGAAACGATCAGGCCTGCGATCAACAAGAGAAGCAGGAAATGGGCCCCCCCCACGAAGTACATGACACCCCATGCAAAGAAGATCAGGCAGGCCTGCCCGTAGTCTGGCTGCATGGCAAGAAGACCCACAACCGCCAAGGCCAGCGCAAAGGACAAGGACTTTCCCGGGGGGCCTGCAACCTCGTTGGACGCGGCAATCAGCCAAGCCACGAGCACGATGAAGCCAGGCTTCAGGAACTCCGACGGCTGCAAGGACCCGAAGCCAAGGGAAAACCACCGGACTGCCCCCTTTCCGAAGTCCGTGCCGAAGAACGGCAACGTGACCATGGCCCCGAAGGAAGCCAGGAAGACAAGCACCGCAATGCGCCGGACGGTCTTGGGGGCCAGAAGCGTAATCGCGAACATTGTCAGAAGCGCAATTGCTCCGAACGCCACCTGCCGTTCGAAATAGTGGAACGCCCACAGTCCGTGCCGCTCGGCCAGAGGAGGGCTGGAGGCGAGACCCAGCAACAAGCCGATGCCAAACAGCGCCAGGACACAGCCTATCGACCACTTGTCGACTGTGCGCCACCAGCGCGGAAGTATTGGCTCGCCGTTCCTGCGGAAAACCGAGCCGTAAACCATCTCCGTCATGCGTTCTGCTCGTCCGCCTGCGTGCCCGTTTGCCGGGTCTGCGCGGAAACATAGCCAAAGGTGCGCAGAAAATCCAGTGTGCCGGCAGAAATTCGTGGACGGACCGTCGGCTGCGAAATTTCCGCCCTCGGAACCGATCGGCGCATGCCAAGCGACGAGCTACACGCCCAATGGCAGTCTGTCTGCAAGGAAGCCTTCGATCAGGAACCGCGCGATGGATCCCTTGCGAGCCGCCTTCATGCCTGGGTCGTCACCTGCCAGAACCTGCATCAATTCCTCGCGCGTGACCCATTTCGCATCCTCGATTTCATCGGCCTGGATACGGATGGAATCGGTCAGCGCGGTCCCATGGCAACCGATCATCAAGGATGTCGGAAAGGGCCATGGCTGCGAGGCCAGGTATCGGACTTCGCCCACCTCGATTCCAGCCTCCTCGCCGACCTCGCGGCGTACTGCGGCCTCGATCGTCTCGCCAGGTTCCACGAACCCCGCCAAAAGGGAGTACATTCCCTCTGGCCAGAATCCCGACCTTCCCATCAAGACCGAGTTGCCGCTTGTGATCAGCATGATGACCACCGGATCGGTGCGGGGAAAGTGCTGGCCTTCACAGGTCGGGCAATTCCGCTGCCAACCCGCCATTGCCATCTTGCTCGGCGCACCGCAACGCGCGCAGAACCGATGCGCTCGATGCCATTCGAGAAGCGCCTTGCCGATCACGACAAGTTCGGCATCGCGGACGGAAAGGCGTGTCATGTTCTGGCGCAGGTCGGCGAACGCGCATCCATTGGCAAGTTCCGGGTGCTGCTGTTCCGAAGTGTCGTTGAATGCTCCGACGCCCTCGTCGCCGCCTTCCGGCAACCAGTCCGAAATGTCTCGCGCAAAGCGGGGCTCGCCATCGTCCAACCCCAGAAAGACTGCCGGTTCACTGGCCGCATCGAATGCCCGATGGTCAGCCGGCAGGAATACCGGTCGGCGGTTCTCTCTTTCCAGCAGCGGCTTGCCCCGCCAAACCGGCAGCACGCACCCGTCGGGAGGGTCGGTCCTCAGGTGAACGGCCCGGTCGAGGCCCGAGCCGCCAAAGGTCACTGATTCCGCGCACTGCATTCCAGGTCGTTCCCTCCCGAAGCCGATGTGCCACGCGGCCGGCAGATTGGCAAACAGGGGTGAGGTCGCGGGCGTCCGACACCTCGTTTCCGACGAACCTCACATTCGCCCGTCTTGAATCCCGATGAAGGAGAGACGCACATGCCCGCACACGGCGCACCAGCGCCTTTCGACAGGACGGTGCAGCCGGCGATCCTTGCGGAACCCGTCGTCTGCTGCGTAAGCGGTTAAAGCACGACGTTACGCCCGCGCCTTGATTTTGTCCGCCCTCGCG
>JAPPCV010000146.1 GCA_028824715.1 Boseongicola sp. | reverse complement strand
CCAACTTATCCACAGCCACCTCCCGGTCCCTTTCTGATTCTCGGAGCATACGAGGTTGACAGGGAACGTGTCACGTCCCGCCGACTCCGTGTCACGCATTCCTCGAAGGGCCTTGCATGAACGCAGGCCGTGAACGAGTGACGTTACGCTGTCGGCATCGGCTGTCGGCGCAGATCCTGTCGACAGGCACGTGGGCAGGTCAGGGCGGCCTTCCGAAGACGGGCCAAAAATCACGCGCTCCGCCCTGAACCGCGGCTGGCGCCATTTTCAATTGCTCTTGACCGTGCCGCCGACATTGGTGCACGACTGCGCGCCATGGCCCCCAGGAAGTCGGAACCGCGAGCATGGCAGCGAATGCTGTCGGGACGAAGGCTGGACCTTCTGGATCCGACGCCAGTTGACATCGAGATCGAGGACATCGCGCACGGGCTGGCCTTCGTTGCCCGCTGGAACGGCCAGACAAAAGGGGAGTATCCCTATTCCGTCGCCGAACATTCGCTGCTGGTGGAGACCCTGTTCACGCGCCTCGTCCCGAAGTCGCCTGCAAAGTGGCGGCTTGCGGCGCTCCTGCATGACGCACCGGAATACGTGATCGGCGACATGATCGCGCCCGTCAAGTCCTCGGTCGGCCCCGGATATTCTGCGCTGGACGACCGCCTCACGGCCGCAATCCACCTCCGCTTCGGCCTGCCGGCCGCGGTGCCAAGAACGGTCAAGTCCAGGATCAAGCGGGCGGACAAGATGTCGGCCTGGTTCGAGGCAACCCAGATTGCAGGCTTCGCCGAATCCGAGGCAAACAGGTTCTTCGGGCGTCCCGACCTGTCATTGGTGAAGGGCCTCTCGATCCTGCTCCGACCACCCATCGAGTCGCGCTTGGCATTCGTGGAGCGGCACAACACGCTGTTGGCCGAAATGGGATAGCTCAGCGCGGTGACCGCTTGGCCAGAATGCGCTGAAGCGTTCGCCGATGCATGTTCAGGCGCCGCGCAGTCTCGCTGACATTCCGGCCGCACAACTCGTAGACCCGCTGGATATGTTCCCAACGAACCCGGTCGGCACTCATCGGGTCGGTCGGCGGCGGGGGCATCTCGTCCTCCGGCGCCAGCAGCGCAGCCGTGACGTCATTGGCATCCGCCGGCTTTGAAAGGTAGTCCGTCGCCCCAATCTTGACTGCGGCTACTGCCGTTGCAATCGCTCCATAGCCCGTCAGAACGACGATGCGGCTGTCATTCCTGCGTTCACGAATGCTCTCGACCACGTCTAGGCCATTTCCGTCTTCAAGTCGCAGGTCGACAACCGCGTATGCAGGAGGCCGTATGGCCGCAGCTGCCCGGCCGGCGGCAACCGAGGCGGCCGTTTC
The DNA here is from genome assembly GCA_028824715.1 of Boseongicola sp. GTDB lineage: Bacteria > Pseudomonadota > Alphaproteobacteria > Rhodobacterales > Rhodobacteraceae > JAJEFO01. Next base: position 49,809 of record JAPPCV010000146.1, on the reverse strand, counting down.
GACGTCAAAGCCCCGCTTGTCCATTGCCCGGGCAAGGCGCCTCAGAAACGGCTCGTCATCGTCAACGATCAGGAGCGATGGGTCTGGTCCAATCTCTTGCGGCATCTCTTCAATCGGATTCGGTTCCGGCAAGGCTATTCGCTAGCCCGCCCGTCGTCAAATCTTCAGGATTCGATAAGGCATGCTGCGGATTCCGCGATTCCCTCTGCCGTGTCCTCGCGGCGAAAATAAGTGCCGAGCTCGTTGCCGGGGAACATCAGGTAGGTGAAGGTGGAGTGGTCAACGAGATAGAATTCGCCGCTTCCCTCGCCCTTTGCAAAATACGCACGATACGCCTTGGCCGCGGCCTTGACCTGTTCCGCGCTGCCCGTGAGAGCAACCATCTCCGGAAACATGTCATCGGCGTATTGGCCCAGCACTTCGGGCGTGTCCCGCTCAGGATCAACGGAGATGAACACGAGGGCGACGTCGTGCCCCTGCTCCGCCAGAATGTCGGCGGCAAGCGCGTTGCGCGCCATGTCAAACGGACAGACGTCGGGACAAAAGGTGTAGCCGAAATAGACCAGCGCCGGGCGGTTCAGCACGTCCGCGTCCGTCACCAGCTCGCCCTCCCTGTCGACAAGCTCGAAGGGGCCTCCGATCGCTGCGCCGACCGCAGATGAGACGTCACATTCGGACCTTGCGCCCAAAAGCGTGTAGAGCGCGGTTCCACTCACCAGGACCAGCAGGCCGAGACCTGCAATAAAGATTGCGGCTCTGTTCATGCGGCCATCCGGTTTCGGGAGCTATGTGAACGGGCTGACGGCATGAATGCCGCCTCTCTCGACATGCGCTCCCCGGTCATTGGCGTGGTCAGCGCCCCATGTCCGCCGATGTGCCTGTTCCGAACGCCTCCTGAAGTTTCGCCGATCGAGGCCGATGCCGTGGAATGCTCGAGCCGATGCGATGCCGCTGCGGCAACCGGCAGAGCGCCCTGTCGTCCCGACAGGGACGCCATTTGCGCGTGCAACGCGCACGTCAAAGCGAATCTCGGTCAGCACCAGAGCACAAGCCCCCCTATTTTGCGCCAGCGGAGTCATTGATCACCGACGGCGCCTGAGAATACAATTCAATCCGACGTGAAAGGAAGGTCATGACCGAAACGTCAATTCAGCCATACGGTCCGCGCACGAACTGGGTTCGGCTCCAGACCCTGGTGGTTTTGAGGTGGATTGCCATTCTCGGCCAGATTTCGGCGATTGTCGTTGCGCAGCGCCTGTTCGGGCTGGACTTGAATCTCGGTCTCTGCCTGCTGGCGATCGGCGCATCCGTGGCCGCCAACCTCCTTGCCATCACCGTCTATCCAAGGGCAAAGCGCCTGTCCGAAGCCGAGGTCGCCGGGATGCTCGCCTTTGACGTCCTTCAACTGGCGCTCCTGATCTTCCTGACGGGAGGGCTCAACAACCCGTTTGCCCTCCTTATCATAGCGCCAGTCGCCATCGCTGCCATGACTCTCAACGCGCGCGCCGCGACGGGCATCGCCCTGCTGGCCGTTGTGCTGGCGACATGCCTGCTGTTCTGGCACTTTCCGCTCCGGACCCTGGACGGGGCCGTCATGCAGATGCCGCAAATGTTCGCTTACGGATTCCTGGTCGCCATCGTGATCGGCGTCCTGTTCCTGTCGGTCTATGCCAGCAGGGTGACCGGCGAGATGCAAACGTTGTCAGAAGCGCTGGCGGCAACTCAACTGGCGCTCTCGCGTGAACAAAAGCTTACCGATCTCGGCGGCGTTGTTGCCGCGGCCGCACACGAACTGGGAACGCCGCTCGCGACGATCAAGCTCGCCAGCAGCGAACTCCTGGAGGAGTTGCACGACAACCCGCTCCTGCAGGATGACGCAATTCTCATCCGGGACCAGGCAGACCGATGCCGGGACATTCTCAGCTCGATGGGCCGGGCTGGCAAGGACGACCTGCATGTCCACCATGCGCCCATCAGCGCCGTCGTTCGCGAATCTGCGGAGCCGCATGCAGATCGAGGGAAGAAGCTGCACTATGAATTCGACGGCCCCGATTCAGTGGATGCGCGCCAACCCACGATCGACAGGCGGCCGGAAATCATTCACGGACTTCGCAACCTGATCCAGAACGCGGTTGACTTCGCCCGTGCGAACGTCTGGATCGACGTCTCCTGGAACGATGAGCAGCTTGTCGTGAGAATCGTGGATGACGGTCCGGGATACTCGTCCACGGCGGTCAGTCAGATCGGCGAGCCGTACATGATTCGTCGAAAGCGGGACTCACGATTGCGCTATGAGGGCATGGGGCTCGGCATGTTCATTGCCAAGACGCTGCTTGAGCGAACGGGTGCCGAACTGAGCTTCTCCAATGGCCGCGAGTATGGCGCGCCGGACAACGGGCCGGGCGAGCGGACCGGAGCGATCGCGGACGTTCGGTGGAACCGCGAGGCATTTGCCGGTGCGGGGGGCGCAGAGAGGGCGCCGCTGGGGCAAAACCGGCCGATCAGGGCATGACGTGGCATTCTCGCGTGTCAGATCCTCCGCGCGCGCGGGGCTGCCGCCTGAGAGTTCCGGCCTGGCCGGCCGAAATTGCTCCGTCGCGAATTGCCGAGGGTCGGTCGTCCTGTCCGATGCTGCCGCAACGGATCGTTTCGGCAAAGCGCTCGGACGCTCGCTGAAGCCTGGCGACACGGTTCTGCTCTCGGGGCAGATCGGCGCTGGCAAGACGAGCCTTGCACGCGCCGCAATCTCCGCCCTGCACCTCAGGGCGGGCCAGCCCGAACCTGAAGTGCCTTCGCCGACCTTCACGCTTGTCCAGGCTTACGAATTGCCGGGCACGCAGGTTTGGCACGCGGATCTCTACCGTCTTGCCGAAGCATCCGAAGTGACCGAACTCGGGCTCGAAGAGGCCTTTGGAAACGACATCGTCCTGGTGGAGTGGCCTGACCGTCTTGAGGTGATGCCGGACGACGCATTGGTGCTGGAAATCGAGGTCCTGGACAGCGGCCGCAGGGTGACGCTTCTTTCCGAAGCGGATCGCTGGCAGAGTTGCATCTCGTCGATCGGTGACATCGATGCATGACACGGTGACGTCTTTCCTGAAGTCGCGCGGCTGGGAAGGTGCAAGGATCCAGCCGATCGCGGGCGATCTGTCGCAAAGATCCTATTTCCGCCTGTCAAGAAACGGCGAAACTGCCGTCATGATGGACGCGAGAGATGATCGCGCTTCCGTTCCGCCCTTCCTGAAAATGACGGCTTGGCTGAGGCAGGCTGGCCTTTCCGCGCCAGAGGTCCTTGGCACTGACGTCGAAAACGCGCTCTTGTTGCTGGAAGACCTTGGCCCGGTGCCGGCAAGCGAATTGATGACGGGCCGGAACGCGCAGACCGAGGTCCTTGATGCCTGCATCGAGATCCTGCTCGCGATCCGAAATGCGCCGCCACCGCCGCTCCGTTGCCCCGGGGCGGAGAGGCTGTGCGAATGGACGCGCGTCGCAGACGAGCACTATCCAGGCGCCGATTCAGGCGCGCTCGACGAGTTTCGGGCCGTGCTGAAGGATGTCCTTGCCCGTCTCCTGGAAAATGGCTGCACGGTTTCACTCAGGGACTTTCACGCCGAGAACCTGATGCCTTTGCCTCACCGAGAGGGCGTCGCGCGTCTCGGGGTGCTGGACTACCAGGACGCGTTCCTTACGCATCCTGTCTATGATCTCGTCTCTCTCCTGACAGATGCGCGCGTTGAAGTGCCGCCCGCTCTTCGTGCCCGGTATGTCGAGAGATACGCAGCGGTCTCGGGAGACGGGCTGCCCGCGTTGCGGACCGCCTTTGCCGCGTTCTCCGCACAACGCAACTTGAGGATCCTCGGGATCTTTCATCGCGCAGCAAGCGACCTCGGCAAGGCGCACCACTTGCCAAAGGTGCCGCGCGTCTATCGCTGCCTCATGGAAGCGGCACAGCACGAGGTGTTCCGCGATGTGCGCGGAATCCTTTGCGCCGGACTCCCTGCCCCGGAAGTGGCGGCATGAGGCGGCAGCCCTCTGCCATGGTCTTCGCCGCCGGTTTCGGCACGCGGATGGGCGAGCTGTGCCGGGACATGCCCAAACCCATGGTGCCGTTTGCGGGAAAGCCGATGATCTGCCATTGCATCGGCCTTCTGCGGGACGCCGGCATCACGACCATCGTGGCAAACACGCATCACTTGCCCCAGGAAATCGAGCCATTCCTGCAATCCGAAGGCATCGCGATTTCGCGCGAACATCCCGACATCCTGGAAACAGGAGGCGGCCTGAAGGCCGCGGTGCCGCTTCTGGGAAACGCTCCCGTCATCACGATCAATCCCGATGCTGCCTGGCTTGGATGCAATCCCGTCAAGGTGCTGATCGACGCCTGGCGGCCCGCGATGCAGGCGCTGCTTGCGCTCGTGCCGCAATCATTGGCTCACGGCACGTCGAGCGCCGGCGACTTCCGCCTCGAAGACGGGCGAGTCCGGCGCGGCGGGCCCTTGATTTATGGCGGAGCACAAGTCATCAGGACCGACCAGCTTGATGAGGTCGCCGAGAAAGTGTTTTCCCTGAATGACTATTGGGACCTGCTGTCGGAAGCAGACGGTCTCCACGGCCTGGTCTACGACGGGAATTGGTGCGACCTGGGCCATCCGGCGGGGCTGCGCATCGCCGAAGGCCTTGCCGGTCATGTTTGAGCCGGCAGAATGTCCGCGCGTGTTCGGAGTCCCGCCCGGAGCCGACTTCCCGCAAGTGGTGGTCGAGCGAATACTGGATGCCCATGCCGGCCGGCCGCCGGAGGACCTTGCCCGGGTCCGTCTCCTGGTCAATTCCCGGCGCATGCAGCGACGGTTTGCCTCCCTCTTTCAGGCTTCCGGTCCACTGCTCCTGCCCCGGATCCTGCTAGTTACCGAGATCGAGAAAATCCTTCCGGGAATCGATCTCCCGCGCCCTGTGTCCCGGCTGCGGCGCCAGCTTGAGCTGGCCCAACTGACCGCTCGTCTTGTCGACGCCGAGCCCGACCTCGCCCACCCGGCGGCTGCGGTCAGCCTTGCGGACAGCCTCGCCGCGCTTCTCGACGAGATTCAGGGCGAAGGAATCGTTCCAGAACAGGTTCGCGCGCTCGAGATTGGCGACGACTCCCTGCACTGGCAGCGAAGCCTGAAGTTCCTCGACATCGTCGGCGCCTATGTCGAGAGCGTCTCAGAAGATGGTCTCGACTTCGAGGCGCGGCGCAGGCTCGGGGTCGAGCAAGTGTCTGCCGCCTGGGCATCGAAGCCACCCGACACCCCTGTGATCATCGCCGGCTCGACAGGTTCGCGCACCACTACCCGAATGTTGATGTGCGCCGTTGCGCGACTGCCGCAAGGCGCGATCGTGCTGCCCGGCTTCGATGTCGATCTTCCAAGGCCGATCTGGGATTCGCTTGGCTCCGGCCGCGACTGCGAGGATCATCCACAGTACCGTTTCGCGGCGCTGTTCTCGGCACTCGACATGGCCCGCGACCAGGTGCTCACCTGGGGAGAGCCTCCGGACAAGGCCCGCAACGGGCTTGTCTCCCTTTCCCTCCGCCCTGCCCAGGTCACCGATCAATGGCTGTCGGAAGGCCCAGGGATCGGTGACCTTCGACAGGCGACTTCGTCAATGGCGCTGGTCGAAGCGTCGGATTCCAAGGAAGAGGCGCTGGCAATCTCGGTGGCAATTCGAGAAGCCGTGCAGCAAGGGGAGCGTTCGGCGCTCGTCACCCGGGATCAGGATCTGGTTCGCCGTGTCTCCGCCGGCCTTGCCCGTTGGAACATCGTTCCTGACAACAGTTTCGGAATGCAGCTCTCCCTGACGCCGCCGGGAACGTTTCTGCTTCAGATCGGTCGGCTCATCGGCGAATCGCCACGTCCGGAAGACTTGATCGCACTGCTGAAGCACCCGTTCACCCAGGCCGGGACGGACCGCGGATACCACCTTGCGAACACTCGGCAGCTCGAACTGTTCCTCCGCAGAAACTCAGTCCACGCATTCACCGAAGCAGAACTCAAGGGCTTTGCGCAAGGATCGCCGGACGAACGCCAGGAATGGGTCGGCTGGCTTGCATCGATTCTCGGCCCGCTCGGACATCTTCCCGCTCCGACTCTACTGGACGCGGTGACCCACCATCTCGACCTCGCCAAGTCGATTTCCGGTGGTGATGACGAAGGCTGGAACGGGCTCTGGGCGCAGTCTTCCGGACGTCTCGTTCGGGCCGAAATTGACAGAATCGAGGAAGAAGCGGATTTTGGAGAACCCGTGCCCTTCGCCGACTATCTTCGTCACCTTGAAGGCATGCTGCTGGCGGAACGCGACCGGGACTCTTCCGAGGCACGCCCCGACGTGATGGTCTGGGGCGCGCGGGAGGCCAGGGTACAAGGGCCTGATCTCGTCATCTTGGGCGGGCTGAACGAAGGGCGCTGGCCTGAACAGCCCGATCCGGACCCTTGGCTGAACCGGCAAATGCGGCGCAGCCTCGGGCTGCCGCTTCCCGAAGGGCAGACCGGCCTGGCCGCGCACGACTACCAGCAGGCGATCGGGGCGCGGCGGGTCGTCCTGTCACGCTCGTCCCGCGATGGCGACGGCGATGCTGTCCCGTCACGCTGGGTCAACCGGCTGACGAATCTGCTCGAGGGGCTGCCCGGGCAGTCCGGCCCCGAAGCGCTGGCCGAAATGAGGCAAAGGGGCGACAGGCTGCTTGCGCTGGCCGGCATGCTCGACCGGCCCGCAGGGACGATCGAGCCGGAGCCCAGGCCGGCCCCGTCGCCGCCGTCGGACAAGCGCCCGAAGAAGCTGTCGGTCACCGAGATCCAGCGGCTGATACGAGACCCTTACGCAATATACGCGCGGCACGTGCTCAGGCTGCGCCCGCTTCCGCCGTTGGTCCCGGAACCCGATGTCCGCCTCAAGGGCACCGTCTTTCATGCGATTCTTGCGGCATTCGCCGAAACCGACACCGCCGACACCGCGATCATGCGCCAGCGGCTTCTGGAAATCGCCGATGAAGAGTTCCGGAAGGACGTTCCCTGGCCGGCGATTCGGTCCCACTGGCGCGGACATATCGAACAGATTTCCGACTGGCTTGTCTCCGAAGAGGTCGCCGGGCGTGCCGGGATCAAGGACCGGAAAACGGAGGTCGGCGGGGAATTGCGGCTGGGTGCGACAGGGCTGTCGATTTCCGGAAAGGCGGACCGGATTGACCGGCTCTCAAGCGGGGAGCTGGCAATCTACGACTACAAGACCGGCGGCATCCCGAGCGAGCCGCAGATTCTCCACTTCGATCGCCAGCTCCTGATCGAGGCGGTCATGGCGGAAAGAGGCGCATTCGAGGGCGTTCCCGCAGCGCCTGTTCGCTCGGTCGCTCACATCAGCATCGGCCGCTCCCCCAGGCGCAAGGCAATCAAGCTTGAGGGCAGCTTCAGGACTGACACCGTTCACGCCGAGCTGACGAAGTTGCTGGAAAGTTTCCAGAGTCCCGGCACAGGTTACATTTCGCGCCGCGCGATGGAAAGGATGCGCTTTCAGGGAGACTACGACCACCTCGCCCGGTTCGGCGAATGGGACGCCTCGGCCACAACCCGGCCGCGGCCGGTGGAATGATGGACGCGGCGACAGCGGTGCAGGTGGATGCAGCCAGTCCGCTGCAGTCCACATGGCTTTCCGCCAACGCCGGCACGGGGAAGACGCGCGTGCTCACGAACCGGGTTGCGCGACTTCTGCTGAAAGGAACGAACCCGCGCAACATCCTGTGCCTGACCTATACAAAGGCCGCGGCCAACGAGATGCAGAACCGGCTCTTTGCCACCCTTGGCAAGTGGGCAATGCTGGAAGACGGCGCGCTTCGGCAAGAGCTGCGCAGCTTGGGAGAATCGCCGCCCGACGACCTGTCCGAGGCCCGAACGCTGTTTGCGCGCGCCATCGAGACGCCCGGCGGTCTCCGAATCCAGACAATTCATTCACTGTGCGCAGCAGTCCTCCGGCAGTTTCCGCTCGAAGGGAAGGTGTCGCCACGATTCCGCGAAATGGATGACTCCGACCAGCTCCGCCTGATAGGCGAAGTCCTTGATGAAATGGCCGCGACGGACCCGTCCGCGCTCGTGGACGTTGCCCGGTTTCATCCCGGCGACAGCCTCTTGCCGCTTGCCCAAGACATTGGAGGCGAAGAGGACGCATTCGATGCCGCTCTGGATCCGGACACGATATTCGAGACCTTTGGCGTGCCCCCGGATCTCACCTGCGACCAGATCTTGAACGACGCTCTTGCGGAAGGAGAAATTGCGTTCCTGAAAGAGTTCCGGACGGCACTTCCGAGCCCGTTGGGGCCGACGGACCTGAAGCTGTCCCTGGTGCTTTCCGGCCTGCCGAATCGGCCTTCGAGGGGAGCGCTGCAAACTCTCTCCGGCGTCCTGCTCTACGGAAAGGCGGCGAAATCGCCCTTCACGGCCAAGATCGATGCCCTGCCCACCAAGAAGGTCAGGGATTCGGAGAATCTCGCACCCATGATGCCGAGGTTCAACGAAGTCATGGTGCGGGTGGAATCGGCGCGCGCGCGCCTGATGGCACTTGACGCTGCCACGAAGTCGCTCGCGTTGCATCGCTTCGCGCGACTGTTCCTGCCAGCATACCGCGACGCCAAGCAGGCTCACGGCGTCCTGGACTTCGATGACCTGATCCGAAGGACGCGTGACGTCCTGTCTTCCGAGGCCTTGCCCTGGGTCCTGTTCCGGCTCGACGGCCAGGTCGAGCATGTCCTGGTCGACGAGGCGCAAGACACGAGCCCCGAGCAATGGCAGATCGTGCGAGCCCTTGCGGAGGTCATGGCGGACGACCCGGACCGGGGCCGCACGCTCTTTGTCGTCGGAGACAAGAAACAGTCAATCTACAGTTTCCAGGGAGCGGATGCCGCGGGCTTCGATCGCAAGGAGGCGGAATTCGACCAGCTGCTTCACGGCCAGCTGCGTTCAAGGGAGCTGCTGTGCTCCTTCCGCTCCTCTCCGGCCATCCTGCGGGTCGTGGACCAGGTCTGCGAAGGACTCGATGGCCTCGGCGAAGCCGTCGCTCGCCACGAGGCCTTCCACGCGGACCTTCCCGGTCGCGTGGATCTCCTGCCGCTCGTTCCCAAGCCGGAAACCATGGAGGAGCCGCCCTGGCATCATCCCGTTGACCGACCTGTCGACAACGCGCCTGACATCGTGCTCGGCACGGAAATCGCCAGGCTGGTTCGCGGGCTGCTCGACAGGGAATCCATTCACGGAGATGACGGCAAGTTCAGGCGCGTCGGCCCTGGAGACATCATGATTCTCGTGCAGCGGCGCGGTCTCCTGTTCGAGCAGATCATCCAGGCCTGCAAGGTGGAAAATGTCCCGATTGCGGGCGCAGACCGGCTGAAGATCGGAGCGGAACTCGCCGTGCGGGACCTCTTGGCGCTGCTGACGTTTCTGACCCTTGCAGAGGACGACCTTTCGCTGGCCTCAGCCTTGCGTTCTCCATTGCTTGGATTGAGCGAGCGAGACCTCTATCGGCTGGCATCATCGCGCCCGTCCGGGAGACCGCTTTGGGCGGAACTGCGCAATCGAGGCGACGAGTTTTCGGGCGTGGTTGCGACGCTGGACGACTTGCGCCGCGCCGTGGACTTCATGGCACCCTACGAACTGCTTGAACATGTCCTGAGCAGGCATGGCGGTCGACAACGGCTCCTGGCCCGGCTTGGTCCCGAAGCCGAGGACGGAATTGATGAATTGCTGAATCAGGCACTGGCTTTCGAACAGGACGCCGTGCCGAACATGACCGGTTTCCTGGCACGGGTGCAATCCGGGGACATCGAGGTGAAGCGGCGCCTCGAAGGGGCCGAGGACCTGGTCAGGGTGATGACCGTGCACGGAGCGAAGGGTCTTGAGAGTCCCATCGTCATCCTGCCCGACACGATGGCTGCCGATCATGCGCGATCCGGCGGCATTGTCACCGGTCCGGACGGAACTCCCCTGGCGTCCTTGCCGGATGACGAGTGCCCCGACCTGCTGCGCGAAGCCAAGGGGGAGAGAAAGACGGCAGACATCGAGGAGCGCAATCGCCTGCTCTACGTCGCCATGACGCGTGCCAAGCAGTGGTTGATAGCGGGCGGCGTTGAGCGGACGGCGAAGAGCGACACGCCGTTGAACTGGTACAAGTCCATTGAAGACGCCCTGCAAGCCCTCGGGGCCATCCCGTGCGAATGGCCGGCAGGCGTCCTGCGGTTCCAGCACGGCGAATGGCCTGGACCTGGACCGGTTTCCGACGCATCGCGACCGGTTGCACGCAGCGAATTGCCCAGCTTTCTGAGCGATGACGCGCCGGACGCGGAACGCCCGGTCATTCCGGCGTCGCCGTCCGATCTCGGCGGCGCAAAGGTCTCAGGGGGCGGCACGTCCGATGGGGACCGTGCGCTCCGGCGCGGCAGTCAGATCCACCTGCTGCTTGAACACCTGCCGGGGCAACCCGACCCGGAAGCGATGGCCAGACGCCTGCTTTCACACGGACCGGACAGGGCGGAGCCGGATGAAGTCGACGGACTCGTCAAGCAGGCGCTTGCCAACCTGGAACGTCATCCCGAGCTCTTTGGCAGAGACGCCTTGGCAGAGGTGGACGTCTCGGCGCACTTGCCTGCGCTTGATCACGCGATTTCGGGCAAGATCGACAGGCTGATCTTGCGTCCGGAGCGTGTCTTGGCAGCGGACTTCAAGACAAATGCCGTCGTGCCGGAACGTGCTGCGGACACGCCGGAAGGACTGCTTCGCCAGATGGGCGCGTACCTTGAAGCGCTGGAACTCATTTACCCGGATCGTGAGGTCGACGTTGCAATTCTCTGGACCGAAACCTGCGAACTGGTTTCGCTCCCACACGCAATCGTGCGGGAAGCGCTTGCACGATCCACGATATCTTGACCTTCCGTTCAAGCGTTTCTAGGTTCATTGCCTGATCAGACAAGGATGGATTCCATGGGAACAGTCGCCGTTACTGATGAATCGTTCGACGCCGAAGTCCTGAAGTCGGGCGTTCCGGTCGTGGTGGATTTCTGGGCTGAGTGGTGTGGCCCCTGCAAGGCCATCGCTCCTGCCCTGGAAGAGCTTTCCGACGAGTACGGCGCATCCGTCAAGATCGCCAAGGTGAACGTGGACCAGCACCCGAACGCCGCGGCAGAACTTGGCGTTCGGAACATCCCGTCGCTGTTCCTGTTCAAGGATGGCGAGGTTGTCTCCAACAAGACGGGCGCGGTGACAAAATCCGTGCTGAAGGGCTGGATCGACGGATCGATCTGAGGCCGGGCGCTGCAAGCTTCATTGTCCTGCCGGGAGTCCTGGCCGGTGACCTGATGGAGCGGCATTATGCGAATGGCCGGACATTGCCGACGGGTGGCCGACGCGATTTCCTTGGGCCCGAATCTAGAGCCTTGCGCGCATGCGCGGTCCATGAGGTGGGAGAACGACGATGACGCAGATGAATCCTGGCTGGCACGGCACCACGATCATCGGGGTCAGAAAGGGCGGCGAGGTTGTTGTCGCGGGCGACGGGCAAGTGAGCCTTGGCGACACCGTGATCAAGGGATCGGCAACGAAGGTGCGCCGCATGAGCCCGGGCGGCCATGAAGTGGTTGCAGGGTTTGCCGGCTCGACCGCAGATGCATTCACGCTCCTGGAACGGCTGGAAGCGAAGCTCGAGGCCGCTCCGGGCAAGTTGCAGCGGGCCTGTGTTGACCTTGCCAAGGACTGGCGAACGGACAAGTTCCTGCAGAAGCTTGAAGCAATGCTGATCGTCACCGACGGATCCGCGCTCTACGTGGTCACTGGCGCAGGTGACGTGCTTGAGCCCGAGCATGACGTGGCGGCCATTGGCTCCGGCGGAAACTATGCAGCCGCGGCGGCCCGGGCCCTGATGGATGGCGAGCTCGGCGCCGAAGAGATTGCGCGAAAGGCGATGGCGATCGCTGCAGACATTTGCGTCTACACCAACGGCAACCTGACGGTCGAGGTCATATAGCAAAAGCCGGGCCGCGCCTGCCGCCGTCCTGTTTCAAGCCGATCGAGCCATCCGGATCAGCGGCGGCGCAACCGAACTCAGCTCAGCGGCGCGATTCCAAGCGGGACGTCCGCCGCACGGCACCAGATGTAGGCTTCGTTGTAGTCCGCTGCACTTATGCCGGCCGGCAACGTGTAGACCTGCCGTCCCCTCTTCTGCATGAGCTCACCCATATACGTGTTCGGATCCCAATTTCCATCGCGCCCAAGGCCCACGACGGGATCGGGAGCGCGATCAAGAACAAAGTCGTCTCCAAGCGTCAATGTCATGCTATCCAGGATTGCGGTGCCTGTGGTGTCGTGGTTCGAACGCCCGGAAAACATGCCGGTGCGGGCACCCTGGGCCCTGGCCAAGCCAAAGCTCAGGCCCGTCGCCGGAAGCGAAACCAGGAATGTGCGGCGATCAATCATTTCGTCCAGTCTCCTCGCAGGAATTGGTCCATGGGTCAGATTGCATGACATGGCGCCCCTGTCACCATGGACAACGTCAACGTCATGTACCGTGATCAGCTTGCGTTTTCCTGTAACATTCCTAGATAGGCGAGACCTGTTAGGAGCACCCATGACTGACCTCACGCCCAGGGAAATCGTCTCGGAACTTGATCGCTTCATTGTCGGACAGAGAGACGCAAAGCGCGCCGTGGCCGTCGCGCTCAGGAACCGGTGGCGGCGAAAGCGGCTGGCTGACGACATACGCGACGAAGTCTATCCGAAGAACATCCTGATGATAGGCCCGACGGGGGTGGGAAAGACGGAGATTTCCCGCCGCCTGGCACGGCTCGCGAAAGCGCCGTTCCTGAAGGTCGAGGCCACAAAGTTCACTGAAGTCGGTTACGTGGGCCGGGACGTCGAGCAGATTGTCCGGGATTTGGTCGAGGCGTCGATCAACATGACGCGGGAGCACATGCGCGACGAGGTCAAGGAAAAGGCGCGTCGCGCGGCCGAGGATCGCGTGCTCGACGCGATCGCCGGCGAGGGCGCCCGCGAGCAAACCCGTGAAATGTTCCGCAGGAAGCTTACGAGTGGCGAACTGGACGACACGGAGATCGAGCTGGAGGTTCAGGACCAGTCAAGTCCCTTCTCCGGCATGGAGATTCCCGGACTGCCGCCCGGACAGGGCGGTCTTGCCATCGACCTTGGCAGCATTTTCGGCAAGGGCTTCTCCGACCGCAAGGTGAAGAAATCCATGACCGTGGCGCAGTCCTACGACGTTCTGGTCGGTGAAGAAGGGGACAGGCTGCTCGATGACGAATTGATCGCCAAGCAGGCGCTTCGCGCGGTCGAGCAAGACGGAATCGTCTTCCTCGACGAGATAGACAAGGTCACGGCACGTTCGGAAACGCGTGGGGCAGACGTTTCCCGCGAAGGCGTCCAGCGGGATCTCCTGCCCCTCATTGAGGGCACGACCGTCTCCACCAGGCACGGTCCCGTCAAGACGGACCATATCCTGTTCATTGCGTCCGGCGCGTTTCACGTCGCGAAGCCGTCCGACCTCTTGCCGGAGCTGCAGGGCCGTCTGCCGATCCGTGTCAGCTTGCGCGCGCTCACTGAACAGGACTTCGTGCGCATCCTGACCGAAACCGACAATGCGCTGACGCGACAGTATTCCGCGCTGATGGCGACGGAGGACGTAGACGTGTCGTTCAGCGACGACGGCATTGCCGCGCTTGCCCGAATCGCGGCCGACGTGAACCAGTCCGTCGAGGACATCGGGGCGCGGCGCCTGTACACGGTCCTCGAACGCGTGTTCGAGGACTTGTCCTATGCTGCACCCGATCAGCCCGGCAGTTCGGTCACGGTAGACGCGAGTTTTGTGGAAGAGCACCTTGGCGAGCTCATGAAAGGCTCCGACATGAGCCGCTACATTCTCTGAACACGGCGCTTGCAACGTGCCGCCGCGGCGGCGGACAGACGCCGCCCCGTCGCGCGGCCATTTTCGTGATCACAAATTGCGTTAAGCCCTCATCGACGCCGTGCAAGATAGACGTAGAACGCGCCGGATCCCCCGTGTCGCGGATGGGCTTCGGTGCACTGAAGCACGATTTGGTCAAGCGGCGCGCTCGAAACCCATCGAGGAAGCTGGTGACGAAGGATCCCGGGTCTTTGCGGGATGGGCCCAGCGTCGATGCTCTCGCGGCCCTTGCCTGTGATCACAAGAACGGTTCGATGCCCTTCCCGATGTGCATTGAGCAGAAACGAGACGAGCGCCGCCCGCCCCTCCGAGACCGTCTTGCCGTGGAGATCAATCCGCGCATCCGGAGTGGTCTTCCCCCGCTTCATGCGCGTGAATTTCCTTTGGTCCATGCGAATCGTTGTTCGGCTGGCATCCTGCATCGCGGCAGGAGAGGGCGCGGCCTTCTCGCCAACACGAAATTCCGGAATCTCGAAGGTCTCGCTTTTTTCCGGTCGCGGTCGCGTCTTCGGAGTTTCCTGCGGAATCTTTCCTGCCCGCTTCTTTGCGAGCGGCTTGGCGCCGCCTGCAACGCGCTGCCAGAGGCGTTCCTCCTCGGGGCTAACGACGCGCGGCCTTCGACTCATTGCCGGCCAGCCCGTGGTGCGTCCTCTGTCAGCGCCGCTCCGTCCACGATCGCGGAACGCCTTGCGCACGAACGGCAGCCATCAACCTGCACGCACGCCGTCCCGGGCGAGGCCGCGGCCGATAGGCGGTTCATTCCATCGTGGCGACCAGCTGCCAGTTCGGATCATTCGCACCCATGGTCCGGGCAAAGGTCCAAGCGTGCTTCTGGCGCTTTATCTCGTTCGGATCGCCTTCAACGACCTTGCCCATGTGGTCCTTCACAACCGATGTCAGTTCACAGACAAAGCGAACCGTCAGTTCAGCCAGGCCGGAATTCGCATCGAAAGTGGCTTCCTTCAGCGTGACGTCACGAATTGCCACAAGGCTCGCCTCAACCGTGACCCTGCGCTCCCTGCGGGCAATGAAGATGGGGGCGAACGACTTTTCGATGTCTTCGGAAATCAGGCCTTCCACTTCCGAAAGGTCGCCGTTTTCGAATGCCATGAGAATCATCTCGAAGGCCTCGCGCGCGCCTTCGAGGAAAGTCGCGACCATGAATCCGGGCTCGGCTTCCTTCATTGCCGCCAACGCCTTGGCGCTGGCCGATCCATCCTCGACAAAGTCGGTAATGTCAGGATCCGGTCCGCCCTCGATGACATCGAACTCCGGCCGGGTTCGGGCGCTGCCCCCGACAATCGGAGGCTTTTCGAACCCCCCTCTCGTCCCCAGGACGCTTCGCAACTTGAAGATCAGGAACAGGGCTACGCCAGCAAGGACCAGAAGCTGGAATATTGAAGAACTCATTCGGCCTCTCAACGACAAGGAATTGGATTTCGGTCGACAGGACACATATGTAGGGCGAGTTGGTGCCCGAGTCCACCTGATGCCTTCAATGGAGGAAATGCGCATGCGCCTTTTCTTGCTGTTTCTGCTGGTGCCGCTTTGCGAAATCGCCCTGTTCATACAGGTAGGCGGGGCCATCGGCCTCGGCCTGACGCTGGCCATCGTGATCCTGACCGCAGTGCTCGGGGCCGCTCTCGTCCGCAGCCAGGGCCTTCTGGTCCTGTCCGAACTGCGTGACAGCCTTCACGATCTGAAGGATCCGACCGAACCTCTTGCCCATGGAGCCATGATCCTCTTTTCTGGGGCGCTTCTGCTGACACCCGGGTTCCTTACTGACACGATCGGGCTCTCCATGATGGTCCCGGCGGTGCGCAGCGCCGTCTTTCGCTTCGCAAGAGATCGGCTGGTCGTGCAGGAACTTGCCTATGGGTCCACTGCCCGGCCGCCGGAAACGGATGTCGTTGAAGGGGAATTCGAGGAGCTCTCGGACGAACCCGTGGATGACCGCGGCATTGAGCGTCGCCGGACGCTCTGATAGGGGATTATATCGTTGACTGAAACTGCGGAACGTGCCATGTCCGGGGCCATCCGGAAGGGCGGGTTTCCCGCCGATCTTCATCAGGATTTGGGCCAATGGCCCCGTGAAAGACCGCCGCGTGGGCGGAATGACATGACGAGGCGTCCGGGATTGGCGCATCTGCACGGCAAGAGGCGTTGGGGTTGCCCACCTCATCGACCCGTGAAATCAGCCGGGGCTGGAACGAACACGTTTCAGTCAACGGTATAATTCCCCTCTGATTGAGCCCTGCAGGTCTCAAGCCTGCCATCGGAGTCCGCTAATGGCCAAGAAAGAGAACGGTTCGGCACCACAGGAGCCACAGGTTCCGCAAATGAAGGTTCTCGGGCAGTTCATTCGTGACCTGTCATTTGAAAACATCGTCACGCGAAAGCCTATCAAGGCGGAAGTTCGGCCAGACTTCCAGGCGCAAGTGACGATCGATTCCCGGAAGATTGGCGGTGACGACCGGTTCGAGGTTGTATCCAAGTACAGCATAACTTCAAAGAACAAGGACAGCGACGATGTGCTGTTTCTTCTCGAACTCGAGTACGTGGGACTGTTCCAGATCAAGAACATCACCGGCGAACAGTTGCATCCGTTCCTGATGATCGAGTGCCCGCGGATGATGTTCCCGTTCGTGCGCCGGATTGTCAGCGACATGACCCGCGACGGCGGCTTCCCGCCGCTGAACCTGGACGTCATTGACTTCGTCACGCTCTACAGGGAACGGCTCAAGCAGCAACGCAAAGAACCCAAGGTCGCGGAAACGCCGGCTAACTGAGCCGTTGCCAGACCGAATCCTCGCCCAGCCTGGCCACCAGCTCAGCGTGGGCCCTCTCTTCTTCAGGTGTCACGCGCGACCCAAGCTGGACGGGACGCGGCCTCGGCCGCCATTGCTCGCCCGCCCCGGTCGCAACCGTCGCTTCGTCCCTGGTCGCAAGCAGCAGGTCCGGTTGCCTGCCGCCCATCAGTTCGAGATAGAGTTCCGCCAGGATTTCGCTGTCGAGCAACGCCCCGTGCAGGACCCGGTTCGAATTGTCGATTCCAAAGCGCCGGCACAGGGCATCAAGTGACGCGGGCGAGCCAGGGAATTTCCTGCGCGCGATTTCAAGGGTGTCCACCGCTCGTACTTCGTCAATTTGCGGAAGTGCCAGCCAGCGGAGTTCCGCATTCAGGAATTTCAGGTCGAATGCCGCATTGTGGATGACCAGCTTCGCATCGCCGATGAACGTCAGGAAATCCTGTGCAATTGCGGCAAATGCCGGCTTGTCGCGCAGAAAGTCGTCGGTGAGGCCGTGCACGTCGACTGCCTCCTTGGGCACTTCGCGCTCCGGATTGACGTACTGGTGATAGGTTTTTCCCGTCGGTACGTGCCCGACCAGCTCCACCGCACCGATCTCGACGATTCGGTCGCCGGAATCCGGATCAAGGCCTGTCGTCTCGGTGTCGAGAACAATTTCCCTCATTTGCCCGCCCGGCCTTGATCCGCTCCAGGACATCATGGACAGACTTGCGAGCGGCTTCAAGTGTGGCCGCTTCGATCACGTGGTCCGCGCGGCGGCACTTTTCGGCGTCCGGCATCTGTCGGGACCTGATCTGCTCGAACTTCTCTTTCGTCCATCCCGGGCGAGCCAGGACGCGCTCGCGCTGGATCTCCTCGGGCACTGACACGACGACGACGACATCCACGCTCCCCTCCGCACCAGTCTCGAAGAGAAGGGGAATGTCGACAAGCACGACCGGCGCTTTTGCATCTCGAACGAACTTCTCACGGTCGGCGCGCACAAGCGGGTGAACGACGCTCTCGATCCGGTCCAGGGCGGCATTGTCCCGGGCTATCCAGTCGGAAAGCGCTGTCCGGTCAACTGCGCCGTCGCGGATCACGTCGCGATTGAGAGACTCTATCGGCCCAACAGCCGGACCTCCGTTCCCATAGAGACGATGCACTGCAGAATCGGCCTCCCAGATCGGGACCCCAGCCTCTCGGAACATCCTTGCCGTGGTTGTCTTTCCCATGCCGATGGAACCCGTGAGCCCGATGACTATCGGACGGGTCACGAAAGAACGGCCTGCCGCAACCGGTCGTCAACATGCGGCGCGACCCCGAACCAGCGCTCGAACCCGGGTGCGGCCTGAAACAGGAGCATCCCGAGACCGTCAACCGTCTGGCACCCGATGCGGCGAGCTTCCGCAAGAAGCTCCGTTTCAAGCGGTGCATAGACAAGGTCCGTCACGACCGCGCCATCTGAAAGCTCGCCAAGCGGCACCTGCAGCTTCTCATGGCCAACCATGCCAAGCGATGTGGCGTTCACAACCGTCCTTGCGCCCTTCAACATGTCGCCGGCCTCGTTCCAGTCATGAATCCGGACCTTGGCGCCGAACTCCTTTGCCAAGATCTCGCCGCGTGCCCGCGTGCGGTTTGAAAGCCGGACTTCCTCGGCCCCGGCGCTCAGGAGCGAAGCGACAACGGCGCGCGCGGCGCCGCCTGCGCCGAAAATCGCGGCGGGTCCCTGCATGGGATCCCAGTCAGGAACATTGCTGCGCAGGTTCTCCATGAAACCATGGCCGTCCGTGCTGTCTGCATGGACCATGCCATCGTCCCGAAAGACAAGCGTGTTTGCGGAACCTGTCAATGCTGCCCGATCAGACACCAGGTCTGCAATTTCGAGGACATGCTCCTTGTGCGGAATCGTGACGTTCACGCCAACAAATCCGAGTCTTGGAAGCGCGCGGAGGGCGGTTTCCAAGTCCTGTTCCGCAACATCCATCGGGATGTAGTGGCCGCGGACACCGAAACGCGCCAGCCAGTGCCGAAAGATGCGAGGCGACTTCGAATGTGCAACCGGCGTACCGATCACGCCTGCAAGAGGAATTCGGTCATGTGACGTCATGACGGCAACGTGCCTCGCATCGTCAAGTAGGACAAGACTTCCAGCAGCGGGAGCCCAAGAACGACGAAATGATCGCCATCGATACGGGAAAAGAGGCGAACACCTTCGTCCTCGATCCTGTAGGCACCGACGGAGCGCCGCACATGATCCCAGTTCCGGTCGACGTAACTCTTGATCCAGTCTTCTGAGCGCATCGCCATATTCAGCCGCGCTTGGCCAACATGTCGCCAGGCCGGGCGCAATCCTTCATAGATGACGGCGGCCGAATGGAGCTTGTGTTCGAGGCCTCTCATCGACATCAGTTGCCGGACCGCGTCTGTCCTGGAGTCCGGCTTGGAGAGAATCTTCCCGCCAAATTCAAGAACTTGATCGGCACCCAAAACAAGTGCCTCCGGGTGCTTTGCCGCGACCTTCCGCACCTTTGCCTCCGCAAGCGCATCAGCAATGTCCCGAAACCTTGCACCCTCGGCCAGAAGCCCCGCCTTGACCGCCTCTTCATCGACCTGTGCTGGAATGACGCAAAAGGCGACACCTGCCCGACGCAAAATTTCTGCACGTGCAGCCGAACCCGAGGCAAGAATCAAGCGTTCAGGCATGTGGATAACTCTGTGCAAGTCTTGATGCATGTTCCGGCCGAGACCTGGACGGAATCGAGCCGTTGCCGGTCTTGCATCTTGCCGTTATCGTCCTCGCCGGTTTCATGCCAGCCTTGTCCACCGTGGAAACCGGGCTGTCATGGCATGTGGACAACCCTTTTTTCCAAGGGCTTTCCCATAACGTTGCACAGCACTCCTTCGGACCCGGAACATGATAAGAGGTTCTTTTCAATGGATGAAACACGATGTCTCCACAGATCATGCCGACCAAGTGGCCTGACACCACGCCGTGTGCATAACTCGGGTCATATGACGAGAATTCCACTTGTTCCCGTGTCTTACTACCACCACAACCTTTCTTAATCCTTATTCTTTGTTTGGGAACCAGTCCTGTCGGAGAAGAAGAATGCCAGAAGTTCCGGTCTTTCTGTATCCCTGGTTGAAAGCCCTTCATGTCATTTCCGTCATTTCATGGATGGCAGGTCTCTTGTATCTTCCCCGTCTCTTCGTACATCATGTTGAACAGACATGCTGCACTGGCGAAAAGCATGATCTCTTCGTGATGATGGAGAGACGGCTTTTGCGCATCATCATGAACCCTGCCATGATTGCGACATGGGTTTTTGGCCTTGCATTGCTGCTTGTTCCAGGAATTGTTGACTGGTCGCAAGTCTGGCCATGGTCAAAGGCCGCGGCCGTTCTCGCCATGACCTGGTATCATCATTGGCTGGCACAGAGGCGCAAGACACTTGAAATGGGAGCGAATGCGTTGACGGGCCGAAACTACCGGCTGATGAACGAGGTGCCAACGGTCCTGATGATCGTCATAGTCTTTTCGGTCATGCTCAAGTTCTGACGATTGTTGACTCTGCCTTCGGCTGCAACTAGTTACGTGTTGTCGGTGCCGTCCTGGCACCATTGGCAATTCTGCAATCCTGCTTCCCTTCCGTCCGCGCCAAGGACGTCCGAAAGGCATTGTCATGGCTGATCGCCTCAATCTCGCCGAACTCAAGTCCAAGTCTCCGAAAGAGCTGCTTGACCTCGCAGAGGACCTCGAAATCGAAAATGCGTCGACCATGCGCAAGGGCGAGATGATGTTCTCGATCCTGAAGGAGCGTGCGGACGAGGATTGGACGATTGGTGGCGACGGCGTTTTGGAAGTTCTCCAGGACGGGTTTGGTTTCCTGCGTTCACCGGAAGCAAACTACCTGCCCGGGCCGGACGACATCTACGTGTCGCCGGAGATGATCCGCCAGTTCGCGTTGCGAACAGGCGACACGGTTGAGGGCGTAATTCGCGAGCCAAACGACAACGAACGATACTTCGCCATGACAAAAGTGGAGAAGATCAACTTCGAGGATCCTGAGAAGGCGCGGCACAAGGTGAGCTTCGACAATCTCACGCCGCTGTATCCAGACGAGCGACTGACGATGGAAATCGAAGACCCGACGATCAAGGACAGGTCTGCCAGGGTCATCGACCTTGTTGCCCCGATCGGAAAGGGCCAGAGATCGTTGATCGTGGCGCCGCCTCGGACCGGAAAGACCGTGATTCTCCAGAACATTGCGCATTCGATCGAAACCAATCACCCCGAGTGCTACCTGATCGTCCTGCTGATCGATGAACGTCCCGAGGAGGTGACCGACATGCAGAGGTCAGTTAAGGGCGAAGTGATCTCGTCGACCTTCGATGAGCCCGCCAGTCGCCATGTCGCGGTGAGCGACATGGTGATCGAGAAGGCCAAGCGACTGGTTGAACACAAGCGGGACGTCGTGATCCTGCTGGACTCGATCACCCGTCTGGGACGTGCGTTCAATACCGTTGTGCCATCCTCGGGGAAAGTGCTGACGGGCGGCGTGGACGCCAACGCCTTGCAACGTCCGAAACGGTTCTTCGGAGCGGCAAGAAATATCGAGGAGGGCGGATCCTTGACCATCATCGCTACCGCGCTCATCGAGACCGGCAGCCGTATGGACGAGGTGATTTTCGAGGAGTTCAAGGGAACAGGCAACAGCGAGATCGTGCTGGACAGGAAAGTCGCAGACAAGCGCGTCTATCCCGCAATGGACATTCTGAAGTCCGGCACAAGGAAAGAGGACCTGCTGGTTGACAGGAACGACCTGCAGAAGACTTTTGTGCTGAGGCGGATCCTGAACCCGATGGGCACAACAGATGCCATCGAGTTCTTGTTGTCGAAACTCAAGCAGACGAAGACCAATTCCGAGTTCTTCGACTCGATGAATGCGTAATTTTATGTTTTATTTCAAATGGTTAATCATAGCCATACGATTTTTGCCCTCAGCAGCGCCAGGGGGAGGTCTGGCGTCGCCGTAGTACGGCTTTCCGGTCCCGATGCAGGAGCGGCCCTTGATCGGCTGGCTGGCGGCCGGCCGCAGCCGCGGCGTGCGTCGTTGCGGGTTCTTTCGGACGGCGAAGCCATGCTGGACGAGGCACTCGTCCTTTGGTTTCCGAAACCGCGCAGCTTTACAGGTGAGGACGCGGCCGAACTTCATTTGCACGGCTCCTTGGCGACCGTGGATGCGGTCTTGCGGGCTCTTGGCAACCAGCCGGGGCACAGGCCCGCGGAGCCTGGAGAGTTTACGCGACGTGCACTGGAGAACGAACAGCTCGACCTTGTCCAGGTCGAAGGCCTTTCCGACCTCATCGAAGCGGAAACCGAAGCACAACGTCGACAGGCGCTGCGGGTCCTTTCGGGTGCATTGGGAGCACGGGCGGCCAGTTGGCGATCAAAGCTTGTCAGGGCGGCCGCGTTGCTTGAGGCAACGATCGACTTTGCCGATGAGGACGTGCCTGCGGACGTGACACCGGAGGTTAGGGCGCTGGTGGCGGATGTCATTTCGGACCTCCAGAAGCAAAGCGCAGGTACCGGAATTGCGGAACGCATTCGTGACGGCTTCGAAGTCGCGATTGTCGGGCCGCCAAACGTGGGAAAGTCGACATTGCTGAATGCGCTGGCTGGGCGGGACGCGGCGATCACGTCGGACATGGCTGGCACGACACGCGATGTCATTGAGGTTAGAATGGATCTCCGGGGACTGCCTGTCACGGTACTGGACACAGCCGGGCTTCGAGAAGGGCGTGATGAAATCGAGACGCTTGGAGTCGCGAAAGCCCGTGTTCGAGCGGAACAGGCGGATCTTCGCGTGATTCTCACGGATTGCCGCGCAGCGGCGCCGACAATGGAGCCGCAAGGCGACGACATTCTGGCCGTTCCAAAGGCGGACATTCGCGAAGGGGACTTTTCGGCAAAGACCGGTGCAGGACTTGACTGGCTGGCGGACGAGATCGGAACGCGACTGGAATCACGTGCAGGCACGGCAGGCCTTGCAATTCGGGAGCGCCATCGAACGGCAATGAAGAGAGCGATTGAATCGCTGCAGCGAGCGGCAATCCAGCTGAACGGGGAGGCGGATCAGGCAGAAATTGCCGCTGAAGAAGTTCGTTCTGCAATCCGCGCACTTGATTCCCTTGCCGGGCGCGTGGATGTCGAGCATATTCTTGACGACATTTTCGCCAATTTCTGCATTGGCAAGTAACAAGCGGTGTTTCACGTGAAACAGCCCCGGCCAGTCGTGGTCGTTGTCGGCGGCGGTCATGCCGGCGCGGACGCCGCCCATGCAGCGGCGCGCAGGGGAGCGCGCGTGGTGCTCGTTACGCTTTCGCGTGACGGAATCGGTGTCATGTCATGCAACCCGGCGATCGGCGGCCTGGGCAAGGGACACCTTGTACGGGAAATCGATGCGCTCGACGGACTCATGGGCCGCGTGACGGATCGCGCGGGCATCCAGTTCCGGCTTCTGAACCGGCGCAAGGGCCCCGCGGTCCAGGGGCCGCGCGCCCAGGCAGACAGGGCGCTCTATCGTGCTGAAATGCTAGCGGAAATCACGTCTCATCCAGCGATAAGCATTCTGGAAGGCGAAGTGACGGATTTCATCATGGAGGGATCCAGGGTCGTCGGCGTTGTGCTTGCGGACGGATCCAGGATCGAGGCTTCAGCAACAGTGCTGACCACGGGAACCTTCTTGCGTGGGATGATCCATGTCGGCACCACTTCGCGCCCGGGCGGACGGATTGGCGACGCGCCGTCGGTGGCATTGGCGGAGCGGATCGAGGAATTCGGACTGCCGCTCGGGCGACTGAAGACGGGAACGCCTCCACGGCTGCGCACGTCGTCCATTGACTGGGACGGGCTTGAAATGCAGCCCAGCGACGAGAATCCCGTGTTCTTTTCATTTCTGACGCGGCGTGCAGAGGCGCGGCAGATCGCCTGCGGAATCACCCGCACGAACGAGACGACGCACGACATCATCCGGCAGAACCTTGGCCGGTCGGCGATGTACAGCGGCATTGTCGAGGGCGTCGGGCCACGATACTGCCCGTCCATAGAGGACAAGGTGGTGCGCTTCGCGGACAAGCCCGCGCACCAGGTCTTCCTGGAGCCCGAAGGGCTGAATACCGACCTGGTTTATCCGAACGGGCTTTCGACATCGTTGCCGGAAGACGTGCAACATGACTACGTTCATTCAGTAGCGGGCCTGGAGCGAGCGGAAATCGCGCAACCGGGCTACGCGATCGAGTACGATTATGTCGACCCGCGGGCGCTGGCGTCGACATTGAGGCTGCGGGACGTCGAAGGCCTTTACCTGGCTGGTCAGATCAACGGGACAACAGGATACGAGGAGGCGGCGGCGCAGGGCTTGGTTGCAGGTCTCAATGCGGCCGCTGATGCCTTGGATCTCGAGCCGGCGAGGTTTTCGCGCGAATCCTCATATGTTGGAGTCATGATCGATGATCTCGTGACCCGAGGCGTGACAGAGCCCTACAGGATGTTTACGTCGCGCGCCGAATTCAGGCTTTCGCTGCGGGCCGACAACGCAGACCAGCGCCTGACTCCGTTCGGAATCGGGCTCGGATGCGTGGGCAAGGCACGACAGGCGGAGTTCGCAAGGAAGATGGATGCACTGGAATCCGGCAAGTCGCGCCTTGAACGGGTGCGAGTTTCCGCATCCGAGGCCGCGGATGCCGGAATCCGGATTTCGCGAGACGGTGCACGGCGAACAGGACCGGAACTCCTGGCCTTTGCGGATGTCGGCTTTGAAGATCTTCTGGCGCTGCGGCCGGAACTTTCGGATATCCGTGTGGATATTCAGGAACAGCTCAAGCGTGATGCCCTTTATGCGCAATACGTGGCGCGGCAGGCAAGGGATGTGGACAACCTTCGGCGCGACGAGGCACATGCGATCCCGGCAGACTTCGACTACGGGGTCCTGAGCGGGCTCTCCAACGAATTGCGACAGAAGCTTGCGGCGGTGCGCCCCGAAACGCTCGGTCAGGCGGGACGGGTTGAGGGCATGACGCCTGCCGCGCTGACGCTGATCCTGGCAAGGCTTCGCTTGGCTGAACGCCGCGCATCATGACCGGCAAGGCCGAGTTTTGTGCCCGGATGAATGTTTCACGTGAAACACTGGCAATGCTCGAGACTCACGCCGAGCTCCTGAAGAACTGGAATCGGAGCGTAAACCTCGTGTCAGCGGGAACGATGGAGGCGTTGTGGACACGGCATTTCCTCGATTCGGCGCAACTGCTCCGGCTGGCGCCCCCGGCGCGTCGCTGGGTCGACCTCGGGAGCGGAGGAGGCTTTCCCGGAGCCGTCGTCGCCATCATGGCAAAGGACATGACCGAGACCGTCCTGATCGAGGCCGATCAGAGAAAGGCCGCTTTCCTGGGCGCGCTTTCGCGGCAAACCACCGGTTTCAAGGTCATATCCGAGCGGCTCGAGAATGCGGAACCACAATTCGGCGACGTGGTGTCGGCGCGCGCCCTTGCACCGCTGGGATCGCTTCTTGGCCATGTGCGCCGGCACCTTAAGCCCGATGGCCGGGCAATCCTGCCGAAAGGGAAGAAAGTGCAGGGCGAAATCAGGCAGGCGCTTGAACACTGGCGCTTTGATTGCGAAACATTTCCGAGCGAGACGGATGAAGAGGCCGTGATCTTGAGCATCGGAGGAATAGAGCGTGCCTGAGCGGAGCCCGCGGCCGCGAATTATCGCGATTGCCAACCAGAAAGGCGGTGTCGGGAAGACGACGACAGCGATCAACCTTGGGGCCGCGCTCGCGGAATCGGGCTACAGGATTCTCCTGGTTGACCTCGATCCCCAAAGCAACGCGTCCACCGGGCTGGGAATAGGTCACGAACTCCGGGAATACACGACATACGACCTGGTCTTGGAGGGCATGGAGCTGCAACGCGTGGTGCAGGAATGCGGCGTCGAGGGGCTCTACGTGGCTCCAGGAACGACCGACCTGAGCTCCGCAGACATCGAAATGGTCTCGATGGCGCGGCGCAGCTTCCTGTTGCGCAATGCGTTGAGACATCCGGACACAGGCGCGCTGGGCCTTGATTTCATGCTGATCGACTGCCCTCCGGCGCTGAATCTCCTGACCGTGAACGCGATGGTGGCTGCTGATTCCGTCCTGGTGCCGCTGCAGACCGAATTCCTGGCGCTGGAGGGCCTTTCGCAGCTTATGCTTACCCTTCGGCAGGTGCGTGACACGGCCAACCCGGATCTGCGCATCGAGGGAATCGTCCTGACCATGTATGACGGGCGGAACAAGCTAAGCCAGCAAGTGGCAGGCAATGCCCGGGAGACCTTGGGCGGCCTTGTCTACGAAACAATCGTGCCGCGAAACGTGCGCATCTCCGAGGCGCCCGGCTATGCAATGCCTGTCATCGGCTATGAACCGGATTCAAAGGGCGCCTTGGCCTATCGTGCTTTGGCAAAGGAGATGCTAGTGAAGCAGGCGCAGATCACATCGTGAGGGGCAGGATCATGGCAAAGGGAAAGGCTGAGCTTCGGCGCGGACTGGCGCCTAGGCGAGGGATTTCGGCCCTCATGGCCGACCTGGAAGCGAAGCCGGCATCCGGAGCGGGACCGGCGCGCGGCGGCGAGACGACGGTCGGCATCGACCGGATCTCCCCGAACCCCGGCCAGCCGAGGCGGGCGTTCGCGGAAACCGCCCTCGACGAGCTCGCCGCCTCGATCCGCGAGAAAGGGATCATCCAGCCATTGATCCTCCGGAAGGACCCCCGCGACCCGGACCGCTACGAGATCGTCGCCGGCGAGCGCCGGTGGCGGGCGGCGCAGCGCGCGCAGCTGCACGAGGTCCCCGCGATCGTGCGCGACCTCGACGACGCCGAGGTGCTGGAGATCGCCATCGTCGAGAACATACAGCGCGCCGACCTGAACGCGATGGAGGAGGCGGCGGGCTACCGGCAGCTGACGGAGCGTTACGGCCACACGCAGGAGGCGCTCGCGCGGGCCCTGGGCAAGAGCCGCAGCCATGTCGCGAACCTGCTCCGCCTGCTCGCGCTCCCGGAGGCGGTGCAGGCGCTGGTGCGGTCGGGGGAGCTGTCGGCGGGCCATGCCCGCGCGCTGGTGACGGCGGCGGACCCGGAGGCGCTGGCGCAGCGGATCGTCGCCAGGGGGCTGTCCGTGCGCCAGGCCGAGGCGCTCGTCCGGGACGAAGGGGCAGACAGCCGCACACAGCCTCGTGGCCGGCGTCGGGCGGAGAAGGATGCCGACACGCGGGCCGCGGAGAGAGACCTTGCGGCCGCGCTTGGCATGAAGGTCAGCATCGACCACGTTGCCGACGGGGAGGCGGGCTCGGTGACGTTTCGTTACGGGAGCCTGGAGCAGTTCGACGAGCTCTGCCGGCGGCTGCTGGTGACCACCGGGACGGGCTGAACGAGGATTTCCCGCAGGATCGCGTCAAGAAGCGGGCGGCCCTTGCGGGTCGTTCGAACGAAACCGGGAGTTCGCTCCAAATGCCCGGAATCAATTAAGTCATTGATGTTATTAACTTTATTGAGCAAATCTGCTGTGACGCCGTCCGCAAGTCGCAGGCCTGCCATGACAGCCTCGATGCGCGCGTCCTCCGCGGAAACGGCATCGCACTGGCTGTAGCCGCTGCCTGTCGTTTCCACCGCGTAGAGCCAACGGTCAGGGGCGGAATGGCATTCCGTTGCGATCCGAAGGCCGTCGACCGTCAGGCGACCATGCGCGCCTGGTCCGATGCCAGCCCAGCTGCCCGAGCGCCAATACACGAGATTGTGCCGGCTCTCTTCCCCTGGCCGTGCGTGGTTCGAGATTTCGTAGGCTGGAAGTCCCGCCGCCTCCGTCATGTCCTGCGCGAGGTTGAACATGTACAGGGAACGGCTCTCGTCAGGAAGTCCCGGCAGGCGTCCAGCAGCGTGACGGTCGCCGAACGCCGTGCCCGGCTCTATCGTAAGCTGGTAGAGTGACATGTGATCGGCGGCGAGTTCGAGCGCCTCTGCAAGTTCCGCCTTCCATTCCGCCGCTGTCTGTTTCTGCCGGGCGTAGATCAAGTCGAAGGAAACGCGCGGAAACACGGATCGTGCGATGTCGTAGGCAGCGACGGCCTCGGCGCTTGTGTGAAGTCGGCCAAGCGCCTTCAGGTCCGGATCGCGAAGCGACTGGATGCCAAGCGAGAGACGATTGACGCCAGCCCGGGCGTAGGCGCGAAAGCGTCCGGCTTCGGCCGAGGTCGGGTTGGCCTCAAGCGTGATCTCGACATCGTCGGCAGGGGCCCAGGAATCCCTTGCCGCCTCGATTATGCGGGCGACGGTTTCCGCCGCCATGAGGCTTGGCGTGCCGCCGCCGAAAAAAATTGAACCCAGCTTGCGAGGGCCAATGTCTTTCCGGATTCTCATGATTTCCTTCAGGAACGCCTTTTGCCAGCGTGGCTGGTCGATGGATGCGCCGACATGGCTGTTGAAATCGCAATAGGGGCACTTCGCTTGGCAGAACGGCCAATGAACATAGAGCCCAAAGCCCCTATCCAT
Source organism: Boseongicola sp. (assembly GCA_028824715.1). Lineage (GTDB taxonomy): Bacteria > Pseudomonadota > Alphaproteobacteria > Rhodobacterales > Rhodobacteraceae > JAJEFO01. Next base: position 21,451 of record JAPPCV010000146.1, on the reverse strand, counting down.
GCCGAAACACCGCATTCAGCTTCCGGAAAGCATCGGCACGGTGACTGATGCGATTCTTCTCCAGGCGGCTCATCTGACCGAACGTGACGGCATGGCCATCGGGCTGGAAAATCGGATCGTATCCATGGCCCCTATTGCCACGCATGGGCCATGTGATCCTGCCGTTCATGTATCCTTCGAACGTCTCGCAATGACCGTCAGGCCAGGCAAGCACGAAGGTGCAGCAAAACCGGGCGATCCAAGGTTGTGCGGCGCCGGAATCGAGAAGTGCGTTGTAGGTGCGGGTCATCGCGCGCACGAAGTCGCGTCCACCGGGCGTCTCGGCCCAATCCGCAGTGTGGACGCCCGGCGCGCCGCCAAGGGCATCGATCTCGATCCCGGAATCGTCGGCGAGCGCGGGCAGTCCGGTGACGCTGGAGGCGGCATGCGCCTTGATCCGTGCGTTCGCGACGAAGTCCGCGCCGGTCTCTTCCGGTTCATCGAGGCCAAGTTCGGCCGCTCCGATGACTTGGATGGCGTGGTCACTGAGCAAGTCGGCAATCTCTTCGAGCTTTCCGGAATTGTGTGTCGCGACCAGAAGGCGGTCGCCGGAGAAGCGGCGCATCAGGCAATGGCATCCCTTTGTGCGGCGACAAGGGCCTGGGCGCCGCGACCGGCAAGGTCGAGCATCGCGGACAATTCGTTGCGGGAGAACGTCTCCCCTTCTGCCGATGTCTGGACTTCTACAAGACGGCCGGCACCTGTCATGACGAAGTTGCCGTCAACGCTTGCTTCGCTGTCTTCAGGATAGTCAAGGTCCAGGATCGGCTGGCCGCCGTAGATGCCGCAGGACACCGCTGCAACGTGATCCCTGACAGGATCGGCTGTGATCTGACCTGACTTCAAGAGCTCATTGGTCGCAAGACGCAATGCAACCCAACCGCCGGTGATGGATGCACAGCGTGTGCCACCATCGGCCTGGAGGACATCGCAGTCGATGACGATCTGGCGTTCGCCGAGCGCGGAACGGTCCACGCCGGCGCGAAGGGCCCGACCTATGAGGCGCTGAATTTCCTGCGTACGTCCGGACTGACCCGTCTTGGCCTCGCGACGGCCACGCGAATGCGTTGCACGAGGCAACATGCCGTATTCCGCAGTCACCCAGCCAAGCCCGGAGTTTTTCATCCAGAACGGTATCCGGCCATCGATTGATGCGGTGCACAAAACCTGCGTGTCGCCGCACTTGATCAGGCATGATCCTTCCGCATGGCGCGCGACGCCCGCTTCCATGGAGACGTTGCGCATCTCGTCGTTATTTCGTCCCGAGGGCCGCATGGAAATTCTCCGGTTTGGACGGGACGCTTGATAGTTGCGGCTCCGGACCGCATCAACCCCGATTGACCTTGTGCGCCGCTTCAATTTAATTGCAGCGCCCTGACATCCCGACCGACACATGACTGACACAGGACAACTTCTGGAAGAGATGAACGAACGCTCGCGGGAAGTGTTTCGACGGGTCGTGGAAGCGTATCTGGAAACCGGTGACCCGGTGGGCTCGCGCAGGCTCACGCGGGAACTGAACGAGAAGGTCAGCGCAGCGACGGTAAGAAACGTCATGCAGGATCTGGAATTTCTCGGACTCCTGGCTTCGCCGCATTCCTCTGCTGGGCGCTTCCCGACCGAGTCGGGACTGCGACTCTTCGTCGACGGGATGATGGAAGTGAGCGATCCTTCAAGCCAGGATCGGGAAGCCATAGAATCCGAGCTGCAGTCGACCGACGAAAGTGTCGTGACCTTGCTTGACCGGGTTGGTTCGGCCCTGTCGGGCGTTACTCAGGGCGCATCTCTCGTGCTGGCGCCGAAGCACGATGCAGCTGTGCGGCACATCGAGTTCATCAGCCTCGCGGCCGATCGCGCTATGGTGGTGCTGGTCTTCGAGGACGGACATGTCGAAAACCGGCTGTTCTCGCCGCCGCCGGGACAGACTGCAAGCAGCTTTCGAGAGGCCGCCAATTTCCTGAACGCCGCATTGGCCGGCCATACGCTTTCGGAACTTGGGGAAGTCTTCCAAAGGGAGATCCAGCACCATCGACAGAAGCTCAACGAGCTGGCGCGGGACCTTGTCGAAAGCGGGACGGTGATTTGGGAGAATGAGGGAACCGACTACGAGCGCCTGATCGTGCGAGGCCGCTCCAACTTGCTGGCAGGAAGTGCAGAGGAGGAAGACCTTGAGCGGATCCGGAACCTGTTTGACGACCTGGAACGCAAGCGTGACATTGCGGAGTTCCTCGAGCTGACGGATGCGGGGGAGGGAGTGCGCATTTTCATCGGTTCGGAAAACAAGCTTTTTTCGCTTTCCGGTTCCTCTTTGGTCGTCTCTCCCTATATGAACTCCGATCGAAGGATCATCGGAGCCATTGGAGTGATCGGACCGACCCGTCTCAACTATGGACGGATCGTCCCAATAGTGGACTATACCGCACAGCTGGTGGGCCGGCTGTTTACGGATCGAGGGCAGTAATGAACGACACAAAGACGAAAAGGTCGGTGGCCGAGGAAGAGGTCCCCAAAACCGAGGAACGGATCGCCGGTTCCAGTGAGGAGCTGATCGACATCACTTCGCCCGAGGCGCTTGAAGATCCGTCTGACGACGAGAGGATAGCCGCACTGGAAACGGAACGGGATGTGCTGCAGGACAAGTTCATGCGCGCGCTGGCAGATGCCGAGAACGCGCGGAAGAGATCGGATCGGGACCGGCGCGAGGCGGAACGGTATGGCGGGTCAAGGCTGGCGCGGGACTTGCTCCCGGTCTTCGACAACATGAAGCGTGCCGTGGCGGCCGTACCTGAAGATGCCCGGGAGGCAAACAAGGCATTGATTGAGGGCGTCGAACTGACGATGCGCGAACTCCTCAACGTGCTAGGCAAGCACGGTGTGCGCGTGATTTCGCCCGAAGTCGGGGACCGGTTCGACCCGCAGCTTCACGACGCAATGTTCGAGGCGCCGATGCCAGGGACCGTGGCCGGCGAGGTCATTCAGGTGGAGGCAGACGGCTTCATCCTGCACGACCGCCTGCTGCGACCCGCAAAGGTTGGCGTGAGTTCGACGCCGGCATCATGAACGCCTGATTTCGCCCGCGAACAGCACTGTCGGGGCGCGGTTGCCTCTCCAACGTCTTGAGGTGGCAAGGCCCATCCAGAGCATCAGGCGGGTTCATTTCGTCGGGAAGGATTGCTGCTTGGGCTTTTCCAGGTCCGGACAAAGTCCGGGGCGGCGATTGACGGCGGCTGGCAAGCGGCGATGAGCGGAAATTCATCAATCCGGGCCTCTGCCGAACGCTGCCTTCACGCCCTTCCATTTCAAGCGCCACAAGAACTGTGCGGGCGCGATCAACGAAGGACTTTGGAAACCCGGCAAGGCGTGCAGCGCGAGACGTTGCGCGATCTGGAAATCAAAGGCCGCAAGATCCGCCGTTGATTGCCGTTGGCTGGCAGGGTCCGGCGTGCCAGGCGTGCGTGCTGAAGAATTCCCTGTCACAGACCTGCGCATGACGCATGCTACCCGCACATTTTCGTGCGATGGACGGAGCCAGCACCAGGAATCCTGCTTTCTGCCGGCAGAGGGAGCTGTCGGGGCGCCGCTCCGATGCAGCCGGGACGCTATTTCGTCAATGTCTTGAGGTGGTAGAGCGCATCCAGCGCGTCGCGCGGGGACATTTCGTCAGGATGGATCGCTGCCAATGCTTCCTCCAGTTCTGACGTCTTCGGCGCCCCAGTTGAAGGAGGATGGCTGGCGGAGAAAAGCGGCAATTCGTCGATCAGGGCTTTCGGGCGCACGCTTCCTTCGCGCTCGCCCCTTTCAAGCGCTTCGAGAACTGTACGTGCGCGATCCACGACTGGCTGCGGCAGTCCGGCAAGACGGGCGACCTGCACGCCGTAACTGCGGTCTGCCGCGCCCTTTCGGACTTCATGGAGGAAAATGACCTCACCTTCCCACTCCTTGACCGCCACGGTTGCGTTTCGGACTCCTTCAAGCCGGTTCGCGAGCTCCGTCAATTCGTGGTAGTGGGTCGCGAAGAGCGCGCGGCACCGGTTCGTCTCGTGCAGGTGTTCGAGCGTTGCCCACGCGATGGAAAGGCCGTCGTAGGTGGCGGTGCCGCGACCGATCTCGTCAAGGATGACCAGCGCCCGGTCGTCTGCCTGGTTCAGGATCGCGGCTGTTTCGACCATTTCGACCATGAAGGTCGATCGGCCCCGGGCAAGGTCGTCGGAGGCACCGACTCGGCTGAAAATCTGGCTTACAAGGCCAATGCGCGCGCTCTCGGCGGGAACGAAGCTGCCTGCCTGAGCGAGAATGGCGATGATTGCGTTCTGGCGGAGGAAAGTGGACTTGCCAGCCATGTTGGGCCCGGTCAACAGCCATATCCTTCCGTCTTGGTCATCGGAAAGATCACAGTCATTGGCGATGAATGGCGCGCCTTCGACCTTGAGGGCCTGCTCGACCACGGGATGACGACCACCGGAAATGCAGAAGGCCTCACTGTCGTCAATGCGCGGCGCGCACCATTTCCGGTCCCTGGCTTGGATGGCGAAAGCGCAGGCGACATCAATTTCGGCAAGGGCGCCGGCAGCAGCGCCGAGGCGGTCTCCGTTCGAAAGGACTAGGCGGACCAGATCCGCATGCAGGGCGGTCTCGATCTCGATGGCCTTCGCCCCGGCATTGAGGATCCTGGATTCGAGTTCCGAAAGTTCAACGGTGGTGAAGCGGACGGCGCTTGCCGTGGTCTGTCGGTGAATGAAACGCTCGGAGCATGGCGGCGACATCATCCTTTGGGCATGAGTGGAGCGCGTCTCGATGAAGTATCCGAGGACGTTGTTGTGTCTAATCTTGAGCGAACCGATGCCCGTGGAACTTGCGTAGTCCGCCTGCAGCCCGGCCACGACACTGCGACCCTCGTCACGCAGCTTGCGCGCTTCGTCGAGGCCGGTGTCATGGCCTTCAGCGATGAATCCGCCATCCCGCACTAGAAGAGGGGGCTCGGCGACAAGGGCATCAGAGAGAGATCGGGCCAGTTCGTCAAATCCGTCAAGGTCGGACAGCCAGGCGTCAACCGGCTCGGGCCGTTCGCCAGCGAGAGCGGTCGTGACTTCCGGCAGCAGGTCGAGGGCGTTTCGGATCGCCGCGAGGTCGCGCGGCCCGCCCCTGTCCAGGGCCAGCCTCGACATTGCCCTCTGTATGTCGGGGCAGCGCTTGAGAATGCTCCGGATCACTTCCGGTCGCGCACTGTCCGAGGCGAACCACTCCACAACGCCGATCCTGGCTCGAATGGCACCGAGTTCGCGAGAGGGAGATGAAATTCTGCGTTCGATCAGGCGACCGCCTGCCGCGGTTACCGTGCGGTCAACCGCTTGAAGGAGGGAGCCTTCCCGGCTTCCGGAAAGGGAACGGGTAAGCTCGAGATTTCGACGGGTCGCGGCGTCAATCTGGACGGTTCCGGATTCCACGTCGCGCACCGGCGCGCGCAGCAGGGGCAGCTTTCCCTTCTGTGTGAGCTCCAGGTAGTCGACAAGCGCGCCGATTGCCGAGATTTCTGCGCGCGTAAACGTCCCGAAAGCATCAAGGCTCTGGATCTGCCAGAACCTTGCAAGCCGCTTCTGCGCCGACTGGCTGTCGAAGCTCGCCGGTGAAAGTGGGGTCAGGCACGCGCCGAAATCGGTGACGAAGTCGGAGTATTCCGAATACTTGCTTTCGGAAATGATGACCTCGCTTGGCGAAAGACGCGCAAGTTCCGGCCCGAAGCGCTCCGGCGAAGTCGAAAGGACGCGCAACTCTCCGGTTGAGACATCAACGCAGGCGACGGCGGCTTCGTCACGGACCTCAGCCAGCGCCGCAAGATAGTTGTGTCGGCGGGCGTCAAGAAGGGATTCCTCGGTTAGTGTCCCCGGCGTGACAAGCCGGACGACTCCCCGCTTGATGACCGCCTTGGAGCCCCGCTTCCTGGCCTCGGAAGGCTCTTCGAGCTGCTCGCAGACCGCAACGCGGAAGCCCTTGCGGATGAGTGTCAGTAGGTAGCCTTCCGCGGCGTGCACCGGAACTCCGCACATCGGAATGTCTTCGCCGAGTTGCTTGCCGCGTTTCGTTAGCGCAATGTCGAGCGCCTCCGAGGCGGCAACGGCATCATCGAAGAACAGCTCGTAGAAATCCCCCATGCGGTAGAACAGGAGAGCATCGGGATGCTCGTCCCTGATCTTCATGTACTGCGCCATCATCGGCGTCACGTCGGCGGTCGCGACGGGCACTGCTCACATCCCCAGCTATCTGGCCGAATCTAGCGATCAGGCCAGCAGGGCGAAAGTTCAAAATCAGCTGGCGAATGGCGCGGCGTCGCCCCAAAGTTGCCGAACTCTGTCGTCACGTCGGCAGGCCTTGCGATAGAACTTGTAAGCATTGGCCTTTGACTTGGGGCCCCGGCGGGTCAGGACAAGGTCTTTGCTCTTGTAATAGTCTTGGTGATAGTCCTCGGCCACATAGAATCTGGACGCATCCAGAATGGGAGTGACAATCGTGCGCCCGAGATCCCTTTGCGCCTCTTCCTTTGCCATTTCGGCGGCAGCGCGCTCTTCGGGATTCGAGACGAAAACCGCCGTGCGGTAGCTGTCGCCCCGGTCGCAGAACTGGCCGCCGGCATCGGTCGGATCGACGGAACGGAAGAAATGGTGAAGCAGCCGGTCGTAGTCGATCACGCCGTCGTCGTAGCTGATCTCGACCGCTTCGTAGTGCCCGGTGCCGCCCTTCGTGACCGCCTTGTAGGTCGGATTGGCGGTCGTCCCGCCGGTATATCCGGAGACGACTTCGTGAACGCCCGCGAGAGACTCGAAGTCTGACTCCACGCACCAGAAACAGCCGCCCGCAAAATAGGCCTTCTTCTCTTCCGCTACGGCGTGCGTGCCTAGCAGGACGAGACCGGAGAGGACCAGTGCTAGCGAGAGAAATGTCCGGGGAATGGGCGTGCTCATGGTTTTGCTCCTTGCGATTGGCCGGAGAATGGCGTGGTCTTGGCCGACAGTCCATTCAACGGAGCGTGAAGTCGCGTTGGTGTGAAGGCTGTTTCAGGCGCCAGCGACGTGACGGCTTTGGCGGCGGGCGGGATTGGATCGAGAGGCATGAGGATTGCAAACTGGAGCGGGCCGCGAAACATTTCGACGGCAATGATGTACGCCTTCGGCAACCGGCCGGACTTCGCGGCATGGGACGAGCCGTTCTATGCCGCCTATCTGGAGGCGACCGGGATCGATCACCCGATGCGGGAGCACGTGCTTGCGGCCAATGAAAGTGACCCGCAACGCGTGGCCGAACGATGCCTCGGGCCAATTCCCGGGGGCCGACGGCATTTCTACATGAAACACATGCCGTTTCACATGGAACCGGAATTCCCGCTCGACTGGGCAGAGAGCTGCGTGAACATCCACCTGATCCGGCATCCGGCAAGGGTGGTGGCCAGCTATGCCGCGAAACGCGACAATCCGGTCATGCGCGACATCGGCTTCAAGGAGCAGCTGGCCATGTTCGAGAGGTTTCCAGGACCGGTTGTGGACAGTGCGGACATTCTCCGGAACCCGGAAGCGGCGCTTCGCGGGCTTTGCGAAGCGATCAAGCTCGATTTTGATTCCTCGATGCTGTCCTGGCCGGCGGGCCCCAAGCCGTTCGACGGAGCCTGGGCACCGCATTGGTACGGTTCGGCACACAAGTCCACCGGGTTTGCAGGCTCGGAGGCGCCCTTGCCGGAACTGCAAGGCGAGGCGCGGAAGCTGGCGGAGCAGGCGCTGCCGTTCTACGAGCGGCTCGCGGCGGAAGCGCTGCGGTTCTGAACCGCAGCGGGTCCTGCTTGCAGGATGTCCCGCGCAAGACGAAGGTTGGTCGCCGCCGGCGTCACTTCAGCCGTCGGTTCCTCGCGGCGAGCAGTTTCAGGCGGAGCGCGTTCAGCTGAATGAATCCCTGTGCGTCCTTCTGATCATAGGCACCCGCGTCCTCCTCGAACGTGACATGGGCCTCGGAATAGAGCGAGCGATCAGACCAGCGCGCAACCGTCCGTACGGACCCTTTGTAGAGTTTCAGCCGCACTGTGCCAGTCACGTGCTCCTGGCTCTTGTCGATCAGCGCCTGCAGCATTTCGCGCTCCGGCGAAAACCAGAAACCGTTGTAGATCAGTTTCGCGTAGCGAGGCATGATCGAGTCCTTGAGGTGCCCGGATCCGGAATCCAGCGTGATCTGCTCGATGCCGCGATGAGCTTCGAGCAGGATCGTGCCTCCCGGCGTTTCGTAAAGGCCACGGGACTTCATTCCGACGAATCGGTTTTCCACGAGGTCGAGAATGCCAACACCGTGCCGACCGCCGAGGTCGTTCAGGTGGGTCAGGACTTCGGCCGGGGTCATGGCCTTCCCGTCGACCGCGACGGCGTCGCCCCGTTCGAACGCGATCTCGACGGTTTCTGCCTTGTCCGGCGCGTCCTCGGGCACCGTGATGCGCTGCAGGACATGGGCGGGCGCTTCCTCCGCCGGGTCTTCCAGGATCTTTCCTTCTGAAGAGGTATGGAGGAGATTGGCATCGACGGAAAACGGCGCGTCGCCGCGCTTGTCTCCGGAAATGGGAATCTGGTGCCGTTCGGCAAACTCGAGGAGCTTCGACCGCGAGGTCAGGCTCCAGATGCGCCAGGGCGCGATTACCCTGATGTCCGGATTGAGAGCGTAGGCAGACAGCTCGAAGCGCACTTGGTCATTGCCCTTGCCCGTTGCGCCGTGGGCAATGGCATCGGCTCCCGTCTCTTCCGCGATTTCCACGAGTCGCTTGGAAATGAGCGGGCGCGCGATGGAAGTTCCGAGCAGGTACAGGCCTTCGTAGACCGCGTTGGCACGGAACATCGGGAAGACATAGTCGCGCGCGAATTCCTCCCGAAGATCCTCGACATGGATTTCCGCGACGCCAAGAAGCTCGGCCTTCCTGCGGGCGGGTTCCAGCTCCTCTTCTTGGCCGAGGTCGGCAGTGAAGGTCACGACTTCGCACCCGAATTCGGTCTGCAGCCACTTGAGAATGATGGAAGTGTCGAGACCGCCGGAATAGGCGAGAACGACTTTCTTGGGCGCGGACATGGACTCTCCAGGGGCCGTCGGGTGTTCGAGGGCGTTTACGGTCTTTTTGCAAGGGGAACAAGCAACGCATCACGCGTTTCACCGCCCCGGCGCGCTCGACGGGTGCCTCTGCGCTGAATGCGGACCGGTTCGGAAGCCGATTGATCCGCAGGCAGGGCAATTGCCCCAGGGTGGTCTGTCATCGAGGCCTTTGACTCGCCAAGTTGCCCAGGCACATGGTAGTGCATTTGGGTTCGATTGCCGGGGATGCGCCGTGAACATCAAGTCAAGCCCAGCTTGGGACGACACGGTCTTGCCGTTTCAACTCGACCGCACTGCAACGCGGGGAAGGGTCGTGCGCCTGTGCGACGTCCTGCAGCGCATCCTGGCCCAGCACGGCTACCCGGGGGTGATCGAGGCGCTTCTTGCCGAGGCTACCTTGCTCACGGCGTTGATAGGGCAGGCGATCAAGACGAGGTGGAAGCTTTCGCTTCAAGTCCGTGGGGACGGCCCGGCGCGATTGATCGCGACCGATTACTACGGCCCGGCCGAAGATGGTTCGCCGGCGAGGATCAGGGCCTACGCGGGATTTGACGAAGCGCGGCTTGACCTTGACGGCGATGCATTCGCGCAGGTGGGATCAGGATGTTTCTCGATCATGATCGACCAGGGCAGCGGCACCGCGCCCTATCAGGGAATCACGCCACTTGCCGGCGGATCGCTGGCGGCGTGCGCCGAAACCTACTTTGCACAGTCCGAGCAGTTGCCGACCCGGTTTGTACTGGCGTTCGGGCGCTCGAGGATTCCTGAAGAGGAAATGCACTGGCGGGCCGGCGGCATGATGCTGCAACAAATGCCAGCCGCGGAGCCGCGCGTCGAGGACGGCGGAAGCGGTGCCGGAGGCCTCTTGGCGGCTTCGGACCTCCTGGACGCCGCCGCCGCCGAATCCTGGAACCGTGTCAACCTGCTTCTGGATGGCGCAGACGAAATCGACCTGGTCGGGCCGGTCGTGGCGCCGACGGACCTGCTCTTACGGCTCTTTGGTGCCGATGGGCCCAGGGCGTATCGCGTGCAGCCAGTGGAGTTCGGGTGCACGTGCACGATGGAGCGGGCAAGGGAGTCCCTTTCGCTTTGCGTGAGCGAGGATCCCGGGACCATGACGACAGACGAAGGCGTCGTGACGGTGGACTGCCAGTTCTGCGGGGCACACTACGAGTTTCAACCGACCGCGCTTGGCAATGGGGTGCGGAATGGCTGATCTTGCGGGGGAGCTTCGGTCGGCGCTTGCCGCGGACGGCCTTCCATCGTCGGACTACGACTTGAATCCCGACACTCAGTTGTCGCCGAAGAGAACGTTGCGCAGTGCCGCAGTGCTGATCCCGGTCATCGACCGACCGGCCAAGGCAAGCGTCATCCTGACCAAGCGGTCTTCCGCACTGAAACACCATCCCGGCCAGATCGCGTTTCCCGGCGGCAAGGTCGACGAGGCCGACGACGGCGCGGTGGATGCAGCCTTGCGAGAGGCGCGCGAGGAAATCGGGCTGGAGAGGCGGCATGCCGATGTTCTCGGGGCGCTGCCGCCGCACGAAACGGTGACCGGATTCCAAGTGACGCCGGTGCTGGCGCTGGTGACGCCGGAATTCAAGCCCAGGCCAGAGCCAGGCGAAGTGGCGGAAGCGTTCCAGGTGCCCCTGGACCACGTCTTGAATCCGGAGCGGTTCCTGATTGAATCACGGCGTTGGCGCGGAGAGCGACGATTCTACTTTGTCGTGCCATGGGGTCCCTATTACATCTGGGGCGCGACGGCCCGCATTCTCCGGGCCCTGGCGGATCGAATGCCGAATGTCGAAGCTTGAAGCGGACTGGCTGGTTGCCGAGGCGACGCAGAGGGTGTTTTCGCTGCTCGCCGATGCCGGCCATAAGGTCTATGCCGTAGGCGGATGCGTGAGGAATGCGCTTCTGGGTGAGCTCGTCAACGATGTCGACTTTGCAACTGACGCGCCGCCGGACCGCGTGCTCGAACTTGCGAAGCGGGCAGGTCTCAAGACGGTCCCCACAGGGATCTTGCACGGAACCGTGGGCGTCATCGCCGGCGGCATCCTCCACGAGGTGACGACATTCCGCAGAGACGTGGCGACGGACGGGCGGCGCGCAGTCGTGGAATTCTCGGATCGAATCGAGGACGATGCACAACGCCGGGACTTCACGATGAACGCGCTCTACGTCGACGCGGGAGGTGTCGTGCATGATCCGTTGGGTGGTCAAGCCGATCTCGTGGCCCGGCGCGTACGCTTCATCGGCGATCCTGAGGCCCGCATTCGCGAGGACTGTCTGCGGAGTCTGCGCTATTTCCGGTTTCATGCCTGGTACTGCACGTCCAGCGAGGGTTTCGATCCTGAGGCGATTGCGGCGATTGCCGCAAATCTCGACGGGTTGAGCGGCCTTTCAAGGGAACGTGTCGGCTCGGAGCTGAAGCGGCTGTTGAGCGCCCCAGACCCCGCACAAGCGGTTGCGGCGATGCGGTCGTCCGGGGTTCTGGCGGCGGTCTTGCCGGGTTCCAGCGACAACGCGCTAGGCAATCTGGTTGCGCTTGAGCGAGGACTGGGCGTTGCGGCGGACCCGATGCGCCGTCTGGCGGTGATGGGCGGCGACGGGTTGGCAGATCGGTTGAAACTGTCGCGTCGAGAGGCGCAGCGGTTACGCGACGTGCAAGGACATGGCGAGACGGATCCTGGCGAAGCAGGGTATCGTCTCGGCGCAGCCGTAGCTCGGGACGCCATGCTCGCGGCATGCGCTGTATCGGGGCGGCTGCTTTCGGCGGAGACGCTGGAGCTGATCGAGCATGGTGCGGCACAGGCGTTTCCAGTCAAGGCGGCGGATCTGTCACCGGCATTCGAAGGGCCAGAGCTTGGCATGGCCCTTGACAGGCTGGAGCGGAAGTGGATCGCGTCCGGTTTCGCGCTTGGACGACAGGATTTGCTGGCGCTGACCAAGGGATGACTCTGGCGGCCAGACAGGGTAGATCGGCGACAGCCGATACCCGTGAGGCGCTTGACGGTCGACGGGAACAGCCACCTGCTGTCGCGGCCAGTCCCGTTTGCCGCGGCATGAGCGCCCCGCTGTTTCGTTGCTTCTCGTTCTGCCCGCCAACGCAAGGTGCAAGCGACATGTTTCGCTTTTTTGAAAGTCTCGTCGATCCCTATTGCGACTATCCGCAGGAGGATCATCCGCCGAAAAGGCTCTGGCCTTTCCTGAACCAATATGCGCGGCCGTTCCGAAAGGTGTTTGCGGCAACGACAGCCGTGGCAATTGCAGTGGCGGCTGTGGAGATCTGGTTGATTTCCTATGTCGGGCGGCTGGTTGACCTGCTGGCGGCAACGGATCCCGAATCGTTCTGGCAAGAGCACGGGACCGAGATGATCCTGGTCGGGCTGTTTCTGCTGACCGTTCGGCCATTGCTTGAACTTCTCGACGTCGGCCTGCTGAACAACGCGATCCTGCCCAACTTCGGAACGCTCATTCGGTGGCGGTCGCATGGCCATGTCCTGCGACAGTCCGTCGGCTGGTTCGAAAACGACTTTGCCGGCCGAATCGCGAACCGGATCATGCAGACGCCGCCCGCTGCGGGAGAGGCGGTCTTCCAGATATTTGATGCGCTGACATTCGCCACGGCCTACGTGGCGGGGGCACTGATTCTCTTGGGCGATGCGGATGCACGGCTTGCGCTTCCCCTGCTTGCATGGCTGTTCCTCTACGTGCTCCTGATCCGCTGGACCGTGGTTCGGGTCGGGCCAGCCAGCCAGGCCGCATCCGACGCGCGCAGTGCGGTGACCGGCAGGGTCGTGGACAGCTACACGAACATTCACAGCGTCAAGATGTTTGCCCACACCTCGACGGAGCGAGAATATGCGCGGGAAGCGATTGAGCACGCGCGACGAACCTTCCAGGATGAAATGCGCGTATACACGCGGATGGATCTCGGCCTGACGCTGATCAACGGGTACCTCATCGTGTCGGTCGTCGGGTGGGCGATCTGGCTTTGGTCGACGGGTGCGGCAAGCATCGGGGCGGTGGCGATCGCCACCTCACTGGTCTTGCGGCTGAATGCCATGACCGGATGGATCATGTGGGCGCTTACGAGCTTCTTCCGAAATCTCGGCATCGTGGCGGAGGGAATGGAGACGATTGCCCAGCCAATCACCCTGGTTGATCATCCAGACGCCAAGCCGCTCGATCCGGGGCCAGGGCGAATCGAGTTTGATGCGGTTGCTCACCACTACGGTCGCCGGGCGGGTGGCCTGGTCAGGATCGACCACGTGATTGAACCCGGAGAGAAGGTCGGGCTGGTGGGACGGTCGGGATCGGGCAAGTCGACGTTTGTCAAGCTGCTCCTGCGATTCTACGATGTCGAAAGCGGGACCATTCGTATTGACGGGCAGGACATATCGCTCGTGACGCAGGACAGCCTTCGTGCGCGCATCGGGATGGTTCAACAGGAAAACTCGCTGCTGCACCGGTCGGTGCGAGACAACATTCTTTATGGCCGGCCGGACGCCACGGATGAAATGGTGATCAGGGCGGCAAGGCAAGCCGAGGCCTGCGAATTCGTCATGGACCTGGAAGACCCCGAGGGCCGGACCGGATTCGATGCGCATGTCGGTGAGCGGGGCGTGAAGCTGTCAGGTGGCCAACGCCAGCGGATCGCGCTGGCAAGGGTCATCTTGAAAGACGCACCGATTCTCGTGCTCGACGAGGCGACAAGTGCGCTGGACAGCGAAGTCGAGGCCGCGATTCAGGACGCGCTCCATGGCATGATGGAAGGCAAGACGGTGATTGCCATCGCGCATCGGCTTTCGACGATCGCGCGGATGGACCGGATCGTGGTTCTGGACGACGGCAAAATTGTCGAGACTGGCAGCCACGCCTCGCTGCTGGCGCGGGGCGGCCTTTATGCCGGTTTCTGGAGGCGGCAATCCGGCGGGTTCATAACGACCGATCTGGAGGCCGCCGAGTGATCCGCCACGCCGGACGACTGATTGACGCCTTTCGCGCGGCCGACGGACCGCCGCCAAGAACGCTTGGCGCCTTCATGGTCTGGGGGCTGAAGGGCGCGTTCCCGGTGCTGACCGTTGCTGCAGCGGTTTCGGCAACCGCTGGGACGCTTGAGGTCGTGACGGCATTGATACTTGGTCACGTGATAGACACGGCGCTTGCCTCCACTCCGGACACGTTCTTCTCAGCGAACTGGGCACTTGTCATTGGTGTGGCGGCGTTCTTTCTGGTCGCGCGGCCGGTCGTTTTCGGGCTGAGCTCGATTGCGAACGCTGTAGTGATCCTGCCCAACGTCAATCCGCTCGTGCTCACCCGGCTTCACCGATGGACATTGGGCCAGTCAGTCACGTTCTTCGACAACGATTTCGCCGGACGGATCGCCCAGAAGCAGATGCAGACGGCTCGCGCACTCGCGGATGTCGCGAGCGAAGTGATCAACGTCCTCTTCTTTGCACTGGCCTCGCTGATCGCCTCCGCGCTTCTGCTGACCGCCATCAACGGATGGATTGCGCTCGCCCTGTTCGTGTGGCTGTGCGGATATCTCTACATGGTGCGCTGGTTCATGCCGCGCATCCGCATGCGGTCCCGTTCCCGTGCTGGCGCGCGCGCGATGGTCACTGGACAGGTTGTCGACACGATTACAAACATAAAGACAGTGAAGCTCTTCGCTCACGCCAATCACGAGGAGCGCGCGGCGATTGACGCGGTGAGGGCGTTTCGCGAACGCGCGCTTGATTACGGTTCCCTCGCAGTGACTTTCAGGATTTGCCTCATCACGGTCGCAGGCATGGTTCCGGTTCTGCTCATTGGCGGCACGCTATGGTTCTGGAGCCGGGGCGTCGCGAGCCCGGGTGACGTCGTGGCAGCAGGCGCCATCTCGATTCGGATCGCGCAGATGACAGGCTGGGTCAGCCACGTGCTGATGGCGATCTATGGCAATGTCGGCGAAGTCGAGGACGGGATGAACACGTTGACCGCTCCCCACGGCCTGACGGACAGGCCTGGCGCGGAGGCACCTGAACTTCGCACGCCGACCATCGAGTTCAGGAACGTGAGCTTTGCCTACGGACGTGCGGCGGGAGGTGTGGACAGGATCAACCTGAACATTGCATCGGGTGAGAAGCTTGGGATTGTCGGGGCGAGCGGAGCCGGCAAGTCGACCCTGGTTGCGCTTCTTTTGAGGCTCTATGACGCGGAAGCGGGCACAGTCTTGGTGTCCGGACGCGATGTCCAGACGGTGACGCAAGAAAGCCTCCGCCGACAGATCGGCATGGTCACGCAGGAAACGGCGATGTTCAATCGTTCGGCGCGCGAGAACATCCTCTACGGCCGACCTGACGCGACCAGGGCGGAGATGGTCGCCGCCGCCCGCCGTGCCGAGGCGCACGACTTCATCCTCGACCTTGAGGACCACTTCGGACGGAGGGGCTATGACGCCCATCTCGGGGAACGTGGCGTAAAGCTCTCTGGCGGGCAGCGACAACGCATCGCGCTTGCGCGGGCCATTCTGAAAGATGCACCGATCCTGGTGCTGGACGAGGCGACAAGCGCCTTGGATTCGGAGGTCGAAGCCTCGATTCAACTGGCGCTTGAGGCCGTCATGGCTGGCAAGACCGTGCTGGCGATTGCGCATCGCCTTTCGACGATCGCGCAGATGAACCGGATCGTCGTGATGCACGAGGGAAAAGTTGTGGAGGCCGGAGCCCATGACGCGTTGCTGGCCGCTAACGGGCACTATGCCAGATTCTGGCGACGCCAGTCTGGCGGGTTCATCGGAATCCGGGAGGCTGCCGAATAGGAGACTCCGTCGTGAACCCTCCCTGGCCTGAAGACGACGGCTTGCCGCCGCACTGGATGCACTTGCCCTCCGCGCCCAGCCTGGCGTGGCGGATCCACGCGCGTTCCGTGCTGGATCGGGGCAATGCGCGAATTGTGGTGCGTCCCGTCCTGCAATGCAACGGACAGCGCAACGAAACCGGGGGCGCTCTTTGGAATTCCCTTGCAAAGGAACGGGCGTGATGCTAAATAAGTATACACGAAAAATATGAAAAAGTGTCGTTCACGTTGACTTGGATTCGAAATGCGTCTGCCTGAAGCCATCAATACTTTCACTGAGTGGGCAAGGAAAGGACGCGTCCTGTTCACGCTCGAGGATCTGCGCAAGCTGTTCCCGCGAGACAGAGACTCGGCTTTCAGGGGAGGTCTCGATCGCCTGGTTTCCGCAGGCGTGCTGCAGCGGGTGTCCAGGGGCCTCTTCGTGTTCGCGCTGGCAGGGCGCCGCGACCCGCATCTTCTCGAACGGATCGCGGTCGCCTTGCGAAGAGGCTGTTACAGCTATCTCAGCCTGGAATCGGCGCTGTCGGAGCATGGCGTGATCTCGCAGGTTCCCCTGGCCGGGCTTACCGTCATGACAACGGGCCGCGCGGGCCTGTTTGACACGCCGTTCGGACGGATCGAGTTCACCCACACGAAGAGAAGCGTGAATGACATCCTCAAGCAGACGCGGGAGACTGGCCGCCCCTTGAGGATCGCCACGCCCGGCGCGGCGGCCCGCGACTTGCGACGGGTCGGGCGCAACGTGCACCTGATCGACGAACATGAACTGGAGGAGGCCATTGCAGATGGCAGACAGGGTGAACCTGAACGACCTGGTTCAACGCGTCTTTGACCGGAGACCGGAACTGGAGGCATTGCAGCCCGTCGTCGTCAAGGAACTGGTTCACCATGAGATCATGTGGTCGCTGGACAAGGCCGGTCTTCTCAGGGGCCTGACCTTTCACGGCGGAACGGCTCTTCGGCTTTGTTACGGGGCGTCGCGGCTGAGCGAGGACATCGACTTCACCGGAGGTCCGGGCTTCACCAGGACTGACGTGGCTGGCATTTCAGGGGTGGTACAGTCCCACCTGGCCGACCGTTACGGCCTCGAAGTGTCCGTGAAAGATCCTAAGCCCCGAAAGGAGGCTGACCAACCGGTTGCGGTCGATACTTGGCAGATCAGCGTGGTGACAGATCCGGGACTGCCTCACCTACCGCGACAGCGGATCAAGATCGACATCGCGACCATGGAGGCACGGACAAGGGACGCGAAGGCCATCCGCCAGAACTATTCGGTTCTGCCGAGCGGTCTCGGCGACCTGCTGGTTCCGACCATGAGCAAGGACGAGATCATGGCGAACAAGCTCGTGTCGTTGCCGGCGTCCGCGCACCAGGGGAACATCCGCCACCGCGATATCTGGGACATAGCCTGGCTGGCCCAGAACGGCGCGGAATTGAACCCTGAGTGGGTCGCGAACCGTGTTGCGGAGTTCAGGCTCGAAGACTACCCAGGCCGCCTGGACATGATGCGGCGCGCGCTTCCGGATCATGTCGCCGGTGACAGGTTCCGTGAAGAGATGTCCCGGTTCCTGCCCCGCGATGTCGTCGCACGGACACTCGATCGTCCGGAGTTCGTCCACTACTTGGCGAACACGGTGAATGAACATCTGGCAAAGGCGCTCGCAGCGTTTGCCGGCCCAATAGGAACAGGGGAGGACGACAACGACCTGAAGATGTGATTCGCTTAGCATTAGCCGACCTGGCATGCCCCGCGTGGGCGATGCAGGACAACTGGCCGACCTTGACGCTCACGGACGTCGTCGTGGACCTCCTGCACGTCGCCCTCGTGGCGTGCGATGCCTCTTCGCCGCACTTGACGCGCTTCCGCCCCTTTCGACCTGGAATCAGCGCAGGCTGGCTTCGAACCCGGATCCGCGGACAGGCACGGGGCGGTGGACGGGCGGGAAGGCGTGCTTCGGGAACCAGGCGGGCAGCACGGAGACCAGGCGAAACCTCGCCTGCGACCTGAACGAGCCCAGCGCCAGCAGCGCTGCCCACGCCCCGTCGTTGCCCGGTCACGGCATTGGTCAGCGCGACGACGTATAGGCAGGCAACCAGCAGAAACGATCTCCGGTCGATGACCTCGGAGACGGTGGCGAAGGCCGCCGGCACGGGGAGGAGGGCCAAGGGGGCCGTTCCGCCTCGAGGAGAGTCAGCGCCGCCGTGTTGACGATCGCGGGGGCGGCGACCAGATGGCGCCAGAATCCGTTCTGCGCGTGCCGCGTCACCCGGTGCGGGCCGGAGACGTCGAAGGCGATCGCCGCGCCGAACGTGGCAAGTCCCGTCGCCAAGGTGATCCAGGCTAAGGGGCCAATTCCGGAAAGGACGAGAATGCCCCGGGACTCCATGGGCGCCCGGGCCCGTGCGGCGGCGACGGCCATGGCGGCAGCGAAGACGGAGAGCGCGAACGGCGCCAGGGCGAAAGGGACGCGGTAGCGCAGCCACCACAGGTACATCGCGGCGCCGGAGAGGAGGAACGTGGCCGGGCGGCGTCCAGGCTCCACCGCCCCCGCCTGCGCCCCCGATTTCCAGAGGCCTGCCAGCGCGTTGGACCCGGAGGGCGGCGCCAGCGCGATCGCGGGGCCTGTCATGCGGCGGCGGATAAAGCATTCGGAGAGCGGCGGCGGCGGCGGGACGAGGGCAGCGGCGGAGGTAAAGGGTCCGTCCCTGTCACGGCCCTCGGAAAGCACCGACGTGCCGGAACGTCTGCCGCCCTTCGTGGTCCGGCGAGGCGGCGAGGCCATTCTCGGTGCCGGGCGGGTTGTTCCGGGCCTCAAGGACGTTGTGGGCCTGGACGCGTCATCACGCGGGACTGTCCCCGAGCTCGCGGGAAGTCGCCGCCTCCGCCTTTGCGTCCGTGTCCGTCTCGAGTCGGCAAGTGCCGGGCGGACATCCGCACAACGTGACCTCCATAGGCCATTGACCCATGTCCTCGGCACGGAGTTCGAGTGGGATGACGCCAGGAGCGATGAATGTTTCGAGCTTCGCAGCGTCGACTTCGCCTATGCCGGGCACGGCTTCCGCGATCCGGAGCGGACCGTCGTGCAGGACACGCGCAGGGACCATGGCGGGGATCGGTCCATGCTGATCGGCGCGATCGACGGGCGCGTCCACGTCGTCGCCTGCATGGAGCGGGAGTCCGCATAGTCTCGGTTCGCAAGGCAGGTCGAAAGGCGGTCGCTGAACATGGGCACGACACGAATCAAGGTTGATCCCGACGACCCTTCCACCTTCCCCGAGAGTCGGATCGCCCCGGCGATCGTCGACGCGACCACGGAGGCCGACATCGCCCGGCAAGAGCGCGAGGACGACGCGGAGAACATGCAGGAGATGGCGCGGTATACGCGCCGGGCCCGGCGGCGCCTGGGCCTCAGCCAGACGGAGCTGGCGAGCCGCCTCGATGTGCCGCACGAGACGATCCGGAACCGGGAGCGGGGCAAGCGCTGCCCGACTGGCGCGGCCCGCGCCCAGCTGCGGGTGCTCGACAAGGCCCCGGAGACCGCGCTCCGCGTGCTAATTTGAAGAGTCGTCGTGGAGGCCGTCGAGCGCCTGCTGCCGCGACCGACTTCACGCGTGCACCGGGCCGGCGCCGACGCTTCAATGAACGTATCCATCCTGCCCGACAACGACCTCGTGCGTCGTGCCCGGCTCGGTCTCCGCCATGCCCCGGAAGACGCCTTCCCAGGCCTCGGCCTGCGCGAGCCGCTCGTCGCAAACCTCGCACCCGCAGTCGCTGTCCGCGATAATGTCCGCAAGGTGTGCACACAATTCCGATATGACTTCGCAGGCTTCGCGCGGAAGCTCGATCCTGACGACGTCCCGGCCTTCGCTTCCGATGCGCTCGTCCGCACCCGACGCTCGATCCTTCATTTCTGCCTCCTTTCGCCATGTTTCCCGGTCACGACCGCAACGAAAGCTGCGCGGCCCTGGCCGTCCGGCCCGCGAGCCTGCCTGATCTGCCTTGCACGCAGGACGTAGCCCGGACCGGGCAGGAATGCCAGTCCGGAACTGTGGGCATCGACCATGTCGCGCTGGTGTCCGGCCTCGTCCGGCCGACCGCGACATGCCAATGCTCACCGCGATCCGGTCGCGGTCACGCCGCCTGTCCCTTCCCTGCTCCGGCACCTTTCGGACGGGCGACCTTGCGGCGGACATGGACGGCGTCCGTCCCCTTGCGGACGTCGAAGCCGCCCGCCCGCTCGACAAGCGTGCTCAGGTTCGCGCAGCCGTAGCTGCGGGGATCGAAGTCGGGATGCGCGCCCTGGATGCGCTGCCCGACGCTGCCGAGGTTCTCCCATCCGTCCGCGTCCGGCTCCCCGATCGCGCCGGCGATGATCTTGCGGGCCCTGGCCGGCGGCTCCTTCCTCCGTGCCGCGGCCCTGGCCGGCGCCTCTCCGTCCTTTCTCGCCTCGGGTTCGGTCTCCAGGAGGTTCTCGACGTAGATGAAGCGGGTGCACGCGTTGCGAAACGCCTCGACCGATTTTCGCTCGCCGAACCCGTACACGACGAGACCCTCCTCGCGGAGGCGCTGGGCCAGCCGCGTGAAGTCGCTGTCCGAGCTGACCAGCACGACCCCGTCGAGCGTCTTCTTGTGCATCAGGTCCATCGCGTCGATGACGAGCGCGATGTCGGAGGCGTTCTTCCCCCGCGAGTTGCTGCGCTGTTGGTGCTGAAGAATTGCGAGCGACTTGACCGCCGCGTCCCAACCGGCGAGCCGGCCAGCCGAGAAGTCGCCGTAGATGCGCCGCACGTTTGCCTCGCCCAGCTTGACGATCTCGTCGAAGATCGCCTGCGCGTGTTTCGCGCTGGTGTTGTCGGCGTCGATCAGGACCGCGAGGCTCGTGGTTTTCCGTGTGTCCGCCAATGCCGCTCCCTTTCCTTCCGGCGCACCCCGTTCCCGGGGGAACGCCGCCCATGGCGTCCGCGCACCGTTGCCGGGTCCTTCTACGGGCTTTCCGGCGCAAGCGCCACGCCGGACCGCGGCTGCCGGAATGTGCTCGCCGTGCCGGTCTTGTGCCTGTCAGTTCCCGTGCGAGGGACAGGGCCATGAACGAGAGACAGGACCGGCCCGTCTCGCGGCAGGAGCTGGTTTCCACCATAGAACTCGCGCAAGGGACCTGACCGGTCGTCCCGCCATGCGCCAACGACAACCCGGCGCATCCCGCTGCGCCCGGCCGGAAACAAGGCGGCGTGCCAGTCGAAGAGGCGCCCTCCGGTCAGCGGCTTGTCGAAATTGCGCGTTGCGTCCAGCGTCATTTCGACAACGCCTTCAACATCTCGATCCGCTGGCGTCAAGGCACCGATGTCGATGCCGAGCCGCCGCGCAATCGATGAACGCACCTGATCGGTGTCGAGAGTTTGGGAATACGTAAGTGACCATCAGGCCGCTCTCGCACTGATTTCACGGGTCGATGAGGTC
>JAPPCV010000125.1 GCA_028824715.1 Boseongicola sp. | reverse complement strand
GCTTGGCGGCCGGTTTCAAGGATGCGCGCGAATGTCCGAACCTGCTCGACGCGATTCGACGTGACGGGCCGAAGGGCCCGGACCGGCTTTGCTGCGCTGTCATTGGAACTCGTCTCCGGACGCCGCTAGGTCAGTGACGCGTCCGGGGATCGAAAACGTCCTCCAGCGTCTCGGCGACAAGCAGCGCTTCGAGCCAACGTTCGAGGGCGTCCGCGTCCGCGGACTGGATCTCGTCGACACGGGCCTCCGGAACTTCCCCAAACTTCTTTCGGGTCAGTCGAAGCAAGGATTCGGCCTTTCCTTCAGCGCGACCTTTGGTAAACCCGCGCGTTTCCCCTTGTTCCAGGAGTGTTTCAGCTATCGTTTCCACAATCGCCTCCAGTTGGTAGTGTCCTTCGTTCCGCAGCTTCTTTCTCAGATCGTCCAGGCCCAGTTCGTAGACCCGGACAACGTATTCGAGCGCCCGCCGCCCAGCCGAGCGACTGGCCAGGTCCACCCGCTCCGTCGTTTTCGTCCAAGGCCGCGTCACAGGCCCGCTGGGCATTTTCGGTGATCTTGATCGACACCTGGCAGGTGTCCGAAGTCCGACAGTTCCACGCGCCCGCCGTCTGGAAGTTCGGCAATGAGGCGCAAGTCGCCTCCCATCGCCTCGACAACCTTCCGAAGTGTGGACACCAAAGTGTCGTTCCGTCTCTCCAGACGCGAAATGCCTTCCTGTCCGATGCCAAGCTCGGTCGCAAGCTCGACCTGCGTGATGTCAAGCCTTTTGCGGATTTCCCGCATGGTGGCCAGTTCCGTCCGCAGTTCGTCAGTGCGCACATTGATCCTATGCTGCATTTCCGGGCTTTGGCGTGCTTTCATTTCCTCCAGGCTTACAGTTTTCATCTTGTCTCTCTGTCCTCTCTCTGGTTGTGCGGCGCACCCCCAGGGCGGGACTCTGGGGATGGCCGCAGCGGATCATCCACTCTCGGTGGAAGTGGCTGTCTTGTCGGTTTCCTCCTCCAGGAAGCGGTCAAGTCTATCGTCGGCCGTCTCGATCAGCCTTCGATAGAATCGCGTCGACTTCATTCCCGACTTGTTGCCGGCTACGAGCAGGAGTGCCGTTCGTTCAGGCGTGAAGGCGAATGCCACGCGCCATGTCTTGCAATCGCCACGGCAACGAAGTTCCTTCATGTTGCTGTGTCTTGATCCCTTGAGCGTGTCGACGTGCGGTCGACCTAGGGTCGGTCCTTCCTCTTTCAGGATTTCGGCAATTGCCATGATCTCTACCTTGACCGAGTCCGCGCATGCTTCAAGTTCGAGCGCAAAGTCCTCGTGCAGATCGATCGGCCAATCCATGCATCCTCCTTTCGTAACGAGGGTTTAGGCCACGGTGGCACGCAAGTGCCTCCGCATGGACAATATGGTCTGCCGACCATATGTGGTCAAGAGCATACAGCAGATAGCGACAGGAAGCGAACGCGACGCGCAACGGGAAATGGAGACGCTGAAAGCCGGTTTGCGTTCTCACGCGAGCCAACGGACCTCCTTGATCTGCCGCTTCCGGCAACTGCTACACCGGATCGAGCGGACGGCATCGCGAACGCGCGTTTCGCCGCCGTGTGTGGCAACGAGGTCCGCCACGGAAACGAGGCCTGCGTGTCCGCAGCTGCACCGGACATGGAGTGCCGTGCCGACGAGCAGGCTGAACCGACGCCCTTCAAGGCGGAGCGCCGTGCCCAGCTCGCAAGTGACAACTCGCGGGCAGCAGCCGCAGCCGGTTTGGTGCCACTGCCAAGGACATGCCCGTGCGCGGCCCTCAGCGGCGCGATGTTGCGGCGCTTGGCCCCGACATCACTCGCCCCTGCCCTTCGATTCGGTACCGTATTCCCTGAGCAGGAGGTCCACGGCGTGTTCCAATGTTTCGCCAAGTCCCCAGCCGTTGGCATCCGCCACCCGGCAGAACTGCTCTATCGTGTCCTGGCGGGACTTGATGTTAAACTGAACGTTCCTTCCCGTGCGTCGGCGGCGCGGCCTTCGCGCCGGCTCCTGGGGCTTGGGCTCCCGACTGGTGAAGCCGGACTCTTCAGCAGACCTATGGGCGTCTGCCCGGGTCGTCCTGCGTTCGGATGGCTTGGCGGGGCCTGGCGTGAAGTCCTCGAGGCCATCAAGAGCCGCCCCGAACCCGAGATCCGCGCGTTCTGCTGTCATGAGGCTATCTCCTTCAAGGTGAATATGACCTCGCCCGCAAACTCCCGGGCATTGTCAACTGCCCTTTCAACGTTGCTGACTTCAGAAGCATCAAGGCCCCCAAGCGTCCCGCCGAATGCGAAAAGGTCGCGGAATGCCGCGCGCTCGACGAGGCGCGTCCGCAGAACCTTGATGCCGTTCAACTGAAGCTGGTCATGGACATTCCTCAAGGAGCGCGTGGTGACCGCGGCGCTGGTCCGCGCGAGGACCACTCGATGCGGAATGTCACGGCGCGCCAAGCGCGCCTGGTTCGCGATGAGGCGAATGGTTTTGGCCGCTCCCCTGGCGTCCATCGAGGATCCTTGTGTCGGGACAAGCACGAGGTCCGCGAGCCCGACGGCGTTGGCGACCATGAGACTGGCCGTGCCTTCACAGTCGACGATGACGAATTGGCTCTCCCGGGACGCTTCCTCGATCCGGTCAATGACGGTGTCCTCGGAAATGTCGTTGACGATCGAGACGCTGTCCGGACGTCCGGGGAGGTTTCCCCAGGCCGAAATCCATCTCTCCGGGTCGGCGTCAATGACGGTCACGCTCGCTCCGCTCTCGGACAGCTGCGTTGCAAGGATCAGGGCGCAGGTTGTCTTCCCGGCGCCACCCTTGGGATTGGCGAACACGATGACGGACATGGGCGACTCCTTCCAGCCAGAAAGCTATCCGATAGCTAGCCGCTAGTCAATGGTATAGGGTAGCTATCAAGAAAAGTGGCAGGTAGCCGGTAGCTACCAGCTAGAGAAAGGCAGATGCAAGCAGGACGTGGTGTCCACCAACGCATTGTGGCTCCAAGCAATGCGTCACACCGGCCATCGCCGCGCAGTGGTCGAGTGCGCGCCTGGATCTCGCCTCTTTACGGGGCGCGAAGGAGAAAAAGCTACTGGATAGCTACCGGATAGCTGTTTTTCTCGACGGCATCTCTTGGAGGCGCTCTCGGCCATCGACTGACCTGCCAAAGAGGCCCGGCCGTTCTGCATACCGAATTTTCGAGTTGGCGCGGCGCATGAATGGCCTTGGGTGATCGACCGTCTCGAACTACTGTGCTTCAGCGCGTCTTCTCGATGGCCTCCGCTCAATGGAACCCGCCACGCACCTAGAGGGCCGAACCGTGACGGCGCGCTGTTGCCGGCCGGTTCCTGAACAATTTCAGTTTCTGGAAAGAGGGCAAAATGAGAATCACTGACGACGAACTCAACTTGAGCAGGAATGAGGCGGAAAAGATCTCGGAGTACCTTCGGGACTTGGCAAATTACGTCGAGAATTGCGGCCAAAGCACCTATGACGACAGTGGCGAGATCAACCTGATCAAGCCAGCGATGCTTGCAGCGCTTCCGCTGGCACCACTGGCACCCTGGATCATCCGCGGGATCATCATCGCAATCGTGAGGGGAGCAACGATACAGGATGCTCGCTGATCTGCGTGGCCTTGGCGCCAGTCACGACAGGTAGAAAGCCCCGCTGCAGAGAGCGCAAAGGCAAAGTGGCAGGGCATTGACCAGGTTGCCCGCTTTCGGGCGAAGGGGGGCATGAGGGCTTGGCGACTCATGCCCGTGCCTGTCCGGCTCCTGCCTTTCTCACTTCTTGAAGAATGACTGGATCTCGGCGGGCTGACGGTCCGGTTCACGAGGTTCAATCGCGCCCGTCCTGCAGGATCGGCTCCGCGACCCAAAAGTGCTACGCAGCGGCCGATCGCTTGGCGCTCGCGCGCAAATGATGTGGATTCGCGTTGAGAATTGACCCACTTCGGGGGTGATTCGCGTCCAAATTTGACCCACTCCTGATCAGGTGAAAACGCCTGCCTCACAACGAATCAGCGAGGCAGGCGGTGAGGGCCGATGGAGCAACCGGCTCCGTGACGCTCATCGCGACGCCGGAAAGAAGCGGCGCGGAAGCCGAGATGCCAGAGACAGGCACGTCGGTGGAGTTCATCGCAGTAAGGATCCGGGTGCACTGGGCGCCCGACAGGGGTTCAGTCGAGATCGGGCCAGGAGCGCAGGCGCTCGATGCGCTCCTCCGTCGTGGGATGCGTCCGGAAGAGCTTCCAGGTGTTCTGTCCCGAGAGGTTGACGATCTGCAGCGCCGGGTGCGCGCCGGGCAGGGCAGTCGCCGCCTCGTCCGGGCGCTCGTCGAGCGACCGCAGCATGTCGATCATCGCGGCGCGGCTCGTCAGGATCGCCCCCGCGCGATCCGCCATGAACTCGCGCCGCCGTGAATGTGCACAGTGGAACGTGTCGACCGCCCTGGAGGCGAGCCACCCGGCAAGCCAGATCGCCGCGGCCGCGCAAAGGAAGGCGAGACCCATGAGCTTCATCGTGACCCGCATCGCCCAGCCTGCGGCCATCCCGGCGGCGTCGTCGGGCGCGGCAGATCGGCCCGGGTTCATGCTGTCGCCGACGGAAAGGATCGAGAAACCGAAGAACCCGGCGATGATCGCGCAGGGTCGGACGATCCCGAGGCGGAATGTGTCCTGGGCCACGACATACATGCTGCTGATCCGCGTGTCCCCGGAGGCGACGTGCCCGGCTTCGTGCGCTATGACCGCCCTGAGGCGTTCGGGGCTGTCCTGGAAGGCGTCGAGCAGGCCCTGGCCGAAGACCATGGCCATCCGCGACGGCATGAGGCCGAACGCGCAGGCGTTCACGCCTTCCGGGGCAACGCAGACCCATCGGACCGGCTGCGCACCTGCGTCGGCGCAGATCCCCTGTACCTCGGCGACGAGGTCCGCCCAGGCAGGCTCGTCGTTGACGACGCGGGCATCGAAGACGCCACGAACGTAGCCTTCCGTGGCTGCGAACGGCCGCACGACCGCCCACAGAGGCCAGAGAAAGAAAGCAAGCAGGACAAGGGCGAGGACGAAACCGAGGATGCTTGGCTGCGGGCCGGAAAGCGCAACGAAGATCGCGCTTCCGATCAAGGAGAACACGGCGAGCCAGAACAGCGCTGCAGCCGCAAAGACGGGCAGGATGAACCACCGAAGCGGCGAGGCGTGCTCGCGGATCCGCTGGATGAAGTCGGGACTGGAGGGTGATGGAGGCCTGGTCATGTTGAGTCCGTTTGTGTTTGCCTTGCGACAATAGACGCAGAACCCTTCGGGTCGCAAAAGGCTCTGAGGAGCGCATGCGGCAGGCGACGGCTTCGGGATCCGATCCGTGCTGCAGCGCCGCACGGATCGCGTTGCGGACGGCGTCCCAAATGGTCCCGGGAATTGCATGGCATGCAACGCGCCGATGCTTCCGGATGCCCGAAGGACCGCTCATGACGGTTCCCGCTTTCGCGGAATTTG
>JAPPCV010000039.1 GCA_028824715.1 Boseongicola sp. | reverse complement strand
TACCTGCCGACCATGAGGGCGACATACAGACGGCAGACGCCTATTGCAACAAAAGTCGCGCATTCACCTGTCGCCTGAACGCGACAGTCCCCTGCGCGAGTTCTATGGCAATGGCCCGCTCAAGTCGGGCGGGCCCTTCCTTTGGGTGTCGGCCGGAAGCGTTTCGCAAACTTGACGCAAGATCAGACTGAAAGCCGGAACCCGATCTTGCTCGCCGGCTCTTCAGTCCGAGTGTGCCCGTGCCTTGGGAAACCGAGCAGTTTGCGCGTTTCTGATTGAATTGGGAGAACGCAAGCCTGTTGGAGAGCTTTTGGGACGCAGATGTCGGTGGCAGTGAACGGGACAGGCACTACGACGAGGAAGCGAACCGTCCTGCGTGCTTACATGTCGGTCGCGCCTGCGACGGGTCTGAGCGCCATGTGACGGTTGACGTCCTTGTAGAGAAGGTAGCGGAAGCGGTCGGGACCGCCAGCGTAGCATGCCTGCGGGCAGAAGGCGCGGAGCCACATGTAGTCTCCGGCCTCCACCTCGACCCAATCCTGGTTGAGCCGGTAGACCGCCTTGCCTTCGAGCACGTAGAGGCCGTGTTCCATGACGTGGGTTTCGGCGAATGGAATGACGGCACCGGGTTCAAGAGTCACGATGTTGACGTGCATGTCATGGCGCATGTCTCCCGGATCTACGAACCGTGTTGTGGCCCACTTTCCGTCCGTTCCGGGCATTGGTGTCGGCGCGATGTCCTGCTCGTCTACGACGATGACGTCGGGGTCGGGAAGACCGTCGACGCGTTCATACGCCTTGCGGATCCAGTGAAAGCGGCATGCAGCGTCGCCGTCATTCCTGAGCGTCCACGTGGTTTCCGGCGGCAGGAAGACATAGCTCCCGGGCCCGAGAGCGTGTCCCTTTCCTTCGATGGCGATCCTGGCCGTGCCGTCGACAACAAAGATGACTCCTTCTGCACGGGAGTCTGTTTCCGGCCTCTCGGATCCGCCGCCCGGGGCGACCTCCATGATGTATTGGGAGAAGGTCTCGGCAAACCCGCTGAGCGGACGCGACAAAACCCATAGTCGCGTGTCCGTCCAGAAGGGCAGGCAGCTCGTGACGATGTCCTGCATGGTGCCCTTGGGAATGACAGCGTACGCCTCCGTGAACATGGCACGGTCCGTCAGCAATTGCTCCTGCGGCGGGTGCCCTCCGACCGGGGCGAAGTAGCGTGAGGTCATGACAACTCCAGGAATGGCGACACTACGACAGAATAGAGCGTGCACGCCACTAGCGAACATACGGAACTTCGCGACAGCACCTTTCGGAAAAACAGGCAAATCCCGGACGCCCGTCGAAACGTGCAGATTCCGCAAGACAGCGATCCGCCGCCGGCAGTCACCGTCGGGCTCGAGGTTTCGTCTGGAAGCTATGCACCACCTGTGCCACTGGCCAGAAGCCGGTCGATTTCACGTCGCGACGGCATTGACGGTGCGGTGCCGGGACGCGTCACCGAGATGCCCGCCGCCGCGCAGGCGAAACGAACGGCGTCGACGGGCGTCTGTCCCTCCGCAAGTGCGGTTGCAAACCCGCCATTGAATGCGTCGCCGGCCCCGGTGGTCTCGACGACTTCGCCGACGGTGACCGCGGGCACATGAACCGATCCAGACACGTCCTTGTAGAGTGCGCCGTGTTCCCCAAGCGTTATGATGGCGGCCTCCGCTCCGGCAGCGAGAATCGCGTCAGCCGCGCGGTCGGCATCCTCGACGTTGGCGACCGGGATTTGGGTGAGTCCCTCCGCTTCGGATTCGTTCGGTGTCACGAAATCGCAGAGCGAGAGCATGCCGGACGGCAAGTCCGCAGCCGGGGCCGGGTTGAGAATTGTACGAACTGCAGCGCCTCGTGCAATCTCAAGTGCCCTGAACGCCGCGTCGATTGGCTGCTCGAGCTGGGTGACAAGGATGCTGGCGCTCTCGATCAGGGTTCTGCGCGCTTCAACATCCTCCACGGAAATCTCCCGTGCGGCTCCCGGGGAAACGATGATCGCGTTGTCGCCAGTCCTGTCATCTACAAAGATGAAGGCTGCGCCCGTGTAGCTGTCGGAGTGTTGGGTGACGACCGGCGTGACTCCCGCACTCCTCCAGGTCTCAAGCGCAATGTCTGCGAAGGCATCCTTGCCAAGTCGGGTCACGAAATGCACGTTTCCGCCCGCTCTTGCCGCCGCGACCGCCTGGTTCGAGCCCTTTCCGCCCGGACCCAGGACGAAACTGTTGCCAAGGATCGTTTCGCCGATCCGGGGCATGCGCTCGGCGCGATAGGAGGTGTCGGCGACGAACACGCCAAGGATGACGATCTCCCCGCTCATTGATCGATCACGCGTCCGGCGGAATCACGCCCTTGCGGAACATGAAGCAACCGTAGAATCGCCGTTCCCCGGTCTGGATCACGGCATAGGAATCACGGGCAAGGTCGTAGAAGGCGAAGCGCTCTATGCCGATAAGCGCACGGTGCATTCCTTCGGCGGAGTCGATGGCGGCCTGCACCTCTTCCTGCACGGGCGGGATCTCCTTCGGAGCGTCAACGACTTCCATGCGCCCGGCGAAGTCGTCGACGAACGTGTCGAGCGGCAGGACCGACAGCACGGCCTCGGCCGCTTCGACTGCCGTCAGGTTGTCCATGTGCAGGAGCTCGCCCAGCGTCGTGTCACGCGCGATCGAATCTGCAGGAAAGTTCGTGTCCGCGATGATCAGGACGTCCCCGTGACCCATCGCCCGCAACGCGTAGAGAACATCGGCGTTCAGCCGGGGATCGATTCCTTTCAGCATGGCTTTCCTTTCAGCGGGCCGGACGTTTCGGACCAGGTGTCCTGAACAGGTTGACCCAAATCCACGGCTTGTCAATTCGGCAGGCACGCCGAATCCGGACAGTCCGCCCTGAGAGTTGCCAGCACCTTCCGCGTTGCCGAGACAAGCGGCGCCTCAACTTCCTTGAGGATCTGCACGCGGTCGAAGCGGTCAGGATCGCGGTTCACGGATTCTCTAAGCGCTTGTCCAAATGCCATGCGCAGCTCGGTGCCGATGTTGAACTTGCAGATGGCGGACTCGCGGGCGAGGCGCCTGCGTTGAGCGGACGGGACGCCCGAGCCGCCGTGAATCACCAGGGGAATGTCCGTCAATGCCTCGATCGCGGCGATGCGGGATTCGTCGAGCCCGCCCGACTGGTCCTGTTGCAGGTGCACGTTGCCCACCGAGACTGCCATCGCGTCGATGCCGGTATCGTGGGCAAACTGAGCTGCCTCTTCAGGGTCGGTGCCGGCGGAAGGTTCGCCGTCGTCATATCCCACGAAGCCGATTTCGCCCTCGCAGGAAATGCCGGCGCCGTGCGCCAGTTCGGCAACCGCCGCAGTCTCGTCGATGTTCTGCGCCAGCGGCTTGCGGGAGCCGTCGAACATCAGGGACGTGAAGCCCGCGTCCAGCGCCGCCTTGCACTCGTCCATGGTGTATCCGTGGTCGAGATGCGCGACCACTGGCACGTCCGTTTCATTCGCTAGGTGACGAAACATCGGACCAAGAACCGTCAGCGGCGTATGTGCCCGGCAGGACGGTCCCGCCTGCAGTATGACAGGGCAGCTCTCCGCTTCCGCGGCCTCGACGTAGGCCCGCATGTCCTCCCAGCCCAACGTCACGAGGCCTGCGACCGCATAGTTTCCGGCGAGCGCCGGTTGCAGCACGTCCGAAAGCGTCGCCAGCGTCATTTGAACTTGGCGATCATGTCCTTGATGCCGGGAATCGTTTCGAGCTGGTCGGCATGCGAGGGTTGAAAATACTGAATGAGAGATCGTTGGCTGAGCCCGCCGAGGATGGTGAAATAGTACATTTCGTATCCCGGCAGCACGCAGCAAGGGTGGTAT
The DNA here is from genome assembly GCA_028824715.1 of Boseongicola sp. Classification (GTDB taxonomy): domain Bacteria; phylum Pseudomonadota; class Alphaproteobacteria; order Rhodobacterales; family Rhodobacteraceae; genus JAJEFO01. The sequence continues at coordinate 47,507 of JAPPCV010000039.1, read as the reverse complement.
CCGCGGTCAAGGCAGATCGTGGACCCGTCGACGATGTGATAGGCGTCCCCGGGCTTGCCGTCCTCGCGCTGAAGCATTTGCACGCCGGAGCCGTGCCTCGGACGGAACCGGAAGTTGTAGGTCTCGTCGTGGCGCGTCTCGTCGGGCAGGCGGTCGGTGTCGTGCTTGTGGCTGGGGAACCCCGACCAGCCGCCGGCACCCACGGTGAAGAGTTCGCTGACCAACAGCCGACCCACCTTGCCGTGCTGCTTCTGACCCAGGATGTGCTTGATCTTGCGATGCGTCTTGGTGTCGTCGGAGCCGTACTGGACGAGGTCGAGTTCGTCTGAACGCACGGCAAACGCCTCAAGCACTTCATCGAACTTCGCGCCGGCGACAAAGACCTCGGCGCTGTCTGACTTGCAGACCATTTCCGCCTTTGCGCCGGTGGGCACATAGACGCCTTCGGGTTCGCCGTCCCAGACGTCTTCAACGCGCCCGCCAAGGTTTTCGAACCTCGCGCCCTCGACATTCACGTCGATGGTGCCTGTCGCGGGAACGATACAGGTCTCGTATCCCGGGACTCTGTAGTCAAACGCGTCTCCCTCCTTCAGGTTTACGATATTGAAGTAGTTGAGCGGCACCGTCGTGTTGTCGGCATCGACGACGGGCCTGTTCTGGTTGTCGTAAGGGGCGATGTGCATGGCTGTTATCCTTCAGTCGGGCCGGGATGATCGGCCAGGAATGCTTCAAGCGTTGGGACGTCGGGCAGGGCCGGGGCGCACCCGGGGCGAGAGACGGTGATAGATGCACAGGCGGAGCCCCGAAGTATCGCCGATCTCAGGTCATGCCCGTCGGCCAGCGAGGTCATGAGGCCGGCCATGAAGCTGTCTCCGGCACCTGTGGGCTTCAGCGCGTCGACCGGATAGATCCCCGTCCGGATTTCCTTGCGGCCCGCGAAGGTGATCGCGCCTTCATGGCCCATCTTGTAGACCACGATGTCAGCGGAAGTTTCCGAGAGGCTCCGGGCCTTGTCCAATCCCTTGTCGTAGTCCCCTGCCACGAATCCGAATTCCTCGTCATTCCCGACGATCATGTCGCATCCCGCGGCTGCACGGCTCAGAACGTTGGCGGCAACTTCAGGAGACGGCCAGGAATAGGGGCGGTAGTCTACGTCAAATATGATCGGCAGCCCGGCCGCCCTTGCAAGCTCGAATGCCCTGAACGTGGCGGATCGTGATGGCTCCGCCGCGAACACCGTGCCCGCCGTGATGAGTGCGCCGAAGCGCTCGTATTCCACGGCTTCGACATCGCTCTCGTCCATCTGGAAGTCCGCTGCACCGTTTCTGTAGATGACGTTCCGGTGGCCTTCGACCACGCTCTCGTAGACGGCAAGCGAGTTGCGGAATTCCCCGCCCACCTTGGTGACATGGGCCGTGCCAACCCCGTAATGTCTCAGCCGGTTGATGCAGTAGCTTCCGATCGAATCGTCAGACGTCCGAGTCACGAGGGCAGCCTTGCCACCGAGCTTGCAGATTCCTGCGCCGATATTCGCCGAGCTTCCCCCGAGATCGACTGTCATGCGCCCGGCATCCTCCAGCCGTATGCCTGCATCAGTGAAGAAGTCGATGCCCGCACGCCCAAGGATGATAAAGTTGTTCTGACGGATCCCGTCCAACAGATCCGCCATCAGACGCCCTTTCGCTGGCGTTCACGAGCCGCCTCGACCTCGAGATGCTTCTCGCGGACGTTGGCATTTTCGGTGACATGGGGGGTGCCGACTTCCCACCATGTGTGGCCTTCCGTTGTCCAGCCTTCGTGGGCGTCCACCTTCATCACGATGACATAGGTCCCTTCACTGTCCTGCGCCCGCTTGAATGCCTCGCCGAGATCCTTGGCGTGTTCGACCGTCTCCGCCTCGGCCCCCATGGCGCGTGCATGTGCCTCGAAATCGACTTCAACCAGGTTTGTGGCAGTGGGCGTATCCGCAAAGAGGTTGTTGAAACTCTCCTGGCCGACGTTGTTCTGAAGCTTGTTAATGACCGCGAATCCGCCGTTGTCCAGGACAAGGACGATCAGTTTCCTTTCCGTCAGGACCGACGAGAATATGTCCGAGTTCATCATCAGATACGATCCGTCGCCGCAGAAACTGATCGTGTCGCGTTCGGGTTCGCGCTCCATCTGGGCAATGCGCGCGCCCCAGGCGCCGGCAATCTCGTAGCCCATGCATGAAAAGCCGAACTCGACATCAACGGTGCCGGTGGCCAGTGTCTTCCAGTTGGCGGTCACCTCCGCGGGCAGGCCACCTGCTGCCGCCACGATCCTGTCACGTTCGTGGCAAAGTCCGTTCACGATGCCGATCGCCTGCGCATAGGAATTCGGTCGGTTTCCGACACGCGTGTTGTTCACGACATAGTCGTTCCATTTGGCCCGTTCGGCCTGTGCCTGCGAGGTCCATTCGCCAGGCGCAACATACCCAGAGGCGGACTGAAGTTCGGGAAGGGTCCGCTTGCAGTCGCCGATCACGGTTGCGGCCAGGTGCTTGGCGGCATCGTGCCGAGCCACGTTCAGGCCGACGAACTTGGCATCCTTTGCAAATGCAGTCCAGGAACCCGTGGTGAAATCCTGAAGCCGGGTGCCGACGGCCAGTACAAGGTCGGCGTTCTCGGCGATGGAATTTGCGCTGTCGGATCCGGTAACGCCGATCGGTCCTGCGTTCAGCGGGTGGTCGTTCAAGAGATTGGCACGCCCGGCGATCGTCTCCACGACGGGAATCCGGGTGGCCTCGGCAAATGCCGTGAGTTCGGCAACGGCGTCGCCATATTGAACGCCGCCGCCCGCGATGACCATGGGGCGCTTCGAGGACTTTAGAAGCGCGGCCGCGCTGGCGATCTCGGAAGAATCGGCGGGTTGCGACCGAATGTGGTGCACGCGCCTTTCGAAGAGTTCAGCGGGATAGTCATATGTCCATCCCTGGGTGTCCTGCGGCAGGGCGATGAAGGCGGGCCCGCAATCCGCCGGGTCAAGCATCGTGCCAACAGCCGCCGGCAGCGACTGGACGACCTGCGCAGGATGCGTGATCCGGTCCCAGTACCGGCTCACCGCCTTGAAGGCGTCATTCAGGCCGAAGGCGGGATTGCCGAAGTGCTCGACCTGCTGCAGCACGGGGTCAGGCAGCCGTGTCAGGAACGTGTCTCCGCAGAGCATCAGGACAGGCAACCGGTTGGCATGGGCAAGGGCGGCGCTCGTGAGGAGGTTTGCGGTGCCGGGTCCGGCGGATGCGGTGCAGAACATGAAGCGCCGGCGCAGCCATGCCTTGGCGTATCCCGCTGCGGCGAAACCCATCCCCTGTTCGTTCTGGCCGCGATATAGCGGCAACGTGTCCTTGACGTCTGCGAGCGCCTCGCCGAGGCAGGTGACATTGCCGTGGCCGAAGATGCCGAAGCCGCCTCCGCAAAGCCGGTATTCGGTGCCGTCTATCTCGATGAACTGGCATTCAAGAAAACGCACGATGGCCTGCGCCACTGTCAGCGTCACCGTTCTTTCAGCCATCCCTGGCCTCCTTGCAATTCTGATGTTGACCGCTTGCGCGAAAGAACAGAAAAGATACGGAATTTGCAACCGGTTGCAACAGGCAACGGGAGTGTCCGGGCATGCCCGAGCTTGGCATAGGAATCGTTGGCGGGGGCTACATGGGCAAGGCCCATGCCGTGGCGTTTTCTGCAGTTGGAGCGGTCTTTGACACCGCGCTCCGGCCACGGCTCGAGATGGTTGCCGCCTCCTCGCCGGAGGCCTCCGAGCGATACAGAAAGCAGTACGGGTTCAGGCGCGCTGTGGCGGACTGGCGCGAACTGGTTGATGACGACCGGGTCGAGGCAGTCATCATCGCCACGCCCCAAAGCCTGCACAGGGACATTGCCTGCGCGGCGCTTGCGCTTGGCAAGCCGGTGCTCTGCGAAAAGCCGCTCGGTGCCTCTCTTGAGGACAGCCGCGCGATGGTTGCGGCGGCCGAAGCGTCAGGCGCCGTCAACATGATGGGATTCAACTACATTCGCACGCCAGCCTCGCAGTTTGCGCGCAAGCTTCTGCTGGACGGCCGGATCGGCGACGTGACGTGCTTTCGGGCCGAACATACCGAGGATTTCCTTGCCGACCCGGAGGCACCGGCCACTTGGCGAACACAGGGTCTCGCGAACGGCACGATGGGAGATCTTTCCCCTCACATCATCAATGCCGCACACAGGCTGATGGGGCCGATTGCGCAAGTCATCGGACTGGTCGAGACGGTCCACGCCGAACGTTCCGGGCAGAGCGTCACCAATGACGACCAGGCACTGATGATGGTGCGTTTCGAAAGCGGCGTGGCGGGCAGCATATTCGTGAGCCGCGTGGCGACGGGTCGCAAGATGGGCTACGCCTACCAGATCGACGGCACGCGAGGCGCGATCCGGTTTGACGGAGAGGATCAGAACGCGCTCTGGCTGTATTCAGCGGAGGGTCCGGACGCGGAGCGCGGGTTCCGCAAGATACTGACCGGGCCGGACCATCCGGACTATCTTGCCTTCTGCCAGGGGCCGGGACACGGGACCGGCTTCCAGGACCAGGTCATCATCGAGGCCAAGGACTTTCTCGCGGCAATCGCGCAGGGCGAGTCCCTTTGGCCGGATTTCAGGGAGGGGCTTCAGGTGAACCGCGTGATCGCGGCGGTCCATGCATCGCATGTCGAGGGAAGCTGGAAGAGCGTCAATGACTTCTGAGAACGGAGGAAGGCCGATGATCCAGATTGGCAACGCACCATGCAGCTGGGGCGTGGAATTCGCCGATGATCCGAGGAACCCGCCTTGGCGGCAGGTCCTGGAGGAAAACCGGGGCGCCGGATACACGGGGATCGAGCTCGGTCCTGTCGGGTACATGCCCGAGGATCCGTCGGTGCTCTCGGAGGCCTTGGACGAGTTCGACCAGACACTGATCGGCGGCGTCGTGTTTCGTCCATTCCATGATCCGGCCGAGTGGGAGGACGTGCTGGACGGCTCGGTTCGGACCTGCAAGGCGCTTGTGGCTCATGGGGCGAGGCACCTGGTCCTGATCGATTCGATTTCGGAACGCCGCGCGGCCACGGCGGGCCGTGCGGGCGAGGCCGAACAGATGGACAAGGCTGAGTGGGAGGCCTATCGCAACCGGATTGTTGCCGTGTCGAAGATGGGAGCCGAAGAGTACGGTCTGACGGTTGGCATTCATGCGCATGCCGCGGGGTTCATGGATTTCGAGCCCGAACTCGAGAGGCTTTTGAACGAGGTTGACGAGAACATCCTGAAGATCTGCTTCGATACCGGGCACCATTCGTATGCGGGCTTCGATCCAGTGGCCTTCATGGAACGGCACATGGCGCGCATCAGCTACGTGCACTTCAAGGACATAGATCCCGCCGTCAAGTCCAGGGTGATTGCAGACAGGATCGGGTTTTATGACGCCTGCGGGCAGGGAATCTTCTGTACGCTGGGCAACGGTGACGTGGACTTCCCGCGTGTCAGGGGCATTCTCCTGGAGCACGGTTTCGATGGCTGGTGCACAGTCGAGCAGGACTGTGACCCGGCTGGTGCGACGTCGCCGGTTGAGGATGCGCGCTACAATCGCGATTACCTCAGGTCCATCGGATTCAGGGATAGTTGAACAGGCGTGAGGCTGGCGGGAAGGCTCATGCATCCGTCCGCGTCTTCTTGCCGAGGTCAAGAAGTTCCGGCATCGCCGTGATCTCCTTTGACCGATAATGGACCCCTAACCGGTCGAAAGTCAGGCGTATCCCGGCAACGAAGGCGACGGCGGCGTGCAGCGGCAGACGCCTTGCGGCTGCATCGAGGGAACGCCGCAGCGCCTTGACGTAGATCGCGATCGCGTCCGAACCGAACTGCCTCGCGCCCAGCCCGGTTTTGCGGAGGCCGAAGGAGCAGCCGGTTTCGGCTTTTCGTGACGAGAGCCCAGAACGGCGCTGGGCGGGCGTCCGGAGCTCGGGACGCCATTCACGTACGGGCGGACAACAGCCGGCACGGTCGGTTGAAGAGGCTCCTGGTTGGCGCTGTCGCAGCATCCCGACCAGATGTCTCGACGAATGTCCGTGACGGATTCACCGCAATCGCGCTGGGGCAAGCCCTGCCCGGCACGGGCCTTGCGGAGGGAATCGACAGGCCACGCATTCGAATTGCAACCAGGGCCTTGACAGCCTTCATCGTAAGTTGAGGGTCGTACAATGACCTTTCTGACGTTCATTCCGCGTGCTGCTCGAAACCATTTTGCAGGCCTGTTGTCCGCGCTGCTGATCGCGGCGAACATGCCGGATCTGGCGGAGGCGCAAGACGTCCGGGACGGGACCCCGCGCATCGCCGTGGTTTCTGCCTTCGCTCCGGAACTGGAAATCCTCAAGCGGGAACTGCGGGACAGGTCGGCGCATTCTGCAAACGGCGTGAGGTTCACAACCGGTGTGCTGGAAGGACATGGGGTCGTGTTGTTCCTGAGCGGGATCAGTGTCGTCAACGCCGCGATGACTGCGCAGCTTGCGCTTGACCGATTTGCCATCGACAGGATCGTTTTTTCCGGCATCGCGGGCGGCGTCGACCCTTCGCTGGGCATCGGCGACGTGGCGGTCGCGGAGCGTTGGGGGCAGTACCTGGAAATGCTGTTTGCGCGCGAGGTCGACAGCGGCTGGGCGACAATGCCGTTCTTCGAGTATCCGTACGGGAACTTCGGCATGATGTTTCCGCGCTCGGTCACGGTGTTGCGATCCGGAGCTGACGAGCCCGAGGCTCGCTTCTGGTTCCCGGTGGACGCGGCGCTGCTGGAGGCGGCGCGCAGCGCGGCGGACAAGGTGACGCTCGCGCGCTGCACCGCCGACGGCCGCTGCCTCGACAGGCATCCACGCATTGCGGTCGGCGGTTCCGGGGTCTCGGGCGGAGCCTTCGTCGACAATGCGGCGTTCCGGACGTGGGTCTTCGAGACGTTCGGCGCACGGCTTCTGGACATGGAGAGCGCCGCAGTTGCCCATGTCGCCTACGCGAACGACGTACCGTTCGTCGCGGTGCGCAGTCTCGCCGACCTTGCTGGCGGCGGCGAAGGCGCGAACCAGATGGAGACATTCCTCGACCTCGCGGCGGGCAACGCGGCCGCCGTGGTCAAGGCGATGTTGAGAGAGATGCCGGGTCGCCCCTGAAAGGCAGGGCCGGTCAGTACAGCAGGTTCAGGACACCGAGCGAGACGACGAGGAAAAGGATTGACATGACTCCTCCGGCCCGCATGAAATCAACGACCGAGTAGCCGCCCGGTCCCATGACAAGCGCGTTGACCTGATGCGTCGGGATCAGGAAGGAATTCGAGGTCGATATCGCGACCGTCAGGGCAAAGAGGGCAGGGTCCGCATCTGCGCCGAGGGCAATGTTCACCGCCAGGGGCACTAGGAGAACGGTCGCACCGACGTTTGACATCACGAGCGTGAAGAACGTGGCCAGGACCGCAATGGCGGCCTGGAGAACCCAGAGGGGCATTCCGTCCAGGGCAACAAGGATCAGGTCTGCGATCCAGGCGGCCGTTCCTGTCGCCTGCACGGCCTGTCCCAAGGGAATGAGACTGGCCAGCAGAAAGACGGTTTGCCAACTGACTGCGGCGTAGGCTTCCTCGACGGAAATCACGCGACTGAGAATCATTCCGACGGCGCCGACCAGCAGGCAAAGTGAGAGAATCAGGTCGGAGAACAGGACCAGCGCGATTGCAATGGCGAAGAACAGGAGCGCCCAGCCGATCTTCTTGGGCCTGATGTCCTCGTGAGGAAAGTCGGTTGTCACCACCACGAAGTCACGGTCCGCTTCAAGTCGTACCAGGGCCTCCCAAGGCGTATGGCAGACCAGCGTGTCTCCGGCCGCGAGCGGCATGGTGCCAAAGTCCGGGCTGTCCTGCGTGACCGCGTTTCCGCCACGGTAGACGATCAACGGGGAAAGCCCGTAGACCTTGCGGAGCCAAAGCTCCCGCATGCTTTTGCCGATAACCCCGGATCCTGGCGGGATCACGACTTCGGCAATGCCGGCCTTGCCCGGATGGAGCGTTTCCGCAAAAGTCTCGAGTTCCGATGCTTCGGGAAGCTCGAACGCGTCCTTGAAATCCGCTATGTCCCGGGCGTCGGAGATTATGGCGAGCTTGGCTGGCGCCTCGATGAGGACATCCCGTGGCGGAGCGGTGTAGGTCCGGCCCTGGAATGCCGTCGCAATGACCTGGACGTTGAAGGCGCGCTGGAGGTCGCCCAGCGTATGGCCGGCGAGAAGGCTTCCGTGGGGCACGTCGATTTCGTGGATGACGCCGTCGAGCCCGTAGGTCGCGTTGAAGTACTCAAGTGTCGACTGCGCCGTGCCGGAATCGTCGCGTGCGGTGCTCGGCAGCACGAACTTGCCGAACAGGATGAAGTAGAGGAGGCCGCTTGCCACCAATGCAATTCCGATCGGCGTGACCGAAAAGAGCGAGAAGGTGTCCATGCGGTCGTCTTCTCCAAGCGTCTCGTTTATGGAAACGAGCAGGTCGTTCAGGAGGATCAGGGGCGACGAGCCGACCAAGGTCATGGTGCCGCCGAGGATGGCGCAGAAGCCCATCGGCATCAAAAGCCGTGACATGGGCAGGCCGGTTCTTGTGGACACCCGGCTGACCACGGGCAGGAACAGGGCCGCCGCGCCGACGTTCTGCATGAAACTGGAGATCACGCCGACCGTGGAGGAGATCAGGAAGATGATCCGGGATTCCGTCTTGCCGCCGACTCTCGTGATCCATGCTGCCACGGTTGACATCGCGCCGGTTCGGTCAAGTCCCGCGCCGATGATCATGACCGCGATGATGGAGATGACCGCGTTGGAGCCGAACCCGCTGAACAGCTGACGGAGGTTGGCCAGACCTTCGAGGCCGGGCACCATTGTCAGAAGTCCCAGAAGCACCATGATCGAGAACGCGGCAACATCGACTCGCACGATTTCCGAGACGAAGAGCCCGACCGTGACTGCCAGGATTGCCAGAACAACAGTCATCTCGAATGTAAGGCCAATTGCCTCCACGTCGCCGCCTTTCGTTCGCGCTGCTCCAAGCGTTATGCCTTGAAACCGGAATTCCAGTCCGGATCAATGGGGTCCGGGGAAATTTCCGGACTTGGGCAACATTTGACTGGTCTAAGGACGAGGGCGGACCGTCCTGCAGGGTGACGTGGTCTTGCCGGAGGCGGCTCGACGATTCATTCGACCGTGCTCCATTGGAGGTTCATTTACGAGAATCCCAATTTGCCGGTCCCCTGACTGCGGGGCGTTCACCTTTCAGGCGGCGGGATCCTCGACAACATTCACAGGCCGGAGCGCGGCCCGGACAAGTTCGGCGGGCGTCGGAACCGACCCGTCCGGCTTGCGGATCACGAAGGGCTCCTCAAGCTCTGCCTTGCTCGGCTGATAGCTGTGCGGCTTTACCCGCACCGTCGGGCGGTCTTCCGGCATCGTCATTGGGTTCCTCCCATTTGCGTATTGGCAAGTCGATGTGCCGCAATTGAATCCAGGATTTCGTCAACGGTTTCTTCACGGTCCGGGAGGTCGGCCACTTCCGGGCGTCGGGGATGAACTGTATCCCATTGCGACCGCGTCTGTCTGCCGCGCCCGCGACCTGGCGCGTTGATGCCGAACCCTCCGACCACGACGGTCGGCATTCTGAGGTCAGGACCTGTTCGGTCAATCCCGTCCAGACGGGGTCAAGAACAAGCCATCGGCACCGAAAGTCCGCAAGATTGAGATTCTGGACGGCATCTATCGAACGCGCGTGCCTGGAGAGACGGGCGTGAAGCGCCTTCCCTGGACTTGCCGCGGCATCCCGTCCGTGACGTCCTCCAGGCGGGCTTGCCTTCCCGACATAAATCGCTTCAGTCGCGTCATCCATGCCGGCATATGGCCGAAACGCTCCGGCATAATGGAGAGTGTAGACGCCAGCCCCTTCGAAAGGGTCTGGCGGCAAGCTCACGGACGGATGCTCCCGCAGGGCCCTGGCTGCATTCTTCCCCAGTTCGTCAACGCTGAGTGGGTCGTATGAGCGCACGGACTATCGCTCACAACTGGTGCCGTTCCGGCAGATGATCCAGAAGCAATGCCGCTTTCTGGCGTGATGCGCAACTTTCCACTTATTGGATACCATAGGCCCGGTCCTCACCTTGACGATCAGGTCGCAGACCGTGAAACCGGCTTCGGCGGCCATTGCCATGAAGTCGCAATGCGCCCATTGCGAACGGTGGCAGTTCACCATGTCAGTTATCTTCGCCAGCAAGAGACCCTAGGGTTTCAGGACGCGCTTTGCCTGTTGCAGAGACGGCGGATACAGGTAAGACAGTTTCCATCCCTGCTCCTTGCCGCAAACAACTGTCGCCCCGAAATCCTCGTCGAACTTCTTGCCGCTTTTGTCGCGTCCTTGCGGGCCGACGTGCGGCGGGTCGTAAACGACCACGCCAAAGGAGGAGTCCGGAACGCCTTCCATCTTCCGGTTGTCTCCAAGGATCATGGGGTTGAATTTCGGATTGATGTCCATGGAAACGACGCGGCGATCGGAACCCTTCCAGAATCTGCCGCGGTTGAACGTCGAATCCAGTATGGGCTCAGGCGGAATGGACGGATAGAATCCAAGCATCCTTTCCAAGAGTTCGCCGTCGCTCCCTTCCCATACGCTGCTGATTGGGGCGTAAACCGGATCGTCCTTCACTGCCAGGCTGGGCGCAATGTCTCCAATGGCGTCGAATGGCATGGCTTGCAGCGTCTCGCTCATGACCACGCTCCCGAAGCCAGGCCGCAGTCTGCCGTGAGGTCCTCGTAGCGCAGTTCCTTGCCGGCCATCCCGGAGACAATGCCGCGCATCTGCACCAGCGTGTCCGCGCTCCGAGCGTTTTGCCGTCCGGAGAACTCATCGACATACCGTTGCAAGTGCTTCTTGCTGAACTTGAGATATACGCCTCTATGGGCGCGTTCCATCGTCGCCCAGAAGGATTCAATGCCGTTCGTGTGTGCGATGTCCCGCAAATACTCCCCTACACTGTGATTCACGCTCTCGTGCGCCCTGTCCATGCCCACGTAGCGGCCGCCCGTATCGGTGTAGACCACCAGACCGACCACCTGCGCGGTTTCCTCTGCGTGGCCTTCCACGAAGCCCTGAAGCGTCCTGGCGGCCGTATCCGGGACCACCTTGGCGACGACCTGATTGGTCTCCCGATCCTTCACGCCGGCAACGATCGCCTTGCCCGCGCCACCCCGTCCGGCGTTCAGCTTCTTTGCCTTGTGCTTGTTCTTCTCAAGACCGCCGATGTAAGTCTCATCGGCTTCAACCGGCCCGCCGAAAATCGTTCCGGTAGTCTCGAAGGTCTTGCGCAGGCGGTGCATCAGGTGCCACGCAGACTTCTGCGTGATTTCCAGTTCCCGGTGCAATTTCATGCTGGATACGCCTTTCAGGTTCGTCGTCAGCAAATGGACGGCGATAGCCCAATCCCGGCATTCCAGCTTGGTTCCCTTCATCACCGTGCCGGACTTGACGCTGAACTGCGGTCGATTGGGACAGTCCCGGCAACGGTGGGTCATGCTGCTATGCTTGATGCCGGACTGCACGTTGAAGCTGCCGCAGTGCGGACAATAAGGGCCATCAGGCCATATTTCGGACTCCAGCCACTCGCGAGCGGTGTCCTCTGTCGGAAACATCTTCATCAGCTGCCTGTTGCTGAGTCCCTTGCGGTGCGATCTTCCCGGTGCCTGCAGTGCCATTCCGAATCTCTGTCTTTTTTGGGATTCTACTGTAACGGAGTCTGCGGCGGCGTCACGAGGAAATTGGGATTCTCGTATATGAGTCCCCTTCATTGCCCTTCCTTCAGGCACGCTGACGCTACGATCCGATCCGGGCCGCGACGGTTCGTTCCCGTGCCTCGCGATCAGCCAGCCAGTCTGCAAATCCCAGGATCGTTTGCCCGGCGGCTACGGACGCACGCCAATCCGCCTGATTGTCGGGAGCCACCGGCTCTGAATCCGGAAGGATCACTCCGTTCACCATCCATGATGCGACGGGGATGCACCTCAACCAATCCGAGACAGAGGGAATTCGCCGACAATCTTCACGGACATGCTGTTCCGCTACAAAGCGCACGGGCACCTCTCGCCCGTCGGAATTGACGAGCGAGCGGCCGAATATCTGCTGCGCCTCAAAGATCCCGTGGCTGTGATGCCTCAGGGCGCGGTGTACCGGAAGCGCTTCATGCGCCTTCGACGCATCGAACCAGTCATGAATCGCATGGTAGTCACAAGGCACCCCACCGAACTTGCGCGCGGAACTTTCGGCATGGTGATTGGGATGAGCCATCTCAGACGTCCTCGTGGACCGATTCAAGGCTCTCGTAGATGAACGCGACGTGACTGACGTCGATCCGGTCCCTGCCAATGTCCCACGTTAGCGTGCCTTCGCCACCGTGGTCGATTTCGAATCCCGGATTCAGGTTGTACGCGATCGTCCAAATGAAGTCTGCAAGCCTGGTGGCCAGTTCCTTGACCTCGGCATCCGTCGGCGACACGGTGACCTGATTTACATTGCCAGAATCGCCGTAGCCGTCGTAGCCGGCTTCGATCCTCTCCACGCCCTTGGCGCGCAACAGGTCCCGCAACTCGACACGTTCCCTTTGCCGCGCCTCTTCCGCCTTGCGCTCCCTTTCGGCCCAGTCCGCAGCCGCAGGAGTCCTTGGGCGGATGTCCCCGTTTGGGGCACCAGGGTTCTCGGTCATTGTCGAATGCCTCCTCTGCAATCTCAATTAAGGCGGTTTCAAGATACGTTTTGTTCGATTTATGTTCTGTTCCTTGCTTGAAGATGTTCATAATATGTTCCATAGTGCGAATGTCAAGCCAATCCTGGAGCGTTGTTAACGATGGATCTGCAGACCAGAACGTCCGGAGTCGGTCCCCGGCGGAATCGGCCCAGGCGCAAGTGCAAGTCGATCCGGCTCAATTTCAGGGGGCCGTTCCAGGAAGGTGACGATGCGGTCGAACCGGCAGTGTGGCGTATCGCAAGGGACTCCAGGTCCGCGGCAAGTCCTGGGGTCGAGGGAGGCGCGGCCGCTTCCGGCGGGCACAAGGGAAGCGGCAAGTCGAGGAAGACGCCAGGAACGGTCAGCAGGACGCGCGAGATTTGCGGCTATGTGACCGAGGCAATTGTCGATGCCCTGACACAAGGCTCCCCGCCATGGCGTAGCCCCTGGAAACCCGGGGGCGGTGCGGCCCAGTTGCCGCTTCGGGTCTGTGGCACGCCATACCGCGGAATAAACGTGGTCATGCTCTGGCGCAAGGCAATTGCCATGGGATACTCGGCGCCGTTCTGGATGACCTATCGTCAGGCAGCGGCACGCGGCGGACAGGTGCGCAGGGGCGAGCGCGGCACGACGGTGATAAAGGTCGGTACCGTGGTGCGCGAAAGTGAAATTCCGGGTGAGGAGCCGACAAGTTACGGATACTTGCGATCATATCGAGTCTTCAACCTCGACCAGATTGATGGCTTGGACGATCAGTTTCGCGCATCGGCTGATCGGCCGAAGGTCTCAGGAGCAGGCATTGACCCCGCCCTGATGGCATGGTTCCGGCGGCTGGACGTTGGACTCGAGACTTCCGGGGCGCCTCGCGCATTCTATGATGTTGCCCGTGACGTGATCCACATGCCGCCCGAGGACTGTTTCAAGGACGGCGCCACCTACGCCGGCGTGCTCCTGCATGAGACGATTCATGCGACCGGGGCCCCGCATCGGCTCGACCGGCGCTTGGGCGAGGCATTCAGCGACACGCGTTATGCGCACGAAGAGCTCGTAGCCGAACTTGGCTCGGCCATGGCGGGAGCATTGCTCGGCATTGAGCCCCGCTTCGATGAGAACGCAGCCTACCTGAAGGAGTGGATCAGGATCCTGAAATCGGATCATCGCGCGATCCTCAAGGCGGCCTCGGCGGCCCAGGCGGCATGCGACTGGTTGATGACGCAAGCGGGCGACTTGTCCGGGAATCCGGTCGTTGCAATTCATCCAGGAGATTCCGGGTCGCCGGTCATTGCCTAAGGCCCATGGGCACTGTCGCAGAAAGACGTGGCCAGAATGCGTCATGCGTTGGTTCGGACGCTCCTGATTGCGACAAGGCGGGACAGTTGACGGACTTGCGGCTCCGTCTGCCAGGATGCACAAGTTGTCACCATGATTGAGAAATTCGGCATCACCGCTTCGGGCCGGGAGGTTCATCGCGTGACTCTTCAGGACGGCCCGCTCGTGGCACGTGTCACCACGTTCGGTGGCGCGCTGCAGGATGTCCGACTTGAAGGCCTGAAGCACAGCCTGACCGTCGGGAGTCCGGACATCTCGGCATATGAGGGGCCGCTCGGTCATTGCGGAACGATCATGGGCCCGGTCGCAAACCGCATTGCAGGCGCCCGTGCCAGGATAGACGGCATCGAGTACCGCTTTGAGAAGAACTTCCTGAATGCCCACACTCTCCATGGCGGCGGGGGCGCGTTTCACAAGAGGGTCTGGGACCTGGTGGATCATTCCGACCGTCACGCGACGCTCGTGCTCGTGGCGCCCGACGGGGAAGGCGGGTTCCCCGGCACACGTCGCGTCGAGGCGAGATTCGAAACGGCAGGCCGGAGCCTGTCCCTCACGCTCACGGCAAGGACCGACGCCCCGACGATCCTGAATCTCGCAAACCACAGCTACTGGCGTCTGGGTGAAGCGTCCACGACCGGAGGTCACGTGTTGCAGGTTCACGCAGACCGGTATCTGCCTGGCGATCCAGAAACCACGATTCCGACGGGCGAGATTGCGGATGTGGCCGACACGCGCTTCGACTACCGCGGCGGCCGCACATTGAGGGACGGCGCCGACGGCCTTCTTGACACGAATTTCTGCCTGTCCGATTCCCGCCAGCCCCTCAGGGAGGTTGCGCGCCTGACCGGTCCCGACGCCATGATGGTGATGGCAAGCACCGAGCCCGGCCTTCAGGTCTTCGACGGGCACATACTTGGCTATCCGGACCGGCGCACAAACGACGGGTTTGCACCGGTTCCGTATTGCGGCCTTGCTCTCGAAGCGCAGTTCTGGCCCAACGCGCCGCACGAACCGGGATTTCCCGACATCACGTTGCGTCCTGACCAGGACTGGCGACAAGTCACGAAGTGGACTTTTGAGACCTAAGCGGGCCTGAAAATCACGCGACGGTGCACATCGAACCTGGCATCGGCGAGTTCATGATGCTCGGCGGCCGCTTGCATCTGTCATTGGCAACTTGGAACTGCTCGCGCTTTCAGGAAAAGCGGCACGAGTTCGGGAGCGATCCTCCTCAGGTGTTTCTCTGCGCTGCGCGCCGGACACAGAGAGCCATGCCAGCCGGTCTCCAGGCGCCGCGGGGATGCGCCTGACCGTGTCGATGTCCTGCCAGCATCCATGAAGCCGATCAGGTTCGGGCGATCGTCAGCAATCCGCGCGAGAGTCGATGCAATGCTCGTTCAGGAATTCACGAAGTCGCGATTCCTGCGCCTCGGAAAGCGGCCAGGACGACGGTGGACGCGTCGGCCCGCAATCCTCGCCCATCAGGGCCAAGGCGGTTTTCACGATCGAAACGTTCGTGCCGCCCATTTCCTCCGCGCGGAGCTCTTCGAAGGCCCGAATGCTGTCAATGAGGTTCGCCGCCTTGTCGAGATTCCCTGCATCAAGCGCTGCGTGAATCTCGGCAGAACGTTCCGGCCAGACATTTATGAGGCCTGACGTGAAACCGCGGACCCCGACCGCGTAGAATTGCGGAGCCCAGATCTCGGCCAATCCGCAGACCCAGGCGATGTGATCCGGCGAGGCGGCCATGGCCTGGGCCAGCTTCTCGGGCGAGGGTGTTGCCCACTTTACGCCAACAACGTTATCGACTTTGCAAAGGTCCGCAATCGTGCGTGTGCCGATGCCGTCGTTGCGAAGGTAGAGCAGGACTGGAGTGCCTTGGGCAGAGTCCGACACATGCGCGACGTAGTCCTTCAGGCCCCTTGGCGAGACGAACGGATCGGGCGGTTGGTGGACCATGATCGCTGCTGCACCTGCCGCAACGGAAGCGCGAGCCAGCGCGCAGGCCTCGTGCACCGAACGCCCGACTCCGCCGATCAAGGGCGCACGCCTGTTGATCGTTGCAGCGGCGGCATCCACCATTGTCAATGCCTCGTTAAGCGTCAGACCGTAGAATTCGCTCGTGTTCCCATTGATTGTCAGGGCGTGGATGCCCGCCGCGACTGCCCGGTCCACAACGGGCGCGAGCCGGTCGGCGGCAATGTTGCCCTCCGCGTCAAACGGGGTGACGAGGATTCCGGAGATGCCAGTCAGCTGGATGTTGGGAGCCATGCGCGTCAGCTTTCGTGGAGGCCGTTGCCGTAGTATGCGCCGCCACGTCAGAGCGCGGCCACGTCGCGGCTAGGAGGACGGTATCATGCTCCTGTCGGATATGGAATCCCTTGCCTCGACCCAATCGCTGGACCAGTTCCCGGCTGGATGTGCGTTGGATGCGATTGCTGCCGACAAGGTCGCTCGATGCGCAAGTGAACTGTGCGGACACTCCCTTGGGCGACAGGACGATTGGCACTGCCACGCTGGTGCTTCGATACGCATTCGACGCGTCGCCAGGCTGTCGTTCTGGAACTTCGAGAATCTCTTGCATTGCAACTTCCGCCGAAGACCGCTTCCTTCCGGACCCGTGGCCGGCAGATCCTGCGTGTCTCTTCTGGCCGGGCTCAAATCGTCGTCGAACGCGCTTTCGTGGTCATTTGCCGCGCGCAGGGAGATCATCTATTCAATGGCGAACAAGCGTTCAGATTCACCGGGAATGCCGACCATCGAAATCCAATACACAGGTTTGCACGATCTGGCGCGCCGCCGGGCTTCGGTGCCGTCCTCATCCAGGGAAGCAGCAGATGAATGCGCAGGCGAAGTCGTGACGAAGCATCTTCGCAGGTTGCTGTTCGAGGAATGGTCTCCGAACCCTGACACTCGTCGAAGCGATCATGCAGGTCCGAATGCCCGGTCCTTTGCTGCCGGACGGTGGGGAACTGCGATTCGTGGCGTCGCAACGCAGTTGCTTCGCATGCGCCATGCCGTGTTCGCGGCCCTCGCTGCCGTCCCGGTCGCAGGGCCGGGATTGCTGTGGGACGCCGCTTCGGCGCAGGCGATTGGCGAAAGTTGGCGGGGCCTGACGGTATCGCAGGAATCTCGCTGCACGCCCTATGCTCGTCGAGACTATCCCTATTCAGGATCGGTGGAGGCAGCTGTCATCGCATCAATGGACGGTCGCGTTTACGGACCCTACACCGGTCGCTACTTTGCCAGTGGACGACAGACCGATGTCGAGCACATCGTCGCCGTTTCCGAGGCGCATGACAGCGGGCTCTGTGCAGCCGAACCTGCAACCCGTCGACGATTTTCCGGGGACCTGCTCAACCTGACCCTCGCCGCCCCGAAAGTGAACCGCTGTGGCCACGGAGGCAAATGCGGCTATGACGCCGGGGAATGGCTGCCGCCAAGGAACGTTTGCTGGTTTGCCGGCCGGGTCGTTGCCGTCAAGCTCAAGTACGACCTTACTGTAGACATGAGAGAGGCGGCGGCGCTTGAGCAAGTGCTCTCAGGTTGCTTGTCCACCGAATTGGTGTTTGTGGACGGAGAAGTCGTACCGGCAGAAAAGAAAACTGCCGCGCAAAAGCCCGGGAGTTCCGGTGGCACGGTCGACGCGCTCGGCCTGTACGATGACAATGGAAACGGGCACATCACCTGCGCGGAGGCAAGGCGGCACGGCATCGCGCCTGTCCCCCGCGACCATCCCGCCTACCGATTCATGACGGACGGCGACGGCGACGGAATCGTCTGCGAGGCGCGCGGAGAGACGGTACCAACGTCCGGGAAACCAGCCGTGCAACGGACCGGAATTTCCGGTGGCACGGTCGATGCGCTCGGCCTGTACGATGACAATGGAAACGGGCACATCACCTGCGCGGAGGCAAGGCGGCACGGCATCGCGCCTGTCCCCCGCGACCATCCCGCCTACCGATTCATGACGGACGGCGACGGCGACGGAATCGTCTGCGAGGCGCGCGGAGAGACGGTACCAACGTCCGGGAAACCAGCCGTGCAACGGACCGGAATTTCCGGTGGCACGGTCGATGCGCTCGGCCTGTACGATGACAATGGAAACGGGCACATCACCTGCGCGGAGGCAAGGCGGCACGGCATCGCGCCTGTGCCCCGCGGCCATCCCGCCTATCGCTTCATGACGGACGGCGACGGCGACGGGGTCGTCTGCGAGTAGGCCGTCCTTCGGCTGGATGAGTCATCTTGCGCATTTGGTCGCCGTGCGGGTCTGGCGATGGCGGTGGATGCGCCTGCCGATGCAGGATCCGGGCAGGTTGGCCGGAACCCTGAGGATTGCCCGAGCTCGCGTGGGCCCGCATTGAGCGGTTTGCGCCGGTCACGGATCGGATTCGGCCAGGAGCGCCGCGTTGCCGCCGCTGGCGGTCGTGTCGATGCAAATGCTGCGTTCGTTGCAGAACGCGACCGGATCGTTCAGTTCGGTGATGAGCTGGACAATGGGACCGTCACGTGCCGCGAGTGCCTTTCGCAATTCGAACCTGGCATCGTCCGGCATCGAGGCAACGGCAACGGCGTCAATCGGCAGGGAGCCAAGGGGCGCAAGATTCTCGACGCCGCCTTGAAGAACCCGCATCGGCAGACCCGAGCCGGAAAGGCGCTTCAGTGCCTGGAGTCCGGTCTCGGAAACGACCACGACCCGGTTTCCGGTCGCGAGTGCCTGAACTGCCTGGGCAAGGATTGCTCCGGCATCCGGGCCGAGGCAGAGAATCGTCCCCTTTGGCCGAAGTTCCAGCTGGTTGGATTCCCCGGTTGGTCCCGGCAAGTCGAAAGGCCCGGCGGCGACGGCTGCCTTCGCGGACACGCTGGCCGTGGAGCCTTCTCGTAGCGACGCGCGAATGAGTTCCATGCGTTCAGCGGATTTCGGGACAGGTTCGGATGCGAGGTGCTCGATCGCCTCCCTGATCTCTCCCGCACCAACGGGGCTGCCCGGACAGCGCACCTCGCAGGGATTCCGGGGCCCGATGTGCAGTCGCGACAGATAGTTCGGTCCGCCCGCCTTGGGACCGGTTCCCGAAAGTCCGTGCCCGCCAAAGGGCTGTGAACCGACGACGGCGCCCACCTGGTCCCTGTTCACGTAAACGTTTCCGACGTTGATGCGATCCAGAATTCGCTGGACGCGACGGTCGATCCGCGAATGAAGCCCGAAGGTGAGTCCGAAGCCCTTGGCGTTTGTCCTGTCGATTACGTGGTCGATCTGGTCGCCCTCAAAGGGCGCCAGATGCAGGACGGGCCCGAACACCTCGCGCTCGACATCCTCGATTCCGTCGACGCGTATCAAAGTTGGCGGAACAAAGAACCCGCTCGCCGGAACCGGCATCCGCTTGATGACCCGGCCCGCCGCGGCCTGCGCATCGATGTAGGCAGTGATGTCCTCGTGGGCTTCGGCGTCGATGACCGGTCCGATGTCGGTCTCGATCCGCCTCGGATCGCCGATCACGAGCGTGTCGATCGCGCCTTCGAGCATCCGGACGAGTTCGGCCTCGATGTCCGTCTGCACGTAGAGCGCCCGGAGCGATGAACAGCGTTGCCCGGATGACTGAAAGGCGCTGCGGACGATGTCGCGTGTGGCCTGCTCGAGCAGCGCGGTGGAGTCAACGATCATCGCGTTCATGCCGCCCGTTTCGGCGATCAGCAGGGAGTCGGGCGCAGTCTCGGCCAGTTGGCGGTTGATGACATGCGCGGTGTCGGTCGAACCCGTGAAGCAGACGCCGCCGATCCGGGAATCTGCGATCAGGGCGGCGCCAATTCCGGAACCTTCGCCAGGCAGGAACTGGACTACGCCGTCCGGCACGCCGGCCTCGCGCATCCAGGCCGTTGCGCGCGACGCTATCAGCGGCGTCTGCTCAGCGGGTTTTGCAATGACAGCATTGCCGGCGGCAAGCGACGCCGCGATCTGGCCCGTGAAAATGGCAAGGGGGAAATTCCACGGGCTGATGCAAGCAATGACGCCGCGCGCCGCGCCGCTGTCCCCCGCCCGTTCGGCCTCGTCGGCATAGTACCGCAGGAAGTCCACGGCCTCACGAGTCTCAGCCACCGCGTCGATGAGCGTCTTCCCGGCCTCGCGAGCAAGAAGGGCGAAGATCTCGGCGGCATTGGCCTCGTAAAGGCCGGAGATCCGGCGCAGGATTTCCGCGCGCTTGGGTGCTCCCAAGGACTCCCAATCCGGTTGTGCATTGATTGCGACCGTCACGGATTCGACGGCACGGTCGGGATGCGTTTCGACAACTTTTCCGACCACGTCATTCGGGTCGGCAGGATTGATGACGTCGCGTCCCTGACCGTCGTGAGTGCATGGCGATTGCGGCTCGGCGCGCCATTGGAAGGGAGCCAGGTACGGCTTTCGTCCTGCGTCGATCATGGCGAGATCAAGCGGGTCCGCAATGTCCCAGCCCTTGCTGTTCAGGCGAGGCGCGTAGATGTCCGACGGTAGAGGTATGGCTGGGTTCGGGGCAAATCCGCCCGTTTCGGCCGCGGCGACCGGGTCGCGGGCGATTTCTTCAGCAGTGACCGAGGAATCTACAATCTGATGGACGAACGAGGAATTCGCCCCGTTCTCCAGAAGCCGCCGGACCAGGTATGCCAGCAGATCCTTGTGAGTGCCGACCGGCGCATAGATGCGGCAGCGCGTGCCCTCGGAACGTCGTATCACCTCGTGAAGCGCGTCGCCCATTCCGTGAAGTCTCTGGAACTCGAACGAAGACCGATCTCCGTTGGCCATGTGCAGGACTGCGGCGACAGAATGGGCATTGTGGGTCGCAAACTGCGGGTAGATCCGGTCTTTCATGGCAAGGAGCCGTCGCGCACCCGCCAGAAAGCTGATGTCGGTATGCGCCTTCCGGGTGAAGACCGGATAGTCCTTCAGCCCGAGCACCTGGGCACGCTTGATTTCGGTATCCCAATAGGCGCCCTTGACGAGCCGGACCATGATCCGTCGGTCCAGTCTGGCTGCAAGGTCGTAGAGCCACTCGATGGTCGGCATTGCACGGCGCCCGTAGGCCTGCACGACCACGCCGAATCCGTCCCAGGCCGCGAGTCCAGGATTGGCAAGCACGCATTCGGCCACGTCGAGCGAGAGATCCAGTCGATCTGCCTCCTCCGCGTCGATGTTGAGACCGATGCCCGCATTCGCCGCTGCCAACGCCAGCGGCAGGAGGCGTTCGGCCATCTCGGGCAACATCGTCTTCGCCTGGCTTCGCTCATATCTTGGATGAAGCGCCGACAGCTTTACGGATACTCCCGGATTGTCGCGGACGTCTGCGGCCCTGGCCTCACGTGCAATCGCGGAAACTGCCGCTTCGTAGGCTGCACCGTAGCGCTCGGCGTCGCGCTCCGTGCGGGCAGCTTCGCCCAGCATGTCGAAGGAATAGGTGCAGCCTTGGTCCGACACCGTCGCACCGCGTTCGATGGCTCTCTCGATGGTCTCGCCAAGAACGAACTGCGTGCCCATTTCCGCCATGGCGTGCCCGACCGCGGTTCGAACCACGGGTTCGCCCAATCGACGTACGAGGCCGTGGAGCGTGCCGGCAACGCCTTCGCCGTCATCATCAAGAACCCGGCCCGTCAGCATCAGGGCCCATGTCGAGGCATTGACAAGGATGGAGCCGGAATCGCCGATATGTGCCGCCCAGTCATGGGGCGTGATCTTGTCGCGGATCAGTTCGTCGACCGTCCGTGCGTCCGGCACCCGAAGCATCGCTTCAGCAAGGCACATGAGTGCGACGCCCTCTTTGGTCGAGAGCCCGTATTCGGCCAGGAAGGCCTCCATCCTGCCCGCCTGGCCGCTGGCGCGCACTTTGTCGACGAGGCGAGCCGCATGCCTGCCGATGGCGGCCCGGTCGCTGGCGTCAAGCGCGGCCGCCTCGACCAGGCTGCGCACCAGCGCCGACTCCTCGGTCAGGCAGGATGTTCGGATCTTGTCGCGGCTCACGTCAATTCTCCGTCAGGGCTGGACCGGCATCTGCCCGATGCCAATACGGCCTTGTCCGGGTCGGCAAGGCTGTCGTCGGTGGCATGGTCAAAGAGTACCGCAGGCCATCGGTCATCGCAAAGGCCAATGGCCACGCGGGAGGTTGAAGTTCGCCGGCCGGGGTGACGCCTCCATCCAGAATCCTGGCGACTCCGCAGCAAGCCCCGCAAAGGCTTCTTTTGAACCCGAAAGGATCCAGGCGCAGCAGCCATGATTGGTGATCTTGCCGCTCCTGGTTTCGGCTCTGCCGCACCGTCTGGCGGGACCCTTCGCGTCCTGACGCTACACATGCGCGAGATTGCCTGAGCGTCTCGCCGATGCCCGCGGGCGCGTCCCGTTGCGAGGGCCGGGCAATCTCACCGACGGCGACATCCGGGTATCAGCGACGCGCCTGGCCGATTGCGCTCACGCCGATGGCGGCGAGGATGACCAGCCCCGTGGTCAGGTCACGGAAGAAGGGATCCGCATTCAGGATGTTGAAGCCGTTGTTGATGAGCGCAAGCAGGAAGACTCCGGCCAGCGAACGCCAGACGGCGCCCTGACCGCCATAGATGCTGGTGCCGCCGAGAATCACTGCGGCAATGGCCTGCAGTTCCATCCCCTGGCCCGCGGAGGCCTGGCCCAAGGCCACCCTGCTCGTCGTGATGATCGAGGCGAGACCTGCGGCAAGTCCTGCAAGCGCAAAGGTGGCGATCTTGATCCGGTGGGTGCGGATGCCTGAAAGGATTGCGGCCTCTTCGTTGCCGCCCACGGAGAAAATGCGGCGGCCAAAGGTGGTGCGGGTCAGAAGGAAGGTGAGAATGAGTGCGAAGGTAACCATGATCCAGATCGAGTTGAACACGCCAAGGAACTTCCCTCGACCGAGCCAGATGTACGAATCGATGCGCACCGAGATCAGGCGCCCGTCGGAAATGACGATCGCGACACCCTTGAAGATCAGGCTTGTTGCGATGGTGGCGAGGAAGGAGTGCACGTTGAGCCGGGTGATCACCATGCCGTTCACCACGCCGAGCACCAGACCGATCAGCGGTGCGAGAAGAAGCCCCAGATAAGGATCGACATGGAGCGCGATCCATGCGGACGTGACCGAACCCACGGCAAAGATCGCACCGACCGAGAGGTCGAAGCCGCCCACGATTATCACCAATGTCATGGCTGATGCCATGATCGCCAGCGGGGCGTTCTGGTTCAGGATGTTGAGGAGGTTGCGCAGGGTCAGAAAGCTGTCGGACAGGATCGTAAGCGCGACCATGAGCGCGACGATCAGGATGAGAACGGCATAGGTCTGCAAGAACCTGAGCACCTGCGCGCGGGTCATGTCGAGACTCCCTCAAGGCCTTGATGCCGGAAGAGCGCGGCCAGGATTTCGCTCTCGGACACGGCATCGGGGTCGATTTCCTGCACGAGGCGTCCGCGATCAACCAGCCAGGCGCGGTGCGCGAGGCCGAGGACCTCCTCGATTTCCGACGAGATCAACAGTACCGCACTGCCGCTCGCCGCCAGTTCGCAGATGGCTGCATGGATCGTCTCGCGCGCGCCGACGTCCACACCACGCGAGGGCTCGTCAAGAATCACCAGTTTCGGATCGCCCTCCA
The DNA here is from genome assembly GCA_028824715.1 of Boseongicola sp. Classification (GTDB taxonomy): domain Bacteria; phylum Pseudomonadota; class Alphaproteobacteria; order Rhodobacterales; family Rhodobacteraceae; genus JAJEFO01. The sequence goes on along the minus strand of JAPPCV010000039.1, from coordinate 23,758 downwards.
GCCACTTGGCCAGCAGCACCTTCTGCTGATTGCCGCCAGAGTAACGTGACACATCGCCATCGATTATCGCGGGACGCACGCTGAACCTGTCAATCAGTTCACGCGCGCGCCGCCGCTCGCGCCGCGTCGCCATGACGCCGAACCGGGCGAATCGTCGCAGATGAGGCAGGATGATGTTGGCGCGCACCGGCATGCTCATTACCAGCCCCTGCCTCCGCCTGTCCTCGGGAACCATGACGATCCCGGCCTCGGTCGCGGCGCGGATCGTGTGGTCGAGCCTGCGGCCAAGAAACGCGATGTCCCCTGTCGCGCGGTCCGCGCCAATGATTGCACGCGCAATCTCGGAACGGCCGGAGCCCACGAGCCCGATCAGTCCCATGATCTCGCCGGCGCGAATGTCGAGCGCCTCCACGTCGACCCCGTTGCCCTTGAGGTTCCGCACCGAAAGCGCAAGCTCCGAAACTGCCTTGCGCTTCGGCGGGTAGAGCGTTTCGGTCCTTTGCATGCCCAGCATCGCGCTGACCAGGTCCTGCCTGCCCAGTCCCGTGCTGCTCTCGGTCATGACATGCCGGCCGTCACGAAGCACCGTAATGCGGTCGCAGACCTCGAGCACATGATCGAGAAAGTGACTCACGTAGATGACGGTGCGCCCTTCTTCGCGCAGTTGCGCCATGATCCGATGAAGTTGCTCGATTTCCTCGCTGGAGAGCGACGAAGTGGGCTCGTCCATGATGATCACCTGCGCCTCGCGTGCCAGTGCGCGCAGTATCTCGATCTTCTGTTGGTCGGCAATCGGCAACTCGACCGTGAGCGCGTGGGGATCCAGCCTGAGGCCGCTGGACTGCATCACTTCTTCGAGTCGCTCTGCCTCGTTGCGGTACAGGACGCCCCATCGGTGCTCTTCCAGCCCCATGAACACGTTCTCGGCCACCGTAAGGTGAGGCACCAGCTGCAGTTCCTGGTGCATGATCGCGACCCCATGGGCAAGCGCTGTCGGCGGATCCCAGCGACCGACCCCTTGGCCGAAAACGGCGAGCGACCCGCTGCTGGCCTGGTAGTACCCGCCCAGCACCTTGCCAAGTGTCGACTTGCCGGCACCGTTCTCGCCGATGAGCCCGTGAATCGACCCGGCGGCGATTTCGACGTCGATGCCCGAAAGCACTTCGACGTCGCCGAAGCGTACCGTGATCCCCTGCGCTGTCAGGGCGGCCTGCGTCATCGCGGCAACGATGCAGCCTCATCCACGGTTCCGTCCGCCTCGACCGCGACCCCGTAGTCACGCCACGCCGCTTTCGGGGTAAGGAACCCTTTCTTCACGTCCCGTGCCACCTCATCGTGCGGGCGCTGCATCGGATCGCCGTTCCCGCCTCCACCACCGGTCTTCGTCTCCACGACCGTGTCGGCACCAAGGCCGCGTGCCGCCATCTTCAGGAGCGATTCCTGCCTGCCGTCGGGTTGGGTGATCGTCACTTCGGGACCCGCTCCGTCGCCACCGCCATTCAAGCCCCAGGCCGGCGTGTGCGAACGTTCGAACCAGATCGCGCCGAAGCAGTCCTCAAGCGCGCGATAGCGGCGCACTACGCCACAGCCACCACGCCAGCGTCCGGGCCCGCCACTATCGGGACGAATGGAGAACTCTTCGAGGCGAATCGGGAACTTGGTTTCCATCACCTCGGCGGGAATGTTGCGGAATCCACCGTTCACCAGGTTGATCAACGCGCTTTCCCCGTCGCCATCCGCACGGCCACCCCAGCCACCGGCGGTCGGTTCGATCGACATCCATTGGCCGCGCCGCTCGTCCACCGAGAAAAACCCCGCCACCATCGAGTCGCCGTAATGCGCCGCGGTCGAACGTTCGGGCATGGCCTCGCTGAGGCAGGAGATGAAGAGGTCGGCCAGGAGCCCGAGGCCGGTGAAATACCACTCGCAGGCCGCGGGCTCCCTGGCATTGAACATGCAGTCCTCGGGCAGAACGACATTCATTGTCTCGAAGGAGCCGCCGGTGATGGCCCGGTCGGGGTTGATCATCGTCTTGTAGGCCAGTCTCAGGAGGCTCTCCGTCTGGCTCGCCCCGCAATTGACCGAGCCCGGCACCGGACCGGAGGTTCCGGTGAGGTCGACGATCACTTCCTCGCCCCTCACCGTGAGCGTCAACGCAACCTTGATCGGCTCCTTGCCGACTCCGTCGTCGTCGAGATAGCCCTCGCGCGACCATGTTCCGTCCGTGATCGCGGAAATCGCCGCGCGATCAAGCTGGCGCGCTTGCTCGAATATGTCATGACAGGCGGCGCGATAGGTTTCGGGCCCGATTCGGTCGAGCAGCTGGGCGAGCCGCCGTTCGCCGGTGCGGATCGCCGCGATCTGGGCGCCGAGATCACCGATCGTGGCGTCCTTGAACCGCGTGTTCAGCCGAAAGTGGTCGTACCATTCACGGATTGGTTCGCCTCGCGACACGATCCTCGTGGGCCCGAGCCTCAGCCCTTCCTGGAAGATGTTCATCGAACCCATGACCGAGCCCGGATCCATGGCGCCGATATCGTTCCAATGCGCCCGGGCTGCACCGAAGCCCACAAGCTCGCCATGGAAGAAGATCGGTCCGATGGCGGTGATGTCGTGCAAGTGCGTGCCCTGCATGTAGCTGTCGTTCATCACGAAGATGTCGCCCTCGCAAATGTCATCGCCGTAATAGTCCTTGACGTGGTTCACGCAGACGTCGATTGCACCGATGAAGAGGGGCACTCCGGTCGACTGGCCGAGCATGTTGCCTTGCTCGTCCATCAGCGCCACAGCCGAATCCTTGCCCTCGTATATCACGGCAGAATGGGCCGAGCGCCAAAGCGAGGCATTCATGTCTTCGGCACAGGAAATCACGAAATTGCGCACCACTTCTGTGGTCACTGGATCGGCCTTCCTCATGACGCGCCTCCCTTTGTCAGCACCAGATTTCCGCCTTCGGTCAGACGTGCCTGCCAGGTGGGAGGCAACAACGTCGTGGCCGTGGCTTCCTCGATGATCGCGGGACCGTGAACGATGCGGTCCGTCGTGATCGCATTGCGGTCGAGTATTTGCGTTGCCTGCGCCACCCCGTCAAAATAGACGTCCCGCGCCCGTGCGGCCTTGGTTGCGAGCGGCGTCGGCGGAGCACTCTCGGGTCGCGGGAGATGCCCGAGAGCGGCAAGCCGGATATTGGCCATTTCCACCCGGTTTTCCGGGCTGTTGTGGCCATATTGCCGTGCATAGGCGGCGTCAAAGCCGTTGCGCACGCAATCCATGTCGATAGGACCGTCTGCCAGCGGGATCGTCAGAACGTATTCCTGCCCATGGTAGCGAAAGTCGATCGCACGTTCAAAGCTGATGTCGTCGGGCGCGATGCCCTCCGCGATCAGGTGATCGCGACCCCGCTCCGCAAGGGCCTCGAAGGCATCCTCGAGGCGCGAAAGCTCCATGCGATCCCAGAAACCGTAGAGCGTTTCCTTGAAGTCGTGTCGAACATCCGTCTGAAGCATGCCCCAAGCCGAAAAGGCGCCGGGGTGGACCGGGATGATCACTTCGCCGACTCGTAGCTCCTCGGCCAGGGCCGTCGCCTGGGCAGGTCCGGCACCACCGAATGCCACCAGCGAGAAGTCGCGAGGATCGATGCCGCGCCGCACCGTGATTGTGCGGATCGCGTCCGCCATCTTGGAGTTGACGATGTCGACCACGCCCTGTGCCATGCCTTCGGCACTCATGCCGAAGCGATCCCCCATGGCCGCGAGTGCGCCTCGTGCTGCGCTGCGGTCCAGCGCCATGCTTCCTCCCGCGAAATTCGAACCGTCGAGCCGGCCCAGCACGAGGTTCGCATCAGACACCGTCGGCTCGGTCCCGCCGAGGCCATAGCAGACCGGGCCGGGTTTCGAGCCTGCCGATTGCGGCCCGACGCGCATTGCCTCGGCTTCTTCCCAGGCGATTGACCCGCCGCCTGCGCCAATCACGTGGATGTCGACCACCGACATCTGCACGGGCAGCCCTTCGAGCTTGGTCTCGTTCGAGGTCGACGGCTGACCGTCGACGATCAGGCTCGCATCAAAGGAAGTCCCGCCCATGTCGACGCAGATCAGGTTCGCCCGCCCGGTTGCCGCCGCAAGCGCCCTGCCGCCAATGGCACCTCCGACAGGCCCGGAGAGCAACGTTTGCAAGGGTGTTTCGCAGGCCGCACCGGCGCTCATCACCCCGCCGTTCGATTCCATCACGTGCAGCCCGCCGCCAGGCAGGCGGTCGGCCAGCGCCTCGATCAGCGTTTCGAGATATTGGCGCACCACCGGAGCGAGATAGGCGTCCATCACCGTGGTCGAGATGCGCTCGAACTCGCGCCATTCCGGACTGATGCGGTGCGACAGCGCAATCGGGATCCCGGGCAGGCGGTCTTGGAGATACCTGGCCGCATCCAGTTCGTGCTCCGGGTTCTTGAAGCTGAACAGCAAGGCGATCGCAATCGCCTCGTAGCCTTCCGTCGCGGCGGCATCGACGAGCCGGTCGAGATCCGGCAGGTGCAGCGGATCGACCTCCTTGCCTTCGGCCGACATGCGTCCAGTCAGCGTATAGGTGTGTTCCACAGGAGCAAGGGGTGCGGGCTTGTTCCAGCGGATGGAGAAGATCTCGCCCCGATCGTTGCCCTGGATCGTGTAAATGTCACGAAAGTTCGCGTTGGTGACAAGCGCGACCCTTGCGCCGCAGCGCGTAAGCAGGGCGTTCAGCCCCACCGTCGTGCCGTGCACGAAGAACCCGATCGAGTCAGACTCGCCGACGACCTCGCTGATGCCCGTCAGGACTGCGAGGGCAGGGTTCTCCGGTGTCGAAAGCACCTTGGCCGCGCCGCAGGTGCCGGTCTCGCTGTCCTGGTAGACAATGTCCGTGAACGTCCCGCCGATATCGGCGGCAACGCGGTAGTTGTTTCCCATGCGCCCTGTCCTCCCGACAGAACCGGCCGGGGCGGCTGGCCCCGGCCGGATTCCCTTTGCGGACTACTGTTCCCACTCTGCAACGAAGTCGGGATGCGCGGCGAGTATCTCGGAGGTGATCATTGCCTCGATAGGTCCTGCCGTATCCATGTTGATCACATCGGTCACGGGCCTGCCCTCGATGGCATTGATGACCTGTTCGGCTGCAAGCGCGCCCATCGTCTTCGGGAAATATGCCAGCGTTGCGTCCCAGCGTCCCTCGCGAATCGCATCGATGGCGATCTGCGCCGCGCCGCCCCCGGTGAGATAGAGATCGGCGGGATTGTAGCCCGCCGCCTCGAGCGCGATTTCCACGCCCACGAGGTGCTGGTCTGCGTTCGAGAGGACGGCATGCACGTCAGAGTTGGCCTGCAGGATGTCGGTCATCGCCTGCAGGCTCGGATCCGGTGCGTACCAGCCCTCGCCGACCGCGACGACGTTGACGTTTGCATGGCCCGCAAGCACCTTTTCGAAGGTTTCAAGCCGCAGGTTGTCGAACGGGAAGATCTTCGCGCCAATGATTATGACCACGTTGCAGGGGTCCTTGTCGGCGCAATGCGCAGCCACCAGTTCGGCCTGATGGGTGGCTCCGGGTACCGGCGGAGAGGCCGCGGTGACAGTGATGCCCTCGACCTGCGGCTCCAGCACGTTCAACTCCGGCCCGACGGGAAAGAGTACCGTGCCGATCGGAACGCCAGCGGCAATCACCTGCTCGAATGCGCCCGCAATGCCGACGCTGTCATTCGGCGCGACGATCATCCCGTCGAACTGTCCGCCGGCCAGAACGTCCTCGATCTGGCTGTACTGAAGGGCGGCGTCGAACTGGCCGTCGAAAATCTCGCTTTCGTAACCCAGTCTTGCCGCCGCTTCCTGCACACCTTCATAGGTTGCCTGATTGAAGCCGTTCTGCGAGGCCGCGGCAAAGTAGGCGATCTTCCCCTCGGCATGAACCGCACCGGCATGTGCGCCAAGGCTCGCCGCCAATGCCAAGAGCAAAGCTGCACGTCTATTCATGATGACTCTCCCTTTCTGCGTGGTTGCTGATATCGATCAAACTCGTTATGCAAACATTATGCAACATGGAATTGCCTTGCCGCAGCTTTCGGAGAGCCAGAGAATGCTCGATATCGAAGAAAGTCCCGCAACCGAGCAGAAGCGGCGCGGCGCACTTCTGGTCTACGAAGCGTTGCGGGACGACATTCTTTGGCTAAGGATCGAGCCGGGCCAGGCGATCGACGAAGTTGCCCTTGCACGACGGTTCAAGACGTCACGGACCCCGATTCGAGAGGCGCTCCTGCTCCTGCACGGCGATTGGCTGGTGCAGTTCCTGCCCAACCGCACGAGCATCGTTGCGCCGCTGACACTGAACAATGCGGGCGATTATTTCGACAGCCACCTCGTGCTGGCGCGCATGGCGGCGCGCGCTGCAGCGCTCACCGGGCGCGCCGATCGCGGGTCCATGCTTTCGCTGCACCGGAAATTCGAGACGGCGATGTTCGATGGCGCCTGGGAGCAAGCGTTCCGGACTTCGCTCAAGCTGCACCGCGCGCTCGCCCGGCTGACTGGGAACATATTCTTGATTCGCTATTTCACGCACAGTCTGGATGCCGGCATGCGCACCAAGATCCTGTTCTACTTTCCCAAGCTGGATGCCGGGGAACGAACACGGGCGAGCGTACTGCTTGAAGCCCTGATCAAGGCCGTGGTCTCGGGCGATGCCGATGCTGGCGACGACGCGATGAAGGCGCTGGTCGGGCACGAAATCGGTGTCATTCTCAGATCGCTTCATCCCGCCTTCGGCGACAGGATTGATCTGGCGGTCGGGGAGTTCTCGACGTGACCGACTTCTCCAAGCGGCGGACACGCGCCGCCCTGCTCGCCCGAGAGGCGGGGTTCAGTGCGCTCGCCTTTGTGCCAGGCCCGAATTTCCGCTATCTGACAGGCCTCGAGTTTCACCTGATGGAGCGGCCGACGGTCCTCTTGCTCACTGCCGATGGCAGGGTTCTCGCGATCATGCCGGAGCTGGAGCGATCAAGGTGGCGCGAGGCCTTCCCCGAAGCCAGGACATTTTTCTGGCAGGATTGCGAGGGCTATGCGGAGGCATTTCGCGAGCTTTCTGCGACACTCGCGGGCCCGGTCGGGGTCGAGGGCATGCGGATGCGCATGTTCGAGTTCGAGGCGCTCCGCTCGCACTTGCCGCAAGGCGCGGTAGTCGATGCCGAGCCAGCATTGGCCAAGCTCCGGATTTGCAAGGACCGAGAGGAAATCGTTGCCCTGCGCCATGCTGTCGCGATCAGTGAGGCCGCGTTGGATGAGCAACTGGAAATGGCCGGAGCGGGCGATAGTGAAGTCGAGATTGTCGCGCGTCTGAAACAGGCAATGCTCGCGCGGGGAGCGGAGGGTTTCGCCTTTGATCCAATCGTCCTTTCTGGCCCAAAGAGCGCAGACCCGCACGGAACTCCGGGCAACAGAACCGTCGCGCCGGGCGAGCCGCTCCTTGTCGATTTCGGTGCATCGTGGGGCGGCATGAACGCCGACATCACCCGAACCTTTTTCTGCAAGCACGTACCGGAGAGTTCGCGCGCCATTTACGATACCGTGCTTGCAGCCAATGCCCGGGGCAGGGAGGTCGTCGGCCCGGGCATAGCTTGCGACAGCGTCGACAGGGAGACAACGGCAGTGCTGTCCGGATCGCCTTTCGCGGAAATGATCAGGCACAAGACCGGACACGGCCTGGGGCTCGATGTACATGAGGCGCCGCACGTGATGGTTGGAAACGAGATGCCGCTGGCAGCGGGCATGGTGGTGACCATCGAGCCAGGTCTCTACAGGTCGGGCGAGCTCGGCGTCCGGATCGAGGACAACGTCTTGATCACGGAAGACGGTGCGGAGAGCCTGACCCGGTTCCCTCGTGAGGTGCGGTGCTTTGGATGATCTGCTCGACAATCTCGACGCGCTGCGCACGGCGACGCCAGACGACCTCTTCCGACGCGTGGAAGAGATGTGCGAAGCGCTGGTCGGCGTCAAGCTCTTCACCTGCTCCCGATTCGATCTGGTCGCACGCACTGCCGAGCGGGTCTATACGAGCGACGAGGAGGCGTATCCCCGGACCGGCCTGAAGGACATCATTCCAAACCGATGGACGGACATCGTCCTGGACCGGCGGGAACCCTTTCTCGCGGCGAGCATCGATGAGCTGCGCGATGTCTTTCCCGATCACGAAAAGATCGAGGCGCTGGGCCTGGGCGCCGTGATCAACCAGCCGGTCCATGACCGCAACCGGTTCCTCGGGACGATCAACCTCCTGCACGTGAACGGACATTACTCGGAGGAGTGTCTCCCGCCATTGCGGCGCGTCCGTCGACCTGCCGCCCGTGCATTCCTGAGCCAAGTCCGGCCCGCAGCGTGAACTCGGGAATTCACTGCGCCCGATTGGTTCGGTGCGCCGACAAGGAGAGGGTCTTGTCCTGCAGCGCGCCGTACCTCAACTTGCCGGCGGTGCACCGCCTTCGGCAGTGCGCGTGGCGATGAATTTCTGCATTTCCTCGATGCGCCCGTCCGAAACTTCTGGGGCGCTGAACTCCGCGAGAACCCTTTTCCAGATCTTGGTTGCGCGAGCCGTGGCATCCTGTGCGCCGCGTTCGTTCCACGTTCCGAAGTTCGCGTAGTCGTGGACCAGGGGCTCGTAGAACTCGGTGCGGTATCGAGCCATCGTCTGGGCTGCTGAGAAGAAATGTCCGCTCGGGCCAACCTCCGCGAGCGCATCGAAACCGATCTCGTCGGTTCCGGCCCGACCGCCTGCGCAGAGTTCCGCGATCATGTTCAGGATCTCGATGTCCGTCACGAGCTTCTCGTAGGACACGGTCAGGCCGCCCTCCAGCCAGCCTGCGGCGTGAATGATGACCGTGGCACCCGCCAGCAGGCACCCCCAGAGGCCCAACTGGTTCTCGTTCGCGGCCTGCACGTCGTTTAGGTTGGCGGCCGAACCTGCCGCAGAGCGCCAGGGCAAGCCCGTCAATCTAGCGAGCTGCCCTGCCGCCAGCGACGCCTGGAAATGCGCCGGCGTTCCGAAGGCGGGCGACCCGGATCTCATGTCGACATTCGACGTGAAGGTGCCGTAGCAGACTGGAGCACCCGGTCGCGCAAGCTGGGTCAGCGTGATCGCGGCCAGCGCCTCGGCATGGGAAAGCGTGATCGACCCTGCGACGGTGATCGGTGCCATCGCGCCCATCAACGTGAATGGCGTGACGATCGACAGCTGACCGTTCCGCGCGAAATCGATCAATCCCTGTGCCATCGGGATGTCCAATGTGCGCGGACTGTTCGTGTTGACAATTGTGTAGCAATGGGGCTCGGCCTGAAAGGCGCTGTCCGAGAGACCGCGAAAGCCCGCCAGCATCTCGAAGCTGTCCTGGGCCTGTGGCGTGCCGCGCGAAAAGACGAAGGGAAACTTGTCGGACTGCGTGAGCTGCACCTCAAGCGTGAAATAGTGCCGAACGTGCGTCTCCACGTCCTGCGGCTCGACCAGCGGCGGCAGCATCTGGAGCACGTCGTAGTGATGCGTGAGCTGGATCAGTTCGCGAAAGTCCCGCGCCGATCCCGGGCGGCGGCCACGTTCAAGGTCGGTCGCGTGCGGCGCGCCGGCGCCCGGCTGAAACACCAGCCGCCCCAGTTCAAGCACCACGTCCCGGTCGCGCGAGCCGGCACGGCAGGTGACGGACCGGGGTGCGGAAGCCAGCGCCGCCTCGACCATTTCGCGGCCAATATGGACCATCTCGTTCACGACGCGTGCGCCGCCTGTCCGGAAGATCTCCCTCGCCTCGGGCAGGAGCACCTTGATCCCGAGTTCCTCCAGCGCGCGCAGGGCCGTAGCATGCATGCCGGCGATCTCTTCGGACGCGAAGAGGTCCATGACCGGGAACGGGTTGCGAAGGTCCCTGTAGTTGACGTCGCGCTTCGGCCGGGTTCCGGCCGTGGGCGATGACCGGCGCGTTCGTCGCGCCATCAGCCGCGCATCGCCTTGCCGTCCGGGTCATGGGGCGATGGCGGGATAACCCGTGCGGCGCGCTCCGCCCCGACCACGTGAACCGAGAGCTCGGCGCCTTCCATCGCAGCTTCACGATTGATCATGGCCATTGCGAGCGACTTTCCGACAGTGTGGCCATAGCCGCCTGACGTGACGAATCCGACCAGGTTCCCGTCCTGCCAAACCGGTTCGTAGCCGCTTGCATCGGCGTCCGTCGCATCGACTTCCAGTGTGACGACCTTCCGGTTCGGGCCGTTTCCGTCGCGCTCGGCGACGGCAGCTGCGCGCCCGATGAAATCGCCCTTGTCCCAGGCAATCCAGCGGTCCATGCCGGTTTCGCCAGGCGTGTAGTCCTGCCGGAACTCCGCAGACCAGATGCCGAACGACTTCTCGAGCCGGAGCGACAGCATTGCGTTGAACCCGTATTCCCGAAGCCTGGTCGCCTTGCCGGCCTCAAGCAGCATGCGCCGCAGCATGACGTGATCGCCAAATCGGCAGTTGATTTCATATCCCAGTTCGCCGGCCACCGAGATTCTCGCAACCCGCGCACTGGCCAGGCCGACGTCGAGCCTGGCGCAACCCATGAAGGGCATGTCGCCGATGTCGTCATGCACGACCGCCTGCAGCACCTCCCGCGAATTCGGGCCCGACAGGGCGAAGCCAGCGACCTCCTCGCCGAGGTCGCGGATGCCGACGCCGTCGGTCAGGTGATCCTTGAACCATCGCATGTGCCATGTGCGGAGGTAGTAGGATCCCATGATCCACCAGGTCCCGTCACCCCAGTTCAGCAATGTCAGGTCGCCCTTGAGGCGGCCGGTTCGGGACAGCATCGGCGCAAGCCGCGCCTGTCCCGGGCCGGGGAGGCTGGACGCCAAGAGGTTGTCGAGCCATGTCTCGGCGTTCGGCCCCGTAACCTCGTAGCGCGAGAATCCCGTGATATCGACCATGCCGACATTCGTGCGCACGTTCCTGCACTCGGCGGCCACGATGTCGTGCGCATTCGAGCGCTTGAGGGTCAGGTTTTCGACAAAGTCCTCGGACGGCGCGAAGTAGAGCGGCGCTTCCAGGTCCCAGCTCACGCCCCAGCGGCAGCCTGCCTGCGTCATCGCGTCATGCGCAGGCGCCATCTTGAGCGGTCGGCCAGCTGGCAGCTGTTCGTTGGGATAGGACATGACGAAACGGCGCGAATAGAACTGGCCGGTGGTCTGGCGGATGTATTCGCGGTTCTCGGCAAATGCGCCGTAGCGCGCGACATCCATCGACCAGGCGTCGGCCTCCGGCTCGCCGTGAATCATCCATTCGGCCAGGGTCTTGCCAACGCCGCCGCCCTGCAGGAAGCCCGCCATGACCGCGCAGGCGCACCAGTAGCCGGGCTTGCCGGCCACGGGGCCGACGAGCGGATTGCCGTCCGGGCTGAACGTGAAAGCGCCGTTGACCCAGGTCTTGATGCCGACATCCTGGATGGCCGGATACCGCTCGAAGCCGAGCGTCACCTCGTTCTCGATCCGGTCAAGCTGTTCCTGGAAGAGATCCATGCCGTAGTCCCATGGTGCGCCATCCATGGCCCAGTGCTCGTGGTCGATCTCGTATATGCCCACCAGGACGCCGTTCTGGTCCTGCCGCATGTATGTGAAGCCCTCGAGATCGACCGTCATCGGCATCTCGAATTCGCACGCCGCGACTTCGGGGATCGTGTCGGTGACGAGATAATGGTGCTTGAGCGGCGATACCGGCAGTTCGATCCCTGCCATGCGCCCGACCTGCTTGGCCCAGAGGCCCGCGGCATTGACGACATGCTCGCAGGCGATCGTGCCCTTGTCGGTCACGACCTGCCAGCCATCGGCGGTCTGGACCAGTTCCTCCACCTTCGTGTGCTCGATGACCTCGGCACCGCGTCTGCGGGCGGCCCCTGCATAGGCATGCACGGTGCCGGTCGTGTCGAGATAGCCCTCGCGGTCCGCCCACATCGCACCGAGGACGCCGTTCGTCGACATGATCGGGCAGCGTTTCCGGGCCTCTTCCGGAGTGACCAGCTCGCAATCGTGGATGCCGATCGACTGGAAGATGCGATAGGTGGCCTGCAGCCATTCCCAGCGTTCGGGCGTTCCGGCAAGGGTCAGGCCACCGGTCATGTGCATGCCGATGTCCTGACCCGATTCCTTCTCGATCTCCGACAGCAGGTCGATCGTGTAGGCCTGGAGCGCGGCCATGTTCGGATCGGCGTTCAGGGCGTGGAACCCGCCTGCCGCATGCCAGGAGGATCCGGCGGTCAGGACCGAACGCTCAAGGAGACAGATGTCGGTCCAGCCGAATTTCGCGAGGTGATAGAGAACGGAGGAGCCGACGACGCCGCCCCCGATCACGACGATACGATAGTTCGAATTCATTTCATGCCTCCAAGAAACCTGTCGGCGCGAAATCACCATTCCTGAAACAGCCTGTCCAGAACTTTCATTCACCTGCTTGCAGGTTCAGGCATCCATGGTCCCGGAGTCCAGGGTGTCCACGAGCGCCCGCCCCGCAGTTTCGTCACGGACGGGCCCGATGCCAGCCCGCATCGTCGGTTCGGGCGGCGATCGGCTTCCCGATGCCGGCAGTCACTGCCCGCATCAGCTTTCCCTGGTCTTGTCCCTTGACGAACCCCGTTCGTCCGGATGCCGGCGCTCGCCCACATCGAAGATCACGGCGGTCAGGCGCCTGGAGGCGTCGTGAAGGAGAGGTGCGAGGGACACGAGCTTCTCAAGCGAAAGCCGCTGGACCGGCCCGTGTGTCGCAAGCGAGGCAAAGTAGCGGCCTGATCGATCACGCACCGGAACCGCAACGGCGACCATGGCGTCAAGGAATTCCTCGTTGTCGAGCGCGTATCCCTGTCGGGCAACCGTCGCGAGTTCGTCCATGAGGTCGTCGATCTTCGTGATCGTGTTTCTGGTCAAGGGATCAAGCCTGAGTCCGCCGAGGACCCTCCGGCGCTCGGCAACCGGCAGCGTGGCCAGGAATGTCTTGCCACTGGCGGTGCAGTGGAAGGGTACGTGGCTGCCCACAGGCAGCTGGATGCGGAACGGCCAGTTCGTCTCGACGCGGTCCTTGTAGCTCATGCCCGGATCCTCCGGCATGACGAAATTCACCGTTTCGCCCACCTGGTCGGCAACGGACTTCAGGATCTGGTGTCTCGCGATGTGGCCTGACGAGATGTGCAGGATGCCCGATGCCATTTCGCGCGCCCGACGCCCGGGGCGCAGGGGACCGCGCCTTGTGTCGCGTGCAAGGTAGCCTTCTTCGACCAAGGTGTTGCAAAGCCGGTGCGCAGTCTGTTTAGGCAGCCCGACGAGCCGCCCGATTTCCGCCGCTGGCAGCGGCCCGCTCTGTCGCCCCATGGCTTCAAGAACGAGCATGGCGCGCAGGTTCGTGGGAATGCGTGGACCGCCATTCTCCGGCATGCCGGTCTTTCTCCGTTCGACTTGCTTGCAAATCCATGACTTTCATGGTGCAATTCAATAATGAGACAAATTGTCTCATTTTTTAACAATTTGCGCAAGTCCTCGGGGGAGCATTGTGGAATTCGACTATGTCATCGTGGGTGCCGGGTCGGCTGGCTGCGTGATCGCGAACAAGCTGTCCGCAGACGGCAAGCATTCGGTCGCGCTTCTCGAGGCGGGCGGTCGTGACACCAATCCTTGGATCCACATTCCCGTCGGGTATTTCAAGACCATGGGCAACCCGGGTACGGATTGGTGCTACCGAACGGAACCCGACCCGGGGCTGAACGGACGCTCGATCATGTGGCCGCGCGGCAAGGTTCTTGGCGGATCAAGCTCGATCAACGGACTCCTGTACGTGCGTGGGCAGCCGGAGGACTACGACCACTGGCGCCAGCTCGGGAATGTCGGCTGGGGCTGGGACGATGTCCTTCCACTCTTCAGGCGGTCGGAGAGCTACGGCAACGGCGATGCGGCGCTCCGGGGGCGGGACGGACCTCTCAGCGTTTCGGATTCGGCAGTTCAGCGCGAGATCGTCGATCGCTGGGTCGAGGCGGCCGTGAACGCAGGCTACCCGGCCAATCCAGACTACAACGGGGCAACCCAGGAAGGCGTCGGCCATTTCCAGTTGACGCTCAGGAACGGTCGGCGCTGCTCTGCGGCCGTTGCGTATCTCAGGCCGGCCATGCGTCGTGCCAATCTGAGCGTCCTGACGGAATGCCTTGTCGAGGCGCTGGACTTCGACGAGCGCCGCGTGACCGGCGTCAAGGTGCGGCACAAGGGGCGGCCCATGACTGTCCGGGCAGGTCGCGAGGTCATTCTTGCGGCGGGCACCGTCGCCTCGCCGCAGATTCTCATGGTCTCGGGCATCGGCGCCGCGGACGAGATTCGCGCGCAGGGAATCAAGGTTGTGGCGGATCTTCCGGGGGTCGGGAAAAACCTCCAGGACCATCTTCAGGCCCGCCCGGTCTACAGGACGAGCCTGTCGACCATCAACACCGAGATCAACAGTTTCGTGAAGCAGTGCCTGATTGCGCTTCGCTACGCGGCGACGCGTTCCGGCCCCATGACGATGGCAGCGAGCCTCGGCACGGCATTCCTCAAGACCCGACCCGAACTCGCCACGCCGGACATCCAGTTCCACATCCAGCCCTTCAGCACGTCGGAGAGGATCAACCAACCGCACGGCTTCAATGCCTTCACCGCGAGTGTCCTTCAGCTCAGGCCCGAAAGTCGCGGCGAGATTCGCCTGCGTTCCGCCGACATGCAGGACCACCCGGAGATCCATCCGAACTACCTCGCGACGCGGACCGACCAGGACACGATCGTCGAGGGCATTCGCGTCGCACGCAGGATCGCGTGCCAAAGTCCGCTTGCCGAGGTCATTGCCGGGGAATTCACGCCCGGAGCGAAGGTTGCGGAAGAGGATTACGAGGCGGTTCTCGACTGGGCGCGCAGCACGTCCACCACGATCTACCACCCGACAGGCACCTGCAAGATGGGCAGCGACTCAATGTCAGTTGTTGATTCCAGGCTGCGCGTGCACGGGGTCGGCGGTCTTCGAGTGGCTGATGCGTCGATCATGCCGAGCATCGTGTCGGGCAACACGAACGCGCCGACAATCATGATTGGCGAAAAGGCGAGCGACATGGTTCTTGAAGACGCCATGACCGGCCGAACCGGGCAGGCCGTGTCCGAGGGCAGGGCGGCATGAACATGGAGCTGATCTTTGACGTGGGCGCAATCATCATTGCGGACCTGATTCTCTCCGGCGACAACGCGTTGATCATCGGCATGGCCGCCGCCGGCCTCTCGCCCGGCCTTCGCGCGAAGGCAATCGTGTTCGGGATGGTGATCGCGGCGCTTCTGCGGGTGGTCTTTGCGGTCATTGCCACGACGCTGCTTGGCATTCCGGGGCTTCTCTTCGTTGGCGGCCTTCTCCTCTGCTGGGTGTGCTGGAGACTCTATTCCGAGATTCGGGGCAATGTTGACGCCAAGGCCGAACTGGCGCTGGAGGCGGCAGGCGATTCGCATGCCGGCTACACGGGCGCGCCACGGCGCACCCTCGCCTCGGCGCTTTGGACGATCACTCTGGCGGACGTGTCCATGTCGCTCGACAACGTGCTGGCGGTTGCCGCGATTGCCGACGGGGACGTGCGGCTCCTGGTCTTCGGCCTCGCCCTCGCGATCCTGCTGATGGCGTTTGCGGCAACGATAATCATGAAGATCCTGGCCCGCTATCAATGGATTTCGTGGGTCGGACTGTTGGTGCTGGTCTACGTCGCAGGCGAAATGCTGTTTCGCGGCGTGTTCGACATCAACTACGGGGTGGGACCCATGCTGGGCCTGATTGAAGGCATGGACTTCGGCAAGGGGCATTGAGCGGGGTTGAGACAACCCGGTCGCACCGCCTTCGGCGACCGGTTTCTGAAAGTTCGGGAAGGCATGCAAAATGGGAGTACGAAAATGTTCGCAATTCCAAGACTGACCAGAACCGCCGCGGCAGCCGCCGTCGGCGTGGCGATGATGGCGCAGGCCTCGTTCGCCGAAACAGTGATACGAGTTCAATCGGTGATCCCGTCGAGTGCCGACGAGATCGTGATGCTCAAGGACTTCGCCGAAGACGTAAGGGCGTTGACCGACGGCGGAGTCGTGATCGAGGTGTTGCCCGCCGGCGCCGTCGTTGGCGTGCAGGAAACGCTGGACGCGGTGGACGCGGGCCTCATCGAGGGCGGATTTGCCTGGACGCACTATTGGTCGGGCAAGCATCCGGCCGCCATGCTCTTCGGTTCGCCCGTTGCTGGCGCCGGGGTCGGCATGGACAACATCGCCTTTCTGAGCTGGTTCCTGTCAGCAGGCGGCAAGGAGCTCTACGAGCAGCTCTGGGACGAGATGGGCGTGAACGTGGTGGGCTTCATGCTCCAGCCCGTCGGTCCCGAGGCCCTTGGCTGGTTCAAGGAGCCGATCATGTCGATGGACGATTTCCGCAAGTACCGTTTCCGCACGCCTCCGGGCATTCCAGGCCAGACCTACAAGGACATTGGCGTGGCCTCGGTCGCCATGGGCGGGGGTGACATCCTCCCGGCGCTCGAGAAGGGCACCATCGATGCTGCGGAATGGTGCTGCCCGAAGCCGGATTCGGTCTTCGGCTTCCAGAAGGTGCTGAAGCACTACTACCTGCAAGGCCTTCATCAGGTTGTCGTGAACGCGGACCTCTACATCAACAAGGACGTGTTCAATTCGCTGACTCCGCTGCAGCAGAAGGCGATCGAAGTGGCGGCCAACGCCTCGCTGATGAAGTCGCTGGCCTATCGCATCAACGAGAACGGCAAGGCGCTTGACAGCCTCATCAACGACCATGGCGTGCAGCTGCATGACACGCCGGCGGACTACTTTCCGGCATACATGAACGCTGCGAGCGTCGCGCTCGAGACCAATGCGGCCCAGAACGAGTTCTTCGCAGAGGTCTGGCAATCCCAGAAGGATTTCGCGAAGACCGCGATCCCGTTCTGGGCAGGCGCGCAGACGTCGAACGCGAACCTGGGACGGGCCTACGCCGACCAGCTTCTTGGCAAGTAGGCGAAACCCCGGGGGCCGCGGGAACCCGTCGCGGCCCCCTGACACCATGGAACGCCGGGCCGTTCCGGTACGGGCAGGGATTGACAAGGCTTGCAGACGAGGCGCGCAAGTGATTGACAGGGGCAGGCTCCTTGGGAGGGCAAGAGGTGAACGACCTCGACGACATTGACCTTGAGGCTGGCGACGAGTTGCTGGCAGAGGCTCGCGGAGGGCCGAACACACCCCTTCCGGACGACATGCATCCTCTTGCCAGGTGGCTCGTCTGGGCGCTGGACTGGATTTCCGAGTGGCAGGGCCGGATAGTCTGCCTGATGGTTGCGCCGATCATCGTCGCGATGGTCTACGAGGTCATCGCCCGCAAGTTCTTCCTCGCGCCCACGCTCTGGGCATTTGACATCTCGCGCATGCTTTACGGCACGTCGTTCATGCTTGGCGCCGCCTATGCCCTCATGCGCGGCCTTCATATTCGTGCGGACTTCATCTACCGCGGTTTCTCGGTGAAGACGCAGGGTCGGGTCGATCTCCTGCTCTACGTCACGCTTTTCATGCCGGGGATGATCTTCCTTCTGTGGGCGGGATACGGTTTCGCCGAAAAGAGCTTCCTGCAGAACGAGCGCGCCGGGGACAGCACTTGGGCGCCGGTTGTCTGGCCCGTGAAGATCGCCCTCGCCGCCGGGGTCCTCTTCCTCGTGCTCCAGGGCGTCTCCGAGATCCTGAAGTCGTGGTATGCGGCGACGCGCGGACGGTGGCCACGCTGATGTTCGAGATTGCCAACGAGGTAATCGGGCTCCTGATGATCGGGGCGATGCTGTTCGCGATTTTCGTGGGGTTCCCGATATCGTTCACGCTCATCTTCCTCGGGCTCGTCTTCGGGGCCTGGGGCATCGGCATCAAGCTCACTGTCTTCCTGATGACGCTTCAGGTCTACGGCTCGATGATGGAACAGACGCTCGCGGCAGTGCCGCTGTTCGTGTTCATGGGGTTCATGATGGAGCAGGCCGGGCTGATGGAGCGACTGTTCGCGGCCGTGCAGCTGATGCTGGCACGCATGAAAGGATCGCTCTTCGTCGCCGTCCTGTTCGTCAGCGTGATATTTGGCGCCGCCACCGGAATCGTCGGCGCCAGTGTCACCATACTCGGCATCATGGCGGCAACGACGATGAACCGTTCGGGCTACGACGTCCGTCTCGCCTCCGGCACGATCACCGCAGGCGGCACGCTCGGAATTCTCATCCCGCCTTCGATCATGCTCGTTGTCATGGGACCGGTTCTCGAGATTCCGGTGACCGATCTCTTCGCGGCAGCGATATTCCCCGGCATCATGATGGCGGTGCTCTATCTCGTTTACGCGATGGTCCGGTGCTGGCTGAACCCGTCACTGGGCCCGCCCTTGCCGGAGGAACTGATCCCCGGTGACCGGTCGCATGTCTGGCGGGAGTTCTTCCTTGGTCTCGTGCCGCCGACCATCCTGATCGCCTTTGCGCTCGGCTCGATCCTTACGGGGTGGGCGACTCCCACGGAAGGTGCCGGAATGGGGGCGTTCGGATCGATCTTGCTCACGCTGCTCTATCGCAGGTTCTCCTGGTCGAGCACCTACGACGCATTGAAGAAAACGCTGGAAATCTCCGTTTTGATCCTCTTTCTGGTTGCGGCCTCGAATTTCTTCGGCGCAGTCTTCTCGCGACTTGGCACGCCGACCATGATCACGGAATTGCTGCTCTCGTGGGAGCTCTCGGCGGCAATGGTGGTCATCCTGATCCTTGCCCTGATCTTCCTGCTCGGATGGCCCCTGGAATGGGTGCCCATCGTGCTAATCATCCTGCCGATCCTCTATCCCTTGTTGATCGAGATGCAGGTGGACAAGGTCTGGTTCGCCATTCTCGTGGCGGTTTGCCTTCAGACGGCATGGCTGTCGCCACCGGTGGCGTTATCGGCATATTTCCTGAAGGGCGTCGTGCCGAGCTGGGACCTGAAGGACATCTATCTCGGCATGATGCAGTTCATGGTGATCCAGCTCTTGGGCCTGGCAATCGTGTTCCTCTTCCCGGCAATCGCGACCTGGCTTCCCGGGTACATCTACGGCAACTGAGGCGCGCGGGGGCGTGGAAGGCAGGATCAATCAGCTGCCGCCGCCCGCATGAAACGGTCGCGAATGGTGACCGGATCCAGGTTGATGACCGGCATCTTCGCGTTGCCGCTCTCGCACTTGCATATGATGACCGTTGCCTCGCCGGCCTCCAGTGCTCTGCTGAGCACGTCGCCGGTCTCTTCGGCGCGACACTCGACAACGCGCTCGCAGCCCGCCGCCCTTGCCATGCCGGCGAGCGACGTCTTCCGGCCGGCATAGGTCGGCTGGTCGCCGGTCGAGCCGTAAGAGCCGTTGTCGATCACGAGGAGAATGTAATTGGGTGCCGGATTGTTCGCTATCGTGGGCAACGTTCCGAGATTGGTGAGGATCGAGCCGTCGCCGTCGATCACGATCACGGGTTTCGGCTGCACCAGGGCAAGGCCCAACCCGATGGACGACGCCAGCCCCATCGTGCCGAGCATGTAGAAGTTCGTCGGCTGGTCATCAATGGCGTGGAGTTCCTGGCTTGGAATGCCGATGTTGCAGATGACAAGCTGGTCGCGCAGGACAGGCGCGATTTCCTGAAGGATTTCGGACCGTATCAACTCAGTATCCTCCCCAGAACGACGCATCGGTCAGGATTGCGACCGGCTTGGAGCACATGAACGTGTAGTCGAGGACTTTCGGCAGTTCCTCGACCTCCTCCTGCCGATGGAAGTGGTAGGCCGGAATGTGGAGCTGTGCGAGCAGCGCCTTGGTATGCACGGCCATTTCCACCTGGCAGGCGACAGGTTCGCCAGGCTCTCCGCGATAGGAAATCAACATCGGCAGCGGCATGCGGTAGAACTGGATCAGCGTTGCAAGGGTGTTGATCGTCACGCCTAGCGCCGTGTTCTGCATGATTATGGCAGAACGTCGGCCGCCCATCCACGCCCCGGCGCAAAGGCCCATGCCTTCGTCTTCCTTGTTGGAAGGAACGTGGAGAATCTCGGGATGCCTGTCGACTTCCTCGATCACGCCAGCGAGCTGCTTGCAGGGCACGGTCGTCACGAACCCGATCCCTGCGGCGACGAGATCGCCGGTTATCCGCTGGTGAATGTTCACGTGAACCCTCCTTCCGGGCAGAGAATGATCTTGGGCGCGTCCACGCGACCGGCGCGGATGTCCCGAAACGCGCCGGCACCGTCCGCGAGCGGCCGCATCTCGATCCAGTCAAGAGGTCCGAGGCGCCCGTCGAAGATGGCCATGGCGGTGTCGCGAAAGTCCTGTGCCGCGTAGGCGTAGGTGCCGATGAACGTAATTTCCTGTAGTGTCAATCTACGGACGTCCAGACCACCCTCCGCCTCGCCGAGGCCGACATGCGCGATCACGCCGCCAGGCCGGACATGCGCCGACGCCGTCTTGCGCGTGCTTGCCTGGCCCACGCCGTCGATCACGAGATCAAAGTACCCGTGCGGGTTGAGGTCCTCTGGCGGAATGGCGTCCAATTCGGAGCGCTCCAGCGTGGCGCGGCGTCCGGCATGCGGCTCGACGATCCTGATGCCGGCCACGCCCTGCGCTCTTGCCGCGAGTGCCGCGCCAAGTCCGATGGCGCCGCCGCCAAGGACCAGGGCGTTCTCCGGGATTTCACCGAGGGCGGTCAGGCCGAGGCGCGCGGCATGCCAGCCGCATGCCATCGGTTCCGCCAGGGCCGCCCTTTGCAACGGAATTTCCGAAGGCACTTCGACGAGGTTCTGACCCGGAATCGCGACGCGTTCGGCGAAGGCGCCTTCGCGCGGCGGCATCGAGATGATCTGGCGGTCTGCGCAGACATTGTCGCGCCCGGACCTGCAGGCCTTGCAGGCACCGCAGGTGACCAGCGGGTTGATCGTTACGCGCAGCCCGTCATTGCGCCCGTCCTCGACAATGCCTGCGGCCTCGTGTCCGAGGATCAACGGTGCAGGCCTCCGTTCGTCATGGCCGAGATATGCGTGCATGTCGCTGCCGCAGATGCCGACGAACGCAATGCGAACGGTTTCGTCCTTGGGTCCGGGCACGGGATCGGGCACGTCTCGAAACTCGATCGCTTCGGGGCCGGTATAGACGAGCGCCTTCACGGCTCGACACCGGCCTCTGGACGGCGCGGCATCCCATGCGATTGCAGCCCGCTAGTCATCGGCACCCAGATCGAAATTCACGCCAGGAAAGTATTTGGCCAGCCGGATGTCGGCAGTTCGAGCATGCCCTTCCATGCCCTCGAGGCGTGAGATGCGTGCAGTTGCTTCGGCTATCGGTCTCGATCCTTCGCGCGTCGCCCTTTGCCAGGTCACGATCTTCAGGAACTTGTGGACTGAAAGGCCGCCCGTGTAGGACGCGGCCCCCGAAGTCGGGAGAACATGGTTCGGCCCGGAAGCCTTGTCGCCGAATGCCACCGTGGTCTCCTCTCCCAGGAACAGCGAACCGTAACATCTCAGGCGCGAGAGCCACCAGTCCGTGTCGCCCGCCTGCACTGTAAGGTGTTCTGGCGCGTATTCGTCTGCGGTTGACGCCAT
Organism: Boseongicola sp.; assembly: GCA_028824715.1. Lineage (GTDB taxonomy): Bacteria > Pseudomonadota > Alphaproteobacteria > Rhodobacterales > Rhodobacteraceae > JAJEFO01. The sequence continues at coordinate 2,102 of JAPPCV010000039.1, read as the reverse complement.
CTCTTCGCGATCCCGGCAAAGGATGATTTCGGCATAGTCGCGCCAGGCGGCTTCGGCGTTCTCGCGATTGGTTTCGGGCAAAGCCGCGATCAGGTCCGGAATGATGGCCATCACCCTTTCTGCGAGCGTGCGGTCATTCGTGACCAGCCAGACGGGCGAGTTGTAGCCGTGCTCGGCCTGTCCTACGAGATCGGCCGCCACGATGTCGGGATCCGCATTGGTGTCCGCGAGGATGAGCGAGTCGGTTGGGCCGGCAAACATGTCTATTCCGACCTCTCCGAACAGAATTCTCTTCGCCTCGGCCACGAACTGGTTGCCCGGGCCAACGAGCATGCTTGCCCTTGGCAGCCCGAACAGCCCGAAGGCCATGGATGCGACGGCCTGAACGCCACCCATGGCAAGAATGGTGTCAGCGCCGGCAAGGTGTGCGGCGTAGACTATTGAGGGTGCGATCCCCTGTTCGGGCCGGGGAGGGGAAGCGGCGACAACATGCCCGCATCCGGCGACCTTTGCGGTCGTGACCGTCATGATCGCGCTCGCGACATGGCTGTAGCGACCGCCGGGCACGTAGCAGCCGGCCGCGCTCACCGGAATGGTCCTCTGTCCGGCCACCAGCCCCGGAACGACCTCAAGTTCCATGTCTTGAAGCGTGTCCTTCTGGGCCTCGGCAAATCGGCGGACATTGTCGTGGGCAAACTGGATGTCGTCCTTGAGACGGTCAGGCACTGCCGCACATGCCGCCTCGATTTCTTCGGGGGTGACGATGACGTTGCCGTCGTACCTGTCGAACCTCGCGGCGAAGTCCATCGCGGTTGCGTCTCCGCCTGTCCTGATGGCGTCGAGCATTCCTTGCACGGCGTCGCGTACATCCGCTGCATCGGACGTCGAGGTCAACGTGGCCTTCTTGAGGTATTCCCTCTTCATTGGATGTCTGCCCTGCCTAACCTGCCGTCCATCCGCCGTCGACGAGAAGGGATGTGCCGGTAATCATGGCTGACGCGTCGGAGGCCAGATAGACCGCTGCTCCCATGATGTCCTCGACCTCGGCCGGGCGGTCCAGCTTGATCTTGTCCATGATCCAGGCGCGCCGTTCGGGGTCCTCGAATGCCTTGCGCGTAAAGTCGGTCATGACGAATGTCGGACAGATCGTGTTGATGCGGATCCTGTGCGCCGCCCATTCGATGGCCATTGCCTTGACCATTCCCTCGACGCCGAACTTGGTCGCGCAATAGACCGCGCGTTCCTGTCCCCCGACATGTCCCATCTGGGAGGAAATGTGGATGATCGATCCTCCCCGGCCCGACTTCATCATGCCCTTTGCCGCACCCACCGAGAGAAAGTAGGCCCCGCGCAGGTTGACGTTCATGACAGCGTCGTAGTCTTCGGGCATGGTTTCCGCGGCCGGTCCATGCCGGGCAATCCCGGCCGAGTTCAACACGATGTCGAATGGCGCCTGGGCGATGAGTGCGGCCGTCATGTCGTCCAGATCGGCCTGGTCGAACGCGAGCACCTCGGCACTGCCCCCGTGTTCTGCGATTTCGCCGACGGTTTCTTTCAGCTTGTCGACACGGCGAGCGGCCGCCACGACATGCGCACCGGCCTCACCGAGTGCTGCGGCACAGGCTTGTCCGATGCCGGACGACGCTCCCGTGACCAGCGCGCGCTTGCCATCGAGCCGAAATGAGGGAGTGGTGGGCAGTGCCATCAGTTGCGTTCCAGATCACTCAGGGACGGAATTTCCGTGCCCGTCGCTATCAGGCGAATGCAGGGAATGCCAGTACCAGACTGGAGCCTTCTACATGCCCGTCGGCCGCTTGCCGCCCGTCAACCTCAAGCCGGACCCGAGTTCGAGGATGATGCGGGCCCGCCATCCGTGATCCCGCCGCACTTGCGAGGGGTACACGATGCCTTCGAGACGCATGAACGTCTTGCCCAAGAGTTCGACTTCCCGTCGTGTCGATGTCCTGCCCGTCGGCTGTCTTCCATGCACCCATGAACTCTGCGCCTCAACGGTCGCTCTGCAACAGCTCTCGCTCGGGGATATCGACTAGTACCTCAACTTCATTGGACTGATGGGTAAAGCGACTTCAGCTTGATGCGGG
>JAPPCV010000177.1 GCA_028824715.1 Boseongicola sp. | reverse complement strand
GCTTGGCGGCCGGTTTCAAGGATGCGCGCGAATGTCCGAACCTGCTCGACGCGATCCGCCGTGACGAGAGGATCGGTCGGAACTGGCCGGAGAGCATCGCCATTGGAGTCCTGTCTCCGGAACGCCGCCGGTCAGTGAGGCCTGCGAACGTCGAAGACCTCGTCGAGCGTGTCGGCGACGACAAGAGCCGCCAGCCAACGGTCGAGGGTCGCCGCATCGGCGGATCGCACCTCGTCGGCGCGGGCGGCTGGAAGATCCCCGAACTTGTTCCGGGCCTGTAGCAGGAAAGCATTGGCCTTGCCCTTGATCAGCCCGCGCGCTTCCCCTTGTTCCAGAAGCGCTTCCGCTATCGTTCCCACAATCGCCTCCAGTTGGTTGTGTCCTTCGTTCCGCAGCGAGGGCCTCCAGGACCTGGCGCCACCGGTTTCCCGTCCCTGCAACGCCAGCGGATCAGTGACGCCGGGGTGGCTCGAAGACCTCGTCCAGGCTTTCAGCAGCGAGGAACGCATCAAGCCAGCGGTCAAGGGTTTCCGCGTCCGCCGACCGCAACTCCTCGGCACGGGCATCGGGGACATCCCCGAACCTGCTCCTGACAAGTCGAAGCAAGCTCTCGGCCTTTCCTTTGCTCAGTCCGCGCGCTTCGCCCTTGGCCAGCCCGCGCGCTTCCCCTTGTTCCAGGAGTGTTTCAGCTATGGTTCCCACAATCGCCTCCAGTTCGTCATGTCCTTCGTTCCGCAACAACGTCTTCAGTTCGTCCGGTTCCAAGTCGTAGACCCGGACAACGTATTCGAGCGCCTGCCGCCTCAGGTTGCCGCCTTCCGGCAACCCCTTCGCGATCTCCGCCACGACGAAGGGCGGCGGCTCCTGGCGCAACGTGATGAAGCCGGCCCGAAGCTCCCGGTTCCGCGACAGCGCGTCCAGGTCCATGCTGCGCAGGTTGCGGAAAACGTAACCCGATCCGGGCAGGAATTCCAGTTCCGGATCGTCGGCGTCGATCATGTCGCGCAGACTCCCAGGCACGGTCCAGTCTGCCTCGCCGTGATAGACAACGATCGGGATGATGGGAGGAAGTGACCGAAGCCTTGACGGCGACGTTCCTGCGTACCGTTTCCAGATGCGTACCATGTACGAGGCCAGCTGAAGCGGGAGTCCAGGATCGGGTCGGCTCTTGTGCTCCCCGAGAACGTAGATGAATGCGCTGCCGCCGGAGGAGAGCCAGACCTTCATCAGCAGATCGCTCTGGCTTCCGGCCAGCGCCTCGTCCACGAAGCTCCCTTCGACGAACTCCGGGGGGTCCGTGGTCAACCGTCCAGCGATGCTGTTCGGCAGATGGTCGCGCAGGAAGTCATGGGCGACTCCAGGGTCGGAGAGCAGCGCGCGGAAGAACTTGTCATGGGGGTTGGGAAGGTCGGCCATCATGAATCCCTTTTCTGCTGCTGCGGCGGTACCAGGCGTCGGCGCTCCTTGCTCCCGACTTCCGGCTTCGCCTACTCCATCGCTGCCCTCCTCCTCCACTTCTCTTGCGGGTCGGGGTTGCGCCAGCAAACGACGTTGCGGCCGGGCAAATCCTGGTCTTTACGGCTCACATTCCCCTATCCTCCTTATAGAGGTTCCATGCTTCTTCGATGAGCACACCCTGCTGGACACCCCTGCGTCGTGCTTCTGCGGCGATCTCTTCGGAAAATCCGGGCAGGACCCTGGCATGCACCTGACCTGTGCGTGGTGACTTTGGACGCCCTCGGCGCTTTCGCGGCTCCCGCTCGACGAAACCTAATTCCTCAGCCGCTTCGTCGATCCTAGACTCGGTTTCCGGCGCAAGCTCCTTCGGCCGCTTCCGCAGGCCCCGAATGTCGATCTGATATGGTGGCGGTTCGCTCATGTGGCATCCTCTGATGTCAGCCTTTCAATGACAGCCTGAGCAAAGGCGGCCGCGTTGTCCCTGGCGTTGGCAATCGTCCCGCCTTCAGGCATGTCGTGGAGGTCGCCGCCTCTCTCAAACAGGTCCGCGAACGCGATGCGCTCCATAAGAGGAGGCTCCATCACGTCCAGCCCCTGTCCCCGGAGTGACTGCTCGATGCCCTTGTGCGCACGTGACCGGATCGCTCTTGTCATGGTAAAGACTACCGCATGCCGGATCTTGCGTCCGATCACCTCCTCTTCCTCGGCGACCAGCCGCACGGCCCGCGCACCGACGTTTGCGTCAAGAGATGTTGCGCGCATGGGCGTCAACACCAGATCTGCCTGGGATATCGCACGAGATACCAGTCGCGACGCGACGCCTTCCAGGTCAACGATCACGACTGTGCCGTCCCTGTCATGCTCCTTGACCGTTCGTATGATCTCGCCTTCTCCGATGTCCGCGAGCACGCGGATCCGATCTGGCACCTGTCCGCGCTCGGCCCAAATGCTAAGAGACCGGTTCGGATCGCAGTCGAGCAGCACGACGCTGGCTCCTGCCCTCGCGAGTTCGGTCCCCAAAAGCACTGCAGCGGTAGATTTCCCTGCCCCGCCTTTGGGCGACGCGACCGTTACGACAGGCATGGTGGCTTCCCATTATCTGATTAGAAGGCTTATCCGATATATACAGAGTCCGCCGGACAAGGCAAGCAGCTTCGTGCACTAAGCCGATATTATTAGCTATCCGATAATAGAAAATGCCATTAGAGTGCCTCGAAGATTGATGTAGATTTTCATGTCATCTCTTTTTCTACAGGAGGTTACGCCGTGTCCGTTGATCAGCATGCCCGCTGCGCATCTCAGCAGCGCAGCGGCTCACACACATTATCCGATTAGCGCTATAAGCCGATAACTGTTACTAGGCGAGGGGAGTGGAACCGCGTTTCCATCCCGTCAGGCAAGGCTCCATCTGATGCCCGAATCGCAGGCTTGCAGGGATATAGACCTGCCGGGCTTGCATCCCTATCCATTACGGCACGACTTTCAGCTTTGGGCATCTGCTCGATACAATCTGAAGCAGCAAGAGAAGTGTTGACGCCGGAAAAAGTTGCTTGGTTCGAGCAACGTTTGCACGGAATCCGGCCAACCGATGGGCACAGCCACGACAATGGAACGATTAGGCCCGTTGCAGCGGGCTTGTTTGCGCTTGGTCTCACCGCGTAAGCCTTTCTTTGTTCTGATATCGGATCTGTCCGCGCCAAGATCGAACCCGTACGAGGTGAATTGCGTACAAAGTTCGGCTCTGTACAAACCGAAATCAACTCTCTTCGACATAGAGGCCATCCTAAGTGAGCGGCTGCTTCGGGAAAATTGACTTCATCTCTCGAGTTTGAAATTCTCAAATTCCCAGCAGCATGAGGTGAGCATGCGAGCATTCCTCGCGAAATCGTTCAGCAACCTTTTTTCATCAGTTCTAACCGCCCTCCTCACTGGAGCGGTGGTTTGGGCGATCAACTGGACATGGGAGGCATTGCTAGACAGGAGGGTGGCAAAGCTTGAAGCGGCCTCAACTGCAAAGGGACTGGAAGTCGCACAATTCGTCAGAAAGGCTGTGGAAGAGGACTTGGCTAAGGACTACGATCAAAAAGCTTTGGCTAAGTCGATAAGCGAGCTGCCGCCTGGCCCGTTCATCGGACCGACGCGAGATGGCGGGTTGATGCTCTATGCTGACCCGGAGTTGACTCAGCCCCTGCTTCCAGGCTCTGAGTACAACGACTGGCTGTCGGGATCGCAGTGACAGGCCCAATTCAAACAACACGGCGAAGGAAGTCCTGAAGACCGTTCGGCAGGCCACCGTTGAATACGACGAAAGCGCCGGAAGGATCCTAGGTTATCAAACTGGAGAGATCGGTGAATTCGAGTGGAGTGCATAATCGAGAACGGAAGCTGCAGCTACAGGAACTTGTGGACGAGCCAAGAGAACGTCTGGACGTCGAATACAAGGCATGGCTCGACCTTTCAAAAAAAGAAGTGCGTGCGAAGATCGCCAAGCACCTGTGTGCATTGGCGAATTCCGGCGGAGGGTTTCTGGTGTTCGGGATCGACAACGAAATGAATCCCGCGGAACCGCGGCCTTGCGTGACGGGACCGTACGATCAGGACACGCTTTCCGCCATCGTGAAAAGTTATCTGACGCCGACCTTCCAAGTGGCAGTACATCAAGTCACTTCCGCCAAGACAAAGACGACGCATCCCGTCGTCTGGGTTCCATCGCACGGAGCAACGCCCGTGTGCAGTGCTCGAGGTGGGCCCCAGATCGGCGGAAAACCTGTAGGTATCGTGGCGGCAACACATTACACTCGGGAAGCTGGTCCGGCATCTGTGGCGATCTCTAAGCCGGAACAGTGGGCACCCGTGATTCGCCGTTGCGTAATTCACGAAAGGCGGACCTTGCTTGTGGGTCTCGAGACGCTGCTTCGCTCACCAGGGACACTCGAAGCCGAGCAGGATGAGGCGCTGCTGCGCTGGCACAATGCAGCCTATCGACGGTTTCGTGAAGTGGTGGAGAGCACGGAAACGGGCGACTTGCGAAGTCGCGCTCACTATCAGCTCTCCTATCAGATCGTCGTCGCCGGAAGTGCTCGGCTGGAAATGGCCGGATTCTTGAACGAGGCGCGGCAGATGGGTCGCGAGGTCGTGCAGCACGTTGATTCCGGTTGGACAATGTTCTGGGTCTTTGATCGGGATGAATTTCGGCCGCGTTCAGTTTCAGATGAGGCCTTGGGCGAAGAGGAGTTTCTAGAATGTAGCCTTGAGGGCAATCCAGAACAGATGTCGCCTGATTTCTGGAGGATGTCTCCGGCCGGACTGGCGACGATCATCAAGCCCTTCAGCGAAGATCGGTGGGAAATGGCCGACGAGTTCGCTGCCGGGACTTGGCTCTGGCCTGCTGTTCTCGTGCGCGAAATCGCGGAAGTAACTGCGCACGCACGCGCCTTTTCGCAACGTTTTGAGGCCCCGGAAGCTGTGATTCTGAGATGCGACTGGCATGGGTTGAAGGGAAGGAGACTGAAGGATCATACAAACTTCTCCAATTGGGATCGGTACGGGTCGGCACAAGACAACACGGGGACACTGCAAAGGACTGTGACGGTTGCGAGCCTACGAGATGACTGGTGTGGGGTGACCGCGGACATCGTGTCAAGGGTCGTGCGCATGTTCGATGCCGATGCATCCATATCGGCCGCGGAGGTTCGGAGCACGATAAAGAGGCTTGAGGGCTGGGGCCATTTGGCTTGATTTTGCGCTGGTCTTTCGGAACCCGGTACGTAGCGAAGAGTATTGATGGTTCAGGAACGGGCGCCGCGGGCGGAAGTGGTGCCCAATCGGGGGGCTTCCATGAGCACAGTAGGCGGTCAGTGCGCTCCGGTGCCGGCTCACATGTTGCGGTGGCCGGCAGCACTGTATCAGCTTCCGGAAGGCAGCGACAGGCCGAGTGGTGACGGGTGGCCGGCCAGCTCCAAGGGATTCATCCATGTCAGATGCCGGGGACCGGCACCGAAAGTCAGAAAGGCCGTAACGGACGAGCCGGAAAATTGCATGGCATGCAACGCGCCGTTGCTTCCGGATGCCCGAAGGACCGCTCATGACGGTTCCCGCTTTCGCGGAATTTG
>JAPPCV010000093.1 GCA_028824715.1 Boseongicola sp. | reverse complement strand
GGCCGTGAAACCCGTCATCCGTCACCGCTCCCCAAGGCATGGGAATTCAGGCTAGGTCTGGCTGATACCCGAAACCCGCGGCGTCACGGTCGTCGACGGAAGCGGGCGAGGCTGTCGCGCGAACATCGAGATCGAGCGCTCGACCCAAGTTGTCGTGGACACGGTGAACAAGGCGCTTGACGAGCGGTTCACGGCGCTGGAGGCCGCCCTTTCCCGCGCGCGGCCCAACCGCGACACGGCGGGGTGCATCCCGGATCAGTCACTCGGGCGGTTCCGTGGCGCTTGACGCAGGCGACGCTCTTTCCGAACGGCACGCGAGGCCTCGCGCCAACGACCTGGGCCGGTGATCCCAGGCGCAGCCCTTCATGGATCGAGAGCTCCCGAGGGCGGCGAAGACGCGGTCGCAAGCCAAACCGCGTCCTCGACAAGGATTGCCGCTAGCCGATTACGGCGCCATCGTCGCGGCGAACCGCAACAATCGCGGAACGTGGTGTTCTGTCACCGCCATCAGGCCAATCAGAATCGCCGCGCTCACCAGGATGTTGAACGCCCACGAACACGGTTCTTCGATCCGCAGCCCAGGCAATTCCAGTGATTTCTGCCTCTTTCGGCCCAACCAGGAAACGACGAATCTCGCCTGTCGTCGGATCGCCTATCAGCATCTGGTTGTTTCCTTGACCGGCAAAGTCCTTCTCGTTGGAGTAGTTTCCGTCGGTCTGAATCCAGAGCAGCCCCTTGTTGTCGAATGACAAGCCGTCAGGTGAATTGAACATGTTGCCTTCGTTCACGTTGTACGACCCTCCATCGGCATCTTCGTGCACGGTCGGATTGCCTGCCATGACATACAGGTCCCACGTGAAGGTGTTCGCAGTGTGATCCCCATTGCTGGGCCACCAGCGAACGATCTGACCGTACTTGTTGGCTTCGCGTGGATTGGGGCCGCCAACAGGTGTCGCGTCGCCGCCCGCATTCGGCTTCACCCCCCGGTTCTTGTTGTTGGTCAAGGCGCAATAGACTTCCGCTTTCAACGGATTGGCCGCGACCCATTCGGGCCGATCCATCGTCGTCGCGCCGACCTTGGAGGCCGCCATGCGGGTAAACATGCAGATGTTGGCTTGATCCATGTCGGTGGTCTCGGGCGTAAGCGCCAGCCACTTTCCGGTGCCGTCAGGGAAGAACTTGGCCGCGTAGAGCGTGCCGTTCTCCATCAGGTCGTCGGTGTCGCCACCTTCTGCATAGTACCCTTCCGAAACATAGCGATACAGGAACTCGCCGCGCTCATCGTCACCCATGTAGATTACGATGCGACCGTCGGCATTGACGACAACCTCGGCGTTTTCGTGTTTGCAACGACCCAAGGCGGTGCGCTTCTTCGGCACCGAATTCGGATCGTACGGATCGACCTCGGTGACATAGCCGTGGCGGTTGCACTCGTTTGGGTCCATGGCGACATCAAAGCGCGAGTCGACCTTCCACCAGCCGTAGCCGCGATCCTTGCCGCTCACGCCATAGCGTTTCTTCGGACCGTCCTGAACATACCCATCCGCATCGGCAGTGCCGAAGTATCCGTTGAAGTTCTCCTCGCAGGCAAGATATGTGCCCCAGGGTGTGCGGCCATTTCCGCAGTTGTTGAAAGTGCCCAGGACCGTCACGCCCGCCGGGTCGACGGCGGTCTTCATGAGATCATGGCCACGGGCAGGGCCGGTGATTTCCATCGGCTCGTCCGGCGTGAAGCGGCGATTGTACGGGGAATCCTTGACGATTTGCCATCTGCCGTCGACTTCCTTCAACTCGCACGCGGTCAGACCATGGGCGTTCTTGCCCTTGTTGATGTCGTCGTCAGTAGCGTATTTGCCGTCCGGGTTGTTTCCCCATATCACGCTTCGATTGGTATATTCGTTGTTGACGACAAGGATCTGACGGCCGTCCTTGTCGCTGAATATCGACATTCCATCATTGTTGTCGCCAAAGGCGCGGGCCTGGCTTGCGGCGGTACCGCGTGTCTCGTGATCAAACTCGGGAACATCGGAAAACAGCGGATCACCCCAACGTGCAGCTACGTGCCAGTTGTAACCGTCCGGTACGGCAATCGTGTCGGCAGTGCCAGTGGCAACGGCACTGAAACCGAACCGGTTGGCGGAGGCCTGGGCCGACACGGGGGCAAGGGCCGTCGTTGCGGCACCGAGCGTTGCGACACCGCCAAAGACCAATGCCCCGCCCATGAAACCGCGCCGCGAAAGGGCTTCTTCAACGATTGCGTCGAAGTCGCTGTTTTCCGGCCTTGGATTGAGCGCTTCATCGAAATCGTCGAACGACAGGTCGTGCAATTCGTCCTCTGACAGGTGATTCCTTTTGTCCAGTTTCATGTCTAATCTCCCTTGACGTGACTTCGCCAGGCGCACCCGGCGTGCAAGCCGCGATCTTGGCTGGTGACGTTCGAATTGTCAAATCGAGACGAGGCGTGGGGTGTAGCCCAACTTCTTTCGCTTTCGTGATTTTTTGCCGTTAATCCTTGAGAAAGGTCTCCGAACCTCGCGCTTGCTGGCTCTTTCGCAATTGACCGCATCCTGCCCTGAGCGCGCCGTAATCTCTTTGCGACTCCACGAAATCCAACCGGCGTCCCGCGCTGTCCGTCTGATGCCGCATTTCTTGCGCCGAACGCCGTTTCTGTTCGGGGCCCAGTGCTGATCACCAGGACAGGCATGACTGAATGTTTGGAAGGTCACTTTGTATCTCGGGATCGCATCAGTCCGACCGCGACCGCAGGTGTTTCGCCCGCAGGCACGCGAATGTTCACGCTGCGGGGCTTGGGCCGTCCCGCCGACCGATGCTGGCGGCGCGACAAGGGCGTGCCCGCTTAGTGCCATTCAGCCTAACTGCCGTCGAAACTGAAAGTGTCATTCTCTCAAGATCAACTTTAGCCAAGGTACGCGCTGAGCAACTCGCCATCCCGATCGGCCAAGTGAGAACCAGGAACAAAGTGCTCCAATAGAAATGGTCATCGCCGCGAATCCTGAATTCGCACATCCGACGCTTTACAGTTCGAGTCTCAGCACCATTGGACAGTGATCGCTCAGGCGCTTGCGTGCGTTCTCCGCGTATTCATGTGCGGCATCGTGGCCAAGGCCGAGATTCTCGAACTCGAAGGTCGTGAACGATTGCAAGAGCGCATTGTCCGGAATCATCAGGTCGATATGCCCTTCGTACCTGTCCGGAAGTTTTGACCAGCATACAGTGTCCAGGCCTTCCGGTCCCTTTGTCAGGGCGAGACCGCGTGGAGCGCCGTCGTTCAGTTCGGCCCAGAAATCCTCGAGGCGCGCCGGATTGCGATAGACCCGATTGAGGCGGCGGTTGAAGTCGCCGGCAACAACCACAAGGCGGCCAAGTGCGTGCTTGGCCTCGATCCAGTTCTCCAGGATCGCCAGCTACGCCTTCAGCGTCCTGCAATCGAAACGCGACGCGTAAGGACGCTTGTCGAGGAAGCCCTGGTCCTCGACGTCACGCGGAGGATACTGGTGGCACGACGACTCTTCTTCGAAACCCTGGCATTCGACACCGCCGGACAGCTCGACCAGGTCCGGCTCGGAGTCCTGCTCGGCTCTGGCCTCTCGGCCCTGTTCGGCTTTGCCGTCCTCAAGTACGCACTGCGTCACAGGCCGGTTGCTTCCGGAGCGGCCGAGGAGCATGTCGGGTCCTGAAGCCGTGCGGCCAGTATCCAATCCGGAGTCATTGCCGATTGGCCGAGGCGCCGCGCGGATCATCCAGCCCCATGTCCGCCGACAAAGTCCTGGGCGCATTCATTGATGCGGCGCGGTGCAAGGGGCGCACAAGGAGGGTCCCTCGCGGCGAATGAGGAGGTCGAGGCGGTATTTCCGCTTCGGATTCGCCGTTCAACTGGAGAGTGCCCTTCTGGTGCTGAAGGATCGTGCCGAAGACACCCGCTGGGTCCGATGTCCTCGACCGGGGTCCAGTTCAGCCTGAAATGCCGTGATAGCTGTCGCGGGAACGCACTTGCATGGGGCGCGCGCCTTGCACCGTCGCGTGTCCACGTGCATCACGGACAGGCGGGAAGTTGCTCATGCTCGACCTCAGGGACCTTGAATGCCTGCTGGCGTTGACGCGCCATCGCCACTTCGCGCGCGCCGCGAGCGATTGCGGGCTTTCCCAGCCGGCGTTCTCAATGCGCATTCGTCAGCTTGAAGAACGTCTTGGCATCCAGATCGTCAAGCGCGGCAACCGGTTCCAGGGACTTACTGCAGAAGGCGAGACCGTGGTGGCGCATGCACGAGCCATTCTGGACAGGGTTCGCACGCTGGAGGAGGAAGTCCGCGCAGCCAAGGGCGAGGTCACGGGGGCGCTCATGGTCGGCACCATTCCGACGTCGTCGGCCTATGCCGCCTTTGCGGCCAACAGGCTCCGTGCACGCTTCCCGGGAATTCGCCCGCGGATCGAGACGACCAACTCGCTTGCCATCCAGCAAGGCGTGGACGACGGGCGCTTCGATGCAGGACTGACGTATTCGGAAGGCGCGTCCACCGATCTTCTGCGCGTGGAACGACTGTACGACGAGCGATACATCCTGTTTGCGCCCGAGCATCTGGCGTCTCCCGGTGCAGGGACCGTCACCTGGGCGGAGGCAGCGGAAATGCCGCTCATTCTTCTCGAACCCGAAATGCAGAACCGTCGGATTCTTGACCACGTGTTCGAAAGCGTCGGCTCCCACCCCGCCATTGTTGCCGAGACAAGCGGCTTCATCGCCGCGATCGCCATGGCGCGAGAGGGAATGGGGGCAACCGTGCTGCCGCAGGTCCTGGTCGACTCGCTCGGCACGTTGGGCGGCGCGGTCCTGTTGCCGATCATCGAGCCGGAGGTATCGAAGCCAGTGGCCCTCGTGACTCCGAGGCGCAGCCGGGGGATCCCCGTGGTCGAAGCGCTCCGGAGCATCGTCGCACCGACAGAGCAATAAGGATTGCCTATCAAACCTTTCGTTTTTTTGATTTGACGATATGTTCTCCTGAATGCAAGCTGCGCCGGGACGGGAGCGCGCATGGCACCACTGGACGATCAAAAGGGCGTTTGGAAACAAGGGCGTACGGGGCGAAGCAGACACACGCCCAAGGGCCGCCAGGTTGATGGCAAGGCCTTGGCCGACATCCGCGTGCTGCTTGGTGACCGGCTCCGTCGCCGTGACCTGCTCATCGAGCACTTGCACCTCGTGCAGGACAGGTACGGCCATCTTTCGGCAGCCCATATCGCGGCGCTTGCCGAGGAGATGCGGCTTGCCCAGACGGAAGTGTACGAAGTCGCGACGTTCTATGCCCATTTCGACGTTGTGAAGGAAGGCGAGACGCCACCTCCCGAACTTACCGTCCGGGTCTGCGATTCACTGTCCTGTGAACTGGCCGGGTCCGAACAACTGAGGCTGGCCCTGGAAGAGGGTCTCGATGCATCCAGGGTCCGCGTGGTCCGTGCGCCCTGCATGGGCCGGTGCGATACCGCGCCAACACTGGAGCTGGGCCACGGCCATATCGACCATGCGACGCCGGAAAAGGTCCGGAGGGCAATCTCTGCCGGGCGGACGCACGCCGAGATTCCGGATTACGAGGACTTCGAAACCTACCAGGAATCAGGCGGTTACGAGACGCTCTTGCGATTGCGCGAGAACGGCAGCTGGGAAGACGTGCAGCAGGCGGTCCTTGACAGCGGGCTGCGCGGGCTTGGCGGTGCCGGCTTTCCGAGCGGCAGGAAATGGGGCTTTGTCAGGGCCAATCCCGGTCCGCGCTACCTCGCCGTGAACGGTGATGAAGGCGAGCCCGGCACCTTCAAGGACCGCTACTATCTTGAGCGCACGCCGCATCTCTTCCTCGAAGGCATGCTGGTGGCGGGCTGGGCCGTCGAGGCGGAAACCTGCTTCATCTACATGCGTGACGAGTACCCCGCGATCCTGGAGATTCTCCGTCGCGAAATCGCCAAGCTCGAAGCCGAGGGAATCGTGCCTCCCGGCCACATCGACCTTCGACGGGGGGCAGGTGCCTACATCTGTGGCGAGGAAAGCGCGATGATCGAGTCGATCGAAGGCAAGCGCGGCCTTCCACGCCATCGTCCGCCCTTCGTGGCCGAGGTGGGCGTCTTCGGGCGCCCGACGCTCGTGCACAACGTCGAGACGCTCCACTGGGTCGCAAGGGTCTGCCGCGAGGGACCGGAATGCCTGAACGCGACCGAAAGGAACGGGCGCAAGGGCCTTCGCAGCTATTCCGTCTCGGGACGGGTTGCAAATCCTGGCGTGTATCTTCTTCCGGCTGGGTCCACCATTCTCGATGTCATCGAGGCTGCGGGCGGCATGGCGGAGGGACACGAATTCAAGGCTTACCAGCCGGGGGGGCCGTCTGCCGGGTTGCTGCCGGCGTCGCTGGACGACGTTCCGCTGGACTTCGACACGCTCCAGCCCCACGGCACCTTCATAGGGTCCGCTGCCGTGGTAGTCCTTTCGGACAAGGACAGGGCGCGCGACGCCGCGCTGAACATGCTGAAGTTCTTCGAGGACGAGAGCTGCGGCCAGTGCACGCCGTGCCGCGTGGGGTGCGAGAAGGCCGTGAAACTCATGGAGCGCGAATCCTGGGACCAGGATCTCCTGGAAGATCTTTGCCAGGTCATGGCCGACGCCTCCATCTGCGGGCTCGGGCAGGCGGCGCCCAACCCGATCCGGCTGGTCATGAAGCATTTCGGAGACGAGATATGAGGACGGTGCGTGCGATGCGGGGCCGGAACGGGGATTCGCGGCAGGGACCGGCCGCCTGCCCAGGCATCGTGCATCCGTGCCGCAGGTCTGCGAGGCGCCGGCCGCATGTCCGTCAAGCCGATTCGGGGGCAGCCGCATGACCGTCATGTTCACCTTGGATGGGGAAGAGGTTTCGGTCGAGGAAGGCACAACGATCTGGGAGGCGGCACATGGCCGCGGCCTCACGATTCCGCATTTGTGCCACAAGCCTTCGCCGGGGTACAGTCCCGACGGCAACTGCCGCGCCTGCATGGTTGAAGTCGAGGGCGAGCGGACGCTCGTGGCGTCCTGCATAAGGCCCGTTGCCGAGGGAATGGTGGTCCGCACGGATTCGGCGCGTGCGGAAAAGTCCCGCAGGCTCGTGGTCGAGCTTCTTGCAGCCGACCAGCCGGAGACGCCGCATGACAGGTCGTCGCACTTCCATTTCATGGCGGATGCGACCGGCGTTGCGGAAAGCCGGTTTCCGCCCATTGAGACGGGCCGTGTCCCCCTGCTTGACGACAGCCATGTTGCCATGCGCGTCAACCTGGATGCGTGCATCCATTGCAATCTCTGCGTTCGCGCCTGCCGCGAGGTCCAGGTCAACGACGTCATCGGGATGGCCGGTCGCGGACATGACGCGAGGATCGTCTTTGATCAGGACGACCCGATGGGCGCGTCCACTTGCGTTGCGTGCGGCGAATGCGTTCAGGCCTGTCCGACCGGCGCGCTTCTGCCCGCAACGGTTCAGGGCGACAGCAAGGACTTCGACCGGGAGGTTGCGAGCGTGTGCCCGTACTGTGGTGTTGGCTGCCAGATCTCGTTCAAGGTCAAGGATGACAGGATTCTCCATGTCGAAGGCGCCGACGGTCCCGCCAACGAGAACCGCCTTTGCGTCAAGGGACGCTTCGGCTTTGACTACGTGGACCATCCGCATCGCCTGACGAAGCCCTTGATCCGTCGCGACGACGCGCCTGCGAAAGGGCTCAACGTCGATCCAGGGAACGTCCTGACGCATTTTCGCGAGGCCGGATGGGACGAGGCGCTTGACGTGGCGGCGAACGGCATGGCCCGGCTTCGGGACGAGAGAAACACCTACGTGGCCGGCTTCGGTTCGGCCAAGTGCTCGAACGAGGAAGCCTATCTCTTCCAGAAACTCATTCGCCAGGGCTTCGGCCACAACAACGTCGACCATTGCACGCGGCTTTGCCACGCGTCCTCGGTGGCTGCGTTGCTCGAAAACGTGGGCAGTGGCGCGGTGACCGCCACGTTCAACGAAATCGAGAACGCGGACGTGGCAATCGTGATCGGTGCCAATCCGACCGAAAACCATCCCGTTGCGGCGACCTATTTCAAGCAGTTCGCGAAGCGCGGCGGCAAGCTCATCGTGATGGACCCGCGGGGCCAGGGGCTGCAGCGTCACGCTTCCCACATGCTCCAGTTCAAGCCGGGAGCGGACGTGTCGATGCTGAACGCGATCATGTCGACGATCGTGGAAGAGGAACTCTACGACCGGCAGTACATCGAGGCGTTCACGGAAGACTGGGAAGGGATGAAGGAGCACCTCAAGGCCTTCTCGCCCGAAAAGATGGCCGACGCCTGCGGCATCGAGGCGGACGTCTTGCGAGATGTTGCCCGGACCTTTGCAACGGCAAGGGCGGGGATGATCTTCTGGGGCATGGGCATTTCCCAGCACGTTCACGGCACGGACAATTCGCGATGCCTGATTTCGCTCGCTCTCATGTGCGGCCAGGTCGGCCGTCCGGGTACGGGGCTTCATCCGCTTCGCGGCCAGAACAACGTGCAGGGCGCTTCGGATGCGGGCCTGATCCCGATGTTCCTGCCGGACTACAAGAGCGTCACGGATGACGGCGTGCGTTCGGCCTTCACGTCGGTCTGGAAGTCCGGTGACTTCTCGAACCAGAAGGGGCTTACGGTCGTGGAGATCATGGATGCAATCCACGATGGCGACATTCGCGGCATGTACGTCCTCGGCGAGAACCCGGCGATGTCGGATCCGGATGTCGAGCATGCCCGCGATGCGTTGGCAAGGCTTGATCACCTCGTGGTGCAGGACATCTTCCTGACCGAAACGGCAAACTACGCGGACGTGATCCTGCCGAGTTCGGCGTGGACCGAGAAGACCGGCACGGTCACCAACACCAACCGCCAGGTCCAGATGGGCCGCCAGGTGGTTGCCCCGCCGGGCGAGGCCAAGGAGGACTGGTGGATCGTCGTGGCGCTTGCCAGGCGCCTTGGCCTTGACTGGTCTTACGAACATCCCTCGGACGTCTTCGCGGAAATGAAGCTCAACATGGAGTCGCTCGACAACATCACGTGGGATCGGCTCGAGAAGGAAGGCGCGGTCACGTATCCGTCCCTTTCGCCGGAGGATCCCGGGCAGGCAATTGTCTTCGGGGACGGCTTTCCGAGGCCGGACGGCCGAGCGAAGTTCACGCCTGCCGAGGTGGTTCCGCCGGACGAATTGCCGGATGACGACTATCCCTTCGTCCTGATCACGGGCCGCCAGCTGGAGCACTGGCATACGGGCTCGATGACGCGGCGCGCGCAAGTGCTTGACGCAGTGGAACCGGAAGCCAATTGCTCGCTGCACCCGAAGACGTTGCGCGAACTGGGCGTCAGGGCCGGCGACTATGTGCGGCTGACGACCCGACGCGGGTCGATATCGCTCATGGCGCGTGCCGACCGGGCGGTTGCCGAAGGCAACGTCTTCGTGCCGTTTGCCTATGTCGAGGCTGCAGCGAACGTCTTGACGAATCCCTCGCTCGATCCTGTAGGAAAGATTCCCGAGTTCAAGTTCGCCGCGGTTCGAGTCGAGGCGGTCGAGGCGATCGCGGCAGAATGAAAGACGGAGGAACCGTTCGGGCGAAGAAGGCATTCGGTGCCCAGGTCGTGCGCTGCCGAGGGGCTTCCCTGGTCCAGCCGGTCTCGGCCGTATCGACGTGGTCGTTCGGGCCATCCAGACATGAAATCCACAACCATTGACTCAGCAGGAAGCTACAATGTCGGACATTGAAATCGCGCGTGCAGCAACGAAGAGACCGATACAGGAAATAGGTGACAGGCTGGGCATTCCGGCAGAGCATCTTCTTCCTTACGGACATGACAAGGCCAAGGTTTCCCAAGGGTTCATCAATTCGGTCAGGGGAAACAGGGACGGCAAGCTCATCCTTGTCACCGCCGTGAACCCGACGCCCGCCGGAGAGGGAAAGACCACGACGACCGTCGGTCTCGGCGACGGCCTGAACGCCATTGGCAAGAAGGCGATGATCTGCATTCGCGAGGCCTCGCTCGGGCCCAACTTCGGGATGAAGGGCGGAGCCGCCGGCGGCGGCTACGCACAAGTCGTTCCGATGGAGGACATGAATCTCCATTTCACCGGGGATTTCCACGCCATCACGTCGGCGCACTCGCTGCTGTCCGCGATGATCGACAATCACATCTACTGGGGCAACGCGGAGGACATCGACGTTCGCCGTGTCGCTTGGCGTCGCGTCGTTGACATGAACGACCGTGCCCTGCGGCAGGTGACCCTGTCGCTTGGAGGCGTGGCCAACGGTTTCCCGCGTGAGGGCGGGTTTGACATCACGGTGGCGTCCGAGGTCATGGCGATCCTCTGCCTCGCCACGGATCTCAAGGACTTGCAAAGGCGCCTCGGCGACATGATCGTCGCCTATCGCCGTGATCGCACACCGGTGTTTTGCCGCGACATCAAGGCTGACGGCGCGATGACCGTGCTCCTGAAGGATGCAATGCAGCCGAACCTCGTGCAGACCCTGGAAAACAACCCGGCATTCGTTCACGGCGGTCCGTTCGCGAACATCGCTCACGGATGCAACTCGGTCATCGCGACCACGACGGCGCTCAAGCTTGCGGACTACGTCGTCACGGAAGCGGGCTTCGGCGCGGACTTGGGCGCCGAGAAGTTCCTCAACATCAAGTGCCGAAAGGCGGGTCTCAAGCCTGCGGCCGTCGTCATCGTCGCTACCGTGCGTGCTCTGAAGATGAACGGCGGCGTGGAGAGGAGCGATCTCGGCAAGGAGAATGTAGAGGCCGTCAGCAAGGGATGCGCCAACCTGGGACGGCACCTTGAGAACATAAAGCAGTTTGGCGTGCCTGCCGTCGTCGCGATCAATCACTTCGTTGCGGACACGGATGCCGAGGTACAGGAAGTGGTGAACTACGTGAAGGGGCACGGATCGGAAGCCGTGGTGTCCAGGCACTGGGCTGACGGCTCGAAGGGCTCGGCCGACTTGGCGCGGAAGGTTGTCGAGACAATCGATCAGACGGAGGCGCAATACGCACCGCTTTATCCCGACGAAATGTCCCTCTTCGAGAAGATCGAAACGGTCGCAAAGCGCATCTATCGTGCAGACGAGGTCCTGGCCGATCAAAAGATCCGGGACCAGCTCAAGCTCTGGGAAGAGCAGGGCTATGGAAGCCTGCCGGTATGCATGGCCAAGACCCAGTATTCCTTCACGACCGATCCCAGCCGACGCGGCGCTCCAACAGGTCACAGCCTTCCGGTTCGGGAAGTGCGCCTTTCGGCCGGGGCAGGGTTCATTGTCGTGATCTGCGGCGAGATCATGACGATGCCGGGCCTGCCGCGCGTCCCGGCAGCCGAGTCCATCTGCCTCAACGATGCGGACGAGATCGAAGGTCTCTTCTAGAAGTCCGGAATCCTTGTGAAGCGCCGGTCGAAACGTGACGGGGGATCGGCAGAATTGGAAGATGTGGACGGACGTCCATTGAAGGCATTGCTGCGCACCAATTGGTCGCCCTTTGTTTGCGTGATCGCGAAGGAAAGGTCGTGATCTTTGATTGCGAGAGGCACTCGTGCCGGACAGGCTTTCCATGGCGGTCCGCGTAGACCAGCCCGCGGGCGTGGCAGACCTGGAGCAGCATCCCGCCGATGCCGCGTTCCGTGACGAGGTGATCGCACACCTCGGGCCAGGAGGCCTGCGACCGGGTCGGGAGGTCGAGGCGTCGTCGGCCTGCCGGAGCGGCCGCGCCGTCCCGGCGGTTCGGGCTGCAGAAGCGAAGCCCCTGCGCCGACAGGAAGGCGACGGCATCGCGGAAGCGGCCACCGCGAGCGTGCATCGCCAGGTTGATCGCACCGCGACCCGTCCCGGACATGTGGTCGAAATCTTTCTCGCCGTTGATGCTCAGGACGGACCCCGGCCGCTTCCAGCGCGCCTTGTCCCTCACGTCGCGGCGGTAGCCAAGCGCCGTCGCGACCCTGTCCAGCGGCAGCGATCGCGCGGTCGCCACCAGTCCATGCCAGTCAGCCAGGTCAAATGTTCTCATCTTCCCGTTCTCTCGGAACGAAATCCCAACGCCGGAGCGGAATGCCCAGGAGGAAAGACGCTACTTGGAAAGGGCAGAGCCGAATGGTGGGTCAAAATTGAACGCGATTTCTGGGTCAGTCTGAACTGGACTTGACAGCTGTGCGGGAAGCAAGGCGGTGCCAGAGATCATCGTGTCATGCACACAACTTCCCGCGAACTCAACATCGTGCACGCCGTGAGACGGGAACCGCTGAATCGGAGGAAACCGGGCGCATGTTGCCACGACCGAACGGCATCCAAAAATTTACCAATTGATAAAATATCAGAATGTGGCATTCTGTACCGCGAGAGACAAATCGCGACGGAGCCTGTCACATGGCCAACAATCCGCTTACGCCTGGAATTGCCGCCGGACGCCATTCGTCCGAAGTCCTGGATCGGAACTTCGCCGACCTGCATCCGCCGCTTGACAGGCATGAAGCGCTGGTTGCGGCGGACCGCTGCTACTTCTGTCACGACGCACCATGCGTGACCGCTTGTCCGACCACGATCGACATTCCGCTTTTCATCCGGCAGATCGCCACGGGCACTTCCGAAGCCGCTGCCAGGACGATATTCGACCAGAACATTCTAGGCGGCATGTGTGCACGGGCCTGTCCGACGGAAACGCTCTGCGAAGAGGCTTGCGTGCGGGAAGTGGCCGAGGGCCGTCCGGTCGAGATCGGGCGGCTTCAGCGATTCGCCACCGACACCATGATGGCCAGGGAAGGTCATCCCTACGGACGCGCCGAGAAGACCGGCAAGCGGGTTGCCGTGGTCGGCGCGGGTCCCGCGGGGCTGGCGTGCGCCCATCGGCTGGCAATGCACGGCCATGAGGTCTTTGTCTTCGATGCACGGCTCAGGCCGGGCGGGCTGAACGAGTACGGTATCGCCAGCTACAAGACGGTCGACGGATTTGCCCAGGCCGAGGTCGAATGGCTGCTCGGCATCGGGGGAATCAAGATGGAGCAAGGCACGCGTCTTTCGGACGGGCTAGATCTCGATGCATTGATCAAGGACCACGACGCAGTCTTCCTGGGCATAGGGCTTGCCGGAGTGAATGCGTTGCGGGTCGAGGGTGCGGAACTGCCAGGCGTTGACGACGCGGTCGATTTCATCGCGGAACTGCGGCAGGCGGAAGACCTGTCCAACCTTGCCGTTGGTCGCAATGTCGTCGTGGTCGGCGGGGGCATGACCGCGATCGATGCCGCCGTTCAATCAAGGCTCCTGGGCGCGGAGACGGCTACCATTGTCTACCGCCGCGGACGTGACCGGATGTCGGCGAGCCGCTACGAGCAGGATCTTGCCACTTCGAAGGGAGTGCGCATCGTCACGAATGCAAGACCGGTGCGCGTGATTGGCAACGGTGCGGTGCAGGAGGTGGAGTTCGAGTACACGCGCGACGGCGCAGGCGGCCTTGAAGACACCGGCGAAACCTTCCGCCTTGCGGCCGACCAGGTGTTCAAGGCCATCGGACAGACGCTGGAGGATGCGCCGGACGCGCTTGAGATCGACGGCGGCAAGATCAAGGTGGACGGATCGGGACGCACTTCGGTTCCGGGCGTCTGGGCCGGTGGCGACTGCGCCTCGGGCGGCGACGACCTGACGGTGACGGCAGTGGCCGAAGGTCGCGATGCGGCGGAGGACATGCACAACGCAATCCTTGCCGGCCGGGAAATGGTCATCGAGACGCCGCGCCCCGGGGAATGAACCGGGCTGAGCCCGAAAAGGAGGAAAGCCATGGCCAACCTGGCATGTGAATTCGTCGGAATCAGGTCGCCCAACCCGTTCTGGCTGGCATCGGCGCCGCCCACGGACAAGGAGTACAACGTCCGCCGCGCGTTCGAGGCCGGTTGGGGTGGGGTGGTCTGGAAGACCCTCGGCGAGGAGGGGCCGCCCATCGTCAACGTCAACGGGCCTCGCTATGGCGCGGTCTGGGGCGCCGACCGGCGACTTCTGGGACTGAACAACATCGAACTCATCACCGATCGCCCGCTTGAAACCAACCTGCAGGAGATCAAGACCGTCAAGCGCGACTATCCGGACCGCGCCGTGGTCGTGTCGCTGATGGTGCCCTGCGTCGAAGACGCGTGGAAGGCGATCCTGCCGCTCGTGGAGGACACCGGTGCCGACGGCATCGAGCTGAACTTCGGCTGTCCGCACGGGATGAGCGAGCGCGGCATGGGCAGCGCCGTCGGCCAGGTGCCCGACTACATCGAGATGGTGACGCGCTGGTGCAAGCAGATCACTCGCATGCCGGTCATTGTGAAGCTGACGCCCAACATCACCGACATCCGGTATCCGGCGCGAGCGTCCAGGGCGGGCGGAGCTGATGCCGTGTCGCTGATCAACACCGTGTCTTCGATCACTTCCGTGAATCTCGATACCTACAGTCCCGAACCGTCCATCGACGGCAAGGGCACCCATGGCGGATTCTGCGGTCCGGCGGTCAAGCCCATTGCGCTCAACATGGTTGCGCAGATCGCAAGTGACCCCGAATCAGAGGGGCTGCCCATCTCCGGCATCGGTGGCGTGACGACGTGGCGCGACGCGGCTGAATTCCTGACGCTCGGCGCGGGCAACGTGCAGGTCTGCACGGCCGCCATGACCTATGGTTTCAGGATCGTGCAGGAAATGATCTCGGGTCTCGGCGACTGGATGGACGAGAAAGGCCATGCTTCGGTCGATGACATAGTGGGTCGCGCGGTGCCAAACTTCACTGACTGGCAGTACCTGAACCTGAACTACGTGACCAAGGCCCGAATCGACCAGGATCTCTGCATTGGTTGCGGGAGATGCTTCGCGGTCTGCGAGGACACGTCGCATCAGGCGATCGCGATGAATCCCGGGAGAAAGTTCGAGGTCATCGACGAGGAATGCGTGGCCTGCAATCTTTGCATCAATGTCTGCCCGGTGGAAGACTGCATCACCATGGAAGAGCTCGCACCGGGCACCGTTGACCCCCGCACCGGTCAGGACGTCGTTGCGGACTATGGCAACTGGACGACGCATCCAAACAATCCGGGCGCCTGCGCCGCCGAATGACGGAACGCCGGTCGCTGGCGTGGCATGCGGTGCCAAGTCCGGTCAATCGGGGGTCAGCGCCGTGCGGTAGAGATGCGTGAGGAACCTTGCGGCATCGTCGAAGTGCCTGTCGTGTTCGGGCCGGAGAATGCCGCGCACCTGTGCGTCGAAGTCCGCGTAGTGCTGCGTTGTGGCCCAGATCGAGAAGATCAGGTGATAGGGGTCCACCTCGGCAATTCTGCCCTCGTCCGTCCATTTTCGGATCAACGACGCCTTTTCGTCGACCAGCGCCTTTAGCGGTCCCTCGATGATGTCGAATATGTGCGGGGCGCCCTGAACGATCTCGTTCGCGAACAGGCGGCTCTCGCGCGGCAGTTCGCGGGCCATGTCGAGCTTGCGCATTACGTAGCGGACAATTTCGTCAACGGGCTCGCCTCCGGAATCCAGCGTGCGGAGGGGGGCCAGCCAGGTATCGAGAAGCTCGGACAGGAGCGCACGGTGAATGGCTTCCTTGGACTTGAAGTAGTAGAGCAGGTTTGGCTTCGACAGGCTGGCTGCACGAGCAATCTGGTCCAGTGTCGCGCCACGGAACCCCGCTCCCGAAAAGACTTCCAGCGCCGCATCCAGGATGACCCTGATGTTCTTTTCCTGTATCCGCGTCCGGGCGGCTGTTTCTGGCATGGCCATTCCGTATTCCGTGATGGGGAGCGAACCGAAATCCTTGACTGTGCGTCACTCCATGGTAGCGTGATCCTGACCAATTGGTCAAACTCTCCGGGAATTGGGGGGTTGGACAAGAGGGAGTGTGGCAATGGCGGCCCCGGGGGAAAACCTCAGGATAGACGGAGAGCGTCTTTGGGACGCGATCATGGAAATGGCCAGGATCGGCCCCGGAGTTGCCGGCGGCAACAATCGCCAGACCCTGACGGATGAGGACGGCGTGGGACGCGCGCTGTTCCAGCGCTGGTGCGAGGAGGCCGGCTGCTCGCTGGGAGTCGACGAGATGGGCAACATGTTCGCCCGACGCGAGGGAGCCGATCCGGACGCATTGCCCGTATATGTCGGAAGCCATCTCGACACGCAGCCTACGGGGGGCAAGTACGACGGCGTCCTGGGCGTTCTGGGCGGCCTGGAAATTGT
This sequence comes from Boseongicola sp., assembly GCA_028824715.1. GTDB lineage: Bacteria > Pseudomonadota > Alphaproteobacteria > Rhodobacterales > Rhodobacteraceae > JAJEFO01. The sequence goes on along the minus strand of JAPPCV010000093.1, from coordinate 35,830 downwards.
CAGGACGCTGAACGACCTTGACGTCAGGACCCGCCATCCCATCGTCGTGACCAACTGGACGAACGAGGAGGGCACGCGCTTCGCCCCGGCCATGCTCGCCTCGGGCGTCTTCGCGGGCAAGCATGACCGCGACTGGGCCTATGACCGCGTGGATGCGGAAGGCAAGCGGTTCGGCGACGAGTTGGAGCGCATAGGATGGAAGGGCGTCGAGCCGGTCGGCGACCGGAAGATGAAAGCCTTCTTCGAGCTGCATATCGAGCAGGGCCCCATTCTGGAGGCCGAGGGCAAGGACATAGGCGTCGTCACGCACGGGCAGGGGCTGCGCTGGATCGAATGCACGGTGACCGGAAAGGAGAGCCACACGGGCTCGACCCCGATGCACATGCGCAGGAATGCAGGCCGCGGGCTGGCTTTGGTGACCGAACTCGTGCACGAGATCGCAATGGCGAACCAGCCGAACGCGGTTGGCGCAATCGGCCATGTCGACGTGCATCCGAACAGCCGCAACATCATTCCAGGCAGGGTGGTGTTCACCGTGGACATGCGCACGCATCTCCTGGACAAGCTCAACGCCATGGTTGACGAGTTCTTGGCGCGGGCGCCAAGACTCTGCGAGGACATTGGAACCGGGTTTGCATGCGAGTTCGTCGGCCAGTTCGATCCGCCGGCCTTTGACGAGAACTGCGTCAATGCCATTCGTGGAGCCGCCGACCGGTTGGGTTACAGTCACATGGACATCGTCAGCGGCGCCGGTCACGACGCATGCTGGATCAACGATGTGGCCCCCACGGCGATGGTGATGTGTCCATGCGTGGACGGACTGAGTCACAACGAGGCGGAGGAGATCTCCCCTGAATGGGCTCGCGCAGGCGCTGACGTCCTGTTGCACGCCGTCGTCGATGTGGCGGGGATCGTGGAGTGAGGGACCTGCGAAGGCCAGCGTCGGCGGGACCATGTGAAGGTGTTCGCGCTTGGCGCAGGAGGGGGATGCCGGCACGGGCGCGGGGCGCTGGCGGAGGGTGCGGACCGCAGCGACGCGTGCCGCGACGGAGAGATCCGTTCAATGAACGGGAAGGCCGCAAAAGTGCGATCGGCTTCTGCAGAACGGTGATCTAAGCTGGAACCGCAGGGGCGGTGCCGGGCACGCATCAATGGAGAGGACAACATGACCACAGCTATCAAGAACGGCACCGTCGTTACCCATGACCTTGCCTACGAGGCGGACGTCCTGATCGAAGGTGGCCGGATTGTCGACATCGCTGACGGACTGAACGGCGACGAGCAACTCGATGCAACCGGCTGCTACGTGATGCCTGGAGGCATCGATCCCCACACGCATCTCGAAATGCCGTTCATGGGAACCTACAGTTCGGACGACTTCGAATCCGGCACCCGCGCGGCGCTTTCCGGCGGCACCACGATGGTCGTCGACTTCGCCTTGCCGTCTCCAGGACAGGGGCTGCATGACGCACTTGCCATGTGGCACAACAAGTCGACGCGCGCCAATTGCGACTATTCCTACCATATGGCGGTGACGTGGTGGGGCGAGCAGGTCTTCAACGAAATGGCAACGGTCATCGAGAAGGAAGGCATTACGACATTCAAGCACTTCATGGCCTACAAGGGCGCGTTGATGGTGAACGACGACGAGATGTACGCGTCGTTCAAGCGGCTCGCCGAGCTTGGCGGAATCGCGCTGGTGCACGCCGAAAACGGTGATGTCGTGGCGGAACTGCAGGCCAAGCTGATGGCCGAGGGCAACACCGGTCCGGAGGCACACGCCTATTCCCGCCCCGCGCAGGTCGAGGGCGAAGCGACGAACCGCGCCATCATGATCGCCGACATGGCAGGCGTGCCGCTCTATGTCGTGCACACGTCCTGCGAGGAGGCTCATGAAGCGATCCGGCGTGCACGGCAGCAAGGCAAGAGGGTCTGGGGCGAGCCGCTGATCCAGCACCTCACGCTGGACGAGTCGGAGTATTTCAGTGCGGACTGGGATCACGCCGCGCGCCGGGTGATGTCGCCGCCATTCCGCAACAGGCAGCACCAGGATTCGCTGTGGGCCGGCCTGCAGAGCGGTTCGCTCTCGGTCGTTGCCACCGATCACTGCGCATTCACCACCGAGCAGAAGCGCTACGGAGTCGGCGACTTCACCAAGATCCCCAACGGAACCGGCGGGCTGGAAGACCGGATGCCGATGCTCTGGACGCATGGTGTCAACACCGGACGGCTGACGCCGAACGAGTTCGTGGCCGTGACCTCGACGAACATCGCGAAGGTCCTGAACTGCTACCCAAGGAAAGGAGCGATTCTCGTCGGTGCGGACGCCGACATCGTCGTTTGGGACCCGGAGAAGGAAAAGACCATCAGTGCGGACAGGCAGCAGTCCTCTATCGACTACAACGTGTTCGAGGGAAAGCACGTCAAGGGATTGCCGCGCTTCACGCTGACGCGTGGACATGTCGCGGTTCATGACGGAGAAATCAGGACCAAGGAAGGCCATGGCGAATTCGTCCGTCGCGAACCCAACATGCCGGTGAATCGGGCGCTCTCGTCCTGGAAGGCGTTGACCGCGCCACGTCCCGTCGAACGGACCGGCATTCCCGCGAGCGGGGTCTGAGAATCGGGGCGGAGGACGGGGAATGTCACAGGCTGCCGCCATAGAGGCGAAGAATCTCGACCTGACATTCGAGACCGGTGATGGCGCGATTCAGGCGTTGCGGGATGTCACGCTGGAGATCGGCAAAGGCGAGTTCGTATCGTTCATCGGGCCATCCGGATGCGGAAAGACGACGTTCCTGCGAGTGGTGGCGGGGCTCGAGACGCCGACGGGCGGCGAGGTTCGGGTCAATGGCACGAGCCCGGACGAGGCGCGCCGCGACCGGGCATACGGCTACGTGTTCCAGGAGGCGGGCCTCTATCCTTGGCGGACGATTGCCGGAAACGTGCGCCTGCCTCTCGAAATCATGGGTTACTCCAAGTCGGAGATGGCCGAACGCGTCAATCGTGTACTGGAACTGGTTGAACTGTCGGGCTTCGAGAACAAGCATCCGTGGCAACTCTCTGGCGGCATGCAGCAGCGGGCCTCGATTGCGCGGGCGCTAGCCTTTGACGCCGACATTCTTCTGATGGACGAGCCGTTCGGGGCGCTCGACGAAATCGTGCGGGATCACCTGAACGAACAGCTCCTGAGGCTCTGGGACCATACCGGGAAGACAATTGGATTCGTGACCCACTCGATTCCGGAGGCTGTCTATCTGTCGACGCGAATCGTCGTCATGTCTCCCCGGCCAGGACGAATCACCGACGTCATCGACAATCCGCTGCCGAGGAAGCGTCCGCTGGACATCCGCGACACGCCCGAATTCCTGGAAGTCGCGCAGCGAATACGCAAGGGATTGAGAGCGGGGCACTCCTATGGAGACTGATGGCTTGATGCATGGCTTCCTCTGGCCGCCGCCGCCACGGTCGCGCCGCAGTGCCGGCGGCGGGGAGGGCGGTGCATGAACCGGGTCCTGCCGATCCTTGTGGTGCTCGCCGCAATTCTCGCGCTTTGGTACGTGGCTGTGGTCCCGATGAACGCCGGTTGGACGATCGCCCAAGCGGAACGCGCGGGCCACGATCTGACCTTCGCCGACGTTGTCGCAGACACGATGAATCAGGACCGCCCGCGCTTGCCGGCGCCGCACCAGGTTGCCGCCGAGCTGAAGAAGACGGTGCTCGACACCAAGGTAACGTCGAAACGCTCGCTGGTATTCCACGGCTGGATAACTTTGCAGTCAACGCTCTGGGGATTTGCGCTCGGCACGACGGTCGGAATCGGAATGGCGGTCTCGATCGTGTATTCGAGAACTGCGAACATGAGCCTGATGCCTTGGGCGATCATCAGCCAGACGATTCCGATCGTGGCGATCGCCCCGATGATCATCGTGGTTCTGGCGACCCTGGGCGTGGAGGGCCGCACCGTGCCCAAGGCAATCATCTCGGCATACCTTTGTTTCTTCCCGGTGCTCGTGAGCATGGTGAAAGGGCTGAGGTCGCCCGGAGCGATGCAGATCGACCTGATGAAGACCTATTCCGCGAATGCCGGCCAGACATTCTGGAAGCTTCGGCTGCCTGCTTCCATGCCCTATCTGTTCACGTCGCTCAAGGTCGGCATTGCGGCAGCGCTGGTTGGCACGATCGTGGGCGAATTGCCCACCGGCGCGATCCAGGGACTCGGCGCGCGCATCCTGATCGGCGATCAGTTCGGGAACCCGCTCATGATCTGGTCCGCGCTGATCGCGGCAGCCTGCCTCGCCGGCGCGCTTGTGACCATCGTCACGGTGCTGCAATCGCTGGCGCTTCAGCGCATGGGGTACGCGAGATGATCAGTGCGTGTGCCATGACACCGGACTTCGCGGGCTTGCGGTCCCGGTCGCGACTTGGGTCGACGCGAAGTGCACCGGCCTTGGGCTGGGCTGTGTCGTTCCCGGTCGGCGAGATTCCCTTGATGCCAGGCGAGACGCAGTGCGTGTCTTGCGGCTTGGGTGGAGTTGCCGCACGAGTCACCTCTGCGGAGGGCGGGTCATGACGCTGTTCCTGGCGGCGCTCGTGCTTTGGATGGCTGCGTGGTGGCTGAACACGCGCATCGCGGGATCGTCGCTGGCGTCGTCCTACGCTGGCCGGGTCGCGGTGCCGGTGGTGTTCGGCCTTTCGGTGCTGGCGATCTGGGAACTCGTGGTGCGCGGTCTCGACGTGCCTCAGGTGATCCTGCCGGCGCCGACGGTCATTGCCGAGACCTTTGCCTCCGAGACCGGCACGCTCTGGATCGACTTTCGTCAAACCGCGCTGAAGGGCGCGATTTCCGGATACGTGATCGGTTGCGTCGCGGCCTTTGCCGTCGCGCTCGCAATTGATCGCTCGACTTTTCTGCGGCGCGGACTGCTCCCGGTCGGGAGTTTCGTGGCTGCGCTGCCCATCGTGGGAACCGCGCCGATCCTGGTCAACTGGTTCGGCTTCGACTGGCAGTCCAAGGCCGCGGTGGTGGTCGTCATGGTGTTCTTTCCAATTCTCGTGAACACCGTGCAGGGACTTGCGGACACGGCGGCGATGCAGCGCGACCTGATGCGGACCTACTCGGCGAGCTACTGGCAGACGCTTCTGAAGCTGCGAGTGCCAGCAGCGATGCCGTTCGTGTTCAACGGGCTCAAGATCGCGACGACGCTTGCCCTGATCGGCGCCATCGTCGCCGAGTATTTCGGTTCGCCCACGCGGGGAATGGGATTTCGGATCTCCACATCGGTTGGCACGCTCGAGCTGGCCATGGTCTGGTCCGAGATAGCGGTGGCTGCATTGGCCGGAACCCTGTTTTACGGAGCGGTCACGCTCGTGGAACGTTGGGTGACGTTCTGGCACCCATCGCAACGATGACAACAACAACAACGGCTGAAAGGAGAGAAGCCATGAAGAAACGACTTTTTGCCGCCGCGGCGGCGTTGGCGCTGGGCGGGGCGCAGGCGTCTGCCCTCGACGACCTGACGCTGCAGCTCAAGTGGGTGACGCAAGCGCAGTTTGCGGGCTACTACGTGGCGCTTGAGAACGGCTACTACGAGGAAGAGGGCCTGAACGTCACGATCAAGCCCGGCGGGCCGGACATCGCGCCGACCCAGGTCATTGCAGGCGGTGGCGCGGACGTGACCGTCGAGTGGATGCCAGCGGCACTTGCCGCGCGCGAGAAGGGTCTTCCGCTCGTCAACATCGCGCAGCCTTTCAAGTCCTCCGGCATGATGCTGACCTGCCGCAAGGACGCGGGCGTGGCCACGACGGACGATTTCAAGGGCAAGACCCTGGGCGTCTGGTTCTTCGGCAACGAGTTTCCGTTCCTGAGCTGGATGAGCCAGCTTGGCATTCCGACCGAGGGCGGCTCGGACGGTGTCGAGGTCCTCAAGCAGGGCTTCAACGTCGACCCGATCCTTCAGGGCCAGGCGGCCTGCATCTCGACCATGACCTACAACGAGTACTGGCAGGTCATCGATGCGGGGCTGGGCGCCGACGATCTCGTGGTCTTCAAGTACGAAGACCAAGGCGTGGCAACGCTGGAAGACGGTCTTTACGTCCTGGAGGACAAGCTGGGCGACGCGGGCGAGGTCGACAAGCTCGTCCGTTTCGTGCGCGCCTCGATGAAGGGCTGGAAATATGCCGAGGACAATCCGGACGAGGCCGCCCTGATCGTGCTTGAGTATGACGAGACGGGCGCCCAGACCGAAAGGCATCAGAAGCGCATGATGGGCGAGATCGCCAAGCTGACGGCCGGCTCCAACGGCGCTCTTGTTCCCGCCGACTTCCAGCGCACGGTTGACACGCTTCTTGCCGGCGGTTCGGATCCGGTGATCACGGCTGATCCGGGCGACTCGGCCTGGACGCATGCGATTACGGATGCGGCGCTGAACTGACGCGTTCCGCGCCATGGTGCACAAGCGAACTGGTCTCCGCGAAAGCGGAGGCCAACTCCGCCAAGTGGCGGTGACGTGGATCGGTACCGATATCCGGCAGGCGCTTGGCGACCACCCTCGTTGTGCAGCCGCACGCTCCGGGATCATGTTCCGGCATTGGGAGCAGGCGGGCGAATCGAGGCAATTGCCGCGCGTGCGCCCGGAATTCCCCTGGGAACAATGCCGTTGACTGAAACGCGGTACGTTCCGGCCTGCGGCTGATTTCGCGGGGCAGTTGAGGTTGCCGACGCAAATGCCTCGTTCTGAACTGGACCGGGCAGGATGTTGCAGAATGCCAGCAACAGACGGGCACGCAACAGCCGCTCTTGCGCGATCAAGGGTCGGCCGGTCTCCGGATTCGACCGCGCGAAATCCGCCGACAAGCCGACAGCGCCTCGTCGACCGGCACCGGGATCGACTGCAATTGATGATCCGCCGGGACCTTCGGCTGCAAGATTCACGTAGCCGGACAACCCGTCGCAGCGATCTCCCCGCCCCGCATCGCAATCTCCGGCAGAAGCAACCGTGTGGGCATGAAATCGCGCCAGCAAGTTCTTCGGCAACCTGCCAGACCCAGTTCGCGTCGCGCAGCGCCCTGGCGTAGCGGCGACAGACCGGCGCCTCCGCGTCGTTTTCCAGGAAGGCGAAGGTCCGGCCGGCCCTGCGCACGATCTTCTTTGCCGCGACCGCGCAATCCAGCGCGAGCGATGGATCTGCATCCCTTCCGTGCCGCCCAGTTCATTCAGCGCATCGCCGAAGCGCATCAGCACCAGTTCCGATCCCCGGGCGTCGGGCGAGGACCGCAGTCTCGTGCCGCCGGCGCGGCAAAGGAGGGCGGTGCCCGATTCGACCGGGACCCGGACTCCGCAAGATCCTCCGGGCGTCCGCTCATGTCGTCCATCGCGTCTTCCTTGCATCCCGCGTCATGTCGATCGCGGCGTGACCGCCCTGCGTCTCGCAAGGCGTGTGGTCGTCATCCACGATTCGCGAATTGCAACATGTTCCTGTATTGTTCAAGGGAGAACGCCTGAAGCGTTGCGTTCGTTGCTTGATAGTGAGGCAGGATCGCGACGGCGAGCAAGGCAAGATGCCTGCGCATGCACCGCCAGACGAACCATTCGCGAAGCGTGAACGGCGTTTCCCGCCCCGTTCGCGAACTATCCGGGCCGTTTGCGTAGCTGCCGTTGGGCATGGCCGTCCGTCGTGCTTGCTCCTGGGGCACAGGATACGCACTCGAACGGGAGGAACCAAGAATGAACCGAAAATCGCGCTTCGCCGCCGCGGCGGCCATCACCGCTTCCCTTGCGCTCTCTGCGCCGGCAACGAGCGGCATGGCCCGGGCGGCAGAACTGTCGGTCGCGGTAAGCGGCGTCAATTCGGGCAAGGGCCGCGTCTATGTTGCCCTCCATCGCGCCGCCGATGGCGTGAAGTTCCCTGATTCGAAGGGCCACGTCGCCGGCGCCTGGCGCATGGCGCGAAAGGGCGGCTTCAGCGTCATCTTCACCGGGCTGGAGCCCGGCCGGTACGCGGTCAACGGCTTCCACGACAACAACGGCAACGGCGACCTCGACACCAACCTCCTGGGCATTCCCACCGAAGGCTACGGCTTCGGCAACGGCGCAACCGGCCTGTTCGGCCCGGCGGGCTTCGAGCCGTCCTCGATCGACGTGAAGGAAGCGGCGACGATCCGGCTGCCGATCGGCTATCCCGATTCCACCGGGACGCCAGACCGGGAAGGCAACCGATGACCGCCTGCGGTATCCCGCGCCGCCGCTTTCTCGCGGCGTCGGCCGCTTCCGGGCTCGCCGGGTTTGCGCCTTTTGCTTCCGCGCTTGCCGCCTCCGCCGGCGGCTGGGGCGAAGAGTGGGGCGGGGCCTTCGCCACCGCGCTCGGGCGCAACCGCATGCTGCTCGGCTGGAAAACGCCGCCCGACCGGCTGGACACGAAGTCGCTCGCCGTCACCGGCACCTGGCCCGCCGCGCTGACGGGCCGCTTTTTTCGCAACGGACCGTCGATCCACGACCGGTTCGGCCAGCGCTACCGGCACTGGTTCGACGGTGACGGCATGATTCAGGAATTCGCCATCGACGGCTGCCGGATCGCCCATCGCGGGCGCGTCGTCCGCACGCCGAAGCTCGCCCGCGAGGATGCGGCCGGCAGGCGGCTCTACAGCGGCTATGCCACGCACCTGGACAGCCAGGCACTGGTCCAGGGGCCGGACAGCATCAACGCGGCGAACATCTCCGTCCTGTATCATGGCGGGGAATTGCTGGCGCTGTGGGAAGGTGGCTCGGCGGTGCGGCTCGACGATGCGACGCTTGCGGCTTCGGGCTTCAAGGCCTGGAGCCCGCAACTCGCCGGCGTTCCCTTCTCCGCGCATCCAAAGGTCGATCCGGACGGCACCTTGTGGAACATCGGCTGCGCCCTGCTGCCGCGGCCCGCCCTCGTGCTCTACCGTATCGACCGCGCGGGCCGGTTGGTGAAGACCGGCCTGGTCGATGCCGGGCCAATGGGGCTGATCCACGATTTCGTCGTCACGCACAAGTCGCTGGTCATTCTGATCCACCCGTTCCTGTTCGATCCTGTCCGGGCGGAACAGGCCAGCATCCTCGATGCCCATGCCTGGAAACCGCAGGCGGAAACCCGCGTTCTGGTCGTCGACAAGGAAGACTTCCGCAAACGCCGCTGGCACGCCCTGCCTGCCTGTTTCGGCTTTCACTACGGCAACGGCTGGGAAGAGGCCGACGGAACGATCCGGCTCGACCATTGCCTCGCCAGCGATCCCGGCATCCTCATCGAAACGCTGCGCTATGTCATGAAGGGCGAGTTCCGGCCCTCGGCGCCGCTGCGCTATTCCCGGATCGTCCTGCCGCCGAAGGGCGAAGGCCGGATCGAATACCAGGCGGATGAAGCGGAATTCGCCAAGGTGGCGCCCGGCGCAGTCGGCCGGCGGCACCGCTTCGTCTACACGCTCGGCACCCCGGACAGCTCGGAGGACTGGCGCTTCCGCACCGTCGTCAAGCGCGACCTCGAACGCGGCACGGCGGAAAGTTTCGACTACGGCCCCGGCAGGATACCGGAAGAGCATCTGTTCGTTCCCAGGCCCGGCGGCCGCAGCGAGGACGACGGCTGGCTGATCGGCACGGTGCTGGACTGGAAGAAGGGCGTGACCGCGCTGTCGGCGTTCGACGCCCGCGCCGTCGCGGCCGGCCCGGTCGCCCAGGCCCGGTTGCCCTATCCACTGCCGCTGGGCTTCCACGGCGCTTTCGTCGGGGATTAGGGCGTTCATGCGCGGGCAGCGCGACAGATCGGGGACCGATGCCGGATGCAACTGACCGCGAGGGGCCGGAACACGCTTCGGATTCTCGCGATCGCTTTCGGGCGCTCGATGATCGGTGGTGCCGCGTTCCGGATCGCCACACACGGCGCAAACGGGATTCTCCACCCTGGGCCGGCAGCGATTCATGGCATGACGGGTTTCTGATCAGCCTGCCCGTCACCGGCTTCGAACAGCGTTCGCGGCACGCGGCGGCGCGAAACCGGCTTGGCCGTGCCCCGTTCCTGTTCAATGTCATTCCGTGGTCTGTCATCTGTCTCGCGGTCTTCGCGCTCGTGATCCAATCGAGCCTGCTGGACATGGGTGTGGAGAGTGCAGGGCGGGGCTGGCGGGAGCCGAGTCTCCTGATTGCCGTGGGCGCTTCGTTCGCCGCCAATGTCGCGGTAGGCGCCAACGTGCGAATCGACCGTGTGCCGGGGCGTGGCGTGCTCGTCAAATCCCTCACCGGCCAGCATCACTGGCTGCGCGAGGAAGGGCGGACTTTCCCGTTCATCGATCTCGTCGGTTCGACCGCGACGGCCGAGTGCATCGATCAAGTCGCGTTCCACCGCCCGATGAACGATTCCTTCGCGTGTTGGGGCTGAACGCGGCGCGATTTTCGTTGACAGCCTCTTGAGCCTCGGCTTCGGATCCGAGCCGGCACCGTACCGCGACTTCGTCGAAGGCTCCGCCTGAATCGCGGACCCCGGACGCCCCGGACTCCGTTCCTGCACCGAGGAATCGCATCCAGGCCTCTGGATCCGAGCGATTTTCCGCGGCCATGGCCTTGCTGCAGGGCGGCAGCCGGAGAGCATGGCGACCTGCCGCCGACACAACATCTTGTGGTGTCACAATCACTGGAGCGAGCCATTTGACCAATTCTGATCCGAAATTGGACCTTTTCCAGCAACTTGTGCTAAGTTTGCTTGGAATTGGCGCAATTTTCGTCTAAACTGAGAAGGAAGTCATCCGGAAAGAATGATTTGGTATAGATGTGGTTGAGCAGGCGACGATGACATGACGGTTCTCGCCAGGCACGAAACCGACACGGCTGACAAGTCAATCAACTAGGAGGAAACAAGATGGTTGCCAAGATGTTCAAGAACGTTCTCACCCGTCGCAGCCTGCTGGGTTCAGGTGCAGCTGTAGCGGGGTCCGCGGCGGCGGCGGCGATTCTGCCGAGAAAGGCGTTTGCGCAAGACAAGGTGGTCAAGATCGGGTTTCTCGCTCCCCTGACCGGCCCGGTGGCGGCCTGGGGCAAGCCCGGGCTCGACGGATGCCTGATCTGGGGAGAATGGATAAACGCGGCCGGAGGCATCAACATCGGAGGCGAGGCCCACGCGGTCGAGTTCGTGGCTTACGACAACGAGTACGATCCGGCCAAGGCACGGACCGGCGCGACCAAGCTGATCCGCGAGGACGGGGTCAAGTTCATCATGATGCTCGGTGGTGACACCTGGCCCGGTGCGCAACCCGTGGCCGACAGGACCGGCATGCTGTTCTCGACCCTGCTGCCATCGGATCTCTCGCCTGACACGACGACACTGATCGCGCCGTGCGAGGTGCACCCGATCTACAACGTAACCGGCGTCGAGTGGCTGGCGGACAACATGCCGGAACTGAAGACGGCGGTCATGTGCGCCCAGGACGACGCCCTCGGACTGCCCTCGGTCGCGACATATCTGGCTGCGTTCGAGGCTGCGGGCATCGAGATGCAGGACGACCCCCTGCTCTTCGACCCGGCGACCACGGATTTCGCACCGGTGGTGACGCGGTTGATATCCGGCAATCCGGACATCGTGTGCCTCGACACTTGCTACGCGGACTACGTGCACCCGATCTGTGAACAGCTCTTCCAGCAGGGCTACGGGGGACAGGTGATCTCTTGCACTGCGGACTTCTACCAGCAGATCGTTGCCAAGACTTCCGAGGAGTTCATGGAAGGCTTTGTCTTCCAGTTCCCGGATTTCGACGATCCGGCGCTGAATGACGAGAGCATCAACTTCCAGATGCCGAACGAGTTCTATGCGGCGTACGCGTCTCGCTACGGTGCCGACCAGTGGGGAGCGGTGAGCTGGGAGTACGCCTCGATCATGGACCTCTGGAAGGCAGGTGCGGAGAAGGCTGGTTCGGCCGAACCGGACGCGGTCCTCGCAGCGATGAAGGAGGGAGGCACCGGTCTCCACGCCTTCGGCGAAGCGGACTGGTGGGGCAAGGATCTGTTCGGGATCGACAACGCCCTCGTCGGCAACTGGCCAATTGTCGTCATCGAGGGCGGCAAGGCCACGATCAAGGAGTTCCGCTCGATTCCCGAGTGGTACGCAAAGCACGGTGAACTGCTGAAGAAGCACATGTCCGCCTACGGGCAGATGTGGGACCAGCGCACTTAAGGCGGATTTCGCGCGACATCATTCTGCGATATCCCCTAGGGCGGTGCGTTTCTCCCTGCGCTCCGCCCGAAACTCCGGACTGAACCTGCAGCAGGACGATGGTTGAACTTCTCGCGCAGACCGGGCTGAACGCCCTCTACGCCGCCAGCTACACTGCGCTCGTGGCCGTTGGCCTCGTCCTCATTTTTGGTGTCATGGGGGTGATCAACTTCGCCCATGGCGAACTCTTCATGCTGGGCGCATATGCGATCGTCGCGGTCTATGCGGACTGGAACCTGCCGTACCTGGTCGCGGTGGCGGTCGGGATGGCATTCGTCGGCACCGTGGGCCTCGGCATGGAACGGGCGTTCTTCAGACCGCTCCGCGACAACCCGCTTGGCGGACTCGTTGCCTCGATCGGATTCCTCATGATCCTGCAGGCGCTGGTGTCCATGGGATTCGGCGTGCGCATGGAGCACGTGCCGCCCGTGACCCAGGAAGTCATCGTCATCACCGAAAGGGTCAGGCTTCCCGTGTTCAGGCTGGCCGTGATCCTCGCCGCCGTGGTCTTGCTCGCAGGCCTCTGGGCATTCCTCAAGAAGACACGCTTCGGCTGGGCGCTTCGCGCCAGCGCCCAGGACCCGGAGGCAGCGGCCCTCCAGGGCATCTCGATCAACCAGACCGCGCGAATCGCGATGTTCATCGGTGCGGCGCTCGCAGGCGTTGCAGGTGCCCTGACGGCGCCCCTGATTTCGGTCAACCCCCACATGGGACACTCCGTGATCGTCACAGCCTTCATCGTGATCATCGTCGGTGGCATCGGATCGCTTGAGGGCGCCGTCATCGTGGCCGTCGCCTATGCCTTCGTCCACACCTTCGTCACCACGTTCTTTGACGGGGTCATCGCGGACATCGTCGGCCTGCTGCTGTTGCTCATCGTGCTGATCGTCAAGCCTACCGGGCTGTTCGGGTCAACGGATCGTGCATAGTCCTGTGGCCAAGTTCGCGGCACTTTTCGGGTTCGGGGCAATCCTGCTGGCGCTGCCCCATGCGCTGAGCTTCTCGCAGCAGGAAATCCTGGTATTCCTGACCATCAACGTCCTGCTCGTCGCATCCTACAGGCTCCTTACCCTTACGGGCGAGTGGTCGCTCGGCCACGTGGTGATCATGGGAGTCGGCGCCTATGCCTCCGCGCTCCTTTCCAAGCGCCTGGGCATCTACGTGCCGGTCGCGATGCTCCTCGGGGCCGTCACGGCAGCGATGATCGCGCTCGCCCTCAGCTTTCCGCTGTTCCGCATGAAGGGCTTCTACTTCCTGATCGGGAGCTTCGCCGCCGGCGAGATCATACGGCTGCTCTGGAAGCGGTTCCGGGACCCGTTCGGCGGTCCCAAGGGCCTGAAGAAGATCGACCCGATGCCGGATTTCGACATCGGCATCTATGCCTTCGATTTCTTCGAACCAGTCAGCTACTACTACTTTGCCCTGGCCGTGGTCGGGGTGTCGCTCTGGGTCATGTGGAGGATCGAGCGTTCACCCGTCGGACTCACCTTTCACGCGGTCCACTGGCAGGACAGGCTCGCGGAGGCGTCCGGCGTCAACGTACGGGCCTACCGCACGCTCGCCTTTGTTCTCGCCTCGGGATTCGCAGGGCTGTCGGGCGCGCTCCTGGCTCACTACATCGGCACCATCAACCCAAACAGCTTCGACGTGGAGCAGATGGTGTTCGTGTTGACCTGGACGATCGTCGGCGGAACCGCAACCTTCTACGGACCGATCCTCGGCTGCGTGGTTCTCACCGTTCTCAACGAGATCGTGCTGCGCGAGGCGGGATTCGAGCAGATGCGGCCGCTCATATACGGGCTCATCCTGATCCTTTCGGTGCTGTTCATGCCCAAGGGTCTCGAGAGCCTCGTCCGGGGCGCGTTTTCCGGGCGAAATGCGAGGAAGAACAAGGCTGGCGAAACCAAGGCCATGGAGTAGCGCGATAGATGTCCCCGCCCGTTCTCGAGATCGATGACCTGACCATGCGCTTCGGCGGGCTGACGGCGATCGACCGCCTTTCGTTCAAGGTCGAGCGTGGCGCGATTCACGGGTTGATCGGCCCGAACGGCGCGGGCAAGACGACCACTTTCAACGTCGTGTCTGGTTTCTACAAGCCAACCGGCGGCGAGGTCCGGCTGCGCGGCGAAACGATTTCCGGGCTCAGGATGTACGAAGTCGCCCGGCGCGGTGTCGTTCGAACCTTTCAGCACTCGACGCTGTTTGCCGAGCTCACGGTCCTGGAGAACGTGCTGATCGGCACCCACATGAGTTTCCCGCCGAACATCTTCGCCGCGATGGCGGGGGTGGACAAGGCGAACCGCCGTGCCGCCCGGGCCCGTGCCGAGGAAGCGCTTGATTTCTTCGGCCTCGCCGGGCTGGCAGACGAGTTGGCTGGCGATCTTCCCCACGGCCATCAGAGAGCGCTTGGCATGGCGGTTGCACTGGCCGCGCGCCCCGACGTGGTGCTTCTCGATGAACCCTTCACGGGAATGAACCCGGAAGAGACCCGCCGGATGATGGAACTGATGGTCAAGCTCAGGGACACCGGGGTCACGATTCTCCTCGTCGAGCACGACATGCACGCGATCATGGGGCTTTGTGACCGGATCACTTGCATGAGTTTCGGACGGCTTCTTGCCGAAGGCAACCCGCAGGAAATCCGTCACCACCCGGATGTCATCGAGGCCTATCTCGGGGGCGCGCGACATGTTGCTTGAGCTAAGAGCCGTCGCTGTCACCTACGGCAAGGTATCGGCGATCCGCGACATCTCGCTCAAGGTTCCGGACGGCCAGATTGTCACCATCATCGGAAGCAACGGCGCGGGGAAGACGACGACCCTGCGGGCGATCTCGGGCCTGACAAGGCTCCAGGAAGGAGAGATCCATTTCGCCGGAGAACGGATTGACCACCTGGCACCCGACCAGGTCGTTGCCCGGGGCATCGCCCACGTGCCGGAGGGACGACGCATTTTCCCGGACCTGACCGTCGAGGAGAACCTCCGGACCGGAGCCTTCCTTCGCCGGGAAAGGGACACGGTCGAACGGGACCTTGAGGAGGTCTACGACCGGTTTCCGCTGCTTCTCGAACGTCGAACTCAGCTGGCCAAGACCATGTCCGGCGGCGAACAGCAGATGCTGGTGATCGGCCGCGCCCTCATGGCGAAACCGAAACTCCTCTTGATGGACGAACCTTCCATGGGTCTCGCTCCGAAGATCGTCGAGGAGATCGCGAAGATAATAGGCGAAGTCAACGCCCAGGGCGTTCCGGTCATTCTCGTCGAACAGAATGCGGAACTGGCACTCGAGCTCGCGGATTACGCATACGTCCTCGAGACAGGGTCACTGGCGCTCGAAGGCCCGGCAGACGAACTGCACGACAACGAACATGTTCGCGCGGCGTACCTCGGAATCTGAGACTGGCAGCGCCGAATGGCAGGCGGCGCTGGCCGCAGGCTGGCGGCGCTCGGACATCCTGTGGGAGCGTTGGCAGGAACGCGGCAATGCCGCATGGGCGAGTGGCGACGCTTCGCTCGCGCGAAGGCGATTCCTCTTTGCATGGTGTCTGGCGCGTCTATTCTTCCGCCGCGGCGACCCGCGCATTGCGACAAGCATCGCCAACATCGGGTTCATCGCCAGGGAGGCAGGCCAGATCCGCCTTGCTTCCAGGCACTACGCGCGTGCGCGCAGGCTTTGGGCTGAAGTGCCCGGGGTGCTAGACGGGCTCGAATTCCGGCCGCGCGTGCGCAGTTCGCTCTTCCATCTGAGGATGGAAACCCGGCACAGGGAAACCTACGAATCCAACATGCGGGCGCGAATCGCCAACTTCGTCACGGAAGCGGGACAGGCGCTCGAAGCGGCCGAGGAAGGTTCCCCATCGCCGCACCGGCTCTACGACCGTTGGCGCGGCGAACGTCCTGCAGTCTTCGACGAGTCCCGGAAACTGCTTGGCGCCGCCTTGCTCATCTGTGCCCGGAAGCAGGAGAATCCGGACCCCGATCGCAAGGTCGGCGGCTGATTGCGTGAAGGCAGGACCGGATGCAAGTTGACCGGCGCCGCCGGCGACGGCACGCCGCCGAATGCCCCTCGAAGGCCTTGGTGTTGCAGGGCAGGACGGCCCTCTGGTCCTGGCCGGAACAGGACCGGCCGCGGGGGAGGCGGTTGCAGCCAGCGCGGCGGCGAACATCCAGGCGTGGCGCGCCGCCCCGGGCTCGCGGACCGAAATCTGTCGCGAACCCGGCAAGGTCGATCCGGTTCCGGATGGCGCCATGCAAGCGACAGGCTGAATCCGCCGGAATCCGCAATTGATCCGCTGAATCTTCAGGTCGGTGACGTTCAGGGAGCGTCACTGACGTAGGGATCACCGTTTGGCGGCGTAGTATGACACCTTGCGCTCAAGATAGGCCAGTATCTCCGAAATCGTGAATGCGAGCGCAAACAGGACGATCAGGACGGCCCAGAAATGCCCCATCAGGAAATTCGCCGCGTAGAGTTCGAACAGCGCGCCGAAACCGACGATGGAAATCAGGAGCTGCCCGATAATGACTCCCTTGACGGCGCGAATGATGCCAATTCGTATGCCGCCGAGAATCTCCGGAAGGGCGGCCCACAGGTACACCTTGAAGAACGCGTCCATCGGGGTGGCGCCGAAGCTCCGCGCCATGTCCACCAGCGACCGGTTGATCTGCTTCACGCCCGCCCGGGCGTTGAGTATGATGATCCAGATGGCAAACAGCGTTGTCGTGATGATGATGGCCCTCATGCCGAAGCCGAACAGGACCATGAGAACCGGCACAAGCGCCGTCAGCGGCGCGCTCAGGAACACGTTCACCCACGGCAGCAGCAATTCGTCCACCAGGCGGTTCTTGCCCATCAGGATCCCCGTCGGGATTCCGATGCAGATGGCGGACAGAACGCCCACGCAAAACGCATAGGCGGTTTCGGCGAGGGCCTTCTGGAAGGCATCCGTGCCAATGACGCTGAAGAGGGTCGCGACGACTTCCGAAAGCGGCGGGATGAAGAAGGTCAGCCCGGACTGGCCGACAGCTTCCCACAGAAGACCCCAGATGATCAGCGAAGACATGCCCGGCAAGCGGTATCCCAAGAGAGTCATCGGTCATTCCACATAGCGGCGCAGCGAGGTCCAGATCTCGTCCACGATGTCGAGATACTCGGGGTCGCGGCGGATGTTGTCGACTCCCTTCCCGCGGAAGCTGGAGGGACGGATGATTTCGGAGACGCGGCTCGGTCTCGGCAGAAGAATTGCGACCTGGTCCGAGACATAGACCGCTTCCTCGATCGAATGGGTCACGAAGATGAAGGTCTTTTTCTGGTCCTGCACGAGACCGAGCAGGTCCTCCTGGAACTTTCGCCGGGTCTGCTCGTCGACTGCCGAGAACGGTTCGTCCATCAGCAGGACCTCGGCGTCGACCGCAAGGGCGCGCGCCAGCCCGACCCTCTGGCGCATGCCGCCGGAAAGTTCGTGAGGATAGGCATTCTCGAAGCCGGACAGGCCGACCTGCCTGATGTAGTCTTCGGCGACCGCTTCGCGTTCGGAGCGCGCCACGCCGCGCAGTTCCAGCCCGAAGGCCACGTTGCGAATGACGCTGGCCCAGGGCAGCAGGGCGAAGTCCTGAAACACGAACGCCCGGTCCGGGCCCGGTCCGGTGACCTTTTGGCCGTTTACCTCGACCTCCCCGGACGTGGGCTCCAGCAGGCCCGCGATGATCTTGAGGAGCGTGGTCTTGCCACAGCCCGAAGGGCCAAGGAGCGATGTCAACTGGCCGAGCGGAAACTCGAGCGAAAGGTCGTTCAACGCTTCCACCTCGCCGAAGTTCTTTGAGATGTTCCGCGTGGAGACAGCAATTTCGAACGCCGTGTCCTCCGTGGCGCCCGTTGCGGTCTCGGCAGCGCTAGTCTGAGGCATAGCCAAGTTGATTCCCCTTGAAGAGGACGGCTTCGATCCTTTCCAGGAGATTCAGGAACAGGACAGCCAGAAGGATGATGGAAAAGATCGCCGCATACATGCTGGGATAGTCGGCAATGGAACGGCTGTAGGTGATGATGTCGCCGACTCCTGTAGGCGTGATCTTGAGTTCCGCCAGAATGGCGCCGATGAAGCCGGCGGAAATGCCGAGACGCAGCCCGGCGAATATCACGGGCGATGCAGCCGGGATGATGATCTTCAGGATGATGTCAAGGTCCGTCGCGAGATAGGAACGCCCCATTTCCTTGATCGAATCCGGCGTGTTGCGAACGGCCCCCGCCGTGTTGAGCACGATGACGGGCATCGCCATGATGCACACGACCAGGACCTTGGAGGTCAGGCCGATGCCGTAGGCGAGGACCAGCAGGGGAATGAGCGCTGCAAGCGGTGCGGCCTGCATGACGATGAAGATCGGCGAGAACAGCCAGTCGAAGAACCGGCTCAGACCCACCCAGATGCCTAGGGCAATGCCCAGGAACGCCGAAATGGCGATCCCTACGGCCAAGGGCCTCAGGGTCTCCGCGTAGGCGTCGAGCATCGTTCCGTCGCCCATCATGCGCATGAGCGCTCCCATGGATTCCAGGAAGGTCGGAAAGGCGAAGCTGACGGGAATGTGCCCAGCGATTTCCCAGGCCCCGAAGAGGATCACTGCGGAAAGGATCTTTAGCGTGAGCGAGCGGTTCATCATGGGACTGGCACCCTTTCTGGATGTTGGATGTCGCCGCGCCACCCACGAGGCGCGGCGACCTTGCCTGGCTTACTGCATCGCCGCATCGAGCGGCTCGAGGTACCAGAAGTCCTCGATGTTCAGCGTGCTTGGATCACCTTCAAGCTGACCGGCGGCAGTGTACCATTCCAGGTCCGCCATGGCCGCAGTGCGACCGCCGCCGTCGGGGCTGTAGAGACCTGCCTCGACAGCATCGGCGTAGAAGCCGTCCAGTTCGGCGAGGATTTCCTCCGGAAGCTGGCCGATCGGTCCGTCGGGATTGGTTTCGCGTCGAACCATGGTGGGATCTTCGTGCATGTCGCGGTAGACGCTGAGAAGCGCATTGACGAAGATCTGCACGTCGCCCTCGTTCTCCTGGATCCAGTCGAGATTGCCGAACAGGGCTTCGTCGCTGGCCTCGACGTCGAACATTTCGAGCACGTTGAAATTGCCGCCAGCCTCGCTGCGCATCAGCTTGTTCTTGTTCGACAGGTCGATGATGGTTGCATCGGCGCGTCCACCAAGGAGAGCAGCGACGCGGTTTGCAGAGCCCGGCACGTAGGAGCGGTCGCCGAACATGATGCCCAGGCGGCTCTCGATGACGTTTGCGATCGCGTCCGTGCCACCGCCGCGCGAGTGCAACAGGATCGGCTCTCCGTCCAGGTCTTCAAGCATGCTGTACTTCTTTGTCGTGACCGGGAAGAACTTCAGCTTTGAGAGCTGAAACACGATCCGCAGCGGGGCCTTCGACCGTTGCATGGCCGCATAGGGCGTGCCGAAGCCGATGTGCATCTGGCCGCTGAGCACCGCCTGGATGGCCAGTTCCTCGTCGGCAAACGCGGTCCACTCGTAATCGAGGCCATTTGCCTTGGCGCGGTCCAGCGCCACGAAGAACGCGGCCAGTTCGTCCGACGGAGTCTCTGCCAGGGCAATTCGGATCGTGTCTGCACTTGCCATCGACAATCCGAGCGCGAACGGCAAGGCCGTCACCGTGACCATGATTCTCTTCAAGATGTGTCTCATCGTCTTTCCTCCCTTAGATTGATGAGCGAGTCTGCTTGATGTTCCTGGTTCAGGCACGGGTTCCTTCGTGCCGCCAGGTGGTTCGCTGTCATTCCTCCCCGAAAAGGCGTGTCGCGACAGAGCCGAGATGCATGCGCATTGCTGCATGAGCGGCGACCGGGTCCCGCGCCTCGATCGCGGCCGCGACCGCGTCATGCTCGACGAAACTGGGATGGTCCCGCGCCGGTTGCGGCGACTGGCGAATGACCGTGCCCCACGCCACGGCGCGCCGGACCTGGTTCAGCTGATTGAACAGCGACAGCAGCAGCACGTTGTCCGTCGCTTCCGCAATGACCCTGTGAAACGCGTCGTCCCGTGCCTCGTAGGCCTCCCAGTTCTTTGCCTCCAGGCAGCGGCCGCATGCCAGCTTCAAGCGGATCACCGCCGCGTTCGAGGCGTTGAGCGCCGCTTCGCGAGCGATCGCCGGCTCCAGCGAAAGACGCGCCCGCATCAGATGGACAGGCGTCACCTGCCTGGTCAGTTCCGCCAGGCTGCCGGTGTCTGCGCTGTCGCCATGTGCCGCGACGAACGTGCCCTTGCCGACATGGCGCCAGATCGCGCCTTCGCGTTCCAGTGCGTCCAGCGCCCCGCGAAGCGTGTTCCGGCTCATGTTCAGCATGACCGTCAGCTCTCGCTCGGGAGGCAGCCTGTCGCCGGGCCGGAAGCTGCCCGTGGCGATGAATGTCCTGAGCGCGGTGACCGCGTCGTCTCGATCAATGAAGTCCGGTCTTGTCTGCATGCGTCTGCCAAATTGGTCGATCAATCTTCCAGTATTGGTTCAAGATTGCCCGATTCTCGTTGCCAGCGCAATGAATTTCGGCGAAATCGAGTTCCTTGGGGCGCCGGATTGGTTGAGATTGATTTGGCAAGTTCGCTGCGCTAAAGCGTGTGCGACAATACGAAGCCTACGAGGATCCTGAATTCCAATGCCGCAGTTTGCAATCGAAGTCCCGCCAGTCGTGGCCTTGCCGATAGTCACGAATTCCGCTCTCTTTCCGGTCCGCCGGGTCTACTGCATAGGCCGCAACTACGCCGCCCACGCGATCGAGATGGGACACGACCCTGATCGCGAACCGCCGTTCTTCTTTCAGAAGAATCCCAGCAATCTCACGTCGTCCGGGACCTTCCCGTACCCGCCCCAGAGCGAGGACGTGCATCACGAGGTCGAAGTTGCGGTGATGCTGAAATCCGGGGGCACGGACATCGCCGTAGGCGACGCGCTGGATCACGTGTTCGGCTACGCGTTGTCGCTGGACATGACCCGGCGCGACCTGCAAGGCGTCCAGAAGAAAATGGGCCGGCCGTGGGAGATCGGCAAGGCGTTCGAGCATTCGGCGCCGACAGGTCCGATTCATCCCGCGTCCGAGATCGGCCATCCCGACAAGGGTCGCATCGCGCTGACGGTGAACGACGAGATCCGGCAGGAAGGCGACATGAACCAGATGATCTGGAAGGTGCCGGAGATCATCGCCTACCTGTCGGAGTATTTCGAACTGGCGGCGGGTGACGTCATTCTTTCGGGAACGCCCGCCGGCGTCGGCCCGGTGGAGAGGGGTGACACCATGATCGCGGAGGCCGAAGGCCTCGGCAGCATGACGGTGTCAGTGGCGTAGCGCGTCAGGCGAGTTGGGGCCCGACTGCCGGTCGCGACCGCTGGCGCCCTTTCGCCTCGCTTGCACCGGCTTGCGCACGTTTACGTCACATAGCGGTATGATGTCTCCACCGCATGAAGGAACGACCCTGCGGAGGAACTGGCAGACAGCAGCAGGAAAGCGTCGTCTCCGGTACGGATCGCCATCGCGCCAATGTGCTCCATGACCGTCCGGCCGGTGCCGCCGATTTCAAAGGACTGCAAGTCGAGAGGGCAGATCCGCTCCATCGCGGAGATCGTGTCGGGGCCTGCAACCTCCAGGGCAATCCATGAATCCGTCTGGTCCGTCGTGTAGCCGGTTCCCCCCAGCCGTTCCTGCACGACCGCTTCTGCATCGGGCGTCGCGTGCGGGAAGATCAGCATCATCTGGTCGGGTGACGTGCGAATCGCCCGGACCGTGCCGCTGAGCGACGATCGTGCCGGTTCGGGGACGTCCAGGGACCAGCCGTTCCTGAGCGCTTCCGCAAGCGCTTCCTCGCCGCCAAGCGGCGTCGCAATCGAGACGATCGCCAGATCGTCGCGTTCCACGATGCGGTTGCCGGAGAGTTCCAGGCTCGTGCCGCCAAGAACTGGCGCTGCTTCCAATGCGATCTCAGCCACGCTGGCGCACTCCATCCGGGTCGACGTGGTGGGGCGAGCAGACCTCGACCAGGACGTCCTGATCGCGAACGGGCGAATAGGCCCGGACCGTCTCGCCGATTCGCTCCTTGCCTCGCCTCAGAAAGCCGAGTCCCACCGAAGTCCCGAGTTCGGGCGAGTAGGCGACCGAGGTCATCCAGCCCTGGTCGCGGGCCATGTCCGCCGGATCGCCCGGGTTCAGGAAATGTGCGCCTGCCGTCAGGATGACGGAACGGTCCACCGGCCGGAACCCGGCAAGACGCATTCCGTCGTCCGCGTTCATCGCTTCGCGTTCCGACAGTCTCAGCCCGATCGCATCCTTTGACCTGGAAAGCATGCCTCCGAGTCCAAGCATCCGTGCCGTGGTCTGGCCCGTGATTTCGTTGCCTGCCACGTGGCCCTTCTCGATGCGCAGGACGCCGAGCGCCTCGGTTCCGTACGGCACGGCATCGAACGCCTCGCCTGCCTTCATCAAGGCCCGGATCATGCTGTCGCCGTAGCGCGCGGGCACGGCGATCTCGTAGGCAAGCTCGCCAGAGAAGGAAATCCGGAAGAGCCGGGCGGGCGTTCCGCCAAACACGGAGCATTCGGCGCACGCCATGAACGGGAAGGCGTCATTGGAAAGATCAAGACCATCGACCACCTTCGAGAGCAAGGCCCGGGAGTTCGGACCGGCGACCGCGAACTGCGCCCAGCCGTCGGTCGTCGATATCAGGTGGACGTCCAGGTCGGGCCAGAGGCACTGGCGCGCGAACTCCAGGTTTCGGAACACCAGCACCGCGTTGGCGGTCGTGGTGGTCATCACGAAGTGGCTTTCCGCAAGCCGGGCCGTGGTCCCGTCGTCGTAGCAAATGCCGTCTTCGCGGAGCATCAGGCCGTAGCGAACCTTGCCCACGGGCAGTTTCAGGAACGCGTTGGCGTAGACCCGGTTCAGGAACTCCGCAGAATCGCGGCCCTGTATGTCTATCTTCCCGAGCGTCGTCACGTCGCAGATGCCGACCGACTTTCGGACCTGGGATGCCTCGCGGTCCACGCTGTCGCGCCAGCCCTTCTCGCCGGGTTGCTTGAACCATTGCGCGCGCAGCCACATGCCTGCTTCCACGAAGTCGGCGCCGTTCTCTTGCGCCCAATTGTGGCTAGGGGTCAGACGAAACGGGCGGAAGTGCTTGCCGCGCGCGCGCCCTCCAAACGCTCCGATGGCGACCGGCGTGTAGGGCGGGCGGAATATGGTGGTGCCCGTTTCTTCGATGCTCTTGCCGGCGGCTTCCGCCATCAGGGCGAGCCCCAGGACGTTGGCCGTCCTGCCCTGGTCCGTCGCCATCCCAAGCGTCGTGTAGCGCTTCAGGTGCTCGACCGAACGGAATCCCTCCTGGTGACTCTGCTGGACATCCTTGGTCGTGACATCGTTCTGCAGATCCACCCATGCCCGCTTGCGAAGCCCTGCCACTTGCCAGAACGGAGCCGCGGCACAGTCCTCGTCCGCGGCCTTCGCCGGCGTGCCCGGAGACCCCTTGGCACCGAGATCCTCGGAAATTCCGACGGCCGCTCCGTGGCCTTCCCGGATTGTCGCGGCTAGCGTCATGGTCCCGTTGGCGGCACCTGCCACGCACATGCCCGGCGGCAGCTCGCCGCCCGGGACAAATCCGACGACTTCGGCGTTCCAGACCGGGCGACCGCGATGATGGCAGGTCAGATGCACGTTGGGTGACCATCCGCCCGACACCGCCAGGCAGTCGGTTTCCACACGGCGGCCGTCGCCAAGGCGAATTGCACGGATCCCGCTGCGCCCGATCGTGTCCACCACGACGTTGCCGCGGCGGGCGTCAACGACTGCCGAGACCTCGATGCCCTTGCCGCTCAGGTCCTCGGCTGTGCGAAGTCCGTCGTCGTTGTTCGTGAACACCGCGACGTTCCTGCCCGGCGCGACGCCAAACCGGTTTGCGTAGGCGCGTACGGCACCTGCCAGCATGATGCCCGGACGGTCGTTGTTGCCAAAGGCCATTGAACGTTCGGTAGCGCCTGCCGCGAGCAGTGCGCGTCGCGAGTAGATGCGCCAGAGCACTTGGCGCGGCCTGTCGCCGGCGTCGGCGAGGTGATCGGTGCGGCGCTCGAGGGCGCCGTGGATCCCGTGATCGAAGGCGCCGAACACGGTTGTGCGTGTCATCAGTCGCACATTGCCGTTGGCAGTGAGTTCGGCAGCGGCACCGGCCGCCCAATCCGCGCCGGCCTGTCCGTCGACTTCATGGGTTTCGGCGTTGAGGCGCCCGCCAGGAACGAAATCCTCGTCGGCCAGGATCACGCGAAGCCCTGTGCGCGAGGCTGCCAGCGCAGCGGCGAGACCGGCCGGTCCGGCACCGATCACGAGGAGGTCGCAGTGCAGGAACCCGTGATCGTAGGCATCCGGATCCGGCTTCATGGAAAGCCGCCCCAGACCTGCGGAAGCACGGATGAGCGGTTCGTAGACCCTTTCCCAGAACGCTTTCGGCCACATGAAGGTCTTGTAGTAGAAGCCGGCTGAGAGGAAGGGAGACAGGAGGTCGTTGGCCGCCATCAGGTCGAAGGCGAGCGGGCCTCGGTGGTTCTGGCTCGTGGCGCTCAGGCCGTCGAAGAGCTCGACCGTCGTGGCGCGGGTGTTGGGCTCCCGTGCAGCGCCGTCTCGAAGCTGCACAAGCGCGCTGGGTTCCTCCGACCCGGACGAGAATATGCCTCGCGGGCGGTGATACTTGAACGACCGGCCTACCAGGCGCTCGCCGTTGGCAAGAAGCGCCGAAGCGAGCGTGTCGCCCCGATACCCGGTCATCCAGCGACCGTTCCAGCTGAAGGCAAGCGTCCGTTCCCTGTCGACCATGCCTCCTTCGATCCGCATCGCCTGGGTCATCGCGACCTGCCCCTGGCGCGAGCGACGTTCCGGGCAAGTTCCACCTCGATCACTTCATGGGTCAGGGTGCTGCGCGTCACCACCAGCCACGAGCGGTCGCCCTGCTCGTGATACCAGAGCTCGCGGTGTTCGCCTGCCGGGTTGTCCCTGATGTACGCGTAGTCATGCATTTCCTCGATGGCGGCATTCATGCCGTCGGGGCGGTCGATCAGGCACGCATCTCCAAGCACGACGAATTCCGCCGAGTCTCGGGGGCCGAGCAAGGGATGGTTGATGATCATCGGCGGCGTCGTCCTCTCTGTCGTGGCCGTGGTCCTTGCCGTGTCGCCGGTCGCATGTCCGTTTCTCAGTGCAGGTTGGGCTGGGTGCCCACGCCCTTTTCGTCGATCATCGCACCCATTCGAAACCGGTCAAGGCGGAAGGCGCGGGCGGTCTCATGAGGCTGGTCGGTCGCAAGAAGATGAGCGTAGCAGTAGCCGGAGGCTGGCGTTGCCTTGAAGCCGCCGTAGCACCATCCGGCATTCAGGTAGAGCCCCTCGACATGGGTTCTGTCGATGAACGGGGAGCCGTCCATGGACATGTCCATTACGCCGCCCCACATCCGGAGGAGGCGCGCACGCCCGATCATCGGCATGATCGCCATGCCGCCCTCGCAGACGTCCTCAACGACCGGCAGGTTGCCGCGCTGCGCGTATGTGTTGTAGCCGTCGATGTCACCGCCGAAGACAAGCCCGCCCTTGTCCGACTGGCTGACATAGAAGTGTCCCGCGCCGAAGGTGATGACCCCGGGCAGCACCGGCTTGAGGCCCTCGGAGACAAATGCCTGGAGCACGTGGCTCTCGATGGGGAGGCGCATTCCGGCGAGTGCGGCCACGCGCGACGACGATCCCGCCACGCACATGGCGACCTTCTTCGCCTTGATCGGCCCCTTGGCGGTCTCGACACCGAGGCAGCGGCCGTCCGTGATGTCGAATCCCGTCACCTCGCAGTTCTGGATTATGTCGACGCCACGCTGGTCCGCGCCTCGTGCATAGCCCCAGGCCACGGCATCGTGGCGCACCGTGCCGCCCCTGGGCTGCCACAATGCGCCCGTGATCGGAAATCGGGCGCTTTCGTGGTCGAGGTACGGGCACATCTTGCGGATCTCGTCGGGATCGAGAATGACGGAATCGGCGCCTGACAGCCGCATGGAATTGCCGCGCCGGACAAACGCGTCCCTTTGCGGATCGGAGTGACACAGGTTCAGGATGCCGCGCTGGCTGACCATCGCGTTGTAGTTGAAGTCCTGTTCCAGGCCTTCCCAGAGCTTGAGCGAGAACTCGTAGAAGGGCTGGTTGCCCTCGAGAAGGTAGTTCGAACGGATGATGGTCGTGTTGCGGCCAATGTTGCCGGACCCGAGCCAGCCCTTTTCGAGCACGGCTACGTTGCGTTCCCCGAATTCCTTGGCGAGGTAGTATGCCGTCGAAAGCCCGTGGCCCCCGCCGCCGATGATGACGATGTCGTATTCCGGCTTGGGCTCCGGTTCGCGCCAGACAGGCTGCCATCCGCGGTTGCCGGTCAGGCCCTCCTTCAGGATTCTCAGTGCCGAGTATCGCATTGCGTTGGGAATCATGCCGTCGCCTGAAACGTGGTCGTTCCAGCCCCGGCCGGTTCCACGGGTCGGTGAGGCGGGGAACCCCAGCGCCTCGCGCCGTGCAGATGCGCCGATACCGGACGCCTCGTCATGTCATTCCGCCCACGCGGCGGTCTTTCACGGGGCCATTGGCCCAATTCCTGATGAAGATCGGCGGGAAACCTGCCCTTCCGGACAGCCCCGGACTTGACACGTTCCGCAGTTTCGGTCGACGACATGATCCCCATTGCGTTCTCGCCGGCTTGGTTCAGTATCGGGCAATAGTGGGAGACCTTGGCCATTCATATGCTGGAACTGGACAGAAACTTTCGAATTCAGGACATTTCCGGTGCAACGGAGTTCAGCCCGTTCCGGGTCGGCATCCTGCCGGTTCCCGGCTTTGCCTTGATGTCCTATGCTTGCACGGTCGAACCGTTGCGCGCGGCAAACCTGCTTTCGGATTCGAAACTGTACGAGATCGTCCATTTTTCTTCGGGCGGTCCGGTGCCGAGTTCGGGCGCCGCCTTGATCGAAAGGACGAGCCGCCCCGGAGGCGCGGAGGACATTGACTTGCTGCTTGTCGTGGCGGGCGGCGACCCGTTCGCGTTCGACGATGCGGCCATCCTCGAATGGTTGCGGCTTCTTGACGTCCGGGGCGTCCGAATCGGCGGTGTTTCCGGCGGTTCCGTCATCCTTGCAATGGCAGGCCTGATGGAGGGTCGGCGCATGACCGTCCATTGGGAACACGCGGCGGCGCTTTCCGAAATTCATCCGGATTGCCTGATTGAGCGGCGTCTCTACGTCATGGATCGCGACCGCGTGACTTGCGGCGGCGGCACCGCGCCTCTCGACCTCATGCATGCCCTGATCTCCAGCCAGTGGGGCGGAGGCTTCGCCAGGCTTGTCAGCGACTGGTTCCTGCACACGGACGTTCGCGCCGCCGCCGACCCGCAGCGAGGGAACTTGTCGGAGCGGCTAGGCAGCAACTCTCCTCATCTGGTTGAAGCCGTGTCCGCAATGGAAGACCACATTGCCGATCCATTGTCCCTGTCCCAGCTTGCAATGGTGGCAGGGGTGACGCCCAGGCACTTGAATCGGCTGTTTGCGGAGCGGCTTGGACGGAGTACGATGGCATACTACCGGGAAATGCGTCTTGACGTTGCGCAACGGTTGATCAAGGACACGCCGATGTCCATCGCGGAGGTTTCGGAGGCCACCGGATTCGCCACGTCGAGTCACTTCTCCGGCGCGTACAGGCAGGCTTTTGGCGCTAGTCCACGTGCGGGCCGGCAAGCCGACGCATCGGTCGGGTAGGAATTTGAAGGAGGACCAAGCATGAAGCTTCTTGTCTTGCAGCATGCGGAAGCCGAACATCCGGGGATATTCAGGAAGTTTCTCAGAGAGGACGGCCACGACTACGACGCGGTCGAGCTTGATGCTGGCGAAGAACTGCCTTCCATCGACGGATATGACGGGCTCTGGGTGCTGGGCGGGCCGATGGACGTCTGGCAGGAGGACGCGCATCCATGGCTGGTGGCGGAGAAGGCCTGCATTCGGGACGCGGTCGAGGTCAGGGGCCTTCCGTTCCTCGGACTCTGCCTCGGACATCAATTGCTCGCCGAAGCCCTCGGCGGCAGCGTCGGTCCGTCGCGGACGCCGGAGATCGGCATCATGGATGTGCAGCTGACGGACGACGGAGCGACCGGCGTGATCTTTGACGGGTTCCCGGAGGCATTCCCCTGCCTGCAATGGCATTCGGCCGAAGTGACGAAGGTGCCGGCAGGCGCGGAGGTGCTGGCGACATCTCCGGCCTGTGCCGTGCAGGCGCTCAAATGGGGTCCAAGAGCGTATTCGGCTCAGTTTCACATAGAGATCGAAGCGGACACGGTCACGAACTGGAACATGATCCCCGAGTACGCGGACGCGCTTGTCCAGGCCATGGGCTCCGACGGACCCGCGCGACTTGAAAGGGATCTTGATGCCAACATAGAGGCGTTGAATTCATTGGCCGAGAGGCTCTACATCAACTGGCTTCAGGCTGCAGCCCAAGCCTAGCAAGCCCTCCCGTGGATGCTGTTCCGGATTGCCCGCCCGCCGCCATGCCGGAATCTCCATCCATATCGGGCAACAGGCGGGCGAGAAAGCCTCGTCAGCAGTCCGTGCCGCGCCTGGAGATGCCAGACAGGGCGACGTGCAATGAAACAGGATGCACGCATGGCCTTCCCAAGCGACGGAATCTCTGTCGGACCTGGCCTTCGCGCGACGGAACCGGTCAACGACGACCGCTGATCGCCTCGTCCTTGCTGCGGAGCACATCCAGCCCGCTCGGGTCGTTTTCCAGCAAAAGGAGCGCGCTGGTGATGCCGACGCTGCCCTTCGGCTGGCGGGCCAACTCTGCATCAGGTTTCCGCAGCGCGCGTGAGAGAGAGGCGTGCGGTTTCCAGATGCACCTTCATTTTTGCCGCGGCGCGTTCCGGTTCGCGCGAGCGCAGCGCATTCAGGATGTCGCGGTGCTGGACGTTGTACTGGTCAATCATGGCGGCATTGAGCGTCAGTTGCCTCATCCGCGTCCACTCGTCGAGCGAACGCACGGTGTTGATCTGCTCGATCAGCCAGATGAGCAGGTTGTTGCGCGTGGCCGAGGCCAGTGCCTTGTGAAACGCGGTGTCGGCCTCCGCAAATTCCGTCGGGTCGGTCGTCGAGCTCTCCATGCGCCGACACAGGCCCTCCATGGCCTCAAAGTCCTCTCGCTTCCCGTGCAGGACGCTGAGCCGGCAGATATGCGGTTCAAGCGCAAAGCGAGCGTCAATGAGCTCGAGCGGCGCCGCCTCCTCGACCGCCTTCGGAATCGATTGGTCACCAATGCCGGTCACGTATGCGCCGCTCCCGGGCCGGATTTCGAGGAGGCCTTCCCTCTCCAGCTGCTGCAGCGCGTCACGGAGCGTGTTTCGTGCAACC
The DNA here is from genome assembly GCA_028824715.1 of Boseongicola sp. Classification (GTDB taxonomy): domain Bacteria; phylum Pseudomonadota; class Alphaproteobacteria; order Rhodobacterales; family Rhodobacteraceae; genus JAJEFO01. Next base: position 6,162 of record JAPPCV010000093.1, on the reverse strand, counting down.
CCGAACGACTCTGCAAGCTGGCGCGACGCCGGCAGACGATCATGTCGCCGATAGGTTCCGTCCGTGATCGAACGGCGAATCTCCACGGCGACACTTGAAGAGTTGCGCCAAGCCATTTGGGCCACCTGTTGATCCAATGCTATTCCAAAAATAGCAGAATCCGCGACACTTGCAACAGATTGGATCAAAAAGGGGTTGATCTTGGTGCGCGGTCGCGCACAAGGTGCGATTCAGGAGTTCGATCTGCGAGACGGGAGCAACCTGCATGTCTGTACCGAGTCACGTCGACTACGTGATAGTTGGCGCGGGGATTCACGGCGTCTCAACCGCGTGGAAACTTGCTGAGCGGCTGATCGAGAAGGGCGAAGAGGTCGAGGGTCGAATTGTCATCCTGGACAAGTCGGGCATTGCGTCCGGCGCCAGCGGAATCGCCTGCGGGGTTGTACGAAACAACTACTTCCAGCCGGCCATGCGCAGGCTCATGGCGCATTCGGTCGACATCTGGGAGGCCGACCCTGAAGGACTTTCCTATCATCCCGTTGGCTACATGCAGATAAGCCCGGAATCGATGCGTGACGATGTCGGAACGATCTTTGCCCAGCAGCAGGAAATCGGGTACGACAGCGTCTTCATCGAAGGAGCGAATGCCAGCACGTCGTACATGCGCGGCATTTTCAGTGACTGGCAGGCGCAGAACATCACGAGTGTCCTGCACGAAAAGCGGGGCGGCTTCTCCAATCAAACCAGGACCATGTACGCCCTCGCCGAAAAGGTGGAGAGACTGGGCGTTCGCATAATGCCCGGTGTCGAGGTCAAGGGTTTCAATGCAATGAACGGCTCAGGCGCGATCGGGTCGGTAGAGACAAGCAAGGGCACTATCTCCTGCGAACGCGTCATAATCGGTGCGGGTCCGTGGGTTCGGGATTTCTGGGCAATGCTGGACCTGCCGAGCGAGATTTCGATCAAGGGCATGAACGGCGAGACGCATGAAGACGTGCCAATGTGGCGCTTCTGGCAGCTGGAAGAGGGCGTGCTGCTCATCGACCCGAACGACGGACTTGCGGATGACGGTTCGCTGCCGCCGGTCATCCATGTCGATACCGACGCAGAACTCAGATCGACGGTGGATGATTCCGTCATCACCGACGAGATGTGGGGCATCTACTACAAGCCCGACTTCCACTTCGGCGGCATCCAGGGAGGAGCCTCGCCCTACAAGGTCGACACGTCGGCCGACGAGGTGCAGATCGATCCGTACGGACCCTCAAGCCCGGAATTCGTTGCCAGCGACGAATTCGCGCACATGTGGGTCAGCGCGCTTGCCCATTGCCAAAGGCGCTACGAAGGCAAGATGCCCAAGTATCATCGAGAGCCCTCGGGAGGGATCGGTTGCTTCACGGCCGACAGCTTTCCGGTCTTCGACCACTTTCACGAAAACGTCGCGGTCATCGCCGACAGCAATCACGGTTGGAAGATGATTGGCGTCGGACACCTGATCGCGGACGAGGTGCTCGGAGAGAGACAGGAACTTCTGGAGCCGTTCCGCTTCGGCCGCTTCGCCAAGGGTGAACTGCATCCGGTTTCCAGCAGCCCCTATCCATGGAGCTGATGAACCCGCCCGTCCGGAATGCTGACGGGCAAACTGACCGATTGGGAGAATGATCGTGGCAATGGAAATAGAGAAATTCGTCGAAGCGAAGGGTCGAGACGAGAAGATCAAGGAAGTCCGCAAGAAGATCGACGAATTGGGCATCGAGTACCTCTACCTTCAGTTCGTATCGGTCACCGGGAAGATCATGGGCAAGGGCATTCCTGCCGATCACTGGGAAAGCGTGGCCAAGAAGGGCTTCCAGCTCGTCTACGGCGCTACGGTCAATCTCTTCACAGATCGGGCCGGCAACTATCTGGGATACGGCCCGGAAGCCGCCGAGCTGGTCGGAATTCCCGAGCCGGAGACATTCATGCAATTGCCATGGGCTCCGGAAATCGGACGCTTCTACTGCACGCTCTTCCGCAATCGAGAGGAGAGGCAGGATCCAGGAGCCTATCTCACTGCCGACTGTCGCGGCAATCTTCGCCGCCTGCACGATGACTTCCAGAAGAAGCACAAGCTGCAGCTTCGCATGGGAACCGAGCCCGAGATGATGTGGCTGAAGTTCGACGAGAACGGCAAGCCCCGCGACGGGTTTTCCAAGCCGTACTGCTACCACATCGACCAGTTCGAGTCGCTGCGCCCGGTGTCCCTGCAAGTCATCCGCTACGCCCGCAGGATGGGTCTCGACATGATCCAGGGCGATCACGAGGACGCGCCGGGCCAGCTGGAGCTCAACTGGACCTTCGATGACGTGCTGCGCAACGCCGACCGGCTGACCACCTATCGCCAGATCTGTGCCCAGGTCGCCCGCGAGCACGGAATCTTCGCCTGTTTCATGTCGAAGCCGTTCATGGGTGTCTCGGCTTCGGGATGCCATCACAACATGTCGCTCTGGACCAAGGGCAAGGACGGCTTCAAGCCGACAGGAAACGACCCCAAGAAGCTGCCAGGGCTGAAGGAGAACTACCTGTACGTTTCGGGCGGCAAGAACACGTTCATGCCCGACACGAAGGATCTGCAGTTGCCGGGCAAGACCGGCCTCAAGGCGATTGGCGGCGTGGTGAAGCATCTCCAGGCCCTGACCGCGATCGGATGCTCCACGGTGAACTCCTACCGGCGGCTGTGGGACACGGGCTTCTGGGCGCCCGTCTTTTCCGATTGGGGGTACCAGAACAGGACGACGGGCCTTCGCGTCTCGGCGCCTGGCCGGTTCGAGTATCGCTCGGTCGATTCGATGGTGAACCCCTACCTCATGGGGTCGGCGCTTCTGGCGGCGATGGACGATGGTCTCGATAACGACCTCGATCCGGGCGAGCCCGAAGAGCGCAACATTTACGAGGCGATGGCGGAGGGCAAGAAGGTTCGCAAGCTGCCGATGTCCCTAGGCGAGGCCCTAGATCATCTTGCAGGCAACAAGGTCGTCCAGCGCGGTCTCCCTGGCGAGATGTACAGGCTCTACGAAGAGTACAAGCGCGACGAGTTCGCGCGCTTCATGTCCACCGTCACCGAATGGGACAACGAGTTGTACATGGAGTGCCTGCCATGAACGGAAGCATCTGGAGCCGGGTGCCCCGGTGGCGCCCATTGTCCGGGGGAAGACTGAGGAGGCATACCTGAATGTGCGGAATAGCGGGATTGATTCACAAGGGCCGTCGCGCGAATGTCGGCGCGGAAATGACGTCGATGTTGCAGGCGCTGAAGCATCGCGGGCCGGATTCGACCGGATATGCGGTCTACGGGGATCCGGGCGGGGGCGAGTATGTCATGCGTCTCAAGATCGCCGAGGCCGAGGACATGGAACTCGGACGCAGCATCCATGACCGGCTGGAAGAGCGCATAGAGGCGGTCGACGCGATTCTCGCCAGCCACGGGGCGGAGGTCAAGGTCAAGGAGCGGGTACGGCCCTACGCGCTGCGGTACGTGCTGAACCATGACGGCGACACGGGCGACATGGCAGGGCATATCGAGGAAACGGAAGGTGTCGAAATCCTCTCGCTCGGAAACGGCCTGGAACTGATCAAGGATCTCGGCGACGCCGGCAGCGTGGCAGAGGCGTACGGGCTGGGCGGCTTCGAGGGAACCCACGGCATAGGCCATACCCGAATGGCAACGGAGTCAGACGTCGACATCAAGTCGGCTCATCCCTACTGGGCGTTTCCCTACAACGACGTCAGCGTCGTCCACAACGGGCAGATTACCAACTACTGGATCATGCGCCGTGAAATGGAGCGGAAAGGGCACCGCTTCATGTCGGACTGCGACAGCGAACTTCTCGCCGTGTACACTGCCCATCACCTGGCCAACGGCGTGCAATTGGAAGAAAGCCTGCGCCGTTCCATAGACGAGATCGACGGCGTGTTCACGTATCTTGTCTGCACCAGGGACCAGCTTGGCATGGCCAAGGACACCATGGCCGCCAAGCCTCTCGTGCTCTACGAATCCGACGATCTCATCGCCATGGCTTCGGAAGAGGTGGCGATCCGCGCGATCATCCCGGAGGAGATCGATACGCACGATCCCTACGACGAGGAGGTTCGCGTATGGCAGGCGTGACGTCCGGCCGAGGTCCGGGCGGGACGAGGTCCCGCTTCAGGACGGCAGGCATCGGTGGTGCAGAGGGAGGCGGCAAGTGTCTGGAATAAGTGACGCCCAACTCAGGGAAATGACCCAGGAAGAGCGGGTCAACGCCCTTGGCATGACGACCGAACAGCTCACGGGAAAGTCGCTCTACATCGAGTTCGATCCCGACGCGCAGGAGCGGTTTGCCTATCCATGGGCGCCGGACGTCGACTTCAACAAGCGCACGGAAATCGATGCCGGTGACCTGACCAACACCGAAGTCAATTCCCGAATTCGCGACCTGATGGCCGAAGGCTATGGAACGATCGTCCTGCACAACCCGCGCGGCAAGCATTCGCTTGCGGTCGGAATCCTCTCCCGGCTGAACCTGATCATCGAAGGGTCAACGGGATACTTCGGGGTCGGCCTGATCGACGGTCCCAACGTGCGGATCAACGGTCGCGTAGGGTGGTCCTGCGCGGAAAACATGATGTCGGGCACGGTCGTCGTCGAAAAGAACGCCGGTTCGACCTTTGGCGCGGCAATCCGTGGCGGCGACCTGGTGTGCAGGGGATCGGTGGGGTCCCGGACCGGAATCGACATGAAGGGCGGCACCATCATCGTCGGAGGCGACACGGGTGCGCTTTCCGGCTTCATGATGCAACGGGGGCGGATGGTTGTCTGCGGCAACGCGGGGAAGAACCTCGGCGACTCGATGTACGACGGCACGATCTACGTCGGAGGCGAAATCCGGTCGCTCGGCGTCGATGCGGTCACGGCCGACCTTACGAATCTCGACAAGGAATGGCTGACGCGAAAGCTGACCCAGTACGGGCTCATGCCTGGCGATGGCGTGGATCACTTCACCAAGATCGTCGCCGGAAAGCAGCTCTGGAACTACGACAACCTTGAGCCGAACGAGAAGAAACTGATCCTGTAGGGGAGGGACGCGTGAACGCCGCAACAAATCCGAAAGGACGAGGACATGCCTGACGATGGACGGATAAAGAAACCGCTGGACCGCGACGTCAATCGCATCGGCGACAGCTTCATCTTTCCGCCGCGCGTTATCGACGACATCCACATCAAGTCCGAGCTTGGCCGCTACCGGATGCGGGGTTTCTCGCTCTTCAAGAAGATTCCGCACTGGGACGACCTGACCTTTCTGCCCGGAACGCTGACCCGTTTCGTGATCGAGGGCTACCGCGAGAAATGCGAGACCAGAACCGTGATCGGTCCGCGCGCAAAGCGGCCGCTCGAACTGGACATTCCGGTGTACGTGACGGGCATGAGCTTCGGCGCCCTGAGCTACGAGGCCAAGACGGCGCTTGCGCGAGGCGCCACGATGGCGGGCACCGCGACCTGCTCGGGCGAAGGGGGCATGATCCCAGACGAGCGACGCTACTCCTCGAAGTGGTTCTATCAGTGCATTCAGTCGCGCTACGGGTTCAATCCGCACCACCTGGTGCTGGCGGATGGATGCGAGTTCTTCATCGGCCAGGGTTGCAAGGTTGGCCTCGGGGGGCACCTGATGGGCCAGAAGGTGACCGACCAGGTGGCGGAGATGCGATCCTTGCCTGCCGGCATTGACCAGCGTTCGCCGGCACGTCATCCGGACTGGCTCGGACCAGACGACCTGGCGCTGAAGATTCAGGAAATTCGGGAGGCTACCGATTGGCAGATCCCGATCCAGCTCAAGCTTGGAGCGGCGAGGGTCTATGACGACGTCAGGATGGCGGTCAAGTGCGACCCGGACTCGATCTACATTGACGGGATGGAAGGCGGCACCGGGGCGGGACCGCATCTTGCAACGGAGGATACCGGCGTGCCGGGAATGGCCGCCATTCGCCAGGCAAGGAAGGCGATCGACGACCTTGGCAAGCGTGGCGAGATCAGCCTCGTCTATGCCGGAGGCATCCGTAACGGAGCGGATGTCGCAAAGGCCGTTGCACTTGGCGCGGACGGCATCGCGCTTGGCCATTCCGTCATGATGGCCTTGAACTGCAACA
>JAPPCV010000122.1 GCA_028824715.1 Boseongicola sp. | reverse complement strand
CGTGACAGGCTGAATCCGGCAAAAACCCAGTCACGCCTGGCCAAAACCGTCTTTCAGGTCAGTGAAGTTCCGATTAAGTGCGCCAGGCGGTCGATGCGCGTTGCGACCCGTGTCTCGCCCGGATGGATGAAGTCGAGGATGCCCCCGAGTTCGGGCCGGTTCTCGAGGCTGGTGCCGCTGCCGGCTCCGGTCCGGGTCACGGTACAGCCCACGGTCTCGAGCGCCGTGACTTGGGCCGCGGGGTTCTGGTCCTTGATCGAGACGCTGGGATAGCTGGTGCGAGCCGTCGAAGTGTTCGTCAGGTGTCGGAAAGCTGTGTTGTCGCTCCTTCGCCATCCGACGACTTTGCCGACCCGTGAATTGCCTCCGCCTGCTTCCCATGGGACTTCCGAAGCGAAGACAGGCCCTTGACCAAGTCGAAAGCGGGGAATGCCTTGCCGATGTCACGTGACGAAAAGGAGCGCAGAGCGGCAGCCGTGAATCCCTGACGACAAGGCCCGATTCCCCGGCAATTTCAATACCTGCCAGAATTTCATCACCAACCGACAAGTGGCCGCGACGGATTCTGGCAACGTGTGCATCGCCGCCCGGAAGAGGAAAGTCGCCGTTCTGGAGGAACGCATGAGCACCAGGCGGACCCCAGTTCGTCTTCCAGACAAGACCTATGTCCGCCTGAAGGCACTTGCCGCCAGGACCGGACAAACCGCAACCTTTCACATGCGCAAGGCCATCGAGGAGCATCTCTTGGACGCCGAGGATCTGGCTGCTGCCGAACAGGCGTTGATCGAGCACCGCAAGTCCGGTGACGCGCCGCTGTCCCTTGACGAACTGGACGCCGCGCTTGGCCTGGACAGTTGAGGTCACGCCGTCCGCGGCGCGGCAGATCGGGAAGCTCGGGCGGGAGAGTGCCAGGCGCATCAGCAAGTTCCTGTGCGGGCGCCTCTCGACGCATGACGACCCGCGCCAGATCGGAAAGGCACTGAAGGGGTCGGAGCTGGAGCAATTCTGGCGCTATCGGGTGGGCGGCCACAGGCTGCTATGCGAATTCCGCGACGGGACGCTCACCGTCCTCGTCAAGGCCGTTGGTCACCGCAGCGACATCTACAGGTGTCGACTCCGGTAAGCTGGCTTCACCAAGTCAGCCCACGGTGTCAGAATTTCGGCGAGTCCGCGGTGACCCGGCTGCCTTCAGCCGTCGCCGAGGTCGGTCACGTGTGGGGAACATGGGCCCTGTCGTCGGGAGATGGGTCGAACTCCTTCCCGATCTTCGCGAACAGGAAGAACGCTTCCTCCACGGAGTTGGTGACCAGCAGGACGTTGACCAGGTCGAATTTCCGCAGCGGCGGATCGAGTTGCAGGAACCGCGTCCGGAGGCTGCGCATCATCTCTCCGCGATCGCCGGTGAGCCTTTTCGCGAACGCCTGGTCCGTCGGATCGCCAGACTCCGCCGCGTCGACCAGCGCAAGGAGCACGCCGTCGACGCTCTCGCAGATCGTCCTGCGCAGCTGGCCGATCGCGGACTGCTCGTCGATGTCCGCAAGCGTCTCGCACATGACCCCGAGCGAATCCTCCAGCCAGGCCAGGAGCTTCTGGCGATTGCGCAGGGCGTTCTGTTCCTCGATCCCGTGCATGGGATGGCGCTCGTGAAGGTCGTCCAGGAATTCAGCGATCTCAGAAAGGAGCTTCTTCATGCCGGCGCGAAGGGGCCAGACCCTCTCGCCTCGCCGCACCGCTTCGAAGTACTCTGAGAGATCCTGCATGGCCCGCCTCTGCTCCAGGTCGACGAGGATCACCGAGGTCTCGACGTCCACGGAGGCGTGGTCGTGCAGGAACCTCGGCCGGGAAAGCGCGTCGGACGCCGATGCCGGCCAAAGCCTCTGGAGCACCGAGGCCGACCACCCGAGCCCGGCGAGCATCACGGGCAGCAGGAACACGCAAAGAAACACGTAGACGGCGGCAAGCTGCTGCTCGAGGCCGAACTCCAGGGAAAGGGCCAATGCCTTGACCAGGGGAACGCCAAGAAGGATTTCGATGTACAAGAGCGGAACCAGCACCGCGCAGATGAGCACGTTGTAGCACACCAGGTACATGGACACTTGGCGCGAGCGGCCCGTGAGCCCGGCTGACAGCGCATAGACGATCGCGCTCGACCCGATCAGGCTTCCGTACATGATCATGATCGCCTGATCGACGGAGAGGAGCCCGACCGCCGCGAGACTGATGCCGAAGATCGTGACCGCGCTCGAGGACTGCACGGCGAACGTGAGAAGCGCAGCGACCAGGAACGCGAGCGCGAGCGAATCCCCCGTTCCATCGATCATCTCCCGGAACCAGGGTGCTTCGGCGAGGGGTGCCGCTGCGTCCTTCACGAGCACGAGGCCGAGCACGATCATGGCCCCACCCAGGAAGGACGCCGCCACGGGCCTGAACCCCGCCAGCCGGTCGCTCGCGACCGCCGCGCCGGCGAGGCCGAGGACGTAGAGCGAGACGACCTTGATGTCGAAGGTGACGATCACGACGAGGACGGACACGCCGAGGGTTCCGCCGAGGACCAGCGCGAGCGCGCCCCGGGTCGTGACGAGACCCGAGCGAAGGATGCTCACCACGATGAAGGTCATTGCGGTCATGCTCTGGGTGGCCGCGCCGGCCAGGGCGCCCCAGGCAAAGGCCGAAAAACGGTTTCGGGTCCATCGGCCTGCGGCCACTCGCAGCCGTCGGCTCGCCAGCGCCTTCAGGTTCTCGGTGAGGATCCACATCCCCACGATGAAGAGGCCAAGGCCGCCTACGATCCCTGCAAGGAGCTCGTTCATGCCAGCGAGATGCAACTTGCGGAGACGGACGCCCATCCCGCGTGCCGGCCGCGCATGTCGAAACCCGGCGGAAGACGTGCTGGCGTGCACGAAGCTGGCCGTCGACGGCCTGCCGGAGGCCGTCGGCAGCCGTCGACTTCGAAACCGAACCGGAATCCTCTCACGACATCCTCCCCTCGTACGCTCGGCAACCAATTGACCTGTGCGCATGCTTTCCGTGCCCAGCCGGAATGACCCGGGCCTGGCTTCGTGGACAAACACGCGGAACGTAGGCGAGCTTCCCGTTCTCGCGCTTCCCCAACATTGGGGAGAAACGGGAATTCCTGGCCGGATCCGAAGGGCGGGGGTCTTGCACCTTGGCTGATCGAGGATCCTGGCCGCACCTGTTGTCGCTCGGCTGCCTGGCGGAAAGGAGCCCTGCGATGAAGCCAGCGAAGCGCGCAGCGGCATGACGCGTGCCGGACATCTCGATGACCGCTACCTTGACCACATGCGGAGGCGACGGGTGGACCCGATCCATTCGCTCAACGGTGACGTCGTGCCCACCGAGTCAGCTTGGTCGTCGAGGATCGCCGAACGGATCCAGCTTGGTGGTTGTCGCGCGAACGCGATCGCCTCGCCGTCCGGATTGCAAGGCTGCCTAGATGGGCTGCACACACGCGCTGATTGCATCGCCGTCGCGGATGCAACATGACCGCTCGCCTACCTGTCAACGAATTCGGTCTGCATGACCATGTCTCCAGGCGTCATGTAGATCTGGTCAAGCTGCCGGATCGGCTGTGGCCGATCTTGATTCACGTCGGATACGGCGTTCATTGCATTCCTTGGGTCAATTTCGCTTGTTGAGATCCCCCAGGTCCAACGTTGATGCGTATCGATCGTGTCGCGAGGGCACGTAGGTCGTCCTCTACTCGAACATCGGCACGACACATCGGCAAACATTGCTCTAGTATAGCCATTAACTGCTTGATATTGTGGGGATGAGCAAGATGCAAAGATCGGCATGATGTCCCTGGAAACACCGGCACGGATCGAGCCATGTGGCATAGAAGAGGCCATACCCGTTGCGCTGTCCGATCTGGCCCTCGAAATAAGGGCTGCCTCGCTGGAGCTAGGTCATGGACTGCCTGCAGACAGCGTAGCCGAGCTGCGGACCATGACGCAAATAATGAACTCCTACTATTCGAATCTGATCGAGGGCCACAACACGAAGCCTGCTGACATCGAGCGGGCCTTGGAGGGAGGCCAGATCAACGAGGACGATAGACCATTGGCGGAGGAAGCCGCCGCGCACGTGAAAGTGCAAGCTTGGGTCGATGGCCTGGCGGCGAGAGATGAGCTTCCACTGCCAACGTCCGTTGATTTCATCCGAGAGGTTCATCGCCGATTCTACTCGATGATGCCGGCCGAACTGCGAATGGTGGAACTCCACGGCCGAAAGATGGAGATTGTGCCGGGAGCATTCAGGGGTGCCGGCCAGGAGGTGACAGTTGGTCGCCACCAGCCGCCTTCGCCGGGGCGGCTGGATGCCTTCATGAACCACTTCTCGTGGCGCTACGAAGGCCTGACAAAAGGAGCAACCGGTCGCGTCCTTGCGATAGCCTGGGCGCACCACAGGCTAAACTATATCCACCCGTTCCTGGATGGGAACGGCAGGGTCAGCCGACTGATTTCACACGCCATGTGTCATCGCGCGGGAATTGCAAGTGGTGGTCTGTGGTCCATTAGTCGAGGATTGGCGCGAGGGCTCAATGATCGAGGCGAGTACAAGTTTCGGATGGATGCGGCCGACAGCCAAAGGCGTGGCGAGCGGGACGGTCGAGGAAACCTGTCCCTTGCGGCGCTGACTCAGTTCACTGCCTGGTTTCTCACCGTGATGCTCGACCAGATTCAGTTTGCAACCGCCATGTTCGACCTCGCTGAACTGAAGCCTCGATACCTGTCCTTGATGGAGGACCTCCACCCGTCGGATGCACGAATGCGTCGACTTGTGGAGCATGTCCTTGACTTCGGCACTCTGTCCAGAGGCGATGCCCAGTTCGTTCTGGGTGTGAGTGAACGCGCTGCTCGAGCAGACCTTTCAAAGGCCGTGGCTGAGGGATTCCTGAAGTCGTCGACGCCTAAGGGACCCGTGCGCATTGCGTTTCCGACAAGATATCGTGAGCGCCTCTTTCCAAATCTCTTCTCGCACGAGGAATTCGATGCCCCAAGTCCACCCCTAACACCTGGCGTGTAGCGGGGTCGACGATGACCGGTCCCGAACGAGCTCAGGCCCTGGCCGCCTGGCGCTCGGCTGGTGTTGCCGGTGCCGACTCCGGACAGCGACAACGGGACCTGCAATCGTGGCAGGTCGGAGGCTGAATGTGCCATAAGATTGCGCGCAAGGGACTCTGTCGTTGCCCGGCTGCCAGGCGGAAGGGAGGCTTGCGATGAATCCAGCGAAGCTAGCAGCGGCATGCCGCGTTCCGGTCGTCGCGATTACAGAAATCTTGAACGCCAGCGAAAGCGAAGCGGCGGACCCAGCCCTTTCGCTCAACGGTGATGTCGCGTCCGCCGAGTCGGCTTGGTTGTCGAGGATCGCCCAACGGATCCGGCTTGGCCGTTGTCGCGCGAACGGGATCGCTTCGCCGTCCTGACTGAAGGGCCTGAAAGTCACCCCCCCCCTGAATCTGTGCGGCGATGGTCACGTGCGTCCGCATTCTGGAAGACGTCCCGTTGGCAGGCGCCAGGCGGAGGCGCGCATCGACGGATGTTCGGCTTCATGCAGGTCCGCTGACCTGACGAGAATTCCGGATCACGTGTGACAAGCTTTCGCCTGCGGCGTATGGAGTGACGCATGAGCGTAAGCGGTTAAAGTACGACGTCATTGCCCGATCTGGGCCGGATTTCCGTTT
>JAPPCV010000008.1 GCA_028824715.1 Boseongicola sp. | reverse complement strand
ATCGTGCATGATGTGCCTGTTTTGTTCATGAGTCTTTATTTTGTTGGATTGGTATCAGACAGCTCCTTCCACTCGTCTTCAGTGTAGGGCTTCGCGCCAAACTCGCCGATGGCCGCGAGGGCCTGCGTGTTGCCGGGCGAGAACGGAGTTATGCCCTGCTACTTCATGTCCGCCTTGAATGCCTGCGGCGGAGCATGTCGCCACGAAACGCTCAACTGATGAGCAGGCCGAGGGCGTGGACGCGGGTCTTGTCATTCTTCAGAGGGGGACCGATTTCCTCGGCAAGCGCCGGGAAAGGCCCCATTGAAATCGGTGCAAGAAGTTCGATAAGGATGACCACAAGAAGATCGGGGCTGCTTCTTTTTCGTGTCGGCAGGTTGGTTCACTGCCCTGCCGTACGGCGAGGCGGCCCCGATCTCCAGCATCATCCAAGCAAGATCGTCGAAATCGGCGGAAAATTCGAGCGCGAAGTGCCTCGGCGAATCTTGCAGGAGTCTCTATGCATCAAGCCAGAGACTCCGATTAAATCCAACTCGACGCGAAAATCGCGCTGGAGGCGACATGCGATTCACGAAAAATGGCCCCGAAATCCCTGACGAACTACTGCTCGCATCGGACGAAGGAAGAGTTGTGTTTTTCTGCGGCGCCGGTGTTTCACGAGCAAAGGCCAGTCTCCCGGACTTTTTGGGCCTGGCAGATCAGGTTCTCAAGTCGCTTGGTGTGGCTGAACACAGTCCAGCGGCCAAAATCCTGGCTGAAGCGAGAGACATGGAAGAGCGAACCGGTGTGCCGGGCCTTATCTCGGCAGACCGCGTTTTTGGTTTGCTCGAACGCGAATTCCTGTCTGTGGACATTGACCGGGCCGTCGCCAAGGCCCTCGTTCCTGACAAGGATAAGGAAAAAGACGATGACAAAGACAGGAACGTAGATTTGACGGCCCACGAACTCCTCCTTGATCTGGCAACATCACGGGACGGAAAAACGAAGCTCGTTACAACCAACTTTGACCGCCTGTTTGATGACTGCGGACGCGACTTGGAGGCATGGCAACCGCCGAGACTGCCCGACCCATCAAGACCTGGCGAGTTGAATGGCATTGTCTATCTCCACGGTCGCGCAACCGAGAGTTACGACGGCTCCGAAGGAGATGGCTTTGTGCTATCAAGCGCCGAGTTTGGGCGGGCGTACCTGGCGGAGGGTTGGGCTACTCGCTTCTTCAAGGACGTAATTGACCGGTACGCAGTTGTCTTTGTTGGTTACGCCGCCGACGACCCACCGGTGCAATATCTGCTCGAAGCATTGAACAAGACAAAAGGGCGATTGAGTGACGTCTATGCGTTCCAGTCAGGCGAGGACGACGAAGCAAAGGCGCGATGGCAGCATAAGGGCGTCACGGCTATTTCCTACACAAGCGAGAACCGTCATGAGGCCCTTTGGATCTCGCTTGAAGCGTGGTCAGAACGCGCAAAGGACCCAGAGGCTTGGCAAGAGCGCACATTGGAACTTGCCCGACGTGGCCCGGAAGCTCTGACGCCGTTTGAGCGGGAGCAGGTGACCCACTTGGTCTCAACGAAAGAGGGAGCGAGGAGATTCCTCGAAAGCGACCCGCCCCCGCCAGCTACATGGCTGTGCGTCTTTGATCGATCAATCCGTTATTCCACGCCAGTCACGATCCCTTCGGGAGAAAACGAAGGAAAGATCGTCGATCCGTTTGGCTTGTACGGCTTGGCGAACGACCCTGCACCGCCGCCAATTCACCCTGACGATATCGCGCCCGAGCGAGAAACTCCTGCAACGGCTTGGGACGCGTTCTCATTGAACCGACGTGACAAAGCGGAACTGAGAGATGACCACATTACCAATTTGCGCGGCGGAGCATCATTGGAAGCTGGCCTTTTGCCGGATCGAATAGACCTTCTGGGGCATTGGCTTGCAAAGGTTTCACACCAGAACGCCGCCGTTTGGTGGGGTGCAAGGCAGGGTAGTCTGCATTATTCGATTCAGCAGAGGATTCGGTGGTCGTTCGAACGCGGCGATGCGGGTTGTGAACCGCATGTACTTCAAGCTTGGCAATACCTCTTCGAGCACTGGCGTACCGCTGGCGACGTTGATCGGTTCGATTGGTATCAATTTGCAATTGAGTTGAAAATCTTAGGTTGGAACAAGGCCACGGTCCGCAGGTTCGAGACACTCTCGCGCCCGCGACTGGCAGCGGGCCACAACTACTACAGTTCGGCAGTGCCCCCACAGTCCGATGAGAAACCCAGGCTTGCAGATCTTGTTCGCCTGGAACTCAAATACATAGAGAATTCGCGAGAGATTGAAGTTCCTGATGAATGGCTTGCAGACGTTGTGTCGGCATTGAAGCGAAATCTCGATATTGGCATTCAACTTGAGAACGAACGAGGGCACTATGGCTGGCTCGACATTCCCCCTATAATTCCTTCTGACGATCCAGACATAAGCGACCATGATCGAAGCGAAGGCCTTCGTGGCGCAGTGCTGGACTACGCCGCAAAGTTCGAGCATCTGATTGAGTTTGAACCTGACAAGGCGCGGCAAGAAGCTGCAACCTGGTCCACTGATGACAACAACATCTTTGCTCGACTCCGGATATGGGCCAGTCGGTTCGAAAACGTTGTGCCAAACAGCGAGTTTTCGGGTTTCACCGACAAAGTTAGCCGCGAGGCATTCTGGAACGTTCGGCACCAGCGGGACCTGTTGTTGATGCTCAGGGAGCGTTGGGCAACGTTGCCTGTTACCGCTACTCGAAGAATCGAAGAACGTATCCTCGAAGGCCGCGAGCGACGGGAAGGCGAAGCTGAACACGAGTTTGTGGCAAGGAGCGCTTGGGAGATCGCTGAAAGGCTTCACTGGCTGCATACGAACGGTTGCACTCTCAACCTCGACTGCGACCGCGAAATTGCAAATTTGCGTGTGTCTGCACCAGACTGGTCTCCTGAACACGCGGCAAAGGCCGCCGAGTCACGGGAAAGCAGAGGCGGGTTCGTTCGCACACATACTGAATTCGAGGAGTTGCTTTCGGTACCGTTGGACCAAGTGCTGGCCAAATCTCATGAACTGTCAGGACGAGAAGGATTCGGGCTCGATCAGCGCGACCCGTTCGCCGGGCTCTGCCACAAGCGTCCCGTCCGGGCTGTCTCTGCGCTTAGACGAGCGGCCAATTGTGGGGAATACCCCGAATGGTCTTGGCAGCGGTTTCTGAACCCTGAGGCCAGAAAGAAGGACAAGACGCGCCTTCCGGAATTTGTCGCTGAGATACTCTTGAAGGCAAACACCGAGGCCCTCGCAAGCATCATGTACCCGGTTTCCGAATGGCTTCTGAGTGCTTCAAAGGGGATCTCGGAAGACTGCGTGCCCACCTTCGACAGATTGTTGATCCGATTGTTCGAATCCTTGGACAGCAATCCCGACACGGGCGGCTCCAGTTATGTCAGGGGCAGTAACGATCCAGACTGGGCGACCGAAGCACTGAATTCGCCTGCGGGCAAGATTGCTCAAGCGCTGTTGAACGATCCGCGACGAGAGAACCTCGAAGGTCAGCAAGGACTTCCAAATGGCTGGAAGGTGCATGTCGAACGAGCCCTGTCCCTACCAAACGACGACAAGTGCCTTGCGTTGGTCTTTTTCAGCGGTCTCCTTCTTTGGTTCTACGCGGTCGATCCAAAATGGACAGAAGACAATTTGCTCGCCGTCTTGCGAGACGGGTCGTCGGACGAGCAGGATGCTTGGTGGGCGGGGTATCTTCGGAGCATAAAGCATATTCCAAGCTTTGAGTTATGGGAAAGGTTGAAGCCTCATCTCGTCGCGAAAGTCACAGAACGCGGTAGCAAAAGACAAGAGAAGCGAGATGGCCTGGTCGGGCTGGTGCTTGCGAACTGGGCGTACTCTGACATTGACAAAGATGAAGTGCGGATCACCGACGCAGAACTTCGCGAGCTCTTACTGGTCGCAGGCGACAATTTCCGTGCGCAGGCCCTTTGGCAAATGGAAAGAAGTGGCAAGGGTGATGGAGAGGACGGTCAGCATTGGAAGTCGCTACAAGATCGGTTCTTGCGTGATGTATGGCCTGTTCAGCGCTCCGCCCGAACGCCGCAAAGCTCCGCGAGGTTGATCGAACTGGCCCTTTCTAACGAAGACAGGTTCATGGAGATTTCCGAGGCGATCCTGCCGCTCATCGGACCAATTGAACGCGACCACATAGTGCTTCCGGCGCTCCGACGCGGCGAAGGCAATGTTGTGGATGCGCACGCCGAACGCGTCCTCGAAATCCTGTACGTCGCGTTGCCGGAGGATGCGAACAAGTGGCCTTACGAAATAGATGCAACTCTTCTACGGATTGCGGAAGTGAAGTCAGAGCTTCGGACTGAACCCAAGTGGGTGGAGCTCATGCGCCGCTGGAATTCGAGATGATTCCCTCACGCGTCTTGTGCAGCTGAAGCCAGACTGCTGGGGATCGGCCCGATGATCTGGCGGCATACTCAGGGCCAGGTTCCAACCCTGGCATCTCGACGTCTTCAACGCCAAGAATTCAAGCCCGGCAATGGATCGAAGGGTGGCTTGACCCCGGAGGATTTGGCGGTTCACCCTCTCGCCCGAAAAGGCGCTGAGGATCAAAAAGGTCTTCGGAGTTTCAATGGAGACGCTGTTGCAGATGCAGGCGAGCTACAACGTCACCCGTACTCGCAAGCGTGAACGTGAGATCGACCTCGACCCCCCTATGGCATAGCGAATCGCCTGAGCTCGTGAACGGATAGACTTCGCACGTTTCCGGCGGTCCTTGAACAAGCGTCACGTCGAGGATCGAGGCCATCCTCGATGTGCGTCTGCCGAGAGCCAGGTGACCGTCCGACGGGCGCGTTAAGACCGAAGTCCCGGCTCCACGAAATAAGTCCGAAGAATTGATACGCGAGTTCGTCCGGGAGAGGCGCTAGTCCGATCCTTGGACCGTGTCCTTGACCTTGATGTACAGGCCGTCCTCGTAAGGCAACAGATCCTGCATGTGCTCCATTTCGATCCGTTTCACCCCCTTGCTCCGCAAACTTCGCAGGAACTCAATGGAGTCTTTCGCAACCTGGATGTCACCATGCCAGACCGCTCGGTCTCCATGTTCATTCCGAGCGACTGGATACAGGGTGAATGCCTCAAGAAGATTCGCAACGGATACGTAGTACCGATCCATGTGCTGAGCAGCGAGCACGGCCAATGCCTGTACACCGCCGATGCGAACGGCTGCGGATTCGTTGCCCAGCATTTCCGCAGCTCTTTGAAATCGGTCGTCCAGATGACTCGTTCGAGCAATGGTCGCTTGCTGCGCTGCAACGGCGCTGCGCCAGCCCGCAAGACCGAGCGCCAAGAGTCCTCCAGACACCACTCCGATGTTTCGGACCACCGCACTGAGAGCTTCCTGTTGCAGATCGTGACGGAAGTGGAAGCAGCCCCAAGCAGTCACGGCGGCAATCGCCAGAGTGTAGACCGAAAACCAGAAGACTCCGGCTCGCACGCTGAGAAGGGAGAATTTGCTGGCGCGGCCGTCCATGTCGCTACTCCGGGTCCGTTGGGGACTCCACCACGTTAGAGAACTCGGTACTCCGTTCCCGTGGGCGCGGTGAGCCCGGTCCTTGCATGCTATAGTCGATCCGAAGCATCGTAAACGCCTTGTTGCGGCGGCTCGGGACTATCCGCACGCCTGCTTGAGATCACCGCTATACCGGCTTGAATTGCGAGAGACCGCGATCGGATTTCTGCTCGAATTGTCCAAGTATAAACTTGGTGCTTCCCTGCATTCTGTGTTTGCGAAAATGCAGAAGGAGGACGGCATGCCCGCAAAAATCTTGGT
>JAPPCV010000004.1 GCA_028824715.1 Boseongicola sp. | reverse complement strand
TGCGCGATCCGGTCCAGGCCCTCCCTGGCGATCGGCGAGCCGCTGGAATCGTGGACCTCCTTGATTCCGCGCCTGGCGTGCGTCCAACAATCCGCCAGGGTCAGCGCCCCGCCGGGCCGGTCATGCCGGCGCAGCCGGTTGTACCCGGAATAGCCGTCCACCTGCAGCGTCCCGGAGAACCCATCGAGCAGGGCCTCGCCATGCTTGCCGCCGCGCCCGGGCGCGTAGCCGTAGACGACGCCCGGCGGGTCCGAGCCCGACCATGGCCGCTCGTCGCGCACCATCGTCCACATGTACCCCTGCTTGGTCTTGCCGCGCCCGGGGTCGAGAACCGGAACCGGCGTCTCGTCCATGCCGAGCTTGCCCGACGCCTTCAGGTCAGCCGCCAGGCAGTCCACGAGCGGGCGGAGATGGAACGACGCCTTGCCGACCCAGTCGGCAAGCGTCGCGCGGTTGATCTCGATCCCCTGGCGCGCGAAGATCTGCCCCTGACGATACAGCGGCAGGTGGTCCGCGAACTTCGACACGATCACGTGCGCCAGCAGCGCCTCGGTCGGAAGCCCGCCCTCGATCAGCGCGGGCGGGGCCGGTGCCTGGACCACGCCGCCGCCCTTGCACCTGTTGCAGGCGTAGCGCGGGCGAACCGTCTCGATCACGACGCACTTCGCGGGGACGAAGTCCAGCCGCTCGCTGCGGTCCTCGCCGATCTTTGCCATCTCGCCGCAGCCGCAGGGGCAGAGCGTGCTCTCGGGCTCGATCACCTCGGTGCGGCGCTCGACATGCTCCGGAAAGCGGAGCCCGGAGCGGGCCGGGCGCTTCCGCCGGCGGCGGGTCGCGATCCCTTCGTCCCCGCCGTCGTCGGCGGGAGGCTCGACATCGGCCTCGGCGGCCGCGATCCCGAGGTCCTCGAACGACAGCTGGCGATCGTCGGGAGGGAGCTTCTCCGACTTCTTGCCGAAGAGGAGCTTCCGGAACTCGTCGTTGATGCATTCAAGGCGACGGATCTGCTCGGAGAGGTCCGCGTTCTCGGCGCCAAGGCGCACGGCCTCGGCCTTCTGACGCTTCGCGCGCTCCTGCGCCGTCCGGCGCGCCGACCGCTCCTCGTCCAGCCGGGATTCCATCTCGGCAAGGGCCGCGGAGACAACCGCCATGGGAACCGTGCCGTCGGCTCCGGGGGTGATGGAAGGCAGGACCGTCATGCCGCCACATGTAGCGTAGCGGCGCCTGCCTGGCAACAGGATGTGCCGGTTTTTCGCTTGCTTTCGAGGCTATTCCGCCACAAGCGGGCGGATGGCCGGCGGCGCATGGACGCGACGCCAGTCCAGCCCCTCGAACAGCGCCTCGAACTGGCCGCGCGTGAGTCGCATCGCGCCGTCCCTGATCCCGGGCCAGGCGAAGCGGCCCTGCTCCAGCCGCTTGTAGACAAGCACCAGGCCGGTCCCGTCCCAGGCCAGCATCTTCAGCCTGTCGCCCCGCTTCGACCGGAACACCACGATCACGCCGGAATGGATGTCGACGCCGAGCTCCAGCGCCGCCGTTGCCGCAAGCGCGTCGTGGCCGCGACGAAAGTCCACGGGCCGCGTCGCCAGCAGGATCCGCTGCGAGCCCGGAATGATCATCGCGCCAGCCTCAGTCCGGAGGCCACCGCCACGATGCGCTCCACGGGGCAGTCCCAGGGAAGCCGCACCACGACCTCCCCGAGCTCGACGGCCACCGATGCCGACGGAGCCGCCGTCCGGCCATTGATGCGCGGGGCCTTGGGCACGGCAATGCCGGTCGCGGGCGTCCCGGCCGTCGGCGCCGCAACCTCGGGAATGGTTCCGAGCTTGCCCTCCCGCGCCAGGTCGCGCCATCTGGTGAGCGTTGCATGGGCCACGCCGTTGCGCTTGGCCGTCGACCTGATCGAGCTGCCGGGCGCGCAACTCTCCGCCACGATCCGCACCTTCTCGGAGAAAGGCCAGCGCCGCTGCGACGGATGGCTGCCGGGGTCGGAAGCGGCGACCAGCGCGGACGGAAAGGCCTCGGCGCCTTCGTCGACGACCACGGGCACCACAGCAGGCACTGCTGCAATCCCCGACACGGGGCCAAGCTCGCCCCGCACCGCCTGCTTCCGCCACTGGCTGACGGTCGAGGCGGCCACGCCATGCCGGGCCGCCACGTCATTGACCGAGGCGCCGGGCACGAAGCTCTCCGAAGCGATCCGGGCCTTCTCGGAATCAGGCCAGTGACGGCGCTTCGGACAGGGGTCCGGTTCGCATGGAGAGGCCGACGCCTCGCAATGATCGGCTGGGGGATGGCCCGTTGCGGCCAGGGACAAGTCCGCCATCGATGAAATCCTCCAGGACAGTTCCGGTTCGTGGCGAACACTGAACGCGGAAATTCCCGGTCGGGAAATGGCGTTGAGGTATGGGCTCTAAATGACGCTTACGTTCGAACTTCTGACCCAGCCAGGAGAGTTCCGTCATCGCTCCTTCCCGCCTCCGTGCCTTCTCCTCGCGGTATCGCATCAGTGCCGACATTGGAACCCGGCGATGCTTGCCGACTGCCTCGACGGCGATCTCATCTTGCTCCGGAAGCTTGGTCGGATGTGGTCGCGTCACGTCCAAAATGTCCGCTGCTTGCCGCGCGGTCACAAATCTCCTGAGCGCTTGACTTAATTGGTCGGAGTGGCGAGATTCGAACTCACGACCCCTGCCTCCCGAAGACAGTGCTCTACCAGGCTGAGCTACACTCCGACGAATGGCGGGACTACTCCGCTTTGCGTGACTTTGCAAGTGCCTCGTGACCGGGCGCCACGCGCTCGGCCCGGGCCCGGAGCATGGCGCCGATGTTCGGAGAGGAGGCAGCGCCGGTCCGCGTCCGGGTGCGCAGGACCGGCGTGTTTTTCGAGCGGCCGCCCACGCTCTCCCGGATCACGACATAGATTCCGGAAGCGATGATCACGGCCGCGCCAAGTCCCGTCATGAAGTCAGGCACCTCGGCAAAAAACAGCAGGCCCAGACCCGCGCCCCAAATGATCTGCGAATACTGAATCGGCGCAACTGTTGCTGCGTCCCCATGCCTGTAGGCGGAAATTATGCATAGCCCGCCGCCATACCCGAGAATCGCAACCAGGGCGAAGAGCCCCATGTGCTCGACCGGAACGGGGCGGTAGACGAAAGGCAGGATCGCGCCCATCAACACAACGTTGGTCATCATCGGGTACAGCATGAGCACGGCGGCACGTTCCTCGCGCCCGATTTTCCGCGTGACAACCGAGACCAACGCACTTCCGGCCGCCGCCGTGAGTGCAGCGACGTGTCCGGCCGTCAGCGGCTCAACGCCAGGGCGCAGGACAATCAAGACGCCTGCTAGACCGATCAGGACGGCTGCCCAACGATGGACACCCACCCGTTCACCCAGCATCGGAATGGACATGATCGTGATCAGGAACGGAGCGGCAAAGATGAAAGCGTAGACCTGAGCGATCGGAAGTACCGAAAACGCAAAGATCGCCGAAGCTGCGGTCACTACGGCGGCAGCCGTGCGCACCGCCACCCAACGCGGCTTGCGCGGCCTGAGCGTACCCACCTCACTGTCGCGCAATAACATGAGAGTTGCAAAAGGAAAGCTGAGCAAGACACTGAAGAACAGGATCTGGAACGGCGCGTAGCCGCCGCCAAGGAACTTGATCACGGCGTCATGCGTCGAAAACGCGGCAAAGCCCAGGATTGCAAACAGGACTCCGCGGAGGTTGGTCTGCAAGGGCTCGCTCAAAGACTGGCACTCAGCTTGGCGACCACCGCATCTCCCATCTCGGCAGTGGAAACCGGCGATCCGCCCTCGGGGCCCATGAGGTCGGGCGTGCGGAGGCCATCAGCCAGGACGGCCTCGACCGCACGTTCAAGGCGGGTCGCCTCGTCGCCCTTGTCAAAGCTGTAGCGGAGGGCCATCGCGAAGCTCAGGATGCAGGCCACGGGATTGGCCTTGCCCTGCCCCGCAATGTCCGGGGCCGAACCGTGAACCGGCTCGTAGAGCGCCTTGGGGCGACCATTGTCCATAGGAGCACCCAACGACGCCGAAGGCAGCATTCCGAGCGAACCTGTCAGCATCGCCGCGAGGTCTGACAGAAGGTCCCCGAAAAGGTTGTCGGTCACGATGACGTCAAATTGCTTGGGCCAGCGCGTCAACTGCATCGCACCCGCATCTGCATACATGTGACTGAGCACGACATCGGAATACTCGGCGGCATGAACCTCGCTCACGACCTCACGCCAGAGCACGCCCGACTCCATCACGTTGGCCTTTTCCATCGAACAGACCTTGCCGGTTCTCTTCCGTGCCAGATCGAATGCGGAGCGTGCAACACGCGCGATCTCGCTTTCCGTGTAGCGTTGCGTGTTGATGCCGACGCGCTCGTTGCCTTCCTTCACGATACCGCGCGGTTCGCCGAAATAGACGCCGGATGTCAGTTCTCGGACGATCATTATGTCGAGGCCACCGACGACATCCGCCTTCAGGGAGGAGAATTCCGCCAACGCGTCAAAGCACTGCGCAGGGCGCAGATTGGCATAGAGATCCATCTCTTTGCGCAACCTCAAGAGCCCCCGCTCGGGCTTTAGCTGAAAGTCAAGTTCATCGTACCTCGGGCCGCCCACGGCTCCGAGAAGCACGGCGTCGGCCCCCTGTGCCCTCTCCATGGTGGCATCCGCAAGGGGCACGCCGTGCACATCGTAGGCAGCACCGCCCACAAGGTCTTCGCTCACATCAAATGTCAGATCGCGATTTTCTCCGAACCAGTCTATGACATGTCGGACTTCCGCCATGACCTCGGGACCGATGCCGTCGCCGGGAAGAATGAGAATCGATGGGTTGCTCATTGCGATGCCCTCCAGGAACTGGACGCGTGCCGCCTAGCGCGGCGCAAATCCGGCGTCAACAAGCGCCGCCGCCGATCATTCGAGACATCCGGCCAGGCCAGCGGCAGAGACGAATGCAACTCTTCACGGGCAACTTGGCCATTTGGGGCCATTGGCAACCTGCTCTGGCGTTTGGCATCTTCGCATCGGCTTGAATTGCCAACCTTACCAATCGATCGATCGCTTGTCCCTGAAGAACCCGCCGTTCGGACCATTCTCGTCAAGCGTTGCCAGCCAGATTGCCGTCTCTGCGCCTTCCTCTGGTGACCGGCTGGCGCCCGCACCGCCCATGCGCGTGCGAACCCATCCCGGACACATGGCATTCACCTTTACTGAATTCGGCAGCGTGCGTGCCGCGGAAACTGTCAAGGCGTTGAGCGCGGCCTTTGCGACACCGTACGCGCCCGGCCCTTCCAGGCCACGCGAGAACGCCCCCCATCCTGAAGAGACGTTGACGACGCGACCATAGCGTTGCGAGACCATGTGCGGGATCAGGTGATGCATCAGGAGGAACGGGCCCCGAACCATGACATCCATGCAGTCCGTGAAGTCTCCCGGATCGTCCAGAACGCCGCCAGAGCCCAAGACGCCCGCATTGTTGACGAGTATGTCGACAGGCCCCATGTCCCTGACGGCACGGGCAATGCTTTCAGGACTTGCCACGTCCAGCTGAACCGGGACCGAACCGATCCGTTTCGCCGCGCTTCTGCCCGCATCCAGGTCGCGGGAGCCGAGCAGGACCTCGATTCCCTTGGCGGACAATCCTTCTGCAATGGCGAATCCAATGCCGCGATTGGCCCCGGTCACGAGTGCACGTTTCATCGAAACATCCCGCAGGAAACCCCGTCCTTCAGGGCGGGGAGGAATGCGGGCTCCCGTGTTCCGTGCATCGTTGTCGTCTCCTCTTTCCGCGGCGTCTCGAGGGCGTATCCGTAGCCGTCGGCGCGCTGGAGGACGCGGCAGTGCCGGTGCGAGATCCCCTGCACCGTCCCCTGCGCGGTCTGGACG
>JAPPCV010000086.1 GCA_028824715.1 Boseongicola sp. | reverse complement strand
CTCCGCCGATGACCCTTCTCGGCGTTGCCCGGCTCGCCTTGCCTCCACGGATGTTCGAGCTGGAGGCGACGGCCGCCGACTGAGCGCAAGGGAAAGGAGTTGCGGAACGCTGCGGCACCATTCCTTGCACGCCTTCTAGCATCCCGGGACATGCGGAGCGGCCTGATGAACGAAAGAGCCGGGACTTGCCGAATCCAGGGCATGGACACGGAACCGGAATGGCCGTTTCCTCGCGCGCCCGAACGCCGGGCCGCGAGCGAGATCCATGAGACGCGCTGAAAGACTGTTCAGGCTTGTCAACGAGATGCGGAGCCGCGGCATCAGCCGGGCCCGCGACCTTGCCGAGCATCTCGAGGTCAGCGTCAGCACGATCTGTCGCGACATCGCGCACCTCCAGGCCTCCGGCCTGCCGATCGACGGCGAGGCAGGCGTCGGCTACCTGCTGCGACCGGGCTTCGACCTGCCCAACGTGACGTTCACGCACGACCAGGTCGATGCGCTCGCCCTGGGCCTTTCCTTCGTGGAGAGAACGGGCGATCCGGCTCTGGCGGCAGCGGCCCGCGAGGCGCGCGCGAAGATCCAGGCAGGCATGCCCCGGCCGGAGGAACGCAGGCTCGCCGATGCGCCGTACTTCAGTCTTGCCGGCAGGGCGGGCGCAATGGCGGACCTGGCCTTGCTTCGCCGGGCGATCCGTCAGCGTCGGGTCGCGCGGTTCGACTGCCGGGACGGCCAGGGGAAGAGGACCGGGCGTCGCGTGCGCCCTCTCGTGATCTGGAACCTGCCCGATGGCTGGATGTTCTCCGCCTGGTGCGAACTCCGGGAGGACTTCCGCACGTTCCGGCTTGACCGCATGGAGAACCTCGGCCTGACGGGCGAGAGGTTCGCCGAAGACGAGGCAACGGGACTGCGCGCCTTCATGGAACTGAAGCGTTGCGAGGCGCCGGAGCAATGAATGGCCGTCAATGTACGTCCGTTGAGTCGAAGTCAACGCAGTTGGCACTCTTCGCCGCAGTCGGGAGCGACCTCGCCCCCGAAGCGGCCCTGCACCTCAAGCCGGGCTTGCGCGACTTGTCGCCGGCCCGAATGCTGCTCAGTGCCCGACTCCAGCACCGGATTCGAAGGCGACGGCGATCCTGCCGGGGTCGCCTGCCGCTGCATCCAAGACGGAACTTTCCGGGACTTCGGTCTCTCGACCCGCTCTTGGCGCAGCACGCCTGACGGTCTATTGCGGGTGCGCAACAGCGGATCGTGCGGACGGCAAACCGGACTTGGTTTCGCAGATGCTTGACTTCTTCGCCCTGGCTGAGCGGCTGAAGGCGGAACTGCGCCACTCCTGGCTGTCGGACGGCCGACAGGAAAGCGTCGCCGAGCATTGCTGGATGATGTTCCTGATGGCCTTCGTCATTGCACCGCACCTGGAGCACAAGGTCGACCTGCCGCATGCCCTGCTGCTGATTCTCGTCCATGACCTGGCCGAGGCCCGGGTCGGCGCGTCCCGAGGTGCCGGACCGCGTGGCATGCGGAACTTGAGCCTCGATCAACTCAATGATCCGTTCCGCGTCGGGCAAACCGTCCGATCGAAGGGGCACCCTGCGTCAAACCAGGGAACGTCTCTGCTTGCGAGGACGTCGCGTCGGCGCCGCGTGCCAACGTCACTCGGAGGAACCTGCCCGGGTCCTTGCCGGTTGACGCTGCGCAGCCTCCCGAAACGCCTTTCGGAAACTGCGTCCCACGGGCACTGTCTGGTCCGAGGCCAACATGAGCTCCGGGCCGCTCGGACCTCTCTTCGTCTCCACGACATGGGAAAGGTTGATCCACCAGGAGCGATGCACCTGCAGCCCGTTGAGCGGCTCCAGATCCGCGATCGCATCGCCCAGTCGCATCAGCACCGTGGCTGATCCCTTGGGCGTGGTAACCTCGACGTAGTGGTCCTGCGCCTTGACCGATACAATGTCGTGCCCCAAGTGATGCGGCAGCCTGCTCTGCAACAGGGTGGGGGTCGTCGCCCGAGGCTTCCCTTCGGCAGCAGGCCCGGACGGCAGATTCGCGCGCTCTCGCTCTCGGAACTCGATCATCGCATTCACGATGAGCGTCACCGCGACAGCAGACAGCGCTACATGTGCAATCAACGTCGCGGGCCTGTACGACATGAACCATCCTGGCGCAAAGCCCGTAACCAGCGCCTCTGCCAGGTAGACTGTCGCGACGATCGGCAAGACGCCCGCAACGCCTGCAAGCGTCGCCACGAGGCTCCAGTGCATGGCATGGGACACTGCAAGCCTATGGGCGTGGACTGACAGGAACGTCATCAGGATTGCCGAAAGGGTCAATGTCGTTCCCCAGTAGACCACGCGTTCGGGAAAGCTGAAGCGTTCCAGCGTGAAATACGGTCCGGCCATCGATGCGAGCAGGATCACCGCGCCAAGCACCATCCAGAAAAACGGGCTGCTCAGGTTTTCTCGCAGTTGACGAAGCGTCAACTGCATGGGGGTGCGGTTCGCGGGATTTTTCAGGTCAGACACGAATCCTGCCTCGGCGCGGGACGTTGCGCCGAGTATATGCGGTGGCCGTGGATTCTCAAGATTCGGAGCTGCATATGCCGCAGGCCCGCTTCAATGATCCAGTTCGCGCGCTAGGGTTGGCAAAGCGCTTTGGGACCGTCCGCGCCGTGTCACGCATCGACCTAAACGTCGCTCCAGGCGAAGCGCTCGGATTGCTGGGTCCCAACGGCGCGGGCAAGTCCACCACGCTGTCAATGCTCACGGGATTGCGCGCGCCAGATGCAGGCGAGATCCTGATCTTCGGCCACCGCGCCGGCAGTCCGCAGGCTCGTGCGCTGACCGGAGCGACACCGCAACTGGTCGGCTTTCCCGATCAGTTGTCGCCGCGTGAGATCCTCGGCTACGCCGCTGCTCGCTACCGCGTACGCGCCCGGATCGACAAGCTTGCCGCGTGTTTCGGACTTGAGCGGATCGTGGATCGCCGCGTTGCCGGGTTCTCGGGTGGGGAAATGCGTCGCCTGGCGCTTGCGCTTGCCTTCGTCGGGGAACCCAGGCTGGTGTTCCTGGATGAACCCACGACAGGTCTGGACGGCGCTGCGCAGGAGGGCTTTCAAGAGGTGGCCCGTGACTTTGTCGCCAAGGGCGGCTCGCTGGTTCTCACCTCCCACCACTGGGACGAGATCGAGGCCGTCTGCGATTCGATCACGCTCGTCGACCGGGGCGAGACGGTGCTGGAGGGGCGCATCGGCGACATTCGCAAGCGGGCCAGCGTGAGCCGTCTCACGTTTTCGCTGCCACCGGAGACTGTCCCGCCTGAGTGGATGCAGGCCGTCCACGACGGCGCGAGGTGGCATTCGGAATGCGCCGACAGCGACAAGACGCTGCGTCGCATGGTTCATGAGGCGCTGCCCTTTCACGGGCTGACCGTCGCGCCGCTTGACCTCAAGGACGTGATCAACCGGATTCGTCGAGAGGAGACAGGTCCGTGACCCGCCCCTTGCGCGCAGAGTGCGCCCTTGAGCTCAAGACTCTCGTTCGCCAGCCCGGATTCTGGGTTCCGACTGTCCTCTTCCCGGCGATGCTCTACGCATTCTTCGGAGCGCAGAGTGCCGGTGATTGGGCTGCCAACGCCATGGCAGCCTTTGCCGTCTACGCGGTTCTCGGCGTCGGGTTCTTCCAGTTCGGCGTCAGCGTCGCCCAGGATCGCGAAAGCCCGTTCGCCAACTGGCAGCAAACCCTGCCCGGCCACGCAGGCAACCAATGGATCGCACGCGTTCTGGCGTCCCTGGTCTTCGTGACCGTCGCGGTGGCGCTTGTCGTCGCCCTGGCCTTTGTGCTGGGCCGGGTCGAGGTCGGCGCGGCGGCGCTCGTTCGCCTCGCCTTCGTCTGCCTGATTGCGTCTTTCACGGCAACATTCATGGGGATTGCGCTCGGGTCGCTGGCATCCGCCCGTGCCGCGGTGCCGCTGGCCAACCTGATTTTCCTGCCACTGGCCTATCTGGGCGGGCTTTGGGTGCCACCCATGGCCCTTCCATCGGCGGTCAACGCCGTTTCGCAATGGACGCCGACAAGAGCCATGGGAGAGCTTGGCTGGGCCGCCATCGCCGGCACCAGGTGGGACCCTGGCTACCTGGCAGTGCTTCTGGGCTGGACGGTGATTTCGGTGGCGGTGGTTGTCGTGGCGCATGCACGCCACAGGCGGCACGAATAGGCCAGCTGCGTTCGCCAGGCCGCCGACAGCGCCCCGCAGCCACTCCCTGTCCAACTCGTGTCGACCGTCGCCAGTGCCGCTCAATGCGTTTCGGGGCCCGAGAGCGTGTCAGGCGAGCCATTTCACGCAAGACCGAGGTCTTGCCGTGCTTCCTTTCATCCGTTTGCTTTCAGGACAATTGGCGGACGCCTTGGCCGGCAGCAGTCCATCTCACGTCACACAATGGCGCGGACGCCGTCAGCGGCGGGGCTTTGAGCGTGCTGAGGGCGAGGTCTGGAAGGACGACGCCGCGCCAATGCCGGACGTTGCCGCGGCTTTGGCCGATCCTGAACAGGAGAGCGAGACGCGCAGCACATTGTACGAGATGATTGCCGCGCAATGATCGCGTCCGCCTGGCCGAGCGGGTCCTCAAAGCCCCAGGTCAATGGCAACCCGGTCGATGACGCTTCGGTGGAGCGCCGCCCGATCGGCACCGTCCGGATCGGTGCAGACCGGATCGTCGCTCTCTTCCTCCAGGATTGCGGCGCCGGCAGGCTTGCAGAGCGGCAACATGGAAAAGTGATAGGCCGGGACCAGCCGCTCGACCGAAGCGTGCGGCACAAGGCCGACGAAGCCGCTGGCATCGAAATCCGTGGCAACCAGACGGTCCTCGCCCTCACCCAGGCCGAACAGCGTCACGTTCTCGACCAAGGCCGCCGTATCGCTCCTTTCCAGGCCCCAGACAAAAGCCGGGTCGATGGCGGCAACGTGGGTGACCCGCGGGTCCTTGTAGGATGCATCCCATGCCTCCGCCGCCCGGTCCCTCAGGTCGATCCCGCCACGTGCCAGGTCCTGGCAGTGGGACGAGGACGCGGCGTAGACATCGCAATGGGCCGCATACCCTTCGACCCGCCCGGTGACGCCGCCCATCGACAGCGCCGTCCAGCCGCCGAAGGAGAAGCCGGCCGCCATGATCCTGTCCGGATCGATCCTGTCGGCGAACTCCGGGTCGGCCAGGACCTTGTCGAGCGCCAGCGACAGGTCGGCGACGCGCGTCCAGTGATCCAGCCCGGCCTCCATGTCGAAATCGCCCCAGGTCGAGTTCGGATGGTTCACGGCGACGACAACCGCGCCGCGTTCCGCCAGCCCCGCGGCGAGCCAGGCCATGGACCGCATAGACCCTCCCAAGCCATGGCTCAGCAGCACGAGGGGCGCAGGGCCGTCAGCCATCTGGGCGTCTTCGATCACCTCCACGCCATGGAAGACGGGGTTCTCCGCGATCACCGTTGCGTGGCCGGCGGTCTCGGTCGGGTACCATTGACCCCCGGTGACGGGCCGGCCGTGATGCGGGGCCTCGACCGATACGGGCCGAAAGCCGGGGGAGTCCGCGGCCAAGATGGTCGGAAAGACAAGGACAGCGGCGGTGATCATGTGGTTCGGTTTCATGTCTCATGCTCCTGTTGCAGTTGCGATGCGCAATGATGCACCGGACGCGGTCGAGGCGCGTTCTCGAACCGGTTTCGGGACGTGCAAAACCGGTTTAAGGACATGAACCGAAGCGATCTTGACCGACGGAGACCCCTCGCCCAATGCCCAGCCTTCCCATTACGCTCTTCGCTGCGCTGGTCTTGGCCTTCCTGTTCCTGCGCATGGTGGTGACGGGACGGGCGCACACGCCGCTGGCCTGGGTCCTAGGGCTGTGCGCGATGCAGGCG
>JAPPCV010000160.1 GCA_028824715.1 Boseongicola sp. | reverse complement strand
CCGTTCACCCGGCTCGCGACAAGCCAGTCACGCTACGCATGGGGTGAGCAGTTACAAATTACGAAGAATGGTATTCTGCAAACTCGGACGCCGTTTCCATGGCACGATCCACGAGCGATTCCGCCATTAGAGCTTGGACCAGGTGTAAAGAAATCGAGAAGCAAGACGTTTATTTTTCTGTGCATCCCGCAAGGCAACTAATCGGGTTTAGTGTCAAACGTGGTCCGGATGTAATTGACTTTCTTGGTATGACCTACAATTCTGCTGAAATGACATGCACCGGACCCTTCGGTCAGGGTGCGGCAGAGGTCGTTATCGATAAGGATACAAGATTCACTCTTCAATCGGCCAGGGAACAGCCCATAGTCTGCACAAGAAATCTTGAGGAATCGGAAGATGGTACTCAGCACTTTGCAGCGAGCGAAGTTGCGATAAGGGCTGAAGGCCAGCCTCCGCTGATTGTTTCATTGCCTCGCGAAGAACTCTATGAGCCATCATATTCATCTCAGATTAGGGAGTCGTTAGGTAACCTACAGAACGCTTTAGACGAAACAAAACGGCGAATTTCTGAAATTGATAGATCTTTTCAGGAATCGCTCGCTAGTGTTACAGAGAGATTTGATGAGTATAGCCGGGGACTCAGCATAATGTCCGTCCTCATTATGAGGGGAGAGCATCAACGAATGGGGGAGCCATACTTTAGACCGATTTGGTGTGGTAGTGAGTCGGAGTTTGCACGCGGATATTGCGGGGATAGTCCTGCTCACATTGAGAAAGTCTATCAGAGGAGCGGAGACAAATGCGGATACACATACTTTGTTGTGAGCTGTGTGAAGTAAGACGAGTTTCAGTTGCCCGCTATCTCTGTACACTCGTTTTCCAAGTTCCGGGGCAACCCATGACGAGGACGTCAGGTAGTTTCCCGATGGTCGGACCATTCTGTCTGGCGGTGATCGAAGGCGAAAGTGCCGATGCCTTGCCACGACCCGAGCCGGAGTTGCGTCGGGACCTTGCATCATTTTATTGATCCGGTCGGCCGTACGCTCGGCGGGCTCGCGGAGCTGCCCCACCGTCTAGTCGGCAACCTAGCGCTCGGTCACGTCGGAGGGCCGGGCATGCCTCCGCCGTAGTGGTCCCCGCGTCAAACCTTCTCGACAACTCTCCTCGACTGATGTTCCCGTTCGCACGACTGCTCGCCAGGAGCGAGCGGCAAAGGGAGAGCAGGGACATCCTCCTCGGGAGGCTGGTGGACCACGTCGAACGGCGCCGCCGCCCGGATGCGCCGCCGACCTGCCTGGTCGATGCCATGTTGGCCCGGGCGGCGTCGGACGGCCTTGGCCGCCCGATCATCCGCTCCCTGTACATGGACGCGCTCGTCAACGCCTCGGCCCTGGCTACGGCAGCAAGCTGGTTTCTGCTGCTGATGGCGAACCACACGGAGATGCACGCTCGGATCCAGGCGGAGATGGACCGGGTTGTCGGCCGCGGGTCGGGAAGCACCGTAAAGTGCCGGGCAGTTAAGCAGCCATGCTGGATTCAGGCGCCGCTTTCATGCGATGTCCTGTGACACGGCCATTACCCAAACGTGCCATTACAGCCCAAATCCAGAAACTGCCCCGCACTTTGCGGTGCTCTCCTGATTGGCAGGGCACGGTGAACCCGTCCGGGTCGCCGCCCGGACTGATTCCGGCGAAGGCATGGGCGGCAACAGGTCCGTTCCCAGAACGTGAGGGAATCGACTGGCCGGACTTGAGGGCATGGATACCACGAAGAACCGTTCCCCGCATAAACGGGGATGAACCGATAACAGGGCGGAATTGCGGCGCGTCGGGATCTTGTTCTCCGCAAAGGTGGAGATGAAGCGGAGCCTCGTGCGGTCATGCTGCTCCCTATTTGGGCCTGCATGCCTGACCTGACGCCAGAAAAGATTCTCCAATATGGCAAGTCGCCGTGACTGAGTCGGGATGCAGCAGGCAGGGTGCCGTCCCGAAGCAGCGCCCGGCGGCATGCGGGTGGATTCAGCATAACTTGACGCGGAACTTGCCAGACGGGCGAGATGTCTTCGGACGGCAATCAGGGCGCTTGTGCTGTCAGCCGTGCCTGCAGCGATTTGCCCGCATGTGTGAGCGGTTGTATGGAAGATCTGCACATTCGGACTGTGCAAAGACCAAGTCCGTCGTGTGGTCAAGCGTTGCCTTGGCAGAAGTGATCGTGCCGAGCAACCAGAGGTGTGACGTTCATTCATGACCTGAAGGTCATAGGTTCAAATCCTACGCACGCAACCAGTATATTTCATGCTTGGCAAGCTATATCTCTGCATCATACAAGATACTAGGCTTGGCGAAAGCAGGCGGCAATTCGCAGGGAGAAATCACGGTTGGATGGCATTTATTCCATAACATTTCGCGGCGCTATGGACTGGGGCATCGGAATGCTCGTATTGCGCAATGGCGCAATAACCGGAGTAGATTCTGGTGGTGTTTTCTATGACGGGCACTATCGAGAATCGCAATGCGAAGTTGAAATCGACATGACAATGACTGTTCCTCCTGGCGTAATGCTGGTGCAAGGTACAGCCGCGCGTCCCACAACTTACAGGATTCCATATTGTGGACGCATTCGAAAATCCGACATTAGTGAGAATCGAACAGTAACTCTTGACCTGCCTCAAGGTCTGGTAAACGTGATATTTTGCAAGCTGAGAGAATTGAATGATTGACGCGACGGAGGGAATTGTTGGAGCGCCTTGCAATGTGTGCGGCCGAGTGACTGAACATGATGTTGTTCACGTAGAAGTTGTGCGGCAGGGAACGGCGGACTTGAATTCTCCAAAGCGAACAAAAGTACTCTCCTGTCGCGGTTGCAGGGACGTGTCTGTCAAATGGGAGTTTTCTATAACGGAACTTCCCGAAGTAGGGGAGGGTTCGCCAAGTCACATTGACTACGCTCCACCCAGATTGTGGCGTAGGCCACCGAATTGGCTCGGCGAAATCGAACAGCACGATCCGGATCTAAAGGGGCTGCTGGACGAGGTGTATTCGGCCGTACATGACAAACAGATTCGACTTTTGTCCATGGGCGTCAGATCAGTTGTGGATCGGGTAATGACCTTGACCCTTGGTGAGGATGCGGGAGGTTTCAGGTATGGCCTCTCCGCAATGGTAAGGGAAGGCCACTTGACGAGAAGGCAAGCTGACAATTTGGAAATTGTCATAGACGCAGGATCTGCATCTACGCACCGTGGCTTCCGACCACCCCGTGAATTGGTGGAAGAGATGGTCATCGTGATGGAGAGTTTGGTTCGAGAGCATTTCATCACTGCGCCTATGCTCAGGACCGCGAAACTGAGAATACCTCCGCGCCCCCCGAGGCGACTGAATTCCAACCGAGACTAGATTCGTGAGCCGTCGGTCGAAGGACGGACGCTGACGTGCAGCGAATCTTGCTGTTGAACTTGCGGGCGGAAGTCCCGTCGGCGCAATTCTCAGTTTGGCGCCGTAGCATATCCCACTGGTGCCGGGGTGACCCTGTATCAGCGAGCTGGGAAGTAACAAGCCGTCGTAGGCCAAATGCAGAACCGCCCTTGGTCTGGTCAGCCAGGACGGCGAGCAAACCGGAGGGCCGTAAGGAACCACCAAAATCTGCGGGGTCACGTGACTGACTGGTTTTGTCTCCGCCCGGCCAGGTTCATTCGAAATTGCCGCAATCGACCCGCGTTCCGATACGTCTATGTCAATTGACCCCGCAGATTTTGGTGGTTCCCTAACACAGCCCGAAGCGCTCATCGATGAAGTGGAAGCAGTAGTGCAGGCACTTTTCCGAAGTCGGGCGCAGCGTCGTGGCGCCGGTCTTCGGGTTCCGCCAGTGGCGGAGCGACGTGCAGCGCTCCATCGCCGAAAAGATGTGCACGAGGCCCGGCGCGGGTAGTCCGCCAACCGAACTTGGTGGATGCGCAGCCAGCTCTCCATCGCCCGGGAATGGCCGATGTCCGGCAGAGAGCCTGTCAGAACAACCCGGTCAAAACACGAAACCATCCCGGCGACATCAGCCTGGTGTCGCTCGACGAATGGGCATGCCATGATCCAACTCCCTCGCAAGGACGCAGGATCCAGCATATCATCTCGGAGAGATTTGGTTCCGGCTATGCCGGGTTAGGGAGGAACAGATAGGCGGTGCTCTCCAAGAACCTCGCGAAGGTGTCGCTTCACTACCCTCGCCGGTGAGGGCCTTCAGGCTGGTCCCGACCATGTGGGACCGGCCGGAGCTGGACCAGTTCCGGGCTCCGCGCCTGACACCGAGTCGGCAGGGCACGCGTTGGCTCTATGTGCCGAGAACCTGGCCCGCAAAAGGCTGGTCGACCCGGGCGGCCATTTTGCCATCACTGACCTTCCGAAGTGCGAACATCGGTTGGTTCCGCGACGTTCGAGTATTCGAACCGAGCGACGGGGTCATGATACAGATAGTCTCCAATCCTGACGCGAATTCTCCCGAGTTGCCCACTCTTCGACGACTCTCCATCTGGGCCATTTGTGCCGTCGATGCCCCGTTGCGTGGCAGGGCCTTCAGGACTTCGGCATGGCGCTTCCCAAAGTCCCGGATCGCCTCTCTTTCCTCCGATTCCCCTTGAGCCTCCCGATCCTGCAGAACCTGCCATCCCTCCATCTGTCATCACAAAAATCGACTCGGCCCGATCAGCCTCGATTGACACGCTGCCTCCGTTTCCTCCCGGTCCTGCGTCCCCGCCCCTGCCTCCGACTCCGCCCGGCCCACCCCAACCGCCATGACCCGGCTGCCTTTTGCAATTCGGCCACCAGATTTCTTGCATACCTTGCATAAACAAGACTTCATGAATCTCGCCGTGAATGCCGCTACCGCCGTCTCCTCCGTTTCCGCCTTTGCCACCTTTGCCGCCGTCGCCGCCCGCCTGACCGCGATTGTCAACTTCGATTGGCACCAGAATCTCTACGGCCTTTAGTGTAACGTCTCTTGCATTTCCTCCGGGTAGGCCATGCCCTCCATGAGCCGCATGCACTCCCGGACTTCCGCTCTCTCCTGTGCCGGGTGTGCCATCTTTCGCGGATTCTTCATTTGCTCGGTCGATGCCGTTTCCTGCGCTACCCGTGGGAAACGACTGAATCTTTACGGCCCTGCCAGTCACGCTGGAAATGGCATGCGCTCTCACTTCAAGCGGATGTCCGTTCGTATCGATGAATTCCGGTAACAGTACTATTTTCTCAGGCTCGTCAAGAATCAATGGTCTTGTAAGCTTTCCCGAATCCCCGAGAATAGGCCTAATCAATTCACGTTCATGGACAGAAACTGACGCCTCTCTTGCAACGCTTGACGATCCGTCAGAAACAACGACTTTCAGTGAGTGAGTTCCCGGAGGCATTTTAAGGAAGTCACGACTGGAGCTATGGTCTACTGATACCTCTGCTTCCCCAAAATACCAAGCGTAGATTAGCTCCTTATTCTCCGGGTCGGAAGCACTCACTTGGGCCTTTGCGTCTAGTGGTGCTCGGCCGGTGGTAGGAACAACCAAGAATTCCTCTATTTCAGGTGGCCGGTTGTAACTCACCTCATAAAGTATCGGAAGTAGCCATATTAACCCACCTCCAAGGAGGAATGTCCCTAGATGTCCCATCAGCTGTCAAGTCCAGTTCAAAACTGACCCAGGAATCGCGTTCAATTTTGACCCACCTTTCGGCTCTTCCCTTTCCAAGTAGCAATTCTCCTGCCGGGCATTTCGCTCCGGCGTTGGGGTTTGGCTCGGGGAGAACGGGAAGATGGGAACGCTTGACCAGGCTGACTGGCATGGACTGGTGGCGACCGCGCGATCGCTGCCGCTGGACGGGGTCGCGACGGCGCTTGGCTACCGCCGCGACGTGAGGGACAAGGCGCGCTGGAA
>JAPPCV010000171.1 GCA_028824715.1 Boseongicola sp. | reverse complement strand
GGCGCGAGCTTCGCCTGGCACCAGGACTCCGCCTATGTAGGGTTCGACCACAAGCCCTACCTCACGGTCTGGATTGCGCTTGACGACACGACGGAAGAGAACGGCTGCGTCTATCTCCTCCCCCGCAACCTGGAGACGGATCCGGGCATCGACGAGCATGAATGGCAGGAGGACTCGAAGGAACTGAACGGTTATTTCGGCGACGATCCAGGCCGGCCCATGGTCTGCCCGGCAGGCACCGTTGTCGCGTTCTCAAGCAGAACCCTCCACCGCTCAGGTCCAAACAGCACTGACAGGCCTCGCCGTGCCTATATCGCGCAGTATTCGGTGGAACCGATCCGCAACCCGGAGTCCGGTGATCTCAAGCGCTTCGCCAAGCCCGTCAGGCGTGCCG
Source organism: Boseongicola sp. (assembly GCA_028824715.1). Classification (GTDB taxonomy): domain Bacteria; phylum Pseudomonadota; class Alphaproteobacteria; order Rhodobacterales; family Rhodobacteraceae; genus JAJEFO01. Next base: position 53,286 of record JAPPCV010000171.1, on the reverse strand, counting down.
CCTGACCGCTTCCGTTCCGACAGCCGCATGCGGCAGCATCCGGACTCAGTGGGGAGATCCGGCTTTCGGACCCAAGGTGCGTTTGGTGGCCTTTCCGCGCAAGGCCCTGGCCAAGGCGTGCCATTTGCCCAAGGCAGTTCAGCGGAGCGGATAGAGCCAGACCCGATAGTCGTCCACGAGCGCATGGGCGTGCTCGATCTGCTCTGGCGTCATCTTCTTCCGGACCTCTTCAAGGCTGATCGCGGCGTCGGGATCGCCCCCGATCGCGCTCAGGACGTACCACATGTAGGCACGCACGAGATCCGGCGCGGTGAGGCCTGTCCCGAGCTCGTAGTACCAGCCAACGCCCGACTGGGCACCGGCGTGACCCTTCATCGCCGCGCGCAGGTACCATTCGAAGGCCCTGACCTCGTCCTTCTCGACACCGAGCCCCAAGGCGTACATGACACCGATCAACTCCTCTGCCTCGGCATTGCCGGATCGCGCGGCAGGCCAAAGCGCCGCGCGCGCCTCCTCGAAGCGGCCGGCTTCCATCAGGTCACGCGCCCCCTCCAGCTCCGCCGCCGCCGGAATTCCGAACCCGAGCCAGACCAGCGTCGCCGCGATGCCGATCCGGCCTCGACCCCCTGCAATCATGCGTCTCGCTTCCATGCCGTCGTCCTCGCCTTCATCCTTGGCTTCGCCCCGCTTGGCGGGGCGGCCGCCGCACCCGACCTGCCCGCGCCCCTTGCGGAAGGCGACTTCATCGCGTTCGATTCCGAACAGGCCGCGCTCGGCCAGCTCCTATTCTATGACAAGATCCTGTCCGGCAACCAGAACATCTCCTGCGGCACCTGCCATCACCATGACCACGCGTCCTCGGACGGGCTGAGCCTCGGGATCGGCGAGGGCGGAAACGGCGTCGGGCCGCTGCGCACCGCCGGGGAAGGCCGCGACCGCATCAAGCGGCGGATCGCCAGGAACTCTCCCGGGCTCTGGAACCTTGGCCACAAGGACATCAAGGTCCTGTTCCATGACGGCCGGCTGAGCCCGTCACCGCTCTATGGCAACGGCTTCAACTCGCCCGCCGAGGAATGGCTGCCGCAGGGACTGAATTCGCTGCTGGCTGCGCAAGTCCTGCTGCCGCTGGCCTCTCCCGCGGAAATGGCGGGCGACCCCGGCGAGAACGAGGTCGCGGGCGCCGTCATTGACCGGATCGACAAGGGCTGGCCCATCCTTGCCAAGCGTGTGCGCACGATTCCGGAATACGGAGAGAAGTTCGTCGCCGCCTTCGATCACGTCGCACGCCCGGAGGACGTAACCGTCGTCGAGATCGCCGACGCGATCGCCGCCTTCATCGGCACGGAGTTCCGCAATCACGACAGTCCCTTCGACCGCCATCTTGCGGGCGACGCGACAGCGCTCGAACCTGCAGAGAGGCGCGGCATGGAGCTGTTCTTCGGCGAGGCCGGCTGTTCGGGCTGCCATTCGGGGCCGCTGCTGTCGGACCAGTCCTTCCATGCGCTCGGCCTTCCGGCCTTCGGCCCCGGTCGCAAGCGCATGTGGGATCCGATGCCGCGCGACGTTGGCCGGATGGGCGAGAGCGACGAGTTGAGGGATGCCTACCGGTTCCGCACGCCGTTCCTGCGCAACGTCGCGCTTACGGCGCCCTACGGCCACAACGGCGCGATGCCGACGCTTGAGGAGATGGTTCGCCACCATCTCGACCCGGCGGCAAGCCGCGCCAGGTGGATGCCGGCGGCGGCGGCCCTGCCGCCGGCGCCATGGCTTGCGGACATCGATTTCGTGATCCAGTCGGACGTACTGGAAATGGCGCGCCAGGAGCGGGCGCTGGACATCGCGCTGCCTCCACTCACGAACGAGGACGTGCAGGAGCTCGTGGCCTTCCTGAATGCGCTCACCGGCGAGACTGCAGGCCTGCGGCCGCTCGGTCGTCCGGAAAATGTGCCGAGCGGCCTGCCCGTAGACTGAATCCTTGAAGACGGCATATGCGCTGGTCCCGTCCGATGGCGGACGCTGCACGCCCCGGGAGGATCGAGGCCGGGCCTGGGCCGGTCACGAACAGACGGAGCGGGACTCCTGGACGATGAGCGCCAGAAACCGGACCAAGGGCAGCCGGCCTTTGACGTCACGGACGTGCCGCGCTAATGGAAGGCCGACCTTGGGGGGTGCACCACAGGCAAGCAACGCGCTTGTCCGGGAGAGCATGCGTTCCGGGCAACGCCTGCCGCCCTGCGGCAGCGGAACATTCAAGCGGCCGCGACGGGCCCTGAGAAAACGTGGGGGAATGCCAGTGAACGAAATCGAAGCCGACGCCGGGACCCTCCATCCAGACGATGACGAATTCGCGGTCACCCTCGGAATCGAGGAGGAGTTCTTCCTCGTCGATCCCAGGACGCGCGACCTGATTGCCGATCCGGATGTCGCGATCTTCGAGGCCAGCGAGCAGGCCAGCGGCGCCCACAAGATCGTCCGCGAGTTCCTGCGCGCCCAGATCGAATCCAACACGCGGGTCTGCAGTTCCGTTGCCACGCTGCGACAGGCCCTGCGCGAGACCCGCGGCACGATCATCGAGGCTGCCGAGCAGCACGGCGCGGCTGTGCTCGCCGCTTCCACGCATCCATTCGCGTCGCAGACGGAACAGATGACAACGCCGAAGAAGCGCTACGACAACTTCGCCAGCAGGTTCCAGGAGAACGTGCGCCAGTTCGTGGTCGGTGGCATGCATGTCCACGCAGGCTTCGGGGACGCGGATTCCCGGATCCGGATCATGACCGTGCTCCGCAACTACCTGCCCCTCCTGCATGCCCTGTCGACCTCCTCACCGTTCAGCCAGGGACGGCTGACCGGCTTCAAGTCCTGGCGGCTGACACTGATGGGCGGTCTTCCCCGTACCGGAATACCAGGGCCGCTGCACTCCTGGGACGAGTACGAGGACCTGCTCGGCGAGTACCAGCGCATGAAGTTCATCGAGGACGGCAGCGAGCTGTGGTGGGACATCCGCCCCTCCCATGCCTTTCCGACCGTCGAGCTGCGGATATGCGACATCTGCACCCGCATCGAGGACGCGGTCTGCATCGCGGCGCTGTACGCGTCCCTTGTCCGGATGCTTATGCGCCTCGACAGGGAGGGCAGGCTGCCGCTCGAGGACCACACCGACATCATTGCCGAGAACCGCTGGGTCGCGCAGCGCTACGGCGTGCTGGCGAATTTCGGCGACTCCCGGCGACTGAGCGGTCGCACGGACATCGAGGACCTTGTCACCGAGCTTGTCGAGGACCTGGCGGATGACGCCCGGGCGCTGCGCTGCGAGGTGGAGATACGCCGCGCGCTCGACATCGTGCGCGAAGGCACTTCCGCCGACCGGCAGGTCGATCTCTTCCGCCTGCGACGCGTGGAGGGAGACAGCGACGCGGAGGCGCTCCGCAAGGTCGTCGACCAGGGCATCGCGGACACGCGCGAAGGCATCTGAACAACGAATTGCCGGGCAGTGCCGGCGCCCCTTCTCACCGGAATTTCCCGGTATGCGCCCGGCCCGAAACGGTCGCGGGCCTTGTCCCGTGCCTGTCGCAGGGCTCCTGCGGCCGGCGCCTCGCGCGGAGTCTTCGCAGCTTGCACCCCGTGCAGGACCTTCGCGACCTGGACCTGCCAAGCGGTTCGGCCGGGGCCGTTGGACCAACGCAGGATCCGCCTTGCAGTGCCAGGGCCTTCGCGCCGACTGCTGCCAGCGACCACGCCGGGCGCACGACCGACTCGAAGATTGCAGTTACGGCTGACGAGCGTGGGCCGCCCTTGCGAAATCCGCTGGCGAGCGGTGCCGAACCTGGGCGACGCCGTTCAGCACGATCCGCCCTTGCGCATGGCAAGGCGCGGGCGGGATCGGCCCTGTCCCGGCTGCTGCCTGGCCGACGGGGCGGTTGCTACGCCTGCCTGCCCGCCTCCCGCGCGTCATCGAGCGTGCGCAACCCTGTCCGCGGCGCCTGGACCAGGACGGCCATGTTGCCGGGCTTGTGCTCGTTCCTGCGCATCTTCACGTGGGCGGCCGGGATGTCGCTCCACGGGAAGACCTCCGACATGCAGGGGTCGAGGCGGCGGTCGACCATCAGCTTGTTGGCGGCCGACGCCTGCTGCAAGTGGGCGAAATGGCTGCCCTGGATGCGCTTCTGGTGCATCCAGACGTAACGCGCGTCCATCGTCAGGTTGTAACCCGTGGTTCCCGCGCAGATGACGACCATGCCGCCCTTCTTGACCACGAAGGTCGAGACCGGGAACGTGGCCTCTCCAGGATGCTCGAAGACGATGTCGACGTTCACGCCCTTGCCGGTGATGTCCCAGATGGCCTTGCCGAACCGGCGGACCTCCTTGAACCACTCCGCGTATTCCGGCGAGTTGACCGTCGGCAGCTGCCCCCAGCACGCGAACTCGCTGCGGTTGATCACGCCCTTCGCGCCAAGGCTCATGACGAACTCGCGCTTCTCCTCGTCGCTGATCACGCCGATCGCGTTGCCGCCCGCGGTGTTGACGAGCTGGATCGCGTAGGATCCGAGCCCTCCGCTGGCGCCCCAGACCAGCACGTTCTGCCCGGGCTTCAACTCGTGCGGGTGGTGGCCGAAAAGCATCCTGTAGGCCGTGGCCAGCGTCAGCGTGTAGCACGCGCTTTCTTCCCAGGTCAGGTGCTTCGGACGCGGCATCAGCTGCTGCGCCTGGACTGTCGTGAACTGGGCGAACGAGCCGTCCGGGGTCTCGTATCCCCAGATCCTCTGGCTCGGGGAGTACATCGGGTCGCCGCCGTTGCAGTGCTCGTCGTCGCCGTCGTCCTGGTTGCAGTGGATGACGACCTCGTCACCGACCTTCCAGTTCCTGACGCGATCCCCGACGGCCCAGACGATGCCGGAGGCGTCGGAGCCGGCGATGTGGTAGTCGGCCCCGTGCACGTCGAAGGGGCTGATCGGAATGCCGAGGCCGGCCCAGACGCCGTTGTAGTTGACGCCGGCCGCCATCACGAGCACGACGACCTCGCTGCTGCCGGGCTTGCGGACATCGACCACTTCCAGCTGGAACGACTGGTCCGGCTCGCCATGCCGCTCGCGGCGAATCGCCCATGCATGCATCCTTGCGGGCACGTGGCCCATGGGCGGAATCTCTCCCAGCTCGTAGAGATCCCTGCCCGTTCCTGATGCCGTTTCCGCGCTCATCTTGTCCAAAGCCATCCCGCGTTGCCCTTTCCATGTGACGCCGCAATGCAGAATCACAGATTCGACCCCAAGTCAATCATTCAGACACGCAACTTTCAACATATTTTGGCCACAGATTTGAAACTATGTTACCCAAACTAATGCTGAAGTGCCAGATTCGGGATGGTTTCGCGCGCAGGAACGGTTGCACGGCGGGTGACCCCAATGCCTGGAATGCCGCCGCTGCATCCTGGATACGCTGCAACGCGGCGTATTGACAGGGACAGTTTGTTACGCTTTATTTCCATGTGCCGCAACTTTGTTGCTCTTCGGAGGCGCCCATGACCGCAGACAGACCCTGGCTCTTCAGGACATATGCCGGGCATTCGACGGCCCGGGCATCGAACGCGCTCTTCCGCGAAAACCTCTCCAGGGGCCAGACCGGCCTTTCGGTCGCCTTCGACCTGCCGACGCAGACGGGCTATGACAGCGACCACGAGCTGGCGCAGGGCGAAGTGGGAAAGGTCGGGGTGCCGATCTCGCACCTCGGCGACATGCGGCTTCTGTTCGACCAGATCCCGCTGGAGGGGATGAACACGTCGATGACGATCAACGCCACGGCGCCGTGGCTGCTCGCCCTCTACATCGCCGCCGCCGAGGAGCAGGGAGCGGAAATCGCGAATCTCAAGGGCACGGTCCAGAACGACGTCATCAAGGAATACCTGTCCCGCGGCACCTACATATGCCCTCCCGGACCCAGCCTGCGCATGGTCACCGATGTCGCGGCCTACACGGGCAACCACATGCCCGGCTGGAACCCGGTGAACGTCTGTTCCTATCACCTGCAGGAAGCCGGTGCGACGCCGGAGCTGGAACTTGCCTACGCGCTGGCGACGGCACAGGCCGTGCTCGACGACCTCAGGGCCAAGGTGCCGGCGGAGAGTTTCCCGGCCATGGTCGGACGCATCTCCTTCTTCGTGAATGCCGGCATTCGCTTCGTGACCGAGATGTGCAAGATGCGGGCCTTCTCGGAGCTCTGGGACGAGATCTGCCGCGAACGCTACGGGGTGGAGAACCCCAAGTACCGGCGCTTTCGCTACGGCGTCCAGGTCAACTCGCTCGGCCTGACCGAACAGCAGCCCGAAAACAACGTCTATCGCATCCTGCTGGAAATGCTTGCGGTCACGCTGTCGCGGAACGCCCGCGCCCGGGCGGTGCAGCTGCCGGCCTGGAACGAGGCGCTCGGACTGCCGCGTCCTTGGGACCAGCAATGGTCGCTGCGCATGCAGCAGATCCTGGCATACGAGACGGACCTCCTGGAGTTCGGCGACCTGTTCGACGGCAATCCGGTCGTCGAGGCGAAGGTCGAGGAGCTTAAGGACTGCGCCCGGAACAAGCTTGCCCACATCGACGCCGCGGGCGGCGCCGTCGAAGCGATAGAGTACATGAAGTCCCGATTGGTAAGTTCGAACTCGGAACGGATTGCCAGGGTCGAGTCCGGCGAAACGGTCGTCGTGGGCGTTAACAGGTACGAGAACGGCGAGGAGTCGCCCCTGCCGTCCGGAGCCGAGGCCATTGTCGAGATCGACCAAAGCGCCGAAGCGGAGCAGACGGCGCGCCTCGAGGCCTGGCGTAACGATCGTGACGACGCGGCCGTGGCGGAGGCGCTCGAGGAGCTGCGCGCGGCGTGCGAGTCGGACAAGAACGTCATGCCCCCTTCCATCAAGGCCGCCAAGGCGGGCGCCACGACGGGCGAGTGGGGAGACGTCGTCCGCTCGGCCTTCGGCCAGTACCGCGCCCCGACCGGCGTCTCGATGTCGCCTTCCAACCGGACCGACGGGCTTGACGACGTTAGGGAGGCCGTCGACGCGGTGTCCGCAAGGCTCGGCGAGCGCATGAAGTTCCTGATCGCGAAGCCGGGCCTCGACGGTCATTCGAACGGGGCCGAACAGATCGCCGTCCGCGCCCGGGACGTCGGCATGCACATAACCTACGAAGGCATCCGCTTCACGCCGTCGGAAATCGTTTCCGCCGCCGGGGACTCCGGCGCGCATGTCATTGGGCTGTCAATCCTGTCCGGATCCCACCTGCAGCTGATCAGGGAGACGCTGGTGGAGATGCGGTGCGCAGGTCTCGGCGACGTGCCGGTGGTCGTGGGCGGCATCATTCCCGACAGCGACGCGGCGCGGCTTCGCGCCATGGGCGTTGCGCAGGTCTACACGCCACGGGATTTCGAGTTGAACCGGATCATGCTCGACATCGTGCAGCTCGCCGACAGGCAGCAGGTCGCGGCCGAGTAGGCGCAACCCTCCCTGCTCCCCGCCTGACGATTCGTCGTGGCGGAGCCGGTCCGGACTTTGCCGACCAAGCTGCATGCGTCCGGCATGAACCGCCGCGTTCGGTGAAATTGGCCCCACGAGAGCGATTGCACGCGTTCGCGATTTGGCGGAACCTGTCATCTGGACAGCAGCAGACAGGAGCCCGCGACATGACCATCCATATCGACGCCAAGCCCGGCGACATCGCCGAAACCGTTCTCCTGCCGGGCGACCCCTTGCGCGCCGAGTGGGCGGCGGAAGAGTTTCTCGACGGACCGAGGCTGGTCAACGAGGTGCGCGGCATGCTGGGTTACACGGGCACGTGGAACGGGCATCCGGTCACGATCCACGGCTCGGGAATGGGAATGCCGTCCTTGTCAATCTACGCCAACGAGCTCATCCGCGACTACGGCGCCAAGACGCTTGTCCGCATCGGCTCCTGCGGCAGCATGCAGGCGGACGTGAAGCTCCGCGACATCGTCATCGCGATGACCGCGTCCTCGATGGAGACGCCGTCGAAGGGGATGTTTCGCGAGCTGAATTTTGCGCCTTGCGCCGACTGGACGCTTCTCCGTGCAGCCGTTGAGGCCGCCGAGTGGACGGGGACGACAACGCATGTCGGCGGCATCTACTCGTCAAACACGTTCTACGACGAACGTCCCGACCTCAACGAGCAGATGACCCGCCACGGCATGCTGGCCGTCGAGATGGAAGCTGCGGAACTCTACACCGTCGCCGCGCGCCACGGGGCGCGGGCGCTTGCAGTCCTGACCGTTTCGGATCACCTGCAGACAGGCGAGGCGCTGGACTCGGAGAGCCGCGAGACGTCCTTTGGCGACATGGTCCTTATCGCGCTTGAAGCGGCGTTATCCAACTGATGTTGCGTCTCAAGGTTCCGGTGCCGGAAGCCAGGACTGCAGCCGTTGGGCGCGTAACGCATGCCATGTAAAGAACGTCCACTTCAGGACTGTTGTTGCGCCACTGTTCTGTGCGCTCGACGATTTGCAGGTCTGTCCGGGGGCATAATCCAGGCTGGTTTCTCAGGTGGCGGCTTGATTCGCCCTCCGGTTGGGGAAACGCCAATGTCTCCGGGTCCAATTGACATGAACGTCCCGAAACCCGGTTCGATTGCATCTATCCTGGGTGAACCATGCAGAGCGGAGACAAGACCGGTCAGTCTCGTGACGCCCCAGTTCTTGACGGTTCCAAATGTCGTTGGAGTAGGCCTTGGCGTTGCGTATTGCCTGCCGGTCGCGACAAGCGGCATCGTGCGGCCATCGCGTGAACGAGAGTTCCGTCTTGAGGCACGCGCCATCCGTGCAGGCCTCGAGCGCGTTTCGGAGCTGCCCAACTTACCTGGACCGTTGGTTGGCGTCATGCAACAGCTGATTGACTACAGGGGACCTGAGGACGGACTTCGCCGCACATCAAGGGGTTCAGAAGCCGTCGAGATGATCGCGGGCGAACTGGAGGATGCACCGTGCGGATGCACCCGCACGAATTCTCCGATCATGCCGCACGTGGCGCGACTTCCCGATCGATTCTTGGTCGCACCTTCAGTTCGGCCACGTCCAGGTCGTGACTGGTCTGCAGATTCATCCGGAACTCCGGAGTCGTTCCGAAGCAGCGTGCCAGCCGCAGCGCGGTGTCGACCGTGACGGCGCGACTTCCAAGCACAACGTCGTTCAGTCGCGGGCGTGGCGCCTTGATGTCTCGGACCAGCCGATAGACGCTGAGGTCCATCGGTGCCAGGAACTCGTCGCGCAGGATCTGGCCGGGATTCACAGGGGGTAGCCGGGATTCACAAGGGGTAATCGCCGAACTGAAGCGACGCCCGCAAAGTCGACGCCCATCCGGTCCGGTTCTTCTCGGGCAATGGTCATGTTCGATGCATCTCCTGATGATAGTCCACGATCTCGACGTCCCAGGCATCGCCGTCACGCCAGACGAAGCGGGTCCGCCATTGATCATTGACGCGAATGCCGTGCCGCCCGGCTCGATCGCCTCAAAGTGCCTCCAGCCAGTTTCCGGGGCGGGATTGCCGGATCCTCAAGACGGCCGGCAGCGTTGACTGCAACCAGCTTTGCCCGGGCCCTGTTCTGGATCTGCGTGGGCAGACCGCGAACGGCATGGCGTGCAATGATGGCCGCGACGCCTTTGCTGGCAAGACTCATTGTTGCGAGCCTACGTAACGCCAGACGTTACGTTGCTTCAAGATCCTGGACCTCCACGGATACGAAATCAATTCAGCACGCAGGATGTGCAATGTCGGTTTCGCCCCGGCGGACGTGCATCAGCCACGACACGGATTTGAGCGTTTTCCCGTCTTGCAAGGGTGTCATCTCGCCATCAGTTGCATGCGGCGTCGCAGGAAAGGCGAGGATTTCGGAGAGACGCGGGATCCGTTCATGGGCCGCCGGTCGCGATGTCCGGAAGGGGCACCTCGTCATAGCCGACCTCTGGCCGTGCGCGCCGCCGCTCCCCCACCCGGAAGAGCTCGTTCAGCGTCTTCCCACGCGGAGCGTTCCGCAGCCGTTCGAGAGTCTCCTGGATTTCCCGACTGTGTTTGCGTTCGGCGGCCTCGACCCTCTCGAGCCAAGCCGGGTTTCCGGCCTCAAGCCTCAGGATCCGCGCCCAGGCCTCGTTCATGCCATCATGGAGCCGCTCGATGCGGTTCTGGCTCGCAGCGAGGCCGGCGTTCAGTTCCCGGATCTGGTTCGTGGCCGTGACCAGCTCGTTCTTGAGCGCCTCGATGCGGGCTTCTGCGGCCGCAAGACCGACCTTCAGCTCCGCGGCAAGAACCGCGGACTGAGATGCGGTTCTTTCATCGGCCGCCGCGGGGGTCAGCGCCGCGATCAGCGCCAGGCCGGACACGACAATGCCCTGCGCCAGTCGCGGCTTGAAGGGTGGCAATTCGAAATTGGCCATGCTTGCGCTCCTTGCACGAACTTGATGGAAAGAATGCGAACATATATGAAACAAACAGGCAACACAAGTGCAATGATTGCCTGAAAAATGTGACACATACTGTCAAGTGATTGCCGTTTCTGGATATTGTTCCATTCCTGTTCCGAAATTTCCGGCGATTCGCAAGACTGCATGGAACCTCGGGCGCAACTCCCGGCCTGCCGGTTCCTGATGCGGCGGGTGACGTGGGGGCTAACGCCATGAAGGCAAGTGACAAAGCCAAGTCAAAGACGCATGATTCAGGCTCTTGGCGCCTGGACTGTCGTTCCGTCGCTTGCCGGAGTCGGCCCCGGCAAGGGTCACGCTCCGCGCCATTTTTCATGACGGACCTGACGTACAACAATCACGCCGTATATTCATTTGGGCGTGCCCGGGCTGGTTGGAGACAAATCCGGCGTGCCTGAGGAGGTTCGCGCACTCCTGCGGCTCGATGTCGTCGAGGACCTCGTCGACGGCGCCAGAGCGTTTCCCCGGATCGGGCGGCGACATTCCCGAGCCATTGCTTGATCCTTGCGAACGCCTCGATCGATCGGGCCCAGGTCGGGAAATCATGCCGGCAGGAAGAGCACGTGCGCACTGGCGGCGCAGATCGTCCTGAGAATGTTGGGCGTAGTGAAAGTGAGCGCGACAGTCGAACGGCCAAGGTCACGCAGAAGATCTCATGCTGCATCCGGTCACCGGAACAAGCCGCGGCTTGGTGCCGCATCTCAACCTGTCTGGAGTCGATGGGATGCAACCCCATGGCCGCCATGCAGATCGGGTTCGTGGCAAGACCGCAGAGATGGCTTGAGACCGGCCCCGACTTCCGTAGAATGGCCCGCGCGGTTGCCTTCCTGGAAGACTCGAAGAGATGCATCGGCTTGCGCGCATGCCTGGCAGGTCTTGCAAGAGCCGAACGAAGGGCCGCCGGGATCCGGACGAACCGGCATGGCGCAGGTCCCGACGGGCGATTGCCCGTCGCGCGAATTCGATTGAGGAGACTGGATTTCATGGATATCGCTGCCCGTCCCGCCTGCCTCGCCCTCGTGCTCGCGCTCGGCGCCTGCTCCAGCGGCGAAGAGCGAGCCTCCGCCCGTCCGACGAGCTTCGACGGCGAGGTGCTGCGCATTGCGGTCTTGCGCGCGGACGGTCGCACGGAGAGCTTCTCGAGCCTCCGCGACGAATGGCACTCGTGGTCCTGGTTCCCATTCATGCCCAACCACTCGGGCCGGCGCTGGACCATGGGCAAGACCGACCGGGACGGCGTCTCGCTCGCCTACGCCCTCGTGAGCTGGGACAACGATGACCCGACCGACTACCTGTCGGCCGGGTTCTGGATGCGCTTCGACGGCGCCAGGACGACGCGGCGCCTCAACCCGGCGGACGCCGAGATCGTCCCCTTCATTGACGGGCCGGAGCTCGATGCGCGCCTCCCGCCGGCACTCCCGGTCTCGGGCACGGCTGCCTATGCCGGCAGCGCCGGCGGGGTCTACCGCTACCGCCTGCCCGGCGCGGAGCCGCTGGCCGAGGAGTTCACGGCGACAATCACGCTGCAGGCGGACTTCTCCGCCGGCACCGTCGCCGGCTGCATCGGCTGCGTCGGCGACATCGCGCTCGAGCGCGAACACCTCTATGCGTTGCTCGGCTGGCGGCGCAGCGATGCGGCTGCCGGGCACCCGCCCACCGGCTACGAGATCCGTTTCGCGCCGGTCGCGGTCGGCGCGACCGGCGGGTTCGAAGGCGCCTCCGTGGCAGTGACCCACCCGGACCGCGCCATCGTCGGGTCGGACGGGTCCTGGTCCGGCCGATTCTCCAATCGCCCCGCCAGGGACGGAACCCCAAGGCTCGCCGCAGGCCACGCCGGCGCCGCCTTCTCCGAGGCCGACGGCGGCGAGGGCAGCTTCGATTCGATCTTCACCGTCCTGCACCCGACCCTGTTGCCGCAACCTCCTCTGGATGAGCCTCGTCCGGGATCCTGAAACGTGCGTCCCGGGCGGCGGGGCAACCCACCTGCCAGGTCTTGGACAGAAGCTGCGCCAAGCAGTCTTGCGGCATCCGTCCGTCATCGGTGGCCGATGAACGGACGTTGGCAGAGGTGTCGACCGCTGTCGGGTTGCGCCACGACGAACGCCGGGTTCGTCCCGACGATGGCACACATGCCAACACACGGATGTGAGAATTCGTCCGATTTGCCAGGGAGTCATCTCACTGTCGTGCCGCGATTCGGGCACTGGACCATGTGACTGACTTCAGGGAGGGAACCCAGAGGGCCCCTTCGCGGCATGATGACCTCAAGGACCGTGTGGCCGAAGAGGGTCCATTGCGGACAGGGCGGTCACAGGCGTCCAGAAGCAGGAAAATCCGGTTTTGGACACGCATTCCTTTTCGAACGCCCCTCTTTGACAACGCCAATGTTTGAAGGTGCGGGTTCCTGTTCGCAAATGTCGCTTCACGTTCCTTTGTTGGACGGACGCAATCATGCATGATCCGCGTCCTCGCATACCAGCCGCATCACCTGAGCCCCAAGCGCGAGATCGGATACCTGCCCGAAGTGGCGCGCACGCATTTCGCCCTTTCGATCGAACAGTACGAGGCTGGGCGTGCCCTGCAGTTGCCAAGCCTCCATCGTTCGCGGCATCGGGCCGTCGCCATGCGCATCAATCGCGACGGGGAAGGGGATCCGCCACTCGTGCAGGAAGGCGGCAAGGCTTTCGCGGCTGTTGCCATCGTGATGTTCGAAGACGCTGTGCAGGCCGATGACCACCAGGTCCCTCTCCTCGAAGCTTTGAGCGAGGCGCTGCGCCTGGGGCAGGCCGGTGAGGACACAGCCGGGACACAGCATCTGAAACACCTCGACCGCCAGGACCCGGCCCCTGAATTGATCCAGCGTCAAAGGATGCCCGGTGTTCAGCCAGTCGGCCGCGAAGAAGGTGGAACTGTCCATCGGGCTCCTTTCCTTTTTGACGGGCGCGAACGCCTGACCTGCCTCTCCGTTAAGCGGGTTTTCGGCAATTTGATCAAGACCTCCCAGTATTCCAGGCGAACCGAAGCCGCATATATGGGAAGCGCCGCGTGCGTTCCGCGTTGCCGAAGGCCGGCGGGCTGTCGCAATGGGCCTGTTCGGCCGCATTCAGGATGCGAATTCGGGGCATGGGGGGAATCCCATTCGGGGCATGGGGGATTCCGTTGCCGGGAAGTTCGAAGAAGACGTTCGTTGACTCCGCGCGTTCCGTACAACGAACGTCGTTGATCAAGCCACCGAAAGAGATGTCCCTTATGTCGAAGAACGGCGCTTTCTTCGAATTCTGTCCGATGGAAACCGAAAGACAGCCCAGGACAACAGGATGTCTTCGGGTGTCCGGGCATCGGCAGCGGACTCGTCCCCGAAGCCAGGAAAGACAAGTACGCGTTCGGAATGGGCGCGGGCCAAGCCTTCGAGATCGGACGCAATTCGAGGGGAACCCGGATTTTGTCACGCAGGCCGAAATTGACGCCTACCAGTCCGACGTCGCGCAGGGGGCGCGCTGCCTGCACTGCGAGAATTCCGGACCCAAGGAAATCGAGCTCCGCGTGGCATGTGCCGTCATTGCGTCGCAGGGCGCGGGAACGGCGGCCCGTGTGCAGACGTCACCGAGGGGCGGGGCAGCAAGCCCCGAAGGCGCGGCCCTCCTGCCAGTTGGCGCAATCAACCCAGGTCCGAGGCCGCACGCTCAGGAAACCGACGCCCAGGCGCAGGCGAAATCCGGGACCGCAATCGCCGCACGAGAGGGTTTTCTGGCAGTCACGAGCCATTGCCTTGCGACTGTCGGACTTGATATCGACGAGCGAGTGCGGGCGTTGGCCGGCTCATTCGGGACCGGCTGGAATGCCCGGCAGCGCCATCGTTGCGTGAGCGGATCGAAGCCAAACTGATCGTTCATGGAACCGTTGCCTGAGCAAGCATCAATGGAGTGGCCGACCATGGCGAGGAGAAAAATCCACCTGGTCTTCAAGACCCATCTTGATGTCGGGTTCACTGATTACGCCGTCAGCGTGCGCCAACAGTATCACGACCACTTCGTCCCAATGGCGATCCGGACCGCCAAGCACTTTTGGCGCGAAAACCCCGACAGTCCGAAGTTCATTTGGACAGCCGGCGCCTGGCTGATCCACGAACACCTTGAACAGGCAACGTCAGAGGGCCGGCGGAAACTTGAGGACGCGATCGAGAATGGGACTATCACCTGGCATGCGTTGCCATACACGACACATACGGAGTTGCTTTCCGCGGAATTGTTCAGGGCCGGACTGGGTTTCAGCCGGGATCTGGATCGCCGGTTCGGTCGCCTGACGACGGGGGCCAAGCTGACGGATGTCCCTGGCCACACGCTGGGCATTGTGCCGCTGATGGCTGCGGGCGGCATCCGCTTCCTTCACATCGGGGTCAATTCCGCCAGCACTCCTCCGGACGTGCCGCCGGTATTCCGTTGGCGGGCAGCCGGAGGGGAAGAACTTGTCGTCATGTATCAAGGCGAATACGGCGCAACGCATTTTCCCGGCGAAATGGATGAAGGGATTGGATTCGGGCATGCTGCGGACAACATGGGACCGCCGAGCATCGCTCAGGTCATTGAAACCCATCGGCTGATGGCGCGTGACAATCCCGGCACGATCATTGCGGCTTCGACACTCAATGAGTTTGGTGACCTGCTGTGGAAACAACGCGAGAGGTTTCCGGTTGTTGCCGACGAGATTGCCGACAGCTGGATCCATGGGGTCGGGACGGCACCGACCAAAATGTCAAGATACATGGCGCTGAGGCGACTCTACGGCAATTGGGCGCGCGAGGGATTGACTCCGCAGCGCGAAGCAATGGGCCGCCGATTGTGCATGGTTGCCGAGCACACCTGGGGCGTCGACATAAAGACCTTTCTTCGCGACGAAGCGGCTTGGGACCGACAGGACTTCGAGACCGCCAGACAATTCGACTCCAGGTTCGCCCTGACTGAGCGTTCCTGGCACGAGCAGGAGGCATTGATCGATGACGCGGTTTCGGTCTTGCCCCCCGAGGATCGGGAAGAAGCCGAAAGTGCCGCCACTCCCTTGTCCCTGCAGCCATCCGCCACCGCGGTTCGAAAGCGAGGATCGCTGACCCTCGGCGATGGCAAACTGGACTTCGACAAGGCGACGGGCGGGCTCTTCCGTGTGCGCTTTCCCAATGGCTGCGACCTGGCGAGCGCCAAGGGGCAGCTGGCCGCACTCACCTATGAGAGCTACGATGCACAGGACTACCAAGACTATGCAGACAGTTACTTGACCCAATTCGCCCACTGGAGCGTGCAGGATCACGGGAAACCCGGGTTGGAACTTTCGCGCACCGCCCGTTCGGGCATCTTCGAGCCGAAATGGATGGGCGTGGCAAAGGAAGGAGGCAGCCAGGCAATCGGAAAATTCCAGTTCCCAGGAACCGCAGCGGATGATCTGGGCGCTCCGGGCGCGCCGGAACTCCGCTACCGGTTCGTTGATCGCGACACGCTGGAAGTCACGGTCTGTTTGTTCGACAAACCGGCGAACCGGATGCCGGAGGCATCGTTTGTGACCTTTGCGCCGACGGTGCATCCAGGAAGTTGGCGCTTTCGCAAGCTTGACTACGATGTGGATCCCAGGGCGGTAGTCAAGAATGGAAACAGACAGCTGCATGCCGTCCAATCGGTAAGCTGCATGACATCAGGCAACCAGCATCTGCAGATCGTACCGCTGGATTGCCCGCTGGCCGGGCCTGCCGAGACGCCATTCCTGCCATTCTATCGCGGCGACATCGCGATGCGGCAGGGCGTCAGGTTTTGCCTGCACAACAACAAGTGGGGCACGAATTTCCCGATGTGGTGCGAGGGAAATCTCGCGTTCCGCTTTCACGTGTCGCTGTCTTGCACCCGGTAGTTCTTGACACCGCGGGAAATTCGCGTCGCGAACGTTCACTTGGCCCATGCGCCTGCCGTTGGCCCGGCATTCCGGGCGATCTGCAGTGCTGGCCTGCGTGCGGCGCTGGCCGGAACCACAAGTCGGGAATCTTCCGCCTGCAGCACGCAGGCCCCTGGAATGGCCCGGGCCACCGTTCACGCTCGCGGCATTCGTGGTCATCGATGTCGGAGCCGCGAGTGAGCATCAAGAGCTGATCCTCCATGGCTCGCATGACCCGGCTCGCGAAGCTGATCAGCCGCTTCACCGATGGGCGACGACCGTGGTGGCCGTGGCGGACACGCATCCCGGCGTGAGTGTTTCGATCGTGCCACGCCAGCGGTGGCGCTCGCCACCCGTGCGTCCCACCTGCCAAGGCGCGGCCGCCGAGCGCCTGGCTTGAGGTGCGAACACGTGGGGGACGGAAGGGAACGGTGTCGATGGTCGCATTGCAACCGACATGATCAGCCTTGCTTGGGCGGACTACCACGACATTTCCGTGCTGGTCCCGTCCGGCCGGGACTTCATGCCAGTCGACGAGTCTCGGGAGACGCGGGGCATCAAGTTGATCCACGGCGCGTTTTCGCGCCGGGGTGCACAATTGACGTCGCGCTTGCCGGGGAAGCGTGGACGTGACTCGATTTCGCGAGGGATGTCGCTTCACGCGGCCAATGCGCAACACCCGGCTTCGCGTGTCAAACAATGTTTCCGACATGGCCTGTCTCGCAAAGCCATCAGCTTGATACGGTTCAGATCGAGACCGACAGCGATTGTCGGTCCCCGTGATTGCGAGCCCGTGCCACCATGCATTGATGCCTGCACACTCCCGAGGACCGTGCGATCCGCTGGGGCCAGTCCCGAAAGGGCTCATGGCATCTGCGGCTGGGCGAGCTGCTGGGCCAGCGCAACGACGGGGGCCAGCTGCCGCTCAAGCTCGGCGCCGTCAGGCCAGGGGCAGGCCGGACCTGGGGCTTGGTCGATATTCGCTTGCCGAAGACCAGGGACGCATTCTCCGCGCACGGCTTCGCGTTCAGTCTGAACCGGGTCCGACGACGCGGCCTGCCCGTTGGTCATTGCCGGTCCGAGCATTGACTCTTGCAGCGCGCCGGACGCGCCATGCTTGACGATCCTCTCCATCGTCCGCGCGCCTGGCGACATGCGCGCATGGCCGTCCCAGGCGACCTGGTGTCTGGACGGGCCGTAGCTGCTGCGGTTCAGTCATTTGTCGAGGCTGGCCACCAGCAGCACCGACCCCCGGCGAGACGTCGCCCAGTTCGGGGCATTTCGCCTGGATCCGGCTGGCACGCCAACCCGAACCCGGATGATGTGGATGATGTCTTGCGGCTGCACCAGCGAACACCTACCAATAGTGTCTGTATGGTACCAGGCACATACAACCACACATCACGACAGGGGCAGATTCCGCCATGAACAAAGTGCAACTTGGTGTCAGTCCCTTGAGCTGGACCAACGAAGCGATATTGGAACTCGGCGACGACATCAGTTACGAAACTTGCATTGCCGAAGCGGCACGGGCCGGGTTCACCGGCATCGAACTGGGCCGAAAATTCCCGAAGCAGCCTGAAACTGTCATTGCAACCCTTGCAAGTTTCGGACTTGAGCCAGTCACGTCCTGGTATTCCGGATTCCTTGCTGAGCGGTCTGTCGAGGATGAATGGCCGGAAGCGTTGCCAATGATAAGGCATCTCGCGGCGCTTGGGTGCCGCGTAATGGTCTACGGGGAGTGCGCGGCCGGACCGGCGGGAGGTTCCACGGCTGTCCTTGCGCAGACGCCACCCCTGGATGATCTTGACCTGCAAGCTTACGCTCGGCGCGTGACGGACTTTGCAAGCCGTGCAAGTGAATCCGGTCTGCAACTGGTCTATCATCCCCATGTAATGATGCCGGTTGAAACCGTGGACGAGATTGATCGATTCATGTCCGCTGCAGGTGAACCGCTTCGCCTTCTTCTCGACACTGGTCACGTGGCAATGGCAGGCGGCGACTACAGGGTCGTAATGGAAAGATGGTGGAGCCGGATAGCCCACATTCACCTGAAGGACATTCGCAGATCTGTCCGTGACACTCTCGACCCGCACGGGCAGACGCTTGATGAGGCAGTGCATGAGGGCGTCTTCACGGTACCGGGTGACGGTGACCTCGACTACGGCCCGCTGATCCGGAGAATTGCCGCGCACGGCTACGATGGCTGGCTCGTGGTCGAAGCGGAGCAAGACCCATTGAAGGCTCCACCGCTCGCCATGGCGAAAACCGGGTTCTCGCATGTTTCCGAATTGCTTGAACGGCACGCCATCCCGTTTGACAGGAACCCGAATCATGACCGCGGTTGAGAAACGCGGGCTCAATGTATGCCTTGTGGGGTGCGGCGGCATGGGAAGGCTTCACGGCGAGTACATCCTCAGGCATTCCAACCTGTCTGGCCTCAGCCTTTGCGATGCAGACCCCTTGCGCGCCCAGAAACTGGCCGGCGAACTCGGGGCCGAATGGCTGCCGCTGGCCGAGGCGTTGTCCTCGAACACGTTCGACGCATATTTTGTTGTCACGCCGGCGGCAGCACATGTGGAACAGTTGGTTCAGATCGTTCCAAACGGAGCCTATGTGCTCTGCGAGAAGCCCTTGGGAAGCGACATGGCGTCCATCGACGCGGCCATGCCGGCACTCACACCCTTCGCGGATCGAATACAAGTGGGCTTCAACCGCCGCTTTGACCCGCGCATGGCGGCTCTGAAACGACGCATCTTGGCAAACGACATCGGCGAAATTGAACAATTGCGAATCGTCAGCCGGGACTTTTCCGCTCCATCCGTGGAGTCGCTCGAAATGTCGGCGGGGTTGCTGTTCGAGACAGCCATCCACGACTTTGACTTGACACGCTGGTTGCTCGATGACGAGATTTGCGAGCTCTTGTGCCTGGGCGGCGCCCTGATCGATCCACGCTATGCAAGTGTGGGTCATATCGACACTGCGACGACGGTAATGCGTGGCACGCGCGGCCAGCAGGTTGTCATCCAGAACAGTTGGCGTACGAGTTACGGCTATGACCAGCGCGTCGAGGCCTTTGGCGCCGGCGGTCGTCTGTCAGTTCCCAATCCCGCCGAGCCATTGGTGTTCCACGAAGACGCTGGCGGCCTGCATCGCGGTCCGATCTCGCCCGACTGGTTTGCCCGCTATCCCGAGGCCTATTTCATTCAGGATACCGCATTTCTCGATGCCGTCAGCAATGGCGATGCGGTCAGGCCGAATCTAGTTGACGGCTACATGGCTTCATTCATTGCGCAACGAGCCAGCGAGTCCCGGGATGCGGGCTCGCTCGTTTCCTGCAAGGTTCATGAGGGCGCGTTCGCGTGACCGCTCCCCGCCCTGGAGGACGGGGCTTCACGCTTCAGGCTGCCACGGGCGATGTGCCCGTCTGACGCAAGCCTCCACGGCCAGAGACGGACAGCCCTTCCGCCTTCAGGGCCAGGATGCCTTGCCGCCCAAGTGCAGTGACAAGGCTTCATTCATGCCCGGCAAGCCCTTGAAACGAGCAGGTCTCGCAAATCGCGCGTTCGAAGACGGGTCAAGGTTTCGCATCGATGTTCCCGGAAAGGCCCACGTCACGTCCGCCGCCAGGAGTCGGGGCCTGGCGACGGCGGTCCCTGCACGGGAATGGCCACGGAGCCGACGGCAGGCACGCGACAGGAATCCGCGCCCTACTTGCCCACGGCCACCTCGCTCGATGACTTCTGACCCGCTGAGCATGCGAAGGGACGTCCGTGACGGGACCGCCTTTCAGGAAGCAATGCCCGCTCCTTCCACCTTCGTCACGGACTGCGGATCCGTTGCAACCAGGCTCAAGCCGGATCTGGCGGCGTCGGCTGTGCTCGCGGGCGCGCCGGCGCCCCGTCCCGTCCAGCCACATCCCGGGAAGCACCATGTCAAGGCACCGGGCCAACGGGGTCGTGGCGCGCCTCTTCCCAAGCCTCGCCATAGGCGCGACAGTCTCGATTACAGAAGTCTCATCCAGACTGTCGCGCCATTGGACCGGTTCACATCCGAGACCCGCGCCGTACTTTGGACACTTGCTCTTGCAATGCGCAATCTCGTGGTGTACTTGCTCTGCACACGCTTGCAGATTCTACGTGATCAAGGAGGTCCAATTGCGTCAGAAACTGCTCATCCTGTATCTCCAGAACTCCGCGCTCGATTCCCGCGTTGTCGGTTGGACGCGATATGACGGCGACACGACCGCACCGCCTGTTTCTGGTGACGAGGACGAGCCGCCCTACGCCACGGGTCTGGATGCATTGCGCGACGGCTGGCGCACGATCCAGTTCTCCGCTCTCGAGCCGCGACCTGGCGAACTGAGCTACCAGCCCGGCTGGCAATCCTTCGAAGTCATCATGGAGAAAATCGTGGAGGCTCCGAGATGAAGCGACTTGGCGTCGGCGAAATGATTCGATTCGTGCGGGACGGGTTTCTCAAGCTGGAAGGCCTGTTGCCCGAGGATCTTTGCGACGCCTTTCTTGCCGCCTACGTGGCGGACTGCCCGGACGACAGATGCGGCCGGGCGCGGTTGCCTGTCGTGCCGTGGGGCACTCCGCTCACCGATGCATTTGACGACAACGATGTCCTTTCCCGCGTTGTCTCCCTTCCGGAACTCGCCGGGGCGATCCACTCGCTTCTCGGGCCAGGATGCAAGGTCGATCACCATGTCATGCATATCCGCGGGCCCGATCAGGCAGCTTCTCAACACCTGCATTGCGATGCAATGATTGATGCCCGGGACGCCGCATTCGACATCCAGGTCATGATCTATCCGCAGAACGTGACGCGGGAGATGGGCGGAACGCTGGTCATCCCCGGAAGCCACACGCGCAAGGTCGGGGAGACCAGCATTGCCCGGTATCAGAACCTGGCGGGCCAGGTTCAGTTGACCGGTCCTGCCGGAACCGTCCTGATCCTGCATCACAATCTCTGGCATGCCGGACGGCGCAACGCGAGCGACAGCGTGCGCGCCATGTACAAGCTGCGCCTGAATCCGACCGGGTCGCAGACCGGCCATTGGGACATGTCAGGCTACGACGCTGCCAGGGCCCGCGCGCCAAAGCCGCTGCATTCGCCGGCGACGTGCAAGCACGACGTTCAGGGGCAGCTGTCGTTCTTTCATCCTTGGGCAGACATCCGGAGCGCACATCTTGACGTCATCCAGCGGACCCGGCTTTGGAGGCTGTTGAGCGGAGACGAGGAATTCTCGGTTCACCATTTCCTGTCCCGACTGGAAAACGAGCCGGCTTGAACAAGGTTCGGCAACCGCACACGCGGCGGTTTGGGAACGGCTTGATTGAGGTAGTGCGAATGTCAACGTCATTGAGATCGGCAACGGGAGAATCAGGATCGGTTACGGGAAAGCGTGCCCGTGCGAGCGATGTGGCGGAGCTGGCCGGCGTGTCGCGCTCGGCGGTGTCACGCGCGTTCTCGCAGACCGCCTACATCGCTGCCGAAACGAAGGCCAAGGTCATGAAGGCGGCTGCCGAATTGAACTACAGCCCCGACAGCCTGGCAAGCGGCTTGGCCAAGGGCAGATCCAACATAGTCGTTCTCGTCCTCAATCAGGTCGATGCGATCAGGGGACCGAGCTTCCACTCAGCACTTGTCCGGTCGCTTCAGGAATCCGGACGCCTTCCCGTGGTGCTGAACCTGTCTCCAACGGATGATGGCGCATTCTCGCTGAAGAGACATCTGACATTCCCTGTCGAGGG
The DNA here is from genome assembly GCA_028824715.1 of Boseongicola sp. Taxonomy (GTDB): domain Bacteria; phylum Pseudomonadota; class Alphaproteobacteria; order Rhodobacterales; family Rhodobacteraceae; genus JAJEFO01. Next base: position 31,149 of record JAPPCV010000171.1, on the reverse strand, counting down.
ATTGATCGTCATGTCGGATTCGGTGTCGGTCGACGTTGCCCGGCACGCGGTGCCGTACGTGCGTCCGATCATGCTCAATTTCGAACGAACACGTGCTGATGTTGACAGCATTGCAGCAAATGACGCAGCGGGCATTGCGGAGCTGGTGAAATACCTTTGGGAAACCGGGCATCGCTCGATCGGATTCATGGCCGGTCGATCGTCGTCAGTCTCTTCGAAGATTCGCCGGGATGCGCTTGCCCTGGAGATCGCGCGCAGGGGAATGCACCTTGCCGTCGAGGCGAGTGGCGAATTCTCCTACGATCAGGCCTTCAAGGCGGCCCCTGCCCTTGTGGCAGGCGAGAACCTGCCTGACGCGATCTTCTGCGCCAATGACGTGATGGCCTTTGCCGTCATGGACTACCTTCGGCTCAAGACCCGGCACCGCGTCCCTGAGGATGTGTCAATTGCCGGGTTCGACGACGTATTCATGGCAAGCTGGCCGATCTACAACCTGTCAACCATCCGCCAGGACATCGACAGCATGGCCGCGGAGGTCACCGCGATTCTCGAGAGGCGGCTGGACCCGCAAAACAGGAAGTTCGAGCCACGAACAATGGTGGCGGAGCTGGTCTTGCGCGGAACAATAGGCCGCCGCGAAACATAGACCGATCGGCACGCTGCCTGGCGTCCGCCACCAATTCGCCCCGCGTTTGCAGCGCCGTGTCACCAGAGTTGACCTGTTCTGCACGCGCGTGTAGACTTGCCGGAGTTGCATCTTTCGAAGACCAAAAAACAGAGGGGATCCAAATGATGAAAAAGCGCCTATTCCGCACGGCAGCAGGCTGTGCCGCCATTGGCTTCGGCCTGACGTCCGCCGCGATTGCCCAGACCTGCTCCGAATACGGCGAATCGCCAATGCTGGCAGAAATCGTTGCGGCCGGTGGTCTTCCTCCCGTCAGCGAACGTCTGCCGGCCGAACCATTGATTGTCGAACCGGCCGAGCAGATCGGCATCTATGGCGGCACAATGGTCGACACCACAGGTGGCAACCGCCTGGCCGAGTTTCGTCACTTCGGCTACGAGTCGCTCGTGCGGTGGTCGGTGGACGGCGGCGAAGTGCTGCCGAACGTCGCAAAGGGCTGGGATGTCTCTGACGACGCGACCGCCTACACCTTCCATCTGCGTGAAGGCATGAAATGGTCGGATGGCGAAGACTTCACTGCCGACGACATCGTCTTCTGGTGGGAGCATGTCGAAACCAACACCGACATCCAGTCGAGCCCGCGCGGCTTCTTCATCGTCGACGGCGAGCCGGCGACCGTGACGAAGATTGACGACTACGCCGTCGAGTTCAAATGGTCGAAGCCGAACGGCCTCTTTCTTGAGAACCTGTCGACCTCGTATGGCGTGCGCGTCGTTCAGTTCGCCGAACACCACCACCGGCAGTTCATCAAGTCGCTGAATCCAGACGGCGTCGCCGAACTCATGGCGGCCGCCAACGCCGACGACTACACCCAGTGGTGGGCCGCAAACGTGGGGTCATACGGCAAGCAGTCGGAATACAACAACCCGGCACGGCCGTTCGTCCAGGCATGGGTCCCGACCGAGCCGTTCCTTGGCAAGGAGCGCTTCACCTTCCAGCGCAACCCGTACTACTTCAAGGTCGACACGGCCTGCAACCAGCTGCCCTATATCGACGAACGCGCCTGGGTGCTGGTTTCGGATCCTGAGGTTCAACTTGCCAAGACGCTCTCGGGCGAGGTCGACATCTCGCGCGTGAACATCTCCACTCCGGCCAACAGGGGCGTGATGTTCCAGAACATGGAACAGGGCAACTACCGCTTCGTGACGGCAAATTCCGCGGACATGAACGTGGCTGACCTCCGCTTCCCGCTGCATTATCCGTCGGACCCGGTGAAGGAAGAGATCTATTCCGACAAGAACTTCCGCATCGGCCTGTCGCACGCGATCAATCGCCAGGAGCTGATCGACGTGATCTTCCTGGGTCAAGGCATACCCCACCAGATCGCGCCGCGCCCGGAGTCTCCGCTCTACAACGAGCAGCTGGCAACCCAGTATACCGAACATGATGCTGACCTGGCCAATTCGCACCTGGACATGGTGCTGCCGAACAAGGACGACGACGGATTTCGCCTGCGTCCGGACAACGGCGAACGGTTCACCGTGGTCGTTGACGTCAATACCGAGTTCAAGTCGGACTGGGGCGACATGATGGAACTGATCGAGGGTTACTGGGAAGCGGTTGGCGTGGACGTCGTTCTCAACTTTGTCTCCGATGCAGTTTCGATTGCCCGACGCAACGATCCTGATCGTGACATCTTCCTGTGGCTGGCCGAGAACGGCTCCGGTCGCCTGCCCATGCTGGCCGCTCGCGAGATGATGCCTCGCGAGAAGACCTGGACCGAGGCATGGGAAAAGTGGTACGATTCAGGCGGATCGGAAGGCGTGGAACCGCCGGCGAACTACGTGCGTGCATGGGAACTTCAGGACGCGATCCCGACGTTCTTTGGCGACGCACAAATGGAGGCGTGGAACGAGTTGGTGCAAATTGCCGCCGACGAGTTCGTGCAGATTGGCATCACGCTGCCGATGGGCAACTACCGCGCCGTCAACAATCGCCTGCGCAATGTCCCGGAGCCACTGCTGGAAGGATGGCTCTACCCGGGCATTTCACCAGCCAACTTCTCGACCTTCTACATTGAGCCGTCGAGCCAGTAAGCTGCAAGCAAGACTTGGGAAAGGGCGCACGCGCCCTTTCCGCAAAGCAGCCGAGGAGACAGAACGTGGCCCGCTTCCTAGCTCGCCGTCTTGTCCTGATGCTGCTTACCGTCGTTGCGATTTCCGTCATTTCATTCTTCATCATCATCCTGCCGCCGGGAGATTTCGTCGACAGGCTGGTGCAGGAGGCCAACCAGTACGGCGAAAACCTGGAGCCTCATGAAATCGAGGACCTGCGCCGCAACTACGGATTGGACCGAAGCGCCGTAGAGCAGTATTTCGTATGGGTCCGCAACATCCTGCTTCGCGGGGACTTCGGCTACTCGTTCGGCTGGGACCTGCCCGTCTCCGAACTGATCGGCCAGCGTCTGGGCCTGACGGCTCTCCTGTCGGTCGTCACGTTGCTCTTTGTCTGGATCGTGGCAATCCCGGTCGGAATCTATGCGGCGGTGCGAAAGTATTCGCTGGGCGACTATGTCTTCACTTTCCTGGGCTTCATCGGCCTGGCCATTCCGAATTTCCTGCTGGCGCTGGTTCTGCTTTACATTTCGTTCCGCTATTTCGGACAGAGCGTTGGCGGCCTGTTCTCGCCGGAATACGTGAATGCGCCATGGACATTGGCCCGGTTCGCGGACCTGCTTTCGCATCTTTGGATCCCGGTGATCGTGCTGGGCACCGCAGGAACCGCCGAAATCATCCGCAAGATCCGCGCCAACCTGCTCGACGAGCTGCATCGCCCGTACGTCCTGACGGCCCGCGCCAAGGGCCTTGGCGAGACTCACCTGTTGCTCAAGTATCCGGTGCGCCATTCGCTGAACCCGTTCGTGTCGGAATTGAACGACTTGTTCGTCAAGATCGTCTCCGGCGAGACCATTGTGGCCGTTGTGCTCGGCCTTCAGACAACGGGCCCCTTGCTGCTTGAAGCACTGAAGGAAGAAGACCTCTACCTGGCATCGACTCTGATCATGTTCCTGAGCTTCCTGGCGGTACTTGGAACGCTCGTTTCGGACCTGCTCCTGATGCTGCTTGATCCGAAGATCCGGCGCCAAGCGGCAAGCCAGGAGATGATGTGATGACATACGCCGCGCACCTGAGTCACTCCCAGCTCGTGATCCGCCGATTCCTGCGCCATCGCCTGGGAATCTTCGGCGGCGTCATGACGCTCCTGATCTATCTGGTGGCCGCTTTCGTGGAATTCCTCGCACCGCATGCTCCGAACACTTACCAGGCCAGGGACGTTTATGCGCCGCCCCAGAACGTGCGTTGGATTCTCGATGGCCCGGACGGCCGACGGATTCAGCCTCATGTTTTCGGCCTGCGCTCCACGACGGACTACAACACGGGCCAGCGAGTCTTCGAGGAAGACCCTGAAAGAGTGATCGAGCTCGGTTTCCTGGTGCGCGGCGACAGCTACAGGTTCTGGGGACTCGTCCCGGCGAACCTTCATTTCGTCGGCCCGAAGGACCCCGGCGAACGGGTGTATTTCCTTGGGGCGGACCGGTTGGGACGCGACGTTCTCAGCCGCACGATCCACGCGACGCGTGTCTCGATGACGATTGGACTGGTGGGTGTCGGAATCAGCCTCGTTCTCGGCATTGCGATAGGTGGCGTCTCGGGCTATTTCGGCGGCATCGTCGATCTGGCGATCCAGCGGTTGATCGAGTTTCTGCAGTCCCTGCCTTCCATCCCGCTCTGGATCGGGCTTGCCGCCGCCATCCCGCCCACCACGCCACCGATCAGGACCTATTTCTTCATCACGGCGATCCTTTCGATCATCGGCTGGACCGGGCTCGCGCGGGTGGTGCGCGGGCGATTCATGGCGCTGAAGGACGAGAACTTCGTCAAGGCGGCGCTCCTCGACGGCAACCGGCCGGTACGGATCATCCGGCGGCACATGGTGCCCAACTTCCTGTCGCACATCATTGCCGTGGTAACGCTGGCAATTCCGGGAATGATCATAGCGGAAACGTCGCTGAGTTTCCTGGGAATCGGACTGCGGCCGCCGGTTGTCAGCTGGGGCGTGCTGCTGCAGGAAGCGCAGAACCTGAGATCGATAGCCACCGCTCCGTGGCTGTTCCTGCCGGGTGCCGCGGTCGTTGTGGCCGTCCTGTCGCTCAATTTCCTTGGCGACGGGCTTCGAGACGCGGCGGACCCTTATGCGAACTGACGCACTCCTTTCGCTGCAGGGGCTGACCGTCTCATTCAGGGACAGGCGTCGCCGAAGCATAGCGCTCCGGGATGTCGGATTCGATCTGCCGCATGCAAAGACGGTCGCAATCGTAGGAGAGTCGGGTTGCGGCAAGTCTCTGACCGCGCGCAGCATTCTGCGCATTCTCGACACGAACGCGACCATCGACAGCGGACAAGTCCTGTTCGAGGGCGTGAACCTGGCAGGAACGTCCGAGAAGAGTCCCGTCCTGCGCGACATTCGGGGTGGACGCATAGGGTTGATCTACCAGGAACCCCTCACCGCGTTGTCAAGCTTCTACACGGTCGGCAACCAGATAATGGAAGCGGTCCGCCGACACCAGGACGTGACAAGGAAACAGGCGCGCGAGCGCGCGCTCGACCTCCTGCATGCCGTCGGCATGCCCAATCCGGCGCAACGCCTTGATGCGTACACGTTCGAACTGTCAGGCGGGCAGCAGCAGCGCGTGATGATCGCAATGGCCCTGGGTCCGCACCCATCGCTTCTGATCGCCGACGAACCGACGACGGCGCTTGATGTCACGACCCAGGCCGTGATCCTCGATCTCCTGCAGGAACTGCAACAAAGCCAGGGCATGTCGATCCTGTTCATTACACATGACTTAGGGGTCGTGTCCCGCATGGCCGATGAGGTGGTGGTGATGTATCTGGGCGAGGTCGTCGAGCACGGTACAAAGGCGGACGTGCTGACGACACCGAGGCACCCCTACACCCGGGCGCTCCTGGCGTCACTGCCAGGGCGCGGCCAATACCGCCAGGCGACGATCCAGGGAACGGTACCTACCTTGGAAGAGCGTCCGGCAGGGTGCGCCTTTGCACCACGCTGCGCATTTGCCAGGCCCGGTCTCTGTGACGTGCAAAGACCCGAGCTTGTGCGTTCCGGTGGAGCGCATGTTCGCTGCCATGCCTTCGGAGACGCCGCGTCCATGTTCGACCTGTCATTGCAACCGGAGCGGCCCGAAAGGACCAAGACGAGAGAGTCGCAGCGATTCGGCGAGAGGATTCTGGACCTGCGTTCTGTCAGCAAGACATTCGAGAAGCGGGAAGGACTGTTCGGGCAACGGGTGCGCGAGATCAAGGCAGTGCAGGACATCTCCCTTGAACTGCGGCAGGGCGAAACCCTGGCGATCGTCGGCGAATCCGGCTCCGGAAAGACCACCTTGGGACAGACCATTGTCGGCCTCCATGAGGCAACGCACGGCCAGGTGATGTTCGCGACCGATGGGCTGGACAGGGACATCACCGATCTTTCTGCCGCTGAATGGCGCAATGTTCGACAATCGATCCGGATGGTGTTTCAGGATCCGTTCTCCTCGTTGAACCCGCGCATGACCGCCTTCGACATTGTGGCCGAGCCGTTACGTCAACGCCCGGGCGGACCACCTCCCGAACCGGACCTGGTGACGAAGGTGCACGAACTGTTCCGCCTGGTGGGGCTGGACCCGGAGATGTCAGGCCGTTACCCCCATGCGTTTTCGGGAGGGCAGCGTCAGCGGATTGGCGTGGCGCGAGCACTTGCCCCCGACCCGAAGGTCATCATTGCGGATGAGCCGGTTTCCGCGCTTGACGTGTCGGTACAGGCGCAAGTGCTGAACCTGTTGCGCGACCTTCAGTCCAGTCTCGGGTTGAGCTACATCTTCATCTCGCATGACTTGAACGTGGTGGCGAGCCTCGCTCACAGGGTAGCGGTGATGTATGCTGGCCGGATTGTCGAACTGGCGGATACGGACGAGATTCTGGACTGCCCTCGACACCCCTACTCCGAGGCGCTCCTGAGCGCAGTGCTGACGCCAGGTCGAGCCGATCAGGACAGTCACTTGCGTTTGCCCGGCGATCCGCCGGATCCCTCGAGCCTTCCACGGGGCTGCGTCTTTGCGGAACGCTGCGCTTACGCGACCGACGCTTGCACGCATGAAGTGCCTGAAATGCGCAACCTGAGAGGGCATTTGGTGGCCTGCCATCACGCCGAAGCCCTTGTCCTGCACGGACTACGCAATGAGAACCTTCCTGAGAGCCGCCCCGGGCCCAACTCATAGTCGCCCTTCTCCCCTGGCCATTGTGGGGCGCCCTCCGATGTCCGGGGAGAGTCACTATCCACATGCCCCGGACGAGTTCCCCTGCGACCTGGCGCGGTCGGACGTCGAATTGACGCATGACAGGAACGCGGACAGCCTGGTCGATTCCGGAGTGTTCGATCCACGGGCCGGTGCCCGTCCCACGCGGGACGGGCTTCGGGGGTCAGCGCGAAGGGATCGGGATTGCGCAATCCCGGGCGCCTGGGCCACGTATCCTTGTTTCCGGCAGGCCTGTCTCGACACTGGACGTCTCGGTTCAGGCGCAGCCCCCGGACCTGTTCCAGGATCTTCAGCAGCAGCGGGGCATTGCCTGCCCGTTCGTGACCGACGGCCTGAACGTGGCATCGAGGATCCGGGACCGCGTGGCAGTGATGTGCGCCGGCCGCATCGTCGAGGTGGCAGGGACCAGTCGGATTCATCCTCCGCCCCGGCATCCCGTTTCACCGGTTCGGTTGGAAGCGGCAGTGATGCCGGCCCTGCACGCGCCAATGGCGTCGCGCGAGGCCCTGCAGGCACTGACGGCCAATTCCGCGGACCTGGCGCCCGGTTGCGCGTCTCCAGACCGTCGCGCGTTTGGGACCGATTGGTGCCAGCGCGCGATTCCGTCATGCCAGCCCGACGCGGACGGTCGCCTGACCGACTGTCACCGAAGGGACGGAATCGCCTTGGCGGGAATTCGGGCGCATGGCAAGGCTGCGTGCCAAGAGCAGGCAGCAAGACAAAGTGAATGCGCATGCACCAGGTAATTGAAGGACGACTTTCGCTTGACCACATGGCGTGCCATGTGCCGCACAGCTTTGACGTGCCCGAAAACACCGGCACGCTGCGACTGGATTTTTCCTTTTCGCCCCGGCATCCCGGCGTCGGCGACATTGCGCATCAGCTCAGCATCTCGGTCTATGGACCCGATGGTGCTCGGGGAACTCGGCACAACAACGCCGACCAGAGCCCGGTGATTTCACGAAGCTGGGCCTCTCCTGGATATCTGCCCGGCGAGATCGAGGCTGGTGAATGGATCGTGGAAGTCGACGTACACCGCATCCTGCCACCGGGCAATGTCACCTACCGGATCGAGATTGCTTGCGATGCCGAAGAGTGCAAGGCGCCACCAGCTGACCCGATGCCGCACACGCCGTGTGCGCCGAAACGGAAGGGTGCCGGTTGGTATACGGGTGATCTGCACGGTCATACATTTCATTCCGACGGCGAATTCAGTCCGGCGGACTACCTCGAGATCGCTTGCCGGCGCGGGTACGATTTCGTGGCCTTGACCGATCACAACACGGTTTCGGCCGTGCCGCATGTCCGGCGCCTGGCCGGGAACGGGATCACCGTGATCGATGGCGTGGAACTCACCACATTCAACGGTCACGCTTTGGTGCTGGGTCTTGAAGGCTGGATCGACTGGCGGGTCAAGGACGGCACCACGATGAGCGATGTCGCCCGGGCCGTGCTGGACCGTGGCGGCCTGTTCGTGATTGCTCATCCAAGAAGCGAGGGGCATCCGTTTTGCACAGGCTGCCGCTGGGCGTTTTCGGACATGCTCCCGGGACCTGCGCGCCATGTCGAAGTCTGGAACCGGGCTTGGGCGGAGCGAAGCCAAAACGAAGGCGCGGTTCAGGTGTTCTATCATTGGCTGAACGCCGGCTACAGGATGGTGGCGACTGCAGGCACCGACACCCATCGGCCAGCCCCTGCGAATCACCGGCTTGCCGCAAACAGGGTCCTAGCCGATGACAATGCGCCCGAAGCGATATTGACCGCCCTGAGGCGCGGTCGGAGCTATGTCACCAGCGGTCCGGACCTGACGTTGCGCGCGACGACCGTTGGCGGTGACACAGCGGAAATGGGCGATCTTGTTGCACAAGGGCCGGTGCGACTGACCTGTGGCTGTCAGGGTGGCAAAGCCGGCCAGGATCTGACAAGCCTCAGCCTGAGGTTGATCCGGCGGGGCAAGGAGGTCCAGCGCTGGCATGCAGGACAAGGCCTGGAAACAACCGTTGATACAGAGGCGGAGCCGGGAAGCTGGTTTGCCTTGGAGCTGCGCGACCGAGCCGAAGGGCTCCACGGCATGACGAACCCTGTCTTCGTGGGAAAGGAGGGCGAACCCTGGCACTGATCATTGGAGGGATGGGACGAGTGTGGCGCGCCACTGACCGTTTCGCGACCAGACGTGGAGCGGGCTAGGATCATGGTCTCACCCGTCCTTGCACCAGGGCAAGTCTCCGAGATCAACTTGACCGTCACTCCGGCGGACAAGGCCCGAACGCCATTCCTGGAAATCCCGTTTCAGCTTCCCTCGGGCGTGACGCGGCTCGATGTCGGTTTCGAATATGCAAAGGCCGAAGATTGCGCCCTCGACATCGGGATCATGGACAGCCGGGCCACGGACTATCCGACCAGATCCGGATTTCGCGGCTGGAGCGGCAGCGCCCGCAACGAGTTCTTTGTCGCCACCGATGCGGCAACGCCCGGGTATTACGCAGGATTGATGCCCGCGGGACGCTGGAAGCTGTTGCTAGGGATGTACCGCGTGCCCGACCGTGGCGTGGCGGTGCGCCTGACGCTGATGGCCGACGCAGCCCCGCGCGAGGTGGCTGCCGCGCCGAAACCGGCCACACCACGGGGTGAACGCCCGGGTTGGTATCGCGGTGACCTGCATTGTCACACACATCACAGCGACGCCCGCGGCGGGCCGGAATTGCTGGCCGAAAGCGCGCGGCTTGCGGGTCTCGATTTCCTTGCGGTCACCGACCACAACACGACGTCGCAATGGCGGTATTTCGGTCCCCGGAGTTCTGAAGACCTGGTCTTCATACCGGGTATGGAGGTCACCACCTACCGCGGCCACGCAAATGTCTTCGGCCTCAACGAATGGATCGACTTCCGCCTTGCCAACAGCACCGATCTGGACGCCCTGGTGCGCGAAGTGAGGCGGCAGGGCGCCATTCTTTCGATAAACCACGACAAGGAACCGCTCCCCTGGGACTTCGACTACCCCGACATGGATTGCATGGAGGTGTTTCATGGCCACTGGCTAACCAGCAACGACGGCGTCTTGGCCAAGTATGATCGGTTCCTGGCTGATGGTCGACGGATATCCCTGATCGGAGGCAGCGACTACCACCAGCCGGCAGAACAGGAACGTCCAGGTCCCGTCGGGCTGGGCAAGCCGACGACCGTGCTTTGGCTGCCTCGCCTGGACGCCTGTGCGGTCGTCGAAGCGCTAGGAAACGGTCATGGATATGTCACCGAGTCTCCGACCGGGCCGCATCTTGCCTTCACCGCGGATGGCCAGCCGATGGGGAGCACGGTGACGGGCAGCGATGACATCACGCTCGAGGTCGAGGTGAGGGGCGCGTCCGGCGATCGTCTGGTCTGGGTCGGCGAGGAAGGACCGGTTTCCGAGATGCTCATTCCAGACGATGCCTGGAACGAGACCATACGCCTGCCGATGCCCGGCAGGTTCCTGCGTGCCGAGATCCTCGCTGACGCGAGCCGGGCGAGGGCAATCAAGGACCTGAGGGACTGGTGTGCAAAAGGGACCGAACTTCCCCGTGCCCAACAATCGCTGACGGCCGCGCCTCCCATTCGACGCACGTTGTCAAACCCGGTCTATTTCGAGGCGCCGAAATGAACCGGGCCCCGGCGCGCAGCCTCAAGCCCAACGGGAAAGAGGCAAGGATCAAGGCAGCATGGCATTCAACATCTTCTCACTGAACCTGTGGAATCTCAACTGTGACTTCCGCGACCGAATGCGGCGCCTGGACAGATACTTGAACCATGCCCAGCCGGAAATCGTGTGCCTTCAGGAGGTATCTCCAGTCACGCCCGCCGGTCGCCCGCAATCGGATCTTGTGTGCACGCAGGTACCGGGCATGACGCGCCTCTATTCCTCGCAATACCAGTGGGAGGACAGGGAAGAAGGGCTTGCCACGCTGTCGCGCCTGCCCTTGCTGTCATTCGATAGCTTCATGTTGCCGCCGGCCGAAGGCGACGGGCTAAGAAGGCTGCAGATCACCGTATTGGACTATCACGGGCAAAGGATGCTGGTCGCCAACACGCACCTCGCATTTCGCCACGAGCAACATCGCGAACGATTTGCCCAGTGCAGAACGATCATCGGTCATCTGACTGCTGCGGCCGCGCACTGGCAGACCGATGCAATCCTCCTGGTCGGCGACTTCAATGCGACGCCCAAGTCTCCGCCGATTTCCGGCATCACGGACTGTGGACTTGGGCTGCGCGACTTGTTCTCGGGCACTGATCTGCGCCGCAACCGCAATACCTTTCCCGACGACAGCCCTCATTTTGTCGGCGACGCGACGTCAGTCCGGTGGATCGATTTCATCTTCGCCACGGACCGGTTCGAAGTGCAACTGCTCGGGCTGGCACTGGACGGCAAGAATGGCGATTTCGTGTCAGATCATGTGGCGCTTGAGGCCAGCTTGGAACTCTTGAGCTAGTCTTCTGTAACAGCAGTTGCCGTCAAAGCGTCGGGCGACATCAGCAGGAGGCGGCTCGACGAGAGGCAAGGCGGTGCAAGTGGTGCTGAGCGACGAGGAGCGCGAGTTCCTCGAGGCGCATGTCCGCAGGCACAAGGCGCCGAGGTCGCTGTCCGGCCGCTGCAGGATCGTCCCGCTCTGCGCCGAAGGGCTTCGAAGCAGGGAGGTCGCGAAGCGGACCGGGGTGCACGAGCACACGGTCGGAAAGTGGCGCAGGCGGTTCGCCGAGAAGCGCATCGAGGACCTCTCGGACGAGCATCACCCCGGCCGGCCCCGGACCGTGACGGATGACAAGGTGGTCGGGCGGACGCTGAACACGATGCCGAAGGACGCGACGCACTGTTCGGTCCGGAGCATGGCCGAGCGGACGGACGTGCCGCGCACGACGGTGCACCGGACCTGGTCGGCGTTCAGCCTGAAGCCGCACCGGAGCGAGACGTGCAAGCTGTCGACGGACCCGCTGTTCGTCGACAAGGTGCAGGACATCGATGGGCTCTGCATGGCCCCGCCGGACCGCGCGGTCGTCCTTTGCGTGGACGAGAAGTCGCAGATCCAGGCATTCATTGCATGGTGATGTTCAGGCACCTGACGGAAGGCACGCGAGGCCCCCGCACGCCTGTCAGTCGCTCCAAGCGCCCTGCCCCCGGCTTCCGGCCGGGACTGTTTGTCCACGTCAACAAGGCGCATCTCGAACACGCGAGGCTGAGTCCGGTTCCCACGCATCATGCGGTCACGCACGGCCTGGCCGACTATTCGTCGCTGCAGAACAGCCTCAACGCGCTTTTCATTGCGGATTACGTCTTCCTGATCAGTTCGGAACTGTCATGAAGGAAGGCGGAAGACACCGCTCAGGCTGCCTGGGCCGGGGACGAAGGCACTGGCCAAGTTCGCTGGAATGCTTCAGGACGGGGTTTCTGCGGAGTGCAAGGATGACAACATCAATTGAAGTCCATTTTCCTGCCGGATATATCAATTGTGTCGCCTATGATCGGGTGAGCCTTCGGGCGATACGGCGGCCTGCCGGCTCCGGCCGGTTCCCAGTGGGGTGAAAGAGGATCCCGACCGGAGCGCAAGTTCCCGATGCAGGCCCCGCGGGGCCTGTATCGCATCCGTACTGTCCTAAGGTCGCTTGATCCGCGCAGACGGACCCACCGGCGGATCGTCTCCGCGTGCGACAGCGTCAACGAGTCTTGGAATGCTGACAGGGCTTGCCCACCTTGTCATGGATGCCTTCTCGCATGCCGATCGCACGATGGCATGGACATCGGCATCCTCTTGGCTGGGCCGACGGGCCAGGAAGAACACGACGCACGGCGCTTGGCCGACGCCGTGAAGGAAGAAGAAATTCCTTCCCTTGGACCGGTAGACGCTTTGACCTCCCAGGGCCCGGAAAAGTTCCGGTAGATCATGAGAAGCTCCCACCGGCGCACGTTGAAGGCGCGCCAATCGCCAGGACGACGGCTGGAGATCGGGTCCGGTGCGTGTGCGCCTGGATCATGCGCCACGGTGAACACGTGATCATCGAACGTGACCCGGACGATGCGGGCGATCTGCCCGTGGGTCACGGAAATCAGGATGGGATCGAACTGGGACAAATCGTAAAGACGCCCGTTGATCGTCCTGTTCCCGAATTGCATCAGGAAAATTTCTCGAAATCGCCGTCAGCCAGTCATCCGGTTTTCGCGCCAGAAGCCCCGTCCTTCCGGGCGGGAAGGACGGGGTTCTCCCTTCTGTTGCGATGAAATGGCTGCATGCAGCCGACAGCAGTCAGCCTGGAAAGCCTGTCAAGATGCCTCGAACGGTTCCATCCAGGAGAGTGGCGCCTGTCTCGTGCACGAGACAGGCGCCACTCTCCAATGTACACGGCCCGGCCGAAACCTCGCGCCGTCAGCCATTCTCAGCATGCCGGCATGTCGAAAGCCGGTTCGCCCACGCCCCCGGTGTCGCAGTCAAACAGGAAGGCATCGCCTTCCGTGCTCCCGGGACCGCCGCCGGCATCGGTCGCCGCCGACGTGACAAGCAGTGCCGAGTGATTCCGTCCACCGAATGCACAGGATGTGACGTTCAGCGCCGGAACCGGAATCATGCGCCTGATCCGACCGTCCGGGCCGTAGACGGTTACGCGCCTGCCCTGCCAGTGGGCGCTGAGGACCTGCCCGCCGGAATCCACCGTCAGGCCATCCGGCAACCCGTCCTCCTCGGGAACGGTTGCAAACAGGCTTCGTTCCAGCGGCTTGCCGGATTCGCCCAGGCTGTATTGCAGGATCCTCCCGCCGACGGAATCCGAGAAGTAGGCCTTGCGGCCGCAGGGCGAGAATGCCGGGCCGTTCGAGACGACAAACCCGCGGTCGACCTCTTCGACGCCATTGCCGGTGATGCGGCTGAGGACCCCGATCGGCTTGCTTTCATCGACGTCCGACGTTCCGAGCCAGAACGAGCCGTCCGGTGCCACCTTCCCGTCGTTGAAGCAGGTGCCCCTGCCCGGAGCGAGCGGCAGGGCGACAGGCTGCGTCGAACCGCTTGCCGGGTCCAGCCGCAGGAACCCGGTCGCAGTTGTCAGAAGGACGCAGCCATCCCGGAGTTGCACGAGGCAGGCCAGGTTCTCACGGAAGCCCTCTGCGACGATCCTGTGCCTCCGCCGGGAAGGATCATAGCCGTGAACCCGCCGCCCGAGCAGGTCCAGCCAGAGAAACTCGCCGGCCTCGGGCAGCCAGACGGGGGACTCGCCCAGCTCGGCCCTTACGGGCACCCGGTCAACCTGCTCAAAACCTGAAGCCACCGCGGCCACCGATCCAGTTGCCCACATTGAACTTTACATATCGTATACGGAATAATAGTATACGACCATGCAGAGTTCAGTCAACGCGACCGCCAGGATCGAGCCGGTCCGCAAAAGGCTGGTTACCGAGCTGATCATCGAACGCCTCATTCCTGCCATCGCGACCGGTTCATTTCCGCCGGGATACCGGCTGGTCGAGGATGAACTGGCTTCCGAACTCGGCGTCAGCCGCGTTCCGGTGCGCGAGGCGATCCGGGAACTGTCGCTGCAGGGAATTCTCTGCGCCGCGCCTGGGCGGGGCTGGCGGGTTGCGCCATTCGACGACAGGCAGATCCGGGAAATATGCTCCGTGCGCATTGCGATGGAGACGATGCTGCTCTCCGAGGCGATCGCGGGATTCCGGGCGGATCAATCGAACTTCGCACCGCTCGACGCGGCAATCGATGCCATGAAACGGGCGGCGGCGGAACGCGATGTCGAAGGCCTTCGCCGGGCGGATGTGGACTTTCACAGGTCGGCCATTTCGGTCGCCGGAAACTCGCTGGGCCTGCGCATATGGGAAGGCATTTCGCGGCAGGTCATGATCATCTTCGGCCTCGAGATCCACAGAAGTCCGGACTTTCCCGCGGTTGTTGAACAGCACAGGGTCCTGCGAAGTTTTCTTGCGGAAGGCGATCCCTCGGAACTCGGGACGGTTCTGAAGGAGCACATCACCGGCCGAACCCTGCAGTCCGGATTGCCTCCGGACCCTACGAACCAACCAGAATAGAGGAGAAGACAGATGCTTCGATTTCAAAGCTGTTTCCTGAGTGCTTCCGCCGTACTGTTCGCCGCCGGCATTGCGTCGGCACAGGAGGTCCGCCTGTTCAGCTTCGAAGGCTATGCCGAACCTGAATGGGTCGAATCGTTCGAAGCGGAGACAGGCTGCAGCGTCAGCGCCGCCTATACCGGTTCAGTGGACGAGATGTTTGCCAAGATGGCCGGAAGCGATGGCGCCGACTATGACCTGATCTCGATCGACACCTCGATCATCCAGAGATACGTGGACAACGGGCTCATCATTCCGTTCGACATGTCCATGGTGCCCAACACGGCCAATCTGCTGGAGTCATTCACCAACGTGGCCGAGGTGATGAGCGGCGGCGAAACCTACGGTGTTCCGATGGCTTGGGGCTCGCTCGGACTGATCTACGACACGGAAGCGTTTCCGGACGGCGTGGACAGCTGGGAGGCTCTCTGGGATCCCGCGAATGCAGGACACGTTCTTGCCCTCGACGATGCCAACAACAATGTCACCAATGCCGCCATCGTTCTCGGCATCGATGATCCCTTCAACCTTTCCGACGAGGACTTCGATGCCGTGAAACAGAAGCTCATCGATCAGAAGCAATACCTGATCAGCTACTATGCGGGCTTCGAGGAAGGCGTGAACATCTGGGATACGAGCGAAGCGAGCCTGATGTTCTCCATGGGTGAATTCCAGGCCGTCGAACTGGCGAACCGCGGGTATGACGTTGTCTATTCCATTC
This sequence comes from Boseongicola sp., assembly GCA_028824715.1. Lineage (GTDB taxonomy): Bacteria > Pseudomonadota > Alphaproteobacteria > Rhodobacterales > Rhodobacteraceae > JAJEFO01. Next base: position 15,332 of record JAPPCV010000171.1, on the reverse strand, counting down.
CCGAGGAGGGAGGCATCGGCTGGCTGGACACCTGGGCCCTTTCCAAGGGGGTTCAGGATGCCGAGTGCGCGCACAAGTGGGCGAACCACTACCTGAACGGCGACACCGGACCGATCATGACCGAACTCAAGGGCTACGGAAACACGACCGACGAGAGCCCGGGGCTTGACTACGCGGACAAGCTGATCTGGCTGCGTCCGGTTGAGGACTTCGACCGCCGCGTCCAGGTCTGGAACGAGGTCAAGGCAGCTCAATAGAAACCGCGTGCGGGGCATCCCAGGATGCCCCGCACTCCATTTTGGGTTCCCGATGCACGCGTATCGGGGTATGTCTCCTTCCGCAATTCAACCTTGGCAGGGCAGCGTGAAGATATCCGACGTCAAATGTCATGTCCTGGTCGCCGATGACTTTGACCCCGGCCTGACCTCCTCGGCCCAGGACAGCCTCCTGGTCGTCGTGACGACCGATGAGGGCATCGAGGGCTACGGGGAGAGCGACCTCAATCCCTGGATCGGACGTGCGTGCATCGAGGCGCCTGGAACCCACACAATGGGCCTTGGAATGCGCGAACTGCTGATCGGAAGGGATCCGCTCGACATCCAGTCGGTCTGGAACGACATCTACACGTATACGGCAATGAATGGTCGCCGGGGCGCGGTGATTCATGCTCTCGGCGCGGTAGAGATGGCGCTCTGGGACATTGCGGGCAAGGCTGCCGGGAAACCTGTCTGGCAGTTGCTCGGCAGCAGGCGCGACACGCCTGTCGTGCCCTACGCATCCCTTCAGCCCGCCGGAAAGACGTTCGAGGCCTATCGCGACGCGTTGTGCCTGTCGGCGGAAAAGGCAAGGCAGCTCGGATTCCGTGCCGTCAAGGCGGAATGCACCATGGCCGGCCCGTACGCCCATGACGGGATGAACGAAAGCCATGAACGGCACACTGATCTCGTTGCTGCGGTCCGTGAGACGCTCGGTCCGGAGATTGCACTGCTCGTGGACGTTCAATACGTCTGGCGCGACGCGGAAACCGCCTATGCCACCGTTCGCGACTGGGGTGAATTCGACATCTACTTCCTTGAAACGCCGATCTGGCCCGATTTCCTCGATGAGCACGCGAAACTTGCGAAGCTCGTCCCCTTCCCGATCGCTTCCGGCGAGTGGCTGTCCACGAAATGGGAGTTTGTCGATCTGATCGAACGAGGGGGCATAGGGGTCGTCCAGCCCGATGTCGGACGCGTGGGAGGCATCGGCGAAGCACGGGCCGTCTGCGGGATGGCCGCCGAAAGGGACCTTCCCGTGGTGCCGCACTGCTGGAAGACCGGCGTGTCGCTGTCAGCGACAGCCCACCTCGCCTTCGCCACGCCCGGCATCAGCTTCATCGAGTACCTTCCGCCCCAACTGTGCATCGAGAAGCTCAGGCGGGAGCTGGCAACCGAGGACCTTGTGTTCGAGAACGGCGAAATCCATGCGCCGACCAGGCCGGGCCTCGGTGTCGAAATCAACTGGGACGCTGTCAAGGCATATGGCCAACCATGAAACCGGCGGCCTGGCGGCCAACCAGGATCTGCCCCTGCTGCGAATCCGCGGACTTGGTGTCCGTTTCGGGACGTTCAATGCCATCAACCCGCTTGATCTCGATGTCCGGGACGGCGAGTTCCTGACGATTCTCGGCCCTTCCGGTTCCGGAAAGACGACCCTCCTGCGCGCAATTGCCGGGTTTCAGGCGCCCAGCGAAGGAGGAATCGAGTTTGACGGGCGGGACATTGCCGACATGCCAATCAACCGGCGACCCTTCAATACCGTGTTCCAGGACTACGCGCTCTTCCCGCACATGACGGTTCGCGAGAATGTCAGTTTCGGACTCCGCGTCCGCGGAACCGGTCGTAAGCGGCTGAACGACCGGGTTGATTCCGCACTCGGCATTGTCGGCCTCGAGGAACTCGGCGCGAGATACCCGTCCCAACTGAGCGGCGGGCAGCAGCAGCGGACCGCCCTTGCGCGCGCCATGATCTGTGAGCCGCGGCTGATTCTCCTGGACGAGCCGCTCGCCGCGCTCGATGCCGCGCTCAGGCGGCAGATGCAGAACTTCCTGAAATCGGTGCAACGCCAAAGCGGGATAACCTTCCTCTTCGTGACACATGACCAATCCGAGGCAACCACCATGTCGGACCGCATCTGCGTGATGCGCTCCGGCAGCATCGAGCAGATCGGGACGCCACGTGATCTCTACTACCGGCCGAAGAGCAAGTTCGTCGCATCGTTCTTCGGCGCCAGCAACATCATCGAGCCGTGCGAGGTCATTGATGCCCGGAATGACGTCACGTCGGTCAGGACGGCGGTCGGGACTTTCGCCGTGGCCGGACCTGCACCTGAGGGCGGGTCCGGCCTCGCTCTGGCTGTCCGCCCCGAGGCGTTCGGGATCGGCAACGGCAAGCCTGTCAACCAAGTCGAGCTCACTGTCGTTTCCGTGTCCTTCATCGGCTCGGAGACGATCACCGAGCTCAGGCATCGGGATGCGTCGCTGGAATTCAAGATGAAGACAAGGAGCGATCCCGCGGCAAGTCCCCCGGCGCCGGGATCCGTGCTGACCGTCGGATTCGACCCGGCCGAATGCGCATTGGTCAGCGGAGACAGAGGGTGAGCACGTCGGGCAGGAGGTTCCGATTGCTCGCGGAAGACTGCGTGCTCTGGGGCTTCGCGGCCCTGTTCATTCTCGTTCCGCTGGCAAGCTTCCTGGTCTACGGGTTCTTTTTCGTCGTGGACAATTCAGTCGTCTATCGACCGACACTGGCAAACTTTGTGGAGATACTGTCAAACGATTCCTATCGCACCACCTTCTTCAAGACCCTGCGGATGGCCCTGGAGGTGTCGGCAATCAACCTGGTGCTGGGCTACGCGACCGCGTATTTCATCTGGCTGCGTCCGCCGGCCTGGCGCAATTTCCTGGTCATCGCCCTCGCGGTTCCGCTGCTCATGAGCTACATCATCAAGATCTACGCCATGCGCGGGGTTCTCGGAACGAACGGCCTGCTCAACAGCGTCTTGCTGGCACTCGGGATCGTCGACGAACCCGTCAGCGCGCTCCTCTTCAACCTCACCGCGGTCCGCATCACCCTGTCGGTCGTGCTGCTGCCGTTCATGGTGCTTCCCATCTACATCTCGCTCGAACGGATTCCGAACTCGGTCCTGAATGCTGCTGCCGATTTGGGCGCAGGGGAACTGCAGACCTTCGCCAGGGTCGTACTGCCGTTGAGCCTGCCGGGCGGAATCGTCGGTGCCATGTTCACTTTCGTGCTGGCCTCCGGCGACTTTCTGGCTCCGGAACTGGTCGGCGGGATCGAGGGATTCACCTACGGGCGCCTGATCTTCAGCCAGTTCGGCCTCGCTTTCAACTGGCCTCTCGGCGCAGCGCTCTCGATCCTGCTGATGATCGTGGCCCTCGCGGTCATCTACATTGCGCGCCGGCTTGGCAATCCCAGGTGGCAACGATGAAGAGGCTGCGCCTGCTTGATGTTTCGCTCGCTTCGGTGTCGTTTCTCGTCTACCTGGCGCTCTACCTTCCCATCCTTCTGGTCTTCGTGCTGTCGTTTTTCTCCATGCGGCGCGGCCGGGTGAGATGGGACACGTTTTCGTTCGAATGGTACGCACGGCTGTTTTCCAACGAGTCGCTCGGGGAAGCCCTCCTGAACTCGATCATTGTCGGGGTCACGGCGATTATCGCGGCGACGGTCATTGCAACGCTCGCTGCGCTGCATGTGAATGCCCGCCCGTCATCGAGATCGGCCCGCATGCTCGAATACGTCATCTTCCTGCCGTTCCTGCTGCCGCCGATCATCACCGGGCTTTCACTGCTGATCTACTTCCGGGAGATCGGCGTCTCGCGTGGACTTGCAACGATCATCGTCGGCCACGCCGTGTTCGTGCTTGCGATCATCTACCGGATCATCCTCACGCGCCTCAATGCCCTCAGCCGCAGCCTCGTCGAGGCGGCGCAGGATCTCGGGGCAAGCAGGCTGCAGACCTTCCGGTTCATCATCCTGCCGAACCTGCGCATGCCGCTTCTGACGGCCGGCATCCTCGCATTTGCGCTGTCGTTCGACGAAACCATGATCACGCTCTTCCTGTCCGGAACGGACGGGACGCTGCCTGTGCGGCTCTATGCCATGATGCGTGTGGGGTTCACTCCCGAGATCAATGCACTGATAACCCTGATACTCGGTTTTTCGATCGTCCTGACGGTTGTCTTCGCGTTCGCATGGCGACGGAGTGGCGGGACCGACAACAACAGGATCACGAGGATTTGACATGGAGGAACTTCGCTTCAAGGGCCAGACCGCCCTTGTGACCGGCGGCGCGCGGGGCATTGGTCTCGCCATTGGGATGCGGCTTGCCCGGGAAGGCGCTGAGACGTTTCTTGCGGACATTGACGGAGAGGAACTGGACCGGGTGACGTCCCTTCCCGCATGCCCGGGAAACGTTGTTCCCGCCACGCTCGACATTGCCGACATGGATGCCTGCAGGGAACTTGTGGCCGAGATCGCCCGCAGCCGTTCGAGGCTCGACATCCTTGTCAACAACGCGGCGATCCTTGACATCTGCCCCTACGAGGATCTCACGCTCGAACGGTTTCGTGCGGTAACGCGCGTCAACCTTGACGGGGCACTGGCCTGCACGCTTTCCGCAGTCCCGCTCATGGAGACCGCTGGCGGGCGCATCCTGATGACCGCCAGCATCATGGGTCAATTCGGCTCTCCCGATTCACTTCCCTATTCGAGCGCGAAGGGCGGAATCGTGAACATGGTACGCGCACTTGCCTGCGATCTTGCGCCGAGGGGCATCACCGTCAACGGTATCGCACCCGGCTTCATCGATACGCGGATGGCCCGCCTTGCCGATGGCAGCCATGAGCATGAGACCGAGTATTTCAGGACCGTCTATCTCAAGTATCGGAAGATCCCGCTGGGCAGGCCAGGCACGCCGGAGGACATTGCCGGCGCGGCCTGCTTCCTGGTGTCGCCCGATGCCGCATATGTCACCGGCCAGATTCTTGCCGTCGACGGGGGTGTCACGGCCACCTTCTGAACCCATCTTCAGCGGAGACAATAGGGGATCAGGTTCCAGCCCCCATTTTCATGCCTGTTGGCGAAAGGCGCTGCCAGCCGAACTTCCGGCGGTCTCAAGGATGCTGCCGGTGTTCATTGCCGCCGGAGGCCAGCAATTCCGGCCTTCGCCCGCCCTGACCCGTCGTCGCCGGCAAGTCCCGCCGCTGAAGGGAATTACCAGGATGTCCGGGGCCAATCTGCCGCCGGCATTGCGGCATCTCCTGTAACCGTGTTGCATGACGGATGCCCGGACGGCGCCGGAGACGGGACCGGTTCTTCAGTTGAATGTCAGGTTGCCGGGGTTCAGCACCATGATCTGGCGCCGCGTTCCTGTTCCGGACGCCATGTCGGCCAGGCGGCATCCGCTGTGCATCGGCGGTTCCGGCGCCTTGCCCCCGGAGGACGCGGCGGTCCCGACGGTTGCCACACGCGGCGGGAGGACGCCATGAGCCTTGACGCCATGATGGATCTGGGCCGCGTTGCCGGGCTCGTCGAACGGATCGTGGTCGAGCGAGACCTGTCCGGGCCTGAGGACGAAGATGAACCGTTGCGCGTCGAAGCGGCGGCGGACCGATGCAGGGCCTGGCTCCGGATCATGGAGGACGGGTTTCTCCGCGTACCCGTCAACAAGCGGTTTCGCGCAGGCCGGCACCGGCGGCGGATGCACCGGCAAGTCATGTGAAAACGCGCAGGTCCGCGCACAGGAGGTCTGCCGCGAACGCGCCGGCGACATCCCCCTGGCACCGCCTGACGGCACCCACAAGGCCGCGGCCGGCCGGGTCCGCAGCCTGATCGAATGCGCGTCGGGGCATGGCGTTCTGGTCTCGGCATGGATGGGCGTCGCGCTGATGTCGGCGATTTCGCCGGACCAGCCCTCGATGCAGCCGTCCATGGATTCGCCCTCGGCATTGCGGAGAACAGGCCGGGTTGCGGCCTGCCCTGATCCGCCGTCAGAATCCAGCGTTGCGGAGGGGTTTGCGTTTCCCGGGTTTTCCTCCCTGCGCATTCAGGAAGTCCTCTGCGGAGGAGCGACATGAAGAGCGAGGTGAGGCAGCGCATCAATGCCGGGGAGGGCAATGTCATTGACGAGGAAGTGCTGGAACTCGACAAGCCGCACGACGCGCTTGAGCGGATCGGGCTCTCGCTTGACGAGGCCAAGGCGCGTCTCGGCGGGCTCCAGGAACGGGTCGTGGCGGGACAGGCCGCCCGCGTTCGCTGAGGACAGCCGCTGCTGCTCCAGCCGGCTCTGGAGCAAGGGGCGGACAGCCATCCTGTTCAGTACGCCATTCGGTGCGGTGCCACCGGATCCGGCACCTGCAGCCCGCAGTCGGAACTGTTCAGCTCGCATGTCGCGCCGGAATTGCCCTGCCTTGAGACGAAACGGGCCTCCCTGGTCTCCTTCGAGACAACGGCAGACCTGCTGAAGGACGTGCTTCCGGTCGGCGCCGAGACGGTGCGCGACCACCTCCACCTGGTCGCGAACCGCATGGAAGAAGAACTGGGTGACGAGCGGGTCGGTTTCCTCGAAGGCGCGCGACGGGACCACGCCGCGCTGCCGCCTCCCGCAGGCCCGATCGTCGTCGGGATCGACGGCGGCTACATGCGTTCCCGCGGGAGAGACCACGACGGATGGCTGAAGAATTTCGAGGTGCTGGCCCGCAAGTCGATGGCCGAGGATCAGGACAACCGGCATTTCGGGCTTGTCCGGAGCCTTGACGCAAGGCCAAATCGAAGGCTGCACGAGGTGCTGAAGGAACAGGGACTGCAGATGAACCAGGAGATCACGTTCCTGAACGACGGCGAGGACGGCATCCGCGGCATGGCGGAGGCCATGTCACCCTGCGCGGAGCATGTCCTCGACTGGTTCCATCTCACCATGCGCTTCATGGTGCTGAGGCAGTATGCCAAGGGCCTCGCCGGCTGCCGTCACGATCAGGGGAAAGCGGAAGAGATCGACCGGGCGCTGAGGCGCATCAAGGGGTTCCTGTGGCACGGCAACATCCACGCGGCCCTTCCCTGCATCGACGACCTTGCCATGGACCACGAATGCATCGAGACCGGGTGCCCGAACATTGATGCGTACCGGAAAGGTGTCTGCGAGTTCCAGACCTGCATTGCCAACAACGCCCTTGCAGTTGCAAGCCACGCCGAGTGCCATCGATACGGGGAGCGGGTCTCGACCACGTTCGTCGAATCCACGGTCAACACGGTCGTGGGAAAAGCGGGTGTAACCCAAATTGTTGACGTTACGTGACGATGGCCTGATTCGCGCGCCAGTCGAGGAAGTCGGGCACCCTGAGGTTCATGGCGCAGCTCTTGAGCGCGAGCATCGCGTTGGCGCCCCTCTCTGACCAGCGGGTGCCGGAGCGTTTCAGCCGCAGTCCGAACTGCCTGCATCCGGCCTCCACGACGCCGCTTCCGACCTGCATGCCCTTGTCACGGTACCTGTCCTGCCTCATCCGCTCGATGTTGCTCTGGAAGTGGCGGCAGCAGTCCTCCACATCCTTGTGCCGACCAATGAAGGGCTGCAGTTCCCGGACGACCTTGTCGGCACGGCTCGCCTCGATGTGCGCCTTGACCTCCGCGAACCACCGGTCCTGCTCCGCCCCTTCGGGGAGGATCGCCTTCACGGCGTCGGAGGCGTACTCAAGTGAATGGGAAAAGTCGAAGAACCGCTTGCGTTCGGCGCTGCTGAAGGCCGACGGGTTGTCCTGGTGGGCCTGTTCAGCCGAACTCAGGATGTGCACTCGAGGCATGAGGGATTCCGTTGCCGGGAAGTTCGAAGAAAGCGTTCGTTTTCTCCGCGCGTTTCGTACAACGAATGTCGTTGATAAAACCACTGAAAGAGATGTCCCTTATGTCGAAGAACTGCGCATTCTACGAATTCTGACCGATGGCGGCCGAAAGGCAGCCCAGAACCGTTGAATTTATCCGGGTGTCCAAACAGGTGCAGGACCTGGACAGGAACCCGGCCGAAATCCTCGCCCTTGCCAACAGGGAGGACCTCGACGGAGTCGAGTTCGTCGAGGAGAAGGCTTCCAGCAGGATCGCGTGGCGCAAGCGAAGGATCGCGGACACTCTGGAGGAACTTCGCGAAGGCGACATTTTGGTCGTCGGCGAGCTTTCCCGGCTCGGGCGCTCGATGCTCGAATGCATGGAAATCCTGTCCATCGCCTCAGACGCCGGCATCAGGGTCTACGCCATCAAGGGATCCTGGAGGCTCGACGAAACGATCCAGAGCCGGATCATCGCCATGACGTTCGCAATTGCCGCTGAGATCGAGCGCGACCTGCACTCGACCAAGGAAGCGCTCAGGGCGAGAAAGGCCTCTGGAAAGCCGCTCGGACGACCGAAAGGGCCAGGCAAGAGCAAGCTCGATCCGAATCGTCCGGAGATCGAGATGCTGCTCGCGAAGGATTCGACCCAGAAGTTCATCGCGCAGCGCTACAACACGGCGCCCGGCAACCTCGCGAACTGGATGAAGAAGAACGGGAGCAGGAAGCCAAAGGCATGAGAATCCTATGGCGGGTTCGGCACTTGTGTTGGGTTTGGCCCAACCGATTAAAGTGGTAGATCTGCCTGAAGGTGGTTTTAGCACCGGCGGCGGCGAACGAATGAGACGACGCCCCGGTCGAAAGGAGTGAACACATGGAGATTCTGCAGGCCGGATCACGCCCGTCCCGGACCGGACCGGAAGATTCGTTTTCGGGCCGGGTTCGGATTGACCCGGTGATCATGGCACCTGACCCTTCCAGAGTCCGTGCGCTGACTGTGACCTTTGAACCTGGTGCCCGTACTACATGGCACACGCATCCTCTTGGCCAGGTACTGATCGTGACCGCAGGCAAAGGTCTCGTGCAGACATATGGTGACCAAATTCACGAAATCCGTTCTGGCGATGTTGTTTGGTTCGCGCCCGAAGAGCGCCATTGGCACGGCGCTGCACCTGACACCGGAATGACCCACATCGCGATCCAGGAGGCGCTCGACGGCTCCACCGTGACTTGGATGGAACACGTTACCGACGCAGAGTATTCTGGCAAGTCCTGACCGAAATCGTGCCGACTTGTCCGAGAATTCCAAGGAGCGATTGCGAGCGGCCACCTGACCTGCCCGCCCAGTGGACGCTGCCATCCTCCGGGTGATGTGGCCTGATCATAGCATCCATGCGAGACTCCTCGGCTTCCACCTCGGATTAAGCGACTGGAGAACGGCTTCCGGAGGCGAAAGCGGGATGAATCAGTCGGACAGAGCGAGGTAGATTCCGGCACAGGGCGAAATCGTACGTTTAGCCCTTGAAGCCATCGCGCTCCGCCACAGACATTCCCTCGTGAGAAGGATGCGAGCTCGGCCGGACAGAAAAGTGCGCCGAGCCGCACCGAAAAGCCCGGCTGCTTCTCCGACCGTCTTCGCCCGTGGACGCCCCCAATGTCATTCTCCGCCAGAGTGCAGTGCTTCAGCAGGGAAGTCTCGTCCGTAGGCAAGTCGAAAGTGCGGATGCACTGGCGTTCGGCCAGAATGCTGCGGCTTGGCGACTTGGATGTCTCCTTGTATTGCGACGTGTCCGATAGCCGTTCGTTCAGCGGACAGCTTCAGGCCGAAACGCCCGCCCTGCGAAACGAGGCCGGAACGTGTCTCAATAGGATGGTACGATGAATGTCGCGATGAGGGCCCCCTTTCCGTACGGTCCGGCCATGGCAATCAGGATCGGATACGCCCGCTGCTCGACAAACGCCCAGGACCTCGAGGCGCAGATGAAAGCCCTGCTCGGGCTGGGCGTGGCCGAGGACAGGATCTACATGGACCACGGGCTGACCGGAATCGGACGGGACAGGCCCGGCCTCGCCCAGGCGCTGGCCGCGCTTCGCGAGGGCGACACTCTGGTCTTGGCGAAGCTGGACCGTCTGGCCCGCTCCGTTCCGGATGCGCGCGACATTGCCAACGAGCTTGAGGGGAGGGGCGTGACGCTCGCCCTCGGCGCGGCGACATACGACCCCTCCGACCCGATGGGCCGGATGTTCTTCAACATCGTCGCCAGCTTCGCGGAGTTTGAGGCCGATCTCATCAGGATGCGCAACCGCGAGGGCATGGCGATCGCCAGGGCCAAGGGAAAGCTGCGGGGGAAGAAGCCGAAACTGTCAGAAAAACAAGGGAAAGAGCTCTGCCGGATGCACGAAACCGGGGAATACACGATCAGCGATCTCGCCGAGGTCTTCTCGGTGTCACGCCCGACCGTCTACCGGACGCTGCAACGGCGAGAAGCCCCTTAACGTACGTTTTCGCCCTCTACCGGAGTAGACCCGGAAGTCAGGGCTGGCCGCGGCGAAGGCACGGGCCAAGAAGCTCAGCCGCCAGCCGGGACAGCGGCCAAAGTCGGACAGGCTCGCGCCGAAGGTCCTCTAGGCCGTCAGCGAGGAACGAAGCTACCGCTGGATCGCGCGTGATCTCGGAATCAGCGAGAACACCGTGCTCGACATCGTGAAACGGCACAGGCAGGTCGGATAAACGCGCATTCTCGCAGCGACCGGCATCAAATGTGCGGGCAATCGCCCGTAAGCGCGACGTGAGGCGAAGGCAAATCGCTTAGAGTGTCATTTCGCCCCCAGCCGGAATCGACCCCCATCTGGCAGTTTTCGGACATGTTGAGTGATACCCTTGGAGTGCCGGATGGCGGGCACCTGCCGTTTTGCGCAAACCAAGTCCGGGACATGGGTATCGACAAGCGCATCGCGAAGTTCACGATCTGGCCGTTCCTGATCGACATGGAGCGGATGGGAGTGGGTCCTTCGGCTGAGGCTCTTCAACTGGAACTCTCCGCTGCCGGCCGGAACATTCAGCGGGTGCGGGTCGCTTCTGCGCGAGTCGCAGCCGTTCCAGTCAGGATGCACTGGCACGGCGCCGGTTGGTCTGCGAAGGGAGCCTGGACGTGCGAGGTCCTCGACGCGTGGCGCGAAAACGCGCCGTGACGACGACTTCCGCCGCGATCAGGTTCACGCCCCATGCTGCGAGCATCATGATGTCTCTTGCCGGGCCCATGAGTTCGACCCCCCACAAGATCATCCAGAAAATGCCGAAAACCGCTTGCGTAGACGCACCCTGACCAATCGCATAGGCCCGGATCATGGCCGCCCCGTGGGCGTGAAAGTTCCGCATTCGGATCGCGACAACGCCCCAGGCGATCAGAGCAAGCATCGCGGAACTCAACAAGAGCCGAGCCCAAAAGAGAGCGGGGCCCTGGAGCTGTGAAGGGAAGGCATATGCGAAAGTCATCCAAAGTCCCGACAGGGCGCTCAGGGCACCAGCAAGAGCCACGAGGCGCCCTGAAAGGCGGTGAAAGAAGGGATGCGCGTGTCTGAGGCTCGGCAAGAATTGCAGTGCGCCAAGGAGGCAAAAGAGTGAACTGGACAGAATATGGATGACAATTGGCGTCGGCGCGGACATCGCTCTTGGGTTTGGCGGCGCGATGGCCGGGCCACCCGACAGCTCGACGACGCGGGTCAAGCCAACAATGGAAGGCACGAACGAATAGACAAAGATCAGGGCAACAAAGGCCCAGCCCGATCGCGAGATTGAAGACATGACTTCTCCATCTCCGGACCTATCGATCCAGATGGCGACGTGAAATGCGGCGAGGGTGAGGCAGATGTGCGGCGCCAGCCCGGTCGTCGCGCGACAATGAACGGGTTGAACCGGTTAAAACCGAAATGCCGGATCGTTTCGATTTCGAAACCGGCATCCTGGATCAGCGCTTCCAGCTGCACCTGACACAGACTGGTGACATGAGGTGCGAGACCGAAAGCCTCCAACGTCCGGACCAGCCCTCGCATGGCGAGATTGGCCTCGCCCATGCAAACGGTCTTGGAGACAAACAGCCCTCCGGGTTTCAGCTGGGAGCTGACTGAGGCCAGGACCGCGGCAACATCCTCGACCAGATGCAGCAGACTGAAGGCCAGGACGACGTCGAACGGTACGTTGGCGGCTGCGCCTGCCGCATCGCCAACCGCGAATCGTAGGTTGTTCGCACCCGCTGCCCTTCCCTTCTCCTCCGCGATTCCAATCATGGCGGGCGAAACATCGGTCGCGGTGTATTCTGCCACGCTTCGTGCGAGCGAGATCGCGGTGCTGCCAGTTCCGCAGCCAAGTTCCAGCACCGTGTCCGTGGGCTCCAGAAGCGCCTCAACCGCGTCAAGCTTTTCTGCATATGCCAACGGGTCCTCGACGGGCTTCCTTGCATATTTCGGCGCGATCCGGTCCCAGAAAGGAGCGGCAGGGCGATTGAAGGCGGCGGGTTGCATGACATTCCTCATGGTGCGTTGAGGCTGGCTACACATGCGGCAGCGAACTAGTAATTGCCAGTTTCCTTACATCTGCTATACGCAAACAAATGAACTGGGCAGCGATATCGTTTGACTGGAACCAGGTGCGCGCCTTTCTGGCCACCGCGGAAGAGGGTTCTTTCAGCGCGGCGGCGCGCGCCCTGAAGACCACACAGCCGACGATCGGACGCCAGGTCTCCGACCTGGAAGAGGGGCTCGGCGTCACGTTGTTCGAACGTAGCGTCCGTGGGCCACGATTGACCGATGCCGGACATGACCTGCTGGATCACGTGCGTGCCATGGGAGAAGCGGCAACACTGGTCTCCATGGCCGCGACCGCCCATGCCGAAGAGGTTTCAGGGCTGGTCACCGTTACCGCAACGGACCTCATGTCGGCGCAAGTGCTTCCTGGACTGCTGGCACCTTTGCGAGAAAGCAGTCCAGGGGTCCGGATCAATGTCGTCGCGTCTAACGATGTGCAGAACATCCTGCTTCGGGAAGCCGATATCGCGATCCGTCACGTACGGCCCGACCAACCCGAACTGATCGCGCGCCATGTCGGCGATTTCCGCGCCGGGCTCTACGCATCGAAGGCGTATGTTGCGCGCGAGGGCATGCCTCAAACGCCGAGGGACGTTGCGGACCACGATTTTGTCGGGAACCCGGACCCGGAACGGCTGATCGCTCCCATGCACAACATCGGCATACCTCTGCGACCCGAGAACTTTGTCATGTCTAGTGACAGTGGCGTCGTGGTTTGGGAACTTGCGTGCGCCGGGCTCGGCATCACCGTGCTGCCCGAGGCGCTTTGCGACCCTGAACCAACCCTCGAACGCGTCTTGCCGGATCTGCCTCCTTTCCAGTTCCCGATCTGGCTTGTGACACACCGGGAACTGCAAACAAGTCGGCGCATTCGGATCGTCTTTGATCAGCTGGTTCGAGGTTTTCGCGAAATGGACAAGCTTGTCCGGGCTTAGCGAGCCAAGGCGCTCCCACATTGCACTATGCTTGAAGGAACGAACCCAAAGTTCAACTGCCTTCGCCCTCGTACCCCTGCACTCTCCGCTGCTGGACTGCATCGTTGCATACAACTGTGTTCGAGACGCCACTTGGGATGCCGTCGATCACAGTGTCAATGTCTGCGGTGCATAGTGCTTCTAGAGGCAAGTCGCTGCGACCGAACGCCCAAAGGAAGAGCTCGGCGCCGAGCGTCGAAGGGGTACAGACGAACCCGTCATGAGGTGCGCTGGGAAATAGGGACCTGAGCAATTCCGCGCCACCGAAACGCCACTCGCCTTCAATCAGGCCGTCCGAACTCAGGCCATGCCAGATGTGGTGCAGCATCTGAGGGTTGAACCACTCGTCGTGAGTGAAGTCCATGGAATCGACGTATTCTTTGGCCGGCAGGAATATGCGCATCTGCGATCGATCCTGCGCCGTCTCGAAGCGTTTGCCTGAACCCGAGAATTGACGCGACAGGCTCGAGTAAACGAGATAGTGGGTCCTCATCTGATATGAAGTGAGGCCGTCGACGACCTTGATCATCCGGCTGCCGCGATCATCTCGTCCGTGCTCGGTCCGTGACGAAGCTAGAACGCCGCCGAAATACTCCACGGACAGTTGGTCTTCACGGTAGGAGGCTTCGCTCAGAACTGCCCTGAGGACAGCCGGGGGAACTTCACCGCTCATTTCAAGGCGATCGCCGAGTTTTTGGGAGGCGTTCGAGAATATCCTGCCGATGCACTCAACGCGGCGCAGCGCTAGGTTGCGGAGGCCGTCCCCGAGGTATTCAGCTGTTGGAGCAAGTAGCTTGGAAACTCCATCTTTCGCCAAGTAATACCAATCCAACAAAATAAAGACTCATGAACAAAACAGGCACATCATGCACGATGCCTGTGAACAAATCTGGCACATGTTGCGGTTCACCCCGGGATCTTGCGCGTGATCGGCGCAGCCGTCCTGTATTCTGTGTTTGCGAAAATGCAGAAGGAGGACGGCATGCCCGCAAAAATCTTGGTTTCGCGCACCGACCACACACTGGCAGACCTACGTGAACTGGCGTCGAAGAACAAGTTCCGCGACTGCCGCCGCCGGCTGCGGGCCATCGCCCTGGTGATCGAGGGCGAGCTGTCCCGGGCCGGGATCGCCGACGGCGCCGGCGTCGATGCCCAGACCCTGTGCGACTGGGTGAAGCGGTACAACGGCGGAGGCATCGACGGCCTCCGCGACGAAGCGCGGCCGCCGATGCTGGACGGGGCGCGGACCGCGACGGTCGCGTCGTGGCTGGAGGCCGGGCCCGATCCGGAGGCGGGCGAGCCTTCGCGCTGGACGGTGGCAGACATCCGGGAGCGGATCATGGACAGCTTCGGCGTGCGCTACACGCTTGAAGGCGCCCGCCGGCTGATGCTGCGCGTCGGCTTCCGGCACGTATCCCCGCGCCCGATCCATCCCAAGGCGGATCCGGAGGCCCAGAAGGCATTCCGCAACGGTTTCGCGCAGTTGGCGGAGGCGGCCGTTCCCGACGGCGTGTCCACGGAGGACGTGCTTGTCTATTTCCAGGACGAAGCCAGGATAGGCCAGAAGGGCATGCTCTCAAGGGTCTGGGCACGGAACGGAACGCGCCCGCGCATCGTGCGGGACCACCGCTGCGGATACGCCTGCCTGTTCTCCGCGGCTTGCCCGGAGTCCGGGACCGCGGTCGGGCATGTCTGCGCGAAGGCAAACACCGTTGAGATGAGCCGACATCTCCGGGAGATCGGGGAGCAGGTTCCCGCGGGCAAGCATGCTCTCGTCGTCCTCGACGGAGCGGGCTGGCACCGGTCCAGGGAACTGGAGATCCCCAACAACGTCTCCCTGCTCCGGCTGCCGCCCTGCAGTCCGGAGCTGAACCCCGTCGAGACGCTGTTCTCGGTCCTGA
>JAPPCV010000051.1 GCA_028824715.1 Boseongicola sp. | reverse complement strand
TGTCGGCAAAGTAGATCGCCGAAAGAAAGGTGATCACGATGATGGCCACCCAGCCAGTCCATCCCGGCAGCAGGTTCGAGTGAAAAAGGGCGAAAGCGGGAATTACGACGTAGGTCAGGAAATCGACGATCACGTCCAGGATGGTGCCGTCGAGGCGCCTTGCGTTGACCGTGACCTTGGTTGCGCGCGCGAGCGGGCCATCCAGCCCGTCCACGGCGAAAGCCACGAGGAGCCA
Organism: Boseongicola sp.; assembly: GCA_028824715.1. GTDB lineage: Bacteria > Pseudomonadota > Alphaproteobacteria > Rhodobacterales > Rhodobacteraceae > JAJEFO01. Next base: position 6,427 of record JAPPCV010000051.1, on the reverse strand, counting down.
GAGGAACATCGTGGCCCAGTTGCCCTCGACCGCCGCCAGGAGGGCCAGCATGGCGAAGACAGCACCGGACGCGGTAAGCAGATGGACCAGGTAGGCGTTTATCCGGGGCGTCATGACATCTTCATGCCGCATCTTGTGCGGTTGTGCGATGCATTTTGCTGCTTTCCCCAGAATTTCGTCTCCTGCACGCAATCATCGCCGCGCGCGCCGAATCTCGCAGGCGTCCTTGTGGCCGTTGCCGCTCTTCTCCGCCTCCCAACCGCTCGTTGCCGAATTGGCCCCCGAAATTCCGTTCCATTGCGGCCCCGGTCCGGACGACCGATGCGGGCAGCTTGCAGGGAGAGTGCGCCTGCTGCCCGTGACCTGGCGTCGTGCAGGTGTCGCCCGAGTTTCTCGGCAAGGCGGTTGCCCAGTCGGAGAGCCGGATCAATGGCGAAGCCATCTTGTGACCGGCGCGATCCCGTGACGCACGGCTCCGGGCGCAAATGACCTTCGGCAAGTTGCTCAACAACTGTGATCGTGAGCGGCGCGTCCCCAGGCCTCTGAAGGTGGTCGACGGGGCAGGGTCAGTGCGTGCCCTCAGGGCGCGCACGATTCTTGTCGGTCGGCGAAGAACCTGCACAGTTCGGCGTCCGGCACCTGGCCGTCGGAATAGGAAAAGGTGCCGTGGTCGCGGATCTCCTCGGCGGCACGCTGGATGACCCCGAAGGTGGCGCGCGCGAGAGAGCCGCCGATGCTGACTCGCTTTACCCCAAGGTCCGCCAGTTGGGCCACGCTCAATGGGCTGCCAGCGAGGCCCATGACGACGTTGACGGGGGCTTCGACCTCCTTCACGAGCTTGCCGATGGTTTCCGCGTCGGTGATTCCGGGCACGTAGAGACAGTCCGCCCCAGCGTTTCGGTAGGAAACGACCCTCGCCATTGACTCCTCGAACGGGTTCGGATGCCCCGCGAGATAACACTCGGCCCTCGCGGTCACCGTAAACGGAAACGACAGGGAAGCGGCTGCGGCCACCGCTGCCTCAATTCTCTCCACGGACAGGTGTCGGTCGTAGAGGCCGCCCGCGCCGAAGCCGGCCGAATAGTCCTCTATGCTTGCGCCTATCGCGCCGGCATCGGCCACCTTGAGGATGGTTTCGGCAACCTCCTCCGGCGCATGTCCGTAGCCGTTCTCTGCGTCCACGCTGACTGGAATCTGCACGGCGCCGGCAATCCGACAGGTCTCGTCCAGGGCAGCCTCGCGAGAGAGCGCACCCTCATAGTCCGGAAGCCCGAGACAAAAGGCGATTCCCGCGCTTGTGGTCCCCACTGCCGGAAAGCCGGCCGCTTCCAGCATGCGGGCGCTGCCGGCGTTCCAGGCATTCGGCATCACGAAAGTTCCGTCGGCGGCATGCAGGTCCCTGAACGCGGTCCCCTTGTTCTTTTGTGCTTCACTCAAAATGTACCTCGCGGGAGTATGTGCACAGCGCCGACGAGAAACGATGGGCCTTGTAGCGAACCCATGTCAATGGCGGCGGGATCAGGCATCAGAAAGGTTCGAACTGTCTCGAGCGATTTTGGCCATGACAATTTCGGTCCACGCCTTAAAGTGTTCTTTTCTTGTTGATAGTCCGTGATTTCTGGGTTTGGTATCGCAACGATTGTTCACGGAGCCACAGACGTGAATCGCCGAGCTCAGTACATGGCATTCAACGGCGCAGCGTCGCGCAGCCATGGCATAGTCCATTGGCATGCCCCCTAGGGTGGACTTACTTGGCCGGCGCTTGGAGACGAGACGATGCCCGCAGTCCAGTTGAACCGTCAGAGGTATGCGGCACGCCTGAACGCTTTCAAGGCTGCGCTTCCGCCGGATCGGCACGACGTGCCGCATCTGATTGAACTCGTTGCCCGCGTCGGGAAGCTCGACGCTGCCGATCTCAATTTCCCCGAACATGTCTCAGCCGCCAACGAGGCCGCCGTGCGCACTGCTCTTGAGGCAAACGGCATGTTCCTGAACGGTCTTGCCATGCGGTACTACGGAGAGCCTGACTTCGCCATGGGCGCCTTTACGAATCCCGATCCCGCAGCTCGGCGCAAGGCCATTGACCAGACGCGTGAAGCGATCGACGCCTGTGCCAGGCTAGGAGCCCGTCAGCTGACGCTCTGGATGGGTCAGGACGGGTTCGACTACGCCTTTCAGATGGACTACGCCAGGGCTTGGGACGACACGATTTCGGCTATGGCCGAGGTGGCCGACCACAATCGCGAGATCGATGTCGCCTTTGAGTACAAGCCGAACGATCCGCGAGCCCATTCGCTGATGCCGGATATCGGGACGACGCTTCTCGCCACGAGGGAACTGGACCGGCCAAATGTCGGCGTGACGCTGGATTTCGCTCATGTCCTCTACGCTGACGAAATGCCGGCCTATGCCGCGAGTCTTGTCGCGCGCCATTCCCGACTGCTTGGCGTTCATCTCAATGACGGCTACGGCAAGCGCGACGACGGCCTGATGGTTGGCACCGTGCATCCGGTCGCAACCGTCGAGCTCTTCGTCGAACTGGACCGCATTGGCTACGATGGCGTGATCTACTTCGACACATTTCCTGATCTCTCGGGACTGGATCCGGTCGAAGAGGTCCGCACGAACGTCCACATGGCCGAGAGACTTGCCATCGTGGCCGACAAGCTCCGCACAAGCAGGGACCTCGCCGCTGCAATCGCCCGCCAGGATGCCACGCTCAGCCAGCGCATTGTTGCCCGCGCGCTTTACGGCGAATGAACGCGATCGTCGTTCTCGGTGCGCTGCACCACGATGTTGTCGTCGATGCACCGCGCATGCCGGAGCTGGATGAAACACTTCCCGGCGCGCGAGTCGACTACCGCTTCGGCGGCAAGGGCGGCAACCAGGCTCTTGCCGCTGCGCGGATGGGCGCACAGGTCGCAATGGCCGGACGGGTCGGCCGCGACGGCGCGGCGGAGACGATCCGCGCTGCGATGGATGAGGCGGGCGTCGAGCATTCGCTTGTCCTGGAGACCGACGTGCCCACCGGCATGAGCGTCGCGATCACGCTGCCCTCTGGCGAGTACGGTGCCGTCATCGTTCCGGGCGCCAATCTCGAAAATGACGGCAACATTTCGTGGCGGGAACCGCCGCTGGCAGGACTTCTCCAAAACGAGATTCCCGAGGCCGCAAATCTTGCCTTTGCTTCCCGTCTGCCGCCTGACTCCCTGCTGATTGCAAATGCCGCGCCGGCGCGCCGGTTGCCCGTCGGGCTGGCGGAGCGAATCGATGTGCTGATCGTGAACCTCGTCGAAGCCAAAGGCCTGACAGGGCACAACAATCCGGAAACAGCCTTGACCGCTCTAGCAGGCATGGTGCGGGGTGCCGTTGTATTGACCAGGGGTGCCAAAGGCGCGATATTGCTGGAGAACGGCCAGATGACACATCATCCGGCCATTTCGGCCAAGGTCGTGAGCACGCATGGGGCAGGGGACATGTTCACGGGCGCTCTTGCCGCCCGGATCACCGCAGGTGATTTGCTTCAGTCGGCGGTGCGTTTCGCGCAAGCCGCCGCGGGGTTGTTCGTGTCCTCGCCCATTAGTCTGCGTCCCAGGGTCACGCACGCCGCCGTTGAGGCATTTCTTGCCCGGAGGTAGGCGCGGCCCGGCGCTTCATCGGGCGATGCCATCGGCAAGGGCGGCGTCGGTGTGGAGAGCTTGATGACCAGGTTTCTGGCGCTGTTCGGAACGGCCAAGCCAATTGTCGGCATGGTTCACCTTGGTGCATTGCCTGGATCGCCGCTCCACGATGCCAAGACCGGCATTGACGGCATTGTCGAATCTGCGCGTGCGGATCTTGCAGCTCTCCAAGAGGCCGGATTCGATGCAGTCATGTTCGGCAACGAGAACGACCGGCCTTACGAACTTGATGTCGATACGGCCTCCACCGCGACGATGGCATTCGTAATCGGGCAACTGAATGACGAGATTGCGGTTCCCTTTGGCGTCAACGTTCTTTGGGATCCAATGGCCACGGTTGCACTTGCGGCCGCCACTGGCGCCGCGTTCTGCCGGGAAATTTTCACCGGCACGTATGCGTCGGACATGGGGTCTTGGACACCCGATGCCGGCAAGGCGATGCGCTATCGTGATCGTCTTGGGCGTCCGGACCTCGCAATGCTCTACAACATCTCCGCCGAGTTCGCTGACAGCCTCGACCGCCGGTCGCTGCCGGACCGGGCGCGGTCCGCGGCATTTTCCTCGATCCCAGACGCCGTGCTTGTTTCTGGCACCATCACCGGCGAGGCTGCGCGCATGGAAGACCTCGAAGCGGTGAAGGCGGTGTTGCCCGACACGCCTGTAATGGCGAACACCGGCGTGAAGCACGAGACCGTTGCCGATGTATTGAAGATCGCCGATGGCTGCATTGTCGGATCGGCACTGAAGTTCGACGGCGATACGTGGAAGGCAATAGATCCTGAGCGAGCGAGGGATTTCGTGCAACGGGCACGGTGCGCCGAATGAGCGTCCGCGATCTTCTGGCCGATCTCATGTCAGTTCCCGGCCTTTCGGGGCACGAAGATCGCGTGCGGCGGCGAATTGCCCATCACCTGGGGCCGCTGCCCAGCGCTAGTGACAGGTTGGGCAATCTTTGGACCACATTTGAGGGCAGCGGGCCGAGCATACTTCTGTTCACCCACATGGATCAGCTCGGCTTCGTGGTCCGCAAGATCGAAGCCGACGGCTTTCTGCGTCTCGAACGTCTTGGCGGAGTGCCCGAGCGTGCGCTTGCCAGCCAGAAGGTAACCGTCTGCCTTGGCGAGGGTCACGACATAAGTGGAGTCATTGCCAACAAGAGCCACCACGCCACGACGCCGGACGAAAAGTACACGGTTGTCCGCTATCCCGACCTCTACGTCGACTGCGGATTTGACTCTCGCGAAGCAGCCGAGGCGGCCGGCATCCATATCGGTGCGCCGGTCGTATACTCGCCCGGCGGCTCGACACTGGGCGAACACCGCATGATCGGCCCTGCGATTGACGACCGGGCCGGCTGCGCCGTCCTCATCAAGGTGGCCCACATGATTGCTGACCGCAAGCAGGGTCCGACCGTTCACGTCGCATTTGCAACGCAGGAGGAGTTTTCCCTGCGTGGCGCGCTGCCGTTGGCGCAGCGGCTGTTGCCGGACATCGCCATTCAGGTCGACCTCATGCTTGCCACCGACACGCCCGACATGGTCGATCGCGGCGAGATGCGGCTGGGTCGGGGGCCGGGCATCAGTCTCTACAGTTTTCACGGGCGGGGTACGCTCAATGGAGTCATCCCGCACCCAGCGATGGTCCAGGTGTTCGAAGAAGCCGCTGGCGCTATCGGCGTGCCGCTCCAGCGCAGTGCGCAAACCGGTGCGCTGACCGACCTGTCCTATGTTCAACTCGTTGGCGAAGGTGTCGCGTCGATCGACGTGGGTTTCCCCATGCGCTATTCGCATTCTTCGTGCGAGGTCGTGGATGTTCGTGATCTTGACGCATTGTGCCAACTCCTGATCGCTGCGCTCGCTCGCATCGGCCCAAGCTTCAGCCTTTCGCGCGACTGACAGCCGGGGCCGGAGTCAATGACATACACTCTCGGCATCGACATTGGGACCTACGAATCCAAGGGAGCCTTGGTGTGCGTCCGTACTGGCAAAATTGTCGCGCAGGCCGCGCATCCGCACGAGATGCTCGTGCCCCAGCCGGGCTGGGCAGAGCATCGGCCGGAGGAGGACTGGTGGGGCGATACGGTGCGGATCATCCGCCGGCTGATTGCCGAGAGCGGCATTGATCCCAACGATATCGCGGCGCTTGCGGTCTCAGCCATCGGTCCATGCATGCTGCCTGTCGATGCCGACGGCAATCCGCTGATGAACGGTGTCCTTTACGGCGTGGACACCAGAGCGGACAGGGAGATTGCCTATCTCAACGCCGGGATCGGCGAAGATGAAATCCTCGCAACCTGCGGCAACGCCCTGACGTCGCAATCGGTCGGCCCGAAGATTCTGTGGCTCAAGCGAAACCATCCCGATCTGCATGCCAGGACGCACAAGATGCTGACCTCGACGAGTTTCATCACGCACCGCCTCACCGGCGAATACGTGATCGACCACTACACGGCTGCAAATTTCAGTCCGCTATATGACGTGGGCAGGCTTGGCTGGTCGGACGCGCTGACCGACGAGATCCTTCCGCTCGATCGGCTGCCGAAGCTTTGTTGGAGCTGTGAAATTGCGGGCTTCGTCACTTCCCGGGCGTCTGCCGAAACCGGCCTTGCCAAAGGCACGCCCGTCACTTGCGGCACCATCGATGCGGCGGCGGAGGCCGTCAGTGTCGGCGTTCGCAATCCTGGCGACATGATGTAAGCGGTTAAAGTACGACGTCATTGCCCGATCTGGGCCGGATTTCCGTTTGAC
>JAPPCV010000136.1 GCA_028824715.1 Boseongicola sp. | reverse complement strand
TCAAACGGAAATCCGGCCCAGATCGGGCAATGACGTCGTACTTTAACCGCTTACGTTCGTGCTGGGCGAGCTCACGATCGACTACGGGAGCCGCCAGGTCATGGTGGCGGGCCGCGAGGCGGACCTCACCGCGACCGAGTACGCTCTCCTGCGCGTGCTTTCGCTCAATGCCGGGCGGGTGGTCCCCTACGAGACGCTGCTCCGCCAGGTGTGGGGCGGGCGGAAGTACGCGGGCGCAAACCTCGTGCGCATCTTCGTCAGGAATCTCCGCCGCAAGCTCGGCGACGACGCCACGCGCCCGGGCTGGATTTTCAACCAGCGTGGCATAGGATACCGGATGCCGGATCCCCGCGAACGATGACCGAAGGGCGGTGCGGACGCGCCGCCCCGGACTTCGGGTTGACGCCGGGCAGGGGTTTCCGGCCAGGAGTTCGCGGGTCCAGGACCGGGGACGGCCGGCGACGCTGCCGATCGCGACGCTCGCCGCCAGCCGTCCCGCGGCGCCCGTCCGTTGCGGGGTCTGCATTCCTTGCGCGTGCAGTCGTGCCGACGGATCGGGTGGCGCGGCTGGCCGATCGCGTGAAGGAGACGTCAATGCTGGCGGCCGTCCCGACCTGGACGGGCCACTTCCGGCGACTCTCCTGACTTGCGCCGCAGCAAGCATGGATCGGCGCGCAGGACTTGAAAGGATGCGAGCATGACAGCCCTGCCGTCCCGACCAATCCTGGACCGATCGTCCGTCCGCGCATTCCCGCGCGAATGCGGCCGCCCCGCAACGCAAGGTCCGCGAGACCCAAGGATCCTGGCCATACGGATGACTGGACTTGCTGGCCCGCGAATTTCAGCGCGGCCGGCGAGATCTTGTTCGGCTCTTTCGCGAGGCCGGCCTCGGGGCTGTCGGCGCACGCTTGAACTCCGTTCCGCTTCAATGCCGGAACGGTGCGGGGCGCGTCAGTCCTCGGCGCGATCGTGCGGCTCGCGCGGCTGGCGCCCGATGACGTCCTTCAGTTCGTCAAGCTCGATGAAGTTGTCGGTCTGGCGGCGCAGCTCGTCGGCGATCATCGGCGGCTGAGAACGGATCGTCGAGACGACGGACACCCGCACGCCCTGGCGCTGCAGGCTTTCCACCAGCGGCCGGAAGTCGCCGTCGCCGGAAAATAGCACGATGTGATCGACATGCGGCGCGAGTTCCATGGCATCGACGGTGAGCTCGATGTCCATGTTGCCCTTCACCCTGCGGCGCCCCTGGCTGTCGGTGAACTCCTTCGCCGGCTTCGTCACCATGGCGAAGCCGTTGTAGTGCAGCCAGTCCACGAGCGGCCGGATCGGGGAGTATTCCTCGTTCTCCAGGAGAGCGGTGTAGTAGAATGCCCGCAGCAGCTTGCCGCGCCGCATGAACTCCTGGCGCAGCAGCTTGTAGTCGATGTCGAATCCCAGCGCCTTCGTCGCGGCATACAGGTTCGCCCCGTCGATCAACAGAGCAAGCCGTTCGTCCTTGTAGAACATCTGCTTGTCCTTTCCCATAGGATTCGGGCCGGATGAAATTCACTGCTGGATGAATCGTCTGGTCGGTCCGGCCGACTCCGACCTTCCACTGGATTCGACTGTCCGCCTGTCGGGAGGCAATTGCAACCGTCCGATCGGTCAAATTTCCGTAACCGGCGCTTCCCGGCGGCGCGTTGCGGTTCAGATTCCGCTTGTGTTTCGCGCCCGGAAGCCATACCTGACTCACCGACTTCATTTCAGACGGAGATCCCTATGGCCCGCGTGACGGTAGAGGACTGTGTTGACAAGGTTCCGAACCGGTTCGATCTCGTGATGATCGCGTCGCACCGTGCGCGCGAAATCTCGACGGGCGCTCCCCTTACCGTGGACCGGGACAATGACAAGAACCCTGTCGTGTCGCTGCGCGAGATCGCGGAGGAGACCCAGTCCTCGGACGAGCTGCACGAGCGCATGATCGAGTCGCACCAGACCCAGATCGAGGTGGACGAGCCGGAAGAGGATTCCATGGCCCTGCTCATGGGGGCGGATGACGACGCGCCTGCAGAAGACGACCTCAGCGAGGAGAAGCTGCTGCGGGCGCTGATGGAAGACGCCCAGGGGCGGCCGTAGGGGTTGGCGCTGCCCTCGGGGGGACCGGATGCTCACCACCGACGACCTGATCGCGCTGGTCCAGAACTACAATCCGAAGACCGACACTGACCTGATCGGCCGGGCCTATGCCTATGGCCAGCGCATGCACGAGGGCACGAGCCGGCGGTCGGGCGAGCCTTACTTCACGCATCCGGTCGCGGTCGCGGCGATCCTGACCGAACAGCAGCTGGATGATGCCACCATAGCCACGGCGCTGCTTCATGACACGATCGAGGACACGCGCTCCACCTTCGAGGAGGTGAAAGGCGAGTTCGGTGACGAGATCGCCGGGCTGGTCGACGGCGTCACCAAGCTCACGAACCTCCAGCTTTCGTCGTCCGAGACCAGGCAGGCGGAGAACTTCCGCAAGCTGTTCATCGCGATGTCGAAAGACCTGCGCGTGATCCTCGTCAAGCTCGCCGACCGCCTCCACAACATGCGAACCATCAAGGCCATGTCGCCGGAAAAGCAGCAGCAGAAGGCGCGCGAGACCATGGACATCTACGCGCCGCTTGCGGGCCGGATGGGCATGCAGTCGATGCGCGAGGAACTCGAGGATCTCGCGTTCCGGGTCCTGAATCCCAAGGCGCGCAACTCGATCATGCGGCGCTTCATAACGCTTCAGCGCAAGTCCGGAGACGTGATCCGGAGAATCACGTCCGACATGGAGAAGGAGCTCGAGACGGCCGGGATCGAGGCCAAGGTGTTCGGGCGTGCGAAGAAGCCGTATTCCATCTGGCGCAAGATGGAGGAGAAGAAGATGGGGTTCTCCCGTCTCTCCGACATCCACGGCTTCCGGCTGATCGTCGGCAGCGATGCCGACTGCTACGGCGCGCTTGGCGCCGTGCACAGGAGGTGGCGCGCGGTGCCGGGCCGCTTCAAGGACTACATCAGCCAGCCGAAGTCCAACGGATACCGCTCGATTCACACGACCGTCTCCGGGCGCGACGCAAAGCGGGTGGAGATCCAGATCCGGACACAGGAGATGCACGAGGTTGCCGAGGCGGGCGTGGCGGCCCACTGGTCGTACCGTGACGGGGTGCCGTCGGAGAACCCCTTCGCGGTCGATCCGGCCAAGTGGATCGCCAGCCTCTCGGAGCGGTTTGAATCGGCGGACGACCACGACGAGTTCATGGAACACGTCAAGATGGAGATGTATGCCGACAAGGTGTTCTGCTTCACGCCAAGGGGCGATGTCGTGAAGCTGCCGCGAGGCGCCACGCCACTGGATTTCGCATACGCGATTCACACGCGCATCGGCGACAGCTGCGTCGGGGCGAAGGTGGACGGTGTGCGCGCCCCGCTCTGGACGCGGCTGCGCAACGGGCAGTCCGTGGACATCATGACGGCCAGGGGCCAGCGTCCCCCCGGCACCTGGATCGACATCGTCGCGACCGGCCGCGCCAAGGCGGCCATCCGCCGCTCGCTGCGCGAGGAGAACCGCGAGCGCTTCATGAAGCTCGGCCGCGAGCTGGTGCGCGTGGCGTTCGACCGGGTCGGCAAGCGTCCCACGGAGAAGGCTTTCACGACGGCGGCGAAGCAGCTCGGGCTGGAGAGCGGCATGGAGCTGCTGGTGCGGATCGGCGCGGCCGAGATCACCGCCCGCGAGGTCATCAGGACGCTCTATCCCGACCTCGAAGGCAGGTCCGGCGAGGAGATCGACGCGGCCCGGGCCGTCGTCGGGCTCAAGCCCAGCCAGACGTTCCGCCGCGCCGCCTGCTGCCAGCCGGTACCGGGCGAGCGGATCGTCGGCATCGCCTACCGCGGCAAGGGTGTGCTGATCCACGCCATCGACTGCGAGACCCTGGCGGAGATGGAGGAGAACTCCAGCAGGTGGGTCGACCTGCACTGGCAGGAGGGCCGCCACCCCCCTGTCCACAGCGTCAGCCTCGACATGACGATCGCCAACGACAGCGGGGTCCTGGGCCGGATCTGCACCCTGATCGGGGAGCAGCGCGCGAACATCTCGGACCTGGTGTTCATTGACAGGAAGCCGGACTTCTACCGTCTCATAGTCGACGTGGAGCTTCGCGACACCGGGCACCTGCACGCGGTGATGCTCGCCCTCGAGGCGGACAGCGACGTCGCCTCGCTGGGCAGGCACCGCGACCCGGAACGGAAGCCCTGAGGGGGAGCGCGCGTGATCTTCAAGCGGCGAAAGCCTCGGTCCTATGCGGAGATCGTCAGCGAGAGCGTCTACCCCCGTGGCGGCTGGCAGCGCGCGCTGCGTTACGTGGCGCTCCGTCTCCGGCGACTGCCTGACCCGGCGCACAAGATCAGCCGCGGCATCGCGGTCGGGGTCTTCATGTCGTTCACGCCCTTCTTCGGCCTGCACTTCTTCCTGGCGGCGTTCCTCGCGGTGATGATCCGGGGCAACGTCCTCGCGGCGCTCCTGGCGACGTTCTTCGGCAACCCGCTGACGTTTCCGCTGATCGCGTCGGTGTCGACGGGCCTCGGCTACTGGATGGTCGGCCGGGACGGGATGCCGTTGCCCGACATCGTCTGGTCCTTCGCCGACGCGTCGCTGGACTTCTGGCGCAACTTCCATGCGCTCTTCACGCCCGAGACCGCGAACTGGGAGGGCCTCGGCCTGTTCCTGCGGCAGATATTCGTGCCCTACCTCGTCGGCGGCCTGACGCTGGGAATCGTCGTCGGCGTGGCGTCATACTTCCTTTCGGCGCCGCTGATCGCCGCGTACCAGAAGGCGCGCGTGAAACGGCTCAAGAAGCGGTTCGCGAAGAAGCGCAAGCGGGCGATGGCCCGAAGGGCCGACGCGCCGGCCGAATAGGGCGCGGTCCTCTCCTGCGTGCGCCGTCAAGGGCACGCCTGCCAGGAAGGGAACGCACAGGCCCGCAAGAACTCCCCCTTGTCCGGCTGTACCTTCCCAGGCGCGTGGCCTGGCGTTGCGGACAACAGGTCGAGATCCATTTTCGAACGCAAGCGCGGATCGCGAAATCGGTACAGGATCCAGATCGTTTCAGGCGCTTGCGTTGGCAACCTCTGCTGACCCGTTCAGTCACCCGACAGAATGGAATGCACCGCGTTGCAGTCGATGGCACATTTCCCAAACGGACCCTTTGCAGCGGATCCCTGGTGCCGTGTCACTTGGTGATCGTCCACCCGGCGCGCCGACCCGCAGATTCCAGATCGCCCGAGGCGGTCGGATCGGTTCGCACGAAACGACTGTCGGCGTCAGGAGCCCGCGGCCTGGCACAAGCGCCAACCGGTCCGGCGACGGCTCCCAACGCCTTTTCAGAGGCGCTCGTGGCGCAAGAGCGGAGACTTCGGCCTGTCCGGGACATCCAGTCAGGAGTCGCGATCCGTCCCGTCGTCAACGTCTTTGCTCATCGGTTGACGGGTTCTGGTTCATGTGGACCTCCAGGTTCCGGAGTCCATTGAGAAAGCCCGGCACCACCTCCGAACAAGTTTTGTCCAGGCAGGACAGGACGTCGTCCCTGCGCAACGGCTCCCCGTAAAGGCCCCTGAAGACGTGTCGGAACCCCATGAGTTCACGAACCGCGGAACGCAAGGAGGAAGCGATGACAGGCGGGCGAACAGACGTTTCGGTGGACATCTGGCGCAAGAGATCCGAATGCCACTCGGAACTTGACGGAACTTCGCCGTCAATCGTCCGCGCAATGTCCGTGAAAACGTTTGCCATGCCGCAGAAGATGCCATGAAGGCATTTTCCGATGCTGTCCGTCAGGTTGTCCTTCACATCCTCCAGGCTTTCCCCCTCGAGAATGTTCTCGAGTTGCTTCATCCTCCGAACCGTTCTTCGGGCCTTGTCCAGTTCGATCGAAATCGCTTCGAGATGCGCGTTGGCGCGAACGAATAGTGCGGAAGACGGATTGACCCTCACGACACGCACCCTTCGCGGAGATGCGGCAGCCTTTCCTCCTTGCGAAGGTCGATGAAGACGTCATGCTTCGAGCCGGCCAACTCCGCCCTCTCCCTGAAATCGTCCGTCGCTTCTGCAGGAGCACCTTTCAGGACCAGGACGTCGAGGTCGGACCGGTCATGAACCGCGCGGCGCGCGTAGCTGCCAAAGAACATGACGCGCACGCCGCAATCGTTCGCCGCACGGCGCAGTTCGGCAGCCGCGCCGTCCATTCGCGCGAGCGTCCGCCCCTCGCGCGCTTTCAGGATGGCTTCCATCCGTGTCATGTCGGCCTCTCTCCATGTTCGGCTCTCATTCAATGATAGGGGAATCATAGGCGAAAGTCACATCGCACTTTCGCACTGATTTCGCGAGTCAGCGGAGGTGGCGAACGCCGAGGCGACCAATCTTGTCGTTCCGGTCGGAGTGATGGGCGGCGCGGGCGATCCGAATCGAGTCCTGATGGAGACACGAAAATCGAGACCAGTGCGCACACTCCTGCCGCCCGCCGCCGCCGGCTCGGCCAACGCCGGCTCGCTTAAGGCTCTTCGCGCCGATCCCTCGACGCAAACGTAGGGGATTCTTATCGTTGACTGAAACTGCGGAACGTGCCATGTCTGGGGCCATCCGGAAGGGCGGGTTTCCCGCCGATCTTCATCAGGATTTGGGCCAAT
>JAPPCV010000128.1 GCA_028824715.1 Boseongicola sp. | reverse complement strand
CGATGACGGTTTCCGAGTGATGCCGCGTGTGGCTCCAGCGCCAGAGATGCGGGTTCCTGAGCGACATGAACGACGCAAGCTGGTAGAACGCGTCGTTCAGCCGGCGTGTCTTGAACGGCGTGCCATGTCCGGTCTCGTGCCAGCGGGAATCCGCGCCGGATCCATAGAATACGCCGTAAGCCGCAGCCACCGGCCAGGCCCAGGCCGTTCCCCAGACCGCGACCAGCAGCGCGCCGGTCGCAACGACAAGCGTTAGCCAGAGTGCATAGTTGGCGAGCGCGAGATGGTCCGAGCGTTTCATGAGCGCCTTCAGCCGCCTGCGCGGGACGGGAGATGCATACCACTCGGCATTGCAAAACGAGGCCTTGGCGTTCGGTCCGGTGAGCGAATAGTCACGGTAGCCGGCATCGGGCATGGCGAGTTCCTTTTGGGGGCCTTCGATTTTCCTTGCCGCGACGGGACTTTCCAATCAACTCCCACATTGATAGAATTTATCAAACCTATCAGAATTTGTCGACTTCATGAAAGGAGCCATCAGGTGGGCAAGCGACGCGTCACCATGGCGGACATTGCCAGCGCTGCAGGTGTCGGAATCGCGACCGTTGATCGCGTGTTGAACGGGCGCACCAGGGTTCGCCGGAGAACCGCCGAGAGGGTGCTGGAAGCCGCGTCTCGGCTTGGCTACCACGCGACGGGCCTGATTGCGGAGCGCGTCGCGGTCACGCACCCCTTTTGCAGGCTCGGATTCATACTGCAGAAGGAGAGCAAGGCGTTCTATCGAGCGCTGCGCAGCGCAATCGAATCAGCGGCTGGAGCCAGGGCTGACACCCGGGTCTCTGTCGAGGTGGCCTTCGTGGATGCGCTGTCCCCAGAAGATCTTTCAAGTCGGATCAGTGACATGTCGGGAAAGGTCGATGCGCTCGGCGTGGTTTCGATTGACCACCCGAGCGTGACTTCGGCGATTGACTCCGCCACCGAGGCGGGATGTCGCGTCTTTTCGATGCTCAGCCCGCTGAGCGCCTCTGTCGAAGGCCACATCGGCATAGACGGGCGCAAGGCGGGCCGTACCGCCGGCTGGCTGATGCGCCGGTATCTTTCGGAAGGAGAGGTGGGCATCCTTGTGGGGTCACACCGCTATCTGGGCCACGAGGCGCTGGAAGTCGGTTTCCGGAGCTACATTCGAGAACATGCCCCGGATGTGCAATTGAAGGAGTCCCTTGTTTACCTGGACGATGCGGCGGTCGCCCATGAGGCGGCGTCGGAGCTGTTGCGGCGCGCACCCGACCTGAGTGGCCTGTACCAGTGCGGCGGCGGGGTAAGGGGTGTCCTCAAGGCGTTGCAGCACGATGGGCGCGCCGGGCGGATCGTCTACATTTGCCACGAGATCAATGCTGCATCGGAAGGCGCCTTGCTTGACGGAACGATCGCCGCAACGATTGCCACTCCGATCGAAGGCGTTGCGTCAAGGGCCATTGACGCGATGGTTCTTGCTGTCCAGGGCAGGCAGAGGAAGCCAGGCACGGCGCTGGACTTCAGGATAGTTACGCCCGAGAACATATAGGATTCTCATCGGGACCAGTTCGCGCTGGACGGCGAAAGTGACATCCCGACGATATTCTCCCTGGTCACGACGCTGGTCGGCAAAGGACGCAATGACGTGGGCCGGTTCTCGAGGTGGGCGATCATGGCGTCCGTTGCCGATGCTGCGACTTCGCGCATGTTGAGGTGGAGCACGATGTCCATCGTTCCGTCGAGGAGGTAGGACTGCGTCCGCTCGGTCAGGTTATGCCCGATGAAGACAAGTTCGTCCGCAACCTCGACTTCGCGCATTGCACGCGCAATGCCTTCGCTTCCCCCTCCCACGTTGTAGATTCCCACGAGATCTGGATGGCGGTCCAAGGCCTCCCGAACAACCCTGTAGATTTCTGACGCGTCGTCGTGGCCGTTGATGACAATCGCATTGCTGATATTGGGAAAGCCGCTGCGCAAGGCGGCGCGAAATCCCATTTCGCGATCCTCATGGATGCGATAGAGTTGACCGCCCGTAACGATGGCCACGCTTCCAGTCTGCTGCGCCATCCGCCCCATCAGAAAGCCGGCGGTCCGCCCCGCGGCGCGATTGTCGACGCCTGCCGTTCCTATCAAGTGGCGGTTGGCAAGGCCCGACAAGAGGCCGAGTGTCGGGATGTTCAAACTGTGAAGATAGTCAACCGCGTTGTGCACGCGCGGATCTTCCAGAGCCTGGAACGCCACCGCATCAAGGCCATGTCCGGCACAGGCGCGAAGCTTTCGGGCCAAGAGGGCAGGTTGCATTTTCTTGGTAAAGACACACTCGATCGTTGCATGACGCAGCGCGCCAAATTCCTGGAAGCACTGGCCCAGGTACTCGGTGGACGCCCCGGCAAGCTCGGGCAGCAGGACCTTCAGGCGCCACGGTTTCTTGCTCGGCCCGGCCGGGATTCCCTGTTCAATGGCGGCCTTTGCCTGCTCGACGCGCTGACGGGTCTCTTCACGGACTCCCTGCCGCGCATTCAGCACCCTGTCCACGGTGGCTGTGCCGACGGCCGCTCGTCTGGCGATTTCCACGACAGTGGCACGCTTGGTCGGGATGGGGACGATTTCCATGAAACTTGAGTTCACATCAGAGCACATCAAAGTCAATGTGTGATCTGCCGACTTGATGCGATGTGAACATCAATATGCATCAGTTGATGTGTTTCTTCTTGCTCTGAAGTTCGTCCTTGTGAATTCGTGTTGCCACTCAAGACGAGGCATTGGCCGAAGCAAACAGGGCGCAACCTGGCCGTTGGGCTGGTGCCTTCGTCGACACATGGAGGATCATATGACGACAATGGCAAATTACCTGGTTGGCGCAGCCGTTCTCGCGCTGACCGCAATTCCGGCAACGGCGCAGGAACACAAGTTGCGCATTCAGACCCACTTCAACGCCGAATCCACGCCCGGGCAACTGATCCAGCGTTTCATTGACGAAGTGCAGACAATGACCGGCGGCGCGATCGAAATCCAGATGCACTACTCGTCCGAAGTCGTCGCCCAGACCGAGGTCATGAGCGCGGCGAGCCAGGGAATTCTCGACTGCGACATGGGCGGGATCACCGGCAACGTCGGCAAGGATGCGGGCTGGATGCTCGCCGGCGACATAATGGGAGGCTATGACACGCCTTACCAGTTCCTGTCGTGGTTCTACCATGCCGGCGGCAGGGAAGTGGTGCAGGAACATCTCTACGACGCGCAGGACATGCACGTCGTCGGGTTCTGGCTTCAGGGCCACGAGTCGCTCAGTTCCACCGCGCCCCTGGCGGGCTTCGAAGACCTGAAGGACTGGAAGTTCCGCTCTCCTCCGGGACTGGAAACAGAGATCTTTGCGTCCTTCGGCGCAAAGCCCGTGGTGATGGACTTCGGTGAGGTTCCGAACGCGTTGCGCACCGGCATCGTGGACGGGGCGGATGCGTCGACCCTGAACACGAACGCGAACCTCGGCCTCTTTGACGTCGCCAAGCACGCGACATATCCGGGCTTCCACTCGATGCCCGCCGAACAGCTGTCGTGCAACAAGGGTGCATGGAACAAGCTTCCGGCGTCCGCGCAAAAGGCCATTGAGGTGTCGCTGAAGGGCATCGCGCTCGATCTCGCCCTGTTGACCGAGATTCGGGACAACGAGACCGCCACGCGCATTCAGGGCGAAGGCGTCACGCTCTATGACTGGTCGACCGAGGACCGCAAGGCATTCCGCGAGTTCGCGCAGGGCCGCTGGGCCGACTGGGGTGCCAAGACTCCCGCCGCGCAGGCCGTTCTGGACAGCCATCTGTCCTTCATGGGGTCGGTCGGGCTCGTCGACTGACTTTTCCGCTCTGGAGGTGGGCAGGACTTCGAGCCTGCCCATCGCCGACTTGTGACCTGCGGTTCCAAGGAGACGCCGCATGGACGATCGAGCGAAGTCGCTCGTTGAATCGAGGGGTCCGGTCAGGGGCGTCTGGGCATATGTACTGGCCGGACCGGACAGCCCTCGCGTGACCGTCTTCGACCGCATTGTCACGTCGATTTCGCGCGTGATGATGTTCCTGATCCTCGCAGGCGTCTTCGTGACGTTCTTCGAAGTGGTCATGCGCTACCTGTTCGCCAGCCCGACGCTATGGGTCAACGAACTCACGCTTTGGCTCGGGAGCATCGTGTATCTCGCCGCAGGACTCTACACGATGCAGCGGCGTGCCCACATCCGGATCACGGCGGTGTACGACATTGTCTCGCCCAAGGTTCGCCTGTTCTTTGACTATCTCGCGATCTTCGTTCTTGTCGTCTACGCCGTCCTCATGGTGATTGGCGGCTATGACGTGGCATGGGAAGCCTTCATTTCGTGGGAACGCCTGGGCACGATTTTCGATCCGCCCGTTCCCGCGACCATGAAGCCCCTGGTTCTGATCATCACCAGCCTGGTGGCACTGGGCGCAGTGAACAATCTGCTGGTCGACTGGTACGGTCGCGGCACCAGGAACCCTTACTGGGTTGAGGCCGATCACAACGAAGGCGTTGCCGGACTGGTCGATTCGAAGACCGCCGAGGAAAGCGAGCCAGGGCAGACGCATCGATGAAATCCATCCATCTGCCAATTGCGTTCCTCGCGCTCACCGTGGCGCTTGCCTTGGTCGTTCCGCTTGTCCTCTTGGGCGATTTCCGCGCGGACCTTGGCGTCGGAACCCTGTCACTGCTGCTGCTGGTCGGCATCTTCATCCTGCTTGTCGCCGGAGTGCCGCTGGGCTTTGCCACGGGTTTCCTGGGCGCGATCATCATTTGGCTGAATTTCGGCGAACCGGGTCTCGGGCTCGTCATGCAGCGCGTCTACGACCTGGTCGTGACGCATGCCATCATTGCAGTGCCGTTCTTCATCGTCATGGCGTCGCTGCTCGAGCGCTCCGGCATTGCCAAGGACATGTATGATGCGCTGAACGTCGCGATGGGAAAGACCAGGGGCGGCATCGCCATCGTGACCACGGTGATGGCAGTGATCATGGCGGCAATGTCGGGGATCATCGGGGGCGAGATCGTGCTCCTGGGTCTTGTCGCGCTGCCGCAGATGCTGCGGCTGGGCTATGACAAGCACCTTGCCATCGGGACAATCTGTGCGGGCGGATCGCTGGGCACGATGATCCCGCCTTCCGTCGTGCTGATCATTTACGGCCTGGTCACCGAGACATCGATCACGAAGCTCTTTACCGCGTCCTTTATCCCGGGGCTGATGCTGGCGGGAACCTACGTGCTCTACATCGTCATTCGCACCCGGATGAATCCGTCACTTGCTCCCTTGCCTGAGGAGTCCGGCGCCGAAGTCGAGCAGCTTGACGTCAATTCCAGGATGGAGCTGTTCCTCAACCTGACGCCCTTCGTGATCGGGTTCGCCTGCGCCGTTGTTGCCAGCTTCCTTGGACTTGGACGGACCGAGCAGATTGCGACCCTCATCTTCTCGAGCGCAACGACGGCGTTGCTTCTGGTCGCATGGCTCCAGAAGACGGACGACTATCCCATCGCCAAGGGCCTGTTGCCGCCGCTGATCGTGGTCGACCTTGTCCTTGGCTCGATCTATGGCGGCGTGACTGGCTATGCAGAAGCGGCCGCAATGGGTGTCGTGGCCTCCCTGCTGCTGATCTGGGTGCGGAGCGAACTGAGCACGGTCATGGTGCTGGAAGGCCTGGAGCAGACCTTCCGCTCGGTCGGCACGATCCTTTGGGTCACGTTTGGCGCGACGGTTCTTGCCGGGGCTTTCAGCCTGTCAGGCGGAAACCGCTTTGTTGCAAATGCAATCGTAGGCATGGATGTCGCGCCAATCGTGATCATCCTCATGATGATGTGCATCTTCTTCATTCTGGGGATGTTCATGGACTGGATCGGCATCGTGCTGTTGACCATGCCGGTCTTCATGCCGATCGTGAAGCAGCTGGGTTACGATCCGATCTGGTTCGGGATCCTGTTCAGCGTGAACATGCAGATTGCGTTTCTGACGCCGCCCTTTGGATCGGCCGCCTTCTACCTAAAGAGCGTGGCTCCGCCCGAGATTGACCTGGTGACGATCTATCGCTCGTTCGGGCCGTTCATACTGCTGCAGGCAATGATTCTCGCGATCCTCGTGGCATTCCCGCAAATCTCGCTCTTCCTGGTGCGATGACGAGCTCGCGCTGCGACCGGCGTTGCCTTCACAACCGGACCGGCGTGATGCGAGCTAGACACCCCGCCAATTGAGAAACTGCAAGGTGAAATGAAATGCGCGCAGGCGTGATTGGCTTGGGGACCATGAAATCCGGGTTTGCGACGGACCTGATCGCGAACGGTTTCGAGGCGGCTCGCCCTGACCTGAGCGAAGTGCACACGGCCGGATTTCGAGACATTGGCTCCACGCCCGCGGGAAGCGTGGCCGAAGTCGCGGCCCGTTCGGATGCGGTCCCCGCAATGGTGATGAACCGCGATCCGGCGAATTCGGAGATTCTCGGTATTGCCGGTTCCGGGATCGGCACGAAGCGCAAGAATCGGATGATCTCCTTGGACCTCGCTGAAGAACTTGAGGTGCCGATGCAGATGGCGTCGGCAGAGACGCAGAAATTTCACGTGGGCCAGTCAAGGAGCCCGCAGGGAGACGAACCGGCTTGCGCACGCTTGACTGAAGAGGTCGTGCGCGCGGAATCGCATCGGGAAGGCGCACAATGAAACTGGGCTTGATCTGCGACGGCATCAGCCGGGAACTGGCGCATGCCATAGATGTCATGGACGAGTTCGGGCTCGAACATGCCGAGCTGCAATTCGTGGGTGACACCGAGGTCGGCGATCACAGTGCACAGGAGATTCGCGAGATCGACGCGCGGCTGCGCGACCGTGGCAAGCTCGTGCCCTGCCTCTCGCGCCACGTCTTTGCAGGCATGACCACGGCCAATACGCCGGGAGACGACCTGCACACCAGGCACATGGATGCTCTCAAGCGCGTGATCGACATGGCGCACGTCGTGGGCAGCCCGCTTGTCAGGATCATGACCAACAAGAAAGAGCAGATCCTGTGGGGGACGAACGGCGCCGAGAAATGGAATGTCGCCCAAGGCGCATGGGACAGGACGCTTCCTCTCATTGCGCCGGCTTGCGACGTGGCGCGCAATTCCGGGATCGCGCTGGTCGTCGAGACCGGCAACGGCACCATGGTCAACTCCACCTGGACGGCGCGAAAGCTGATCGACGATCTGGATGCCAAGGACGTGCTCAAGATTCTCTGGGATCCGGCCAACAGCTGCTGGTGCCATGAAGAGGCCTTTCCACGGGGGTACGAGACGGCGAAGGACGGATACCTGGGCCATATCCACATCAAGGACGTTCAGGTCGACACGCCGTCGGCCACGCTGGAAGTGCGCCGGATTGGTGAGGGCCAGTTGGCCAATCAGTTCCAGCCGCTCGCCGATGCCTTGCGCACCGATGGCTATGACGGCGTGATCAGCCTCGAGAACGTGTATCATCCGGGCGACGGCGACTACGAGGCCGGGTTTCGCCTCTGCATCGACCGCTTCAAGGAGATCTTTGCATAGCGCCACGAAGACCGGGATCGCAACTGTCTCGATTGCCGGCGAACTGCCCGAGAAACTCGCTGCGATCGCGGCTGCGGGTTTCGACGGAGTCGAGATCCTTGAACAGGATTTCATCGCTCACGACAGCGGTCCACGCGATGTGGGACAGATGGTGCGGGACCATGGGCTGGAGATCATGCTCTTCCAGCCCTTTCGTGATTTCGAATGATTGCCGGAGCCGGACAGGACCCAGACCCTTGAGCGGGCCAAGCGGAAATTCGACGTGATGCAGGAACTGGGCACCGGTCTCATGCTGATTTGTTCTTCGGTGCATCCCAAGGCCTTGGGTGGGATTGACCGTGCCGCCGATGACCTGAATGCCTTGGGGGATGTGGCCATCGAACGCGGATTGCTCGTGGGCTATGAGGCGCTGGCCTGGGGCACCCACGTCATCGACCATCGGGATGCATGGGAAATCTTGCGCGGCGCGCGGACCACCCGGGCATCGGTCTGATCGTCGACAGCTTTCACACGCTTGGGCGGAAGCTGAGCCCGGAAAGCGTCCGCCGCATTCCAGGTGACAAGATCTTCTTCGTGCAGCTTGCGGATTCGCCCTTGATCGAGATGGACTTGCTCCATTGGTCGCGGCACTTCCGCAACGTGCCCGGCGAAGGCGATCTGGACGTACGGGCGTTCATGCAAGCGGTTGCCGCGACCGGGTACGATGGTCCGACTTCGCTGGAGATCTTCAACGACCAGTTTCGAGGCGGCAGCCCTCGGGCCATTGCCGAAGACGGCATGAGATCTCTCCTGGCGCTCATGGATGACGCAAACCGGGTTGAGCCGGCCCCCCATCTCGACGTCCCGTCCATGCCGCCCGGAGCAGAGATCGAGGGAGTCGAGTTCATCGAATTTGCTGCCGACGAGATCGAGGCAAATCGACTCGGCGCTCTCTTGTCGACGTCGGGGGTTGGCCATGCCGCGGATCACATCAACACGGATGTCTCGCTCTGGACACAGGGCGAGACAATCATCGTCCTCAATGCCGAGCGTGAGGGATTCGCGCACTCAACGTACCTGTCACGCGGAACCAGCGTTTGCGACATCGGACTGCGCGTGAAAGATGCCGCTGGAACCATTCGCAGGGCCGAGGCGCTGCAGGTGAAGCTGTTCCATCGGCGCATCGATCAGCGAGAACTGCACCTTCCTGCCATTCATTCGGTCGGCGGTGGCGTCATGCACTTCCTGGATGCAGCGAGCGGGCTGACCGATGTTTGGGACGTGGAGTTCACGGCAACCGGCAACGCGCTTGAAGGGGCCGGGCTGACCCGCGTGGACCATGTCGCACGGACCATGGGCCACGAGGAGATGCTAACGTGGTCCCTTTTCTGCACCTCCCTGTTCGAGGCGTCGAAAAGGCCCATCGTGGATGTCGTTGACCCCGGGGGCGTCGTGCGAAGCCAGGCCATCGAGAGCCCGGATGCCAGCCGGCGCATCACCTTGAACGGTGCGGATTCGGACCGCACGCTGGCGGGCCAATTCGTTGCAGGGCGCCTGGGATCCGCCGTGCAGCACGTGGCGTTCGAGTCGAACGACCTGAACGAAACCGAGAGGCGCCTGCGCGGGCGAGGGTTCAAGGCGCTGCCGATCCCGGAGAACTATTACGACGATCTTGAAGCACGTTTCGGGCTCGGCGCAGGCATGCTGGAACGGCTTCGGGAGGGGCGCATCCTCTACGACGAAGATGACAGCGGCCAGTTCTTCCAGTTGTACAGCCGGCCTTACGGCGACGGCTTCCTCTTTGAGATCGTTGAGCGCCGACAAGGCCATGGCGGATACGGTGCCGCCAATGCGCCTTTCAGGGCTGCCGCGATGAAGCGCTTGGTGTCATGGGAAGCGAAGGCATGTGCGCTCTTTCACAGATTGCCGCAGTCGGAGCTTGGTTGAGTGGCCGCAGGCATGCTGAAGTCGCGGCCGTCTCTGTACAGCTCGTCGCACTCGACGCCTGCCGCCTTGGCCCTGTCGTGGTCGAGGTCGCACACTGCGGCAAGCTCGGCGCCCTGGTCGCGGAGATCGGACCACGCGTGAAGATGGTTCTGCGCGTAGAAGCCGCACCCTACGACTGCGACCCTCGCGTTTTGCCCTTGCGGCACCTTGCCCTCCAAATTGGTATGACAATATATATTCGTATAGTATCATATTGACATACCGAAACAACTGCTGTTTCGTCTGACTGACGTCAAACGGAGTCGTCAGACAAGAACCCAGAGGGAGGAATAGGATGCATTCGAAACAGCTGGTTGCTGCATGTGCGCTCAGTCTTGCGCTCAGCGGCGCGGCGCAGGCGGCCGATGAGATAATCGTCGGATACGCGGCACCGTCGCTCGACGGCGCGCAGTCGCAGATACAAGGGGGCTTTCTTGTGGGTGCAGAGCAGCACGGATGGAAGGTCCTGTCCGTGACCTCGGGCGGAGACGCCCAGAAGCAGGTCAACGACATCAACGACTTCATCACCCAGAACGTGTCGGCGATTGTCGCCGTGCCAGATGACAGCGCAGGCATTTGCGTCGGCGTTGCGGCAGCGAAAGAGGCGGGCATTCCGTTTTACACGATCGACCGGGCGCCTTCGGGTTGCGTGGTGGACATGGTCGTTCTTTCGGACAATTACCTGGGCGGGCAGCAGGCGGGTGAAGCCATGGTCGCGCACCTGACTTCGAAGAACGGCTCGCCGAGCGGCACCGTCCTGGAGATCACGGGCAATCTTGCGCAGAACGTTGCGCAACTCAGAGGTGCCGGCTTCCAGGATGTGCTCAATCAACATGATGGCATCACCCTGATCACGCGTCCGGGCGACTGGGATGCCGCCAAGGGCGTGGAGATCGTTCGCGACGTCGCCTCGGCGCAACCCATAGACGGGATCTACATGCATTCGGATTGCGTCTATGCCGCCGGTACCGTGCAGACGTTGAAGGAGATCGACCAGTTTGCGCCTGCTGGCGAAGATGGCCACATATTCGTCGCGGGAATCGATGGCTGCAGCGGCAATCTGGAACTGATCCGTCAGGGCGCCACCGACCAGACATCCGGTCAGCCGATCCCGGACTTTGGCACGCTCGTTGCAGAATTCATGGCGAAGCAGTTCGCCGGAGAGGCGATCGAGCCCGGCCTGGTGCATCAGGAGGGTGCGCTCTGGTCGCCGGGCCGACTTGAGATGACCGATGTCGGCATGCTGCTGTACTTGAGCACGACCTCGATCACCAGGGACAACGTCGACAACCCGGGTCTTTGGGGCAACCAGTAGACAACGGCCAACGCCAAGCCTGACGGGGAGCGCGACCGAGGCGTTGCGCTCCCCGGCGTGGGCGGCACTCTTGGCACCAGCGCAAATGCCGAGAAGGGCAGCCGCTCAACTTGCGGCTTCATTCGTCGCTGGAAGCGCCATGGGTCGAGCCAGCAAGTCTTCATCGCCCGATGTCCGGCATTGCGACAAGGTTCCCAGGTGTCATGCAGCCTGGCCAATGGCGTCCGTGCATGGGCAGACTTGACGCGACGCAGAGAGATGGACGACTCGATGAACGCCACCCGGTCGACCCTGGTCAAATTGCCGACGAGACAGTTTTCGAAGTCACTGAGATTTGCCGCAACCACACGCACCAGGCAGTGCCGTCGGGGTCACGTTGGTCCCAGAAGGTGGCGCGCGTCAATCCGTCGGGACCCCGCTGATTGGGATGAGTCAGGACGGATTGGCCGCGTTCGAGCCTGGCTCTGCCGACGAACTGGCCATCGTCATGGAATGGGCGTTCGACTATCTTCAACGGGACGGAGATGGCAACCCGGGTGAACATGCGAGGCTTCGCGATGAAGCCGGCGGTTCGGCAAATCTTGCGGCTGTCAACAAACTCGCTCGAACAGCCCGGCAAGCGCATTGAAAACGATTATCGACAGGGCGCTGTCGATGGGGCTTGCTGGTTGCGAAAGCCTGGGCCAAACAGCAATGCCGTGATCGCCTGTCAAGGTGCCATCGCACCAGAAGCCATATGCGCGACCGGGTTTGCCGGCGAAGCGCGGCGGGACGCCGGCGTTCTGGCCGTGACCTCGGCTGATCGTCTGAACACAGGCTGGACAGCTGCCCAGCGGGCGCGGTCTCAAGGCATTGCAGACGCCCATTCCTGCGCTGAACGACTGTTGGCTGGTCTGCCGCCCTCTTGCAAATTGGTGACCGTGACAGACGGGCATCCCGCGACGTTGTCCTGGTCGGGAAGCGTCTCCAGCCATCAAGTGGTGTCGCTGGGCGTTGGGCTTTTCGGTCAAACGGGCACCATCGGCGACTTGTATCGTCACAAGGGAGTCGACGCTGAGAGCATCGTGAAGCGAGTCGACAAGCTAACGTCGGGCAAGCCGATTGGGCGACGTCACTCAACTGCCGGTGACAGTCGCGCCGTTGCGTAAGGTGCAAGGCGCAGCGAGCCTGCATCGTCCGTTTTCATGCCGGGAGAATCCAGGAAGTCCAGCTTTAGGGCATCCGAATATCGGGCATGATCCAACAGGTGCAACGTCGCAGGACCGTGCCAAGGGTCTATGTGCACATCCTTTGCTTCCGCTGTCAGGTTTGCCAGCCAAAGCTCGGGTCCGGCGGGGGTTTCGATGCCCATTGCCGCGATAGCCTCCGGGTCACTGACGGTCATTGCGATTGAGTGGCGGGACTTATGTGCCGCCAATCCCTTTAGCACGTGAAAGGTCGGAGTAACCTCTGCTGACGGAAATCCTGGCGGCCTGCGGTCGCCTGGTCCGAATGCCAGCCCCTGCGGGCCCGTAAGGGACGCAAGCGCCACGGCGTCCAGCCTTGCTTCTGCCGCTGCTGCCACAAGCCCCAAAGCCCAGGACGCGCCGAAGATGCCGCGCTGTCTTGGGTCACTTTCGGCAAGGCAAATCCGTTCATCAGCCAGGTTCGGCAAAACGGCGGCACCATAGGGGTTCACCCTTGAGGATATCCAGGAAGGCCCAAGGCGGTATGGAGTGGACCCAATCATGGCTTTGGCAGAAGCGAAAATCCACTTGGCGGCTTCAAGATTCTCCATCAGCGATTGGTCGTCGGATGCATGGACTGCCGGGCAAACCGTGTGAGTGACGAAATCGAACACGCCATGCGGGACTGGCAATCGGTTCAATTCGGTGAAGAAGGCCACCATGCCCCCACCAATTGGAACGTCCCGAAATGCACGTCGGGCGGCGGTGGCCATTTCCAAATAGCAGGGTCCTGAAGGTCGTGGGTCCCCGGGCTGGAAGGACATCATGTCGTGGGCTTGGGTAACAACAACTGCCGCAGGAAGAATGTCGTTGCGCCCCAGCGCGGTGGCCAACTCATCCAGTTCCTGGTCCGCGCTGTTTGTCGCAGACAATATCACTTCGAGGTGCAGGGGGGTGTCCGCCGTCCGAGCGACTGCCGTCAAATCTGCTGCCTGCCGATCCAGGTCAAATTGCCGACCGTCGATGCGAACCACCAGATATGCCGGTTTGGCATGATTCAGCTGGCCAACGAATCGGGAGAGGTCAGCCGGCGGTTCCGTGGACATTGCCGTTCCCAGGTCGGGCAACACTCCTGCACGATCCCCCGGCGTCACCATTACTTCCGGACGATCTGAAGACACGGCATTGGCAGCTGGAATCCCTGACACTTTCACGCTCACCGATTGTGTGACGCGCTCGCCTTGGGCAATCACGTACGGCCACGGATCAAGCAGTGAACCCGCATAGGTCTTGTAGGAAGCGTCCATCCAATTCCGGTGGTCCTCCATTTCGAACTTGGCGCCCTCCATTTGGATTGCGACCCTCAGGCCGGGTCCAAGGTCATGCGTCAATGACCGAATGTCGAAGACTGGTTGACCCGGGCTGATCCGTTCCGGAAACGTCTGCCGGGTCTTGGTGCCATCGGTGTGGGTCACGTCAACAGGTTGGCCGACCACGTGCGTCAACGGATGCAGGATCGTGAACCCTGTCCGATTGGTCGCGAAATCCGTCGTCGCAGTTGCAGAAACGGAAAATGTCACACTTCCATTCGAGGAGCCTTCAATGTCGACCGTTCCCGCAAGTCGCTGCAACCCATCGAGAAATGCCAGGTCACAGGAAAGTCGAAATCGGGCCTCTTCCTGGGCTATGTGAACATTTGCGATCTCGGCGGGAATGTTCCCCCAGCTTTCATCCCGTGACAGAAAGGCGATCCCGCGCAGGATCTCGATACCGCCGTAGCGGATGTTTCGCAGCGCGCCGGCTTCCCAGGTGGCCTCCAAGGGTCCGGCTCTCAGCACTTTTCGTTCTGGCACCGGCTGGTCCGTGCCGAACAGCGAAACCGTGTGCGAGTGATCCAGACGGTCAGCAGTCATGCAAATCTTGGCTTTATCGATGTGTGTGTTTCCGCTGCCTCGTAAGCAGCTTCCACCAAGGCGAAGGTCTTCAGATTGTCCGCCCCGGACGTGTCGGCATCTCGGCCATCTCTGAATGCGTCGAGAAAATGTGCATTGGCGTGCAGGACGGCCTCTTGCGAGGCATGCCAGGGATGGCTTGTCCAGGAAAGAAGAGGTGATCCAACGGAGAGCGTTTCGGTCTTGCCGTGTGACGTCACTGACATCGTCTGGTTCTGCGCCAGGGTGATTGCCCCGTCGGTGCCCTCGATCTCCAGCATTGTCTCCGGAAACACGTCAGGCGAGCGCTTTGACTGGTAAGTGGACTCAACTACGGAGACGGCACCCGACACGTGCCTGAGCAGCATCGTCGCGGTATCCTCGCCCACGATGTCCGGCTTCCGCTTCTGCAACTCGCACGAAAGATGTTCGACTTCGCCCAAGAAGAATCGAGCAAGATCAAGAACGTGGATGCCCGAATCCAGGACAACCAGCCGGTCTTCTTGCGCGAGATAAGGCTGACCGGCATAGACATCGTAACCTGTCCTGAATGAAATTCTTGCCCAGTTCGCGGTGCCTATCGATCCCGCATCGAGTTCCTGCTTCACGCGCCTGATTCCGGTGCCGAAACGAAAGTTCTCGTGGACGGCCAGCCACACGCCTTTCTCTTGCGCGAGTTCGACGATTGCACGGGCTGTCTCAAGCGTTGGCGCGAGAGGCTTTTGCACTATGGATGCGATGCCGCGCCTTGCAGCGATCGCTGCCAGCGCTTGGTGGCTGCGCATCTGTGTCGCGATATCAAGCAGATCAATCGCGTGTTCGTCCAGCAACTGCGCAATGTCAGCGTGCCAGGGAACGCCGAACCGGTCGCTGGCCGCCTTGGCCCTGTCGTGGTCGAGGTCGCACACTGCGGCAAGCTCGGCGCCCTGGTCGCGGAGATCGGACCACGCGTGAAGATGGTTCTGCGCGTAGAAGCCGCACCCTACGACTGCGACCCTCGCGTTTTGCCCTTGCGGCACCTTGCCCTCCAAATTGGTATGACAATATATATTCGTATAGTATCATATTGACATACCGAAACAACTGCTGTTTCGTCTGACTGACGTCAAACGGAGTCGTCAGACAAGAACCCAGAGGGAGGAATAGGATGCATTCGAAACAGCTGGTTGCTGCATGTGCGCTCAGTCTTGCGCTCAGCGGCGCGGCGCAGGCGGCCGATGAGATAATCGTCGGATACGCGGCACCGTCGCTCGACGGCGCGCAGTCGCAGATACAAGGGGGCTTTCTTGTGGGTGCAGAGCAGCACGGATGGAAGGTCCTGTCCGTGACCTCGGGCGGAGACGCCCAGAAGCAGGTCAACGACATCAACGACTTCATCACCCAGAACGTGTCGGCGATTGTCGCCGTGCCAGATGACAGCGCAGGCATTTGCGTCGGCGTTGCGGCAGCGAAAGAGGCGGGCATTCCGTTTTACACGATCGACCGGGCGCCTTCGGGTTGCGTGGTGGACATGGTCGTTCTTTCGGACAATTACCTGGGCGGGCAGCAGGCGGGTGAAGCCATGGTCGCGCACCTGACTTCGAAGAACGGCTCGCCGAGCGGCACCGTCCTGGAGATCACGGGCAATCTTGCGCAGAACGTTGCGCAACTCAGAGGTGCCGGCTTCCAGGATGTGCTCAATCAACATGATGGCATCACCCTGATCACGCGTCCGGGCGACTGGGATGCCGCCAAGGGCGTGGAGATCGTTCGCGACGTCGCCTCGGCGCAACCCATAGACGGGATCTACATGCATTCGGATTGCGTCTATGCCGCCGGTACCGTGCAGACGTTGAAGGAGATCGACCAGTTTGCGCCTGCTGGCGAAGATGGCCACATATTCGTCGCGGGAATCGATGGCTGCAGCGGCAATCTGGAACTGATCCGTCAGGGCGCCACCGACCAGACATCCGGTCAGCCGATCCCGGACTTTGGCACGCTCGTTGCAGAATTCATGGCGAAGCAGTTCGCCGGAGAGGCGATCGAGCCCGGCCTGGTGCATCAGGAGGGTGCGCTCTGGTCGCCGGGCCGACTTGAGATGACCGATGTCGGCATGCTGCTGTACTTGAGCACGACCTCGATCACCAGGGACAACGTCGACAACCCGGGTCTTTGGGGCAACCAGTAGACAACGGCCAACGCCAAGCCTGACGGGGAGCGCGACCGAGGCGTTGCGCTCCCCGGCGTGGGCGGCACTCTTGGCACCAGCGCAAATGCTGACATAAGTGGATTTGCGTCGCGAGTCTGAAGAGTTCTTGATGCAGGGGCGCGTGGATTCGAGCAATGAGCTATCTGGAATTGCAGAACGTCAAGAAAAGCTTTGGGGCTATCAATGCCTTGCAGGGCGTTGACTTTCAAATCGGGGCTGGTGAGGCGGTTGGGTTGATGGGCGACAATGGCGCCGGAAAATCAACGCTCATGAAGATCATAGCAGGAAATGTTCAGCCCACTTCCGGTCAGATATTCGTTGACGGCGAAGACACCGTTTTTGCAAGCCCGCTCGATGCCAGGAAACTTGGCATAGAGATCGTGTACCAGGATCTGGCGCTTTGCGACAACCTGACGGCGGCCGCCAACGTCTTTCTTGGCCGGGAACTGCAAGCCGGATTCGGACAGTTCCACAAGCTCAGACACGCTGCGATGAACCGCCGGGCAGCCGAATTGTTCGCAGAACTGAAGTCCGAAACGCGGCCACATGATCTGGTCGAGCAGATGTCGGGAGGCCAAAGGCAGGCGGTGGCGTTGGCGCGAACGCGGCTCTCCGATCCCAAACTGGTCTTGCTCGATGAGCCAACGGCGGCGATCTCGGTGCGACAGGTGGCTGAAGTGCTGGCAAGGATCGCGCAGCTTCGGGACACGGGTCACGCGGTCATCCTGGTCAGTCATCGTATGGGGGATGTCTTCGAGGTGTGTGACCGCGTCGCGGTGCTTCGCAGGGGGCGCAAAATCGCGGACAAGCCGATTGGCGATACCAGCCTTGAAGAAGTTACCGGCCTGATCACCGGCGCTCTCGAAGAGGCATAACAAATGGGCCGGCAACAAAGACTGGCGAGCCAGACTTCGGGCGACAATGTGGCGGAACGACCAAATGCTGTCTGACAAGCGGATATCCATCCTGATCGACAACATGATCTGGATTATCCTTTTGGTTGTATTCACGTTTTTCGTTTTTCAGTCAGAGCATTTCCTGACAGAGCGAAACATCTCGAACATTCTGACCGCTGCTGCTGTACTGGGCGTCCTGGTCATCGGGCAGACTTTTGTTCTGATTAGCGGAAACTTTGACCTGTCCACTGAATCAACGCTCGGGCTGGCCGCCCTGATGGGGCTTTGGCTGATCGTTCCTGCTGGTGCGCCAACGTTCGGCGGCGGCGTCTTCCTCAACCCGTATCTTTCAATTGCGGCCACTCTCGCGACCGGTGCGGCCATCGGCTACGTCATTGGTGTCCTGATCACGTTTGGCCGTATGCACAACTTCATCGTTACGTTGGCTGTCCTGTTGATAATCCGTGGATTCATGCTGGCTTTTTCCGAGGGTGCCCCGGTGAACGGTTTCAACAATCCGGATGCAGACGTCTTTTATTGGCTGGGCCACCAGACAGCGTTCGTGCTTCCTGGCCTTGGGAAAATCACTGTCGCGGTGGTTGCGACGGGCCTTCTGTTCTTGATTGGTCACTTCATCCTGAAACATCATCGTTTTGGTCGCGAGCTCTATGCCATCGGGGGCAATAGAGATGCAGCCGAAGCAATGGGCATCAACACCGAGCGCCGGATCAGGCAGGTCTACATGATCAGCGGTCTGCTCGCGGCGTTGGCGGGCTGGATGTTGGCCGGCCGGGTCGTTTCCATTCAATCCAATCTCGGCGAGGGGTTCATCTTCACCGTCTTCGCGGGCGCAGTCATCGGGGGCGTAAGTCTTCAAGGTGGCCGAGGCACAATGTTGGGGGCATTGGGCGGCGTCCTTTTGCTCTCGACCATAGACCGTGGCCTCAACCTCATGCATGTTTCGGTCTTTTGGGTGAAGGTCATCCAGGGCCTGATCATCCTGATCGCAATGTTCCTGGATGCTCAGCGTGCACGGTTGAGCGAACTGAACCTGTCCAAGGCAATTGAGAAATCGAAAGAGAGCGGGTGAGGTTCTGAATGGAATTCAAGAGCGTAAGACGGCGCAAAGTCCACGAAGACGTCGCGGAGCAGATCGAAAGGCAAATCCTGTCGGGCGGGCTGGAGGAAGGAGATCGTTTGCCATCGGAGCGAAATCTCATGGAGGCGTTTAACGTTGGCCGCCCGGCCGTTCGCGAAGCACTTCTCTTGCTGCAGCGCAGTGGATTCGTTGAGGTTTCCAACACGGGAAGGCCAATCGTCGCGCGGCCAACAACGACCAAGGTCGTTGAACAGCTGTCCGGCTCGGCTCGATTCTTGCTATCGACGAAAGACGGCGAACGCGCCTTTCAGGATGCGCGTCGCCTGTTTGAAGCAGCCATAGCTCGAAACGCTGCTGAAATCGCAACGCCCCAGGACATAGAGACGCTGGAAGCTGCGCTGGTTGCCAATCGAGACGGGATGGGAGACACGGCTGCGTTCGAGCGCACGGACGTCGAATTTCACCTCGCGATCGCCAAGATCGGAAACAACCCGGTCTTCACGGCACTACATTCGGCAATCGCAGAGTGGCTTACAAATCAACGTGCAGTCTCACTAAGGGTCAAGGGCGTTGAAGCCAGTGCATTCGAAAGCCACGAAAAGATCTATCAGGCAATTGCATCGCATGAACCCGAGCAGGCCTGGCAAGCAATGGATCAACACCTAAGAGATATTATGCAACGATTTGAAGAGGGAAGCCACCATGGCAGCGACTGAACCATACGTGGTCATTGTCGAGTTCGAGCTGCTTCCGGACGCGTCAAAGGCGGATGCCAGGGAACTTCTGGCCCAAAATGCGTCTGCGTCCTTTCAGAACGAGCCGGGATGCCTTCGGTTTGATGTCGTTGAAACCCAAAGCGAGGCTGCCGCATTCACGCTGTATGAAATCTATTCGGATGAGGCTGCTTTCACGGCACATCTGAAAGCGCCGCATTTCTTGGCCTTTGACCAAGAGTCCCAGAATTTCTTTGGTGGAAGGAACGTCCGTCTTGGCAGGCTGACCACCGAAGCGTCGGCCGCTTGAGGATACTCCAGAATGGCAATGGAGATGGAAGAAACCATGGCTGCGTTAACGCGGTCACAATGCCCGAAGATCGGCCACTATGTCGGTGAATTCGCAACACCCGGCATTGGACATATGCTCGCTTCTGCAGGTTGCGAGTTCGCCTTCTTCGACATGGAACATTCAGGTTTTGGTTTCGAAACACTGAAGCAGGTGCTTCGGTATTTTGAAGCTGCGGGCATTCCAGCAATCGTGCGCGCGCCATCCAAGGACTATGACGGGATTGCTCGCCTCTGTGACGCAGGTGCAGAAGGGATCATGGCGCCAATGATCGGCAATTCTGACGAAGCCGCACGAATCGTGCATCACATGAAATATCCGCCGGCAGGCGGACGCGGCGTCGCGTTAGGCATTGCTCATGACAACTTCCAGCATGGTGGCGTTCCCGTGGCTGAACGACTGGAAGACGCAAACAAGCGGACGACCTTCTTCGCCTTGATCGAAACACGTGAAGGAGCGGAGAATGCCGACGAGATTGCCGCCACACCCGGCGTCGATTGCCTGTGGGTTGGGCACTTCGACCTGTCCGTGTCGCTGGGCGTTCCCGGGCACTTCGACCACCCCGACTATCTGGAAGCCTTGAATCGCATCGTCGCAGCGGCAAAGAGACACGGCCTTTCGTTGGGACGATTGGTTGCATCGCCGCAGGAGGGACTGCATGACATCGAGCAAGGCTTTGATTTCATTT
The DNA here is from genome assembly GCA_028824715.1 of Boseongicola sp. Taxonomy (GTDB): domain Bacteria; phylum Pseudomonadota; class Alphaproteobacteria; order Rhodobacterales; family Rhodobacteraceae; genus JAJEFO01. The sequence goes on along the minus strand of JAPPCV010000128.1, from coordinate 37,957 downwards.
GCTACGGAACTGACACGGCAATTTATCAGGGCGCTCTAATCCACGGAATTTCGGCGCTGAGGGACGCGGCCCAGAATGGGTGATTCCTTCCGAGTGGCACTTTCGTCCGGATTCAGGACCCCGGACGGTGGCATGACGTTTCCTTCGTTCGACCTCTCGCCTCTCAACGATGTCGAGGGAGTGGAACTATGTTTCCTAGGTCCCGGCAGCCCGCTCTCCGCTGAGGACCTTGATGACGTCGACGCGCTGATCTTGTTGTCAGAAGAGTTTACTTCAAACAGCATTCCTTCATCCGGACGCCTTTGTGTCGTTGCCAGGTTTGGCGTTGGGTATGACACGGTTGATGTCGGAGCGTGCACGGCAAGCGACATAGCGGTTTGCATTGCGCCGGACGGTGTGAGGCGTCCGGTCGCCGTGTCAATACTGACGTTGATGCTTGCACTTACTGGCAGGTTGATGGTCAAGGACCGACTGACCCGCCAGGGCCCCGAGGGTTTCAACGCACGCAGCGGCCACATGGGTGTCGGTCTCGAAGGTCGCGTCCTTGGCTCGGTCGGCGTTGGAAACATTGGCGCGGAAATGTACCGCATGGCGGCGCCGCTTGGAATGAAGTTCATCGCGCACGACCCCTTTGCCAAGGCCACCCTGGCATCAGAACTGAGTGTGGACCTCGTCGATCTCGACACGGTCTTCACCCAGTCCGATGTCATTGCGATCAACTGCCCGCTGACGCCGGATACGCATCATCTGGTCAATGAAGACCGGCTCGCGCAAATGAAGTCATCCGCGTTTCTGATCAATACCGCCCGCGGCCCAATCATCGATCAGGCAGCTTTGACAGATGCGCTGCGAAACAACCGGATCGCAGGTGCCGGGCTCGACGTATTTGAAGTTGAGCCGCCGGACGCCGACGATCCGATCCTGAAGCTCGACAACGTGATCGTTACTCCCCATGCGCTTTGCTGGACCGACCAGTGCTTTGGCGGCATTGGCGCATCGGACGTTGCTTCGGTTCTGGACATTTGGGCAGGTCAGCTACCTGTCGGTCTGCTGAATCGTGAAGTCGCGGAGCGTCCAGGCTTTCAAAGAAAGCTTGCTGCATACGCAGCGAGCCAAGTCTGAGCGTGACGGCGAGGCCATTCCCCGAAACAGGCAGCAACCCGGCGGACGGACAAGATGCCAGCATGGGAATTGCGCCTGTCACGGGGTCGGGAAGCGAGATCGGGTTGGTCGTTTCGAATGGTCTCGTGCACGACGTGTCCCGAGTCGGCATGGCCAGTCGCGGACCCGAAACATTGGACCTTTGACGGCGAGCGTTGGTCAGACGGCTTCGGGAGATGCGCATCCTCTATGACGAAGATGACAGCGGCCAGTTCTTCCAGTTGTACAGCCGACCTTGCGGCGACGGCTTCTTCTTTGAGATCGTTGAGCGCCGACAAGGCCATGGAGGATACGGTGCCGCAATTGCGCCTTTCATGGCTGCGGCAATGAAGCGATTGGAGTCGCGGGAACCGAGGACAAGTGCGCTCTTCCACAATTTGCCGCAACTCTTCATTGCAGCCTGCCACCCAATCTTGGTTGACTGGACAAGCTTTTTCGCCAAGATTGCGTGCATGATCCCGGCTGGGATTTCATCCATCCGTACGCCTGACAAGTGCCTTTCGACACTAGTAGAACTGTGCCGCACAGATTTGTGCGCGGAGGAGGTCTGGCTGTTCGGCAGTCGCGCAAGAGGCGATTTTCACGACGACTCCGATTGGGATGTCATGGCGATCATTGATGACAACGCCCCGGATGACATGATGGATCCAATGACGCTTTGGCAAGTCAAGAAGCGTGTGGACCTTTCGCTGGACTTGCTCGCAGTCAAGAAGTCGGACTTTCTGTCAGCGCAGAATGCCGTGACGACATTGAGCCATGAGGTGAAGCGGGAAGGCGTCCGGCTCGATGTCTGAGGCGCGAGCCATCGGCTCGCATGTCAAGCTGGCTTTCCTCGGCGTCAAGCGCAATCTCGAGGAATTCTCACCTCTCACGGTCTATTCGACTGGATTCCGGTATCCGACCGCTTCGGGCAAGGTCATGAAGGCTCCCGATGAAGATGTGACGCGAAAGTGGATCGAGCAGGCAACTGAACTCATTGCCGTGTTGGTCAGGCAATTCCAGGTTGATGTCACGAACGACGATGCTGTTGCCGGTTCTACGTCGCCGTTCAGATCGAAGGATCCCGGCAAGATCAATCCGTGAAGGGAAGCCGCCCTGCATTGCGCAGTGGCATTGACACGCATTCCTGGCTCCAGTCGAACTGGAACGCGTCACCGGGCTTGAACGCCTGGGGAACGTTTGCGCCCGATGCGCCAGCGCCAAGGCGCTGCTTCCAGGCGGCCGCGTAGCGGCAGACCGCGCTGTAGCTCGCATTGCATCCTTGGTCCGTGATGCGCCTTCGACATGCCGCGCAGGCGGCTCCAGATCCAGATCGGAACTTTCAGACAACCGACTGATTCCGGGGATATCCTGTGCGAATGCGGGGTCTTGCAAGAGGTTCTCCAGAAGGATTTTCCTGTTTCACTATGCCCGATGACAAAATAGAGATTGCGCTCAAGGACGCTTTCCAGCGATCAGGGAGGACCCATGCCAGCACAGATCGACACCATTCTCGCCGCTGCCCGCGCCCACACGGACGAGGTGATCAGACCTAACGTGGAGACTTGGAACAAGGCCGGTGTCTGGCCACGGGACGCGTCCGACAAGGCGGCGGCGCTGGGGCTGACCGGGTTGTATGCCCCCGAGGAGTTCGGCGGTCAGGGCTTGCCGCTGGGCGAAGGCATCCGTGTCTACGAGGAACTGGGCAAGGGAGATGGCGCCTATGCCTTTGCGCTGTCGATGCACAATATCTGCACCTATGCATGCTGCGGCTTCGGAACCGACGCCTTCAAGGAGAAATGGGGCCGCGAGCTGACTTCGGGCCGCAAGCTGGCAAACTTCGCGCTGACGGAGCCGCAGTCGGGCTCGGATGCGGCCAACATGTACTCGCGCGCGGCGATCAACGGTGACGGCACCTGGACCATCAACGGCGCCAAGGCCTGGGTGTCGCTGGCCGGCGAGGCCGACATCTATTTCACCGTGGTCAAGACCACCGATAGGCCCGGCCACCACGACATGGCCATGATCGCCATTCCGGCGGATGCCGAAGGACTGTCCTTCGGGCCGCGCTATGACACGCCGTCCTATGAATTCCTGCCGCTGAGCGAGATGTACATGAGTGATGTGGTCGTCTCCGAGGACAACATCATCCTGCCGGTCGGACAGGGCCTTCAGGGCTCGCTGATGGCGATCGATATCGCCCGGGTCTCGATTGCGTCGGGATGCTGTGGCCTGATGGAAGCCGCATTGGACATCGCGTTGAGCTACTCCAAGAACCGCAAGATGTTCGGTGGCAAGAACCTTGATCTCGACGGCATCCAGTGGATGCTGGGTGACGTTGCGACTGATCTTGTAGCGTCGCGACTGCTCTATCGTGCGGCGGCCAATGCGCTTGGCACGCCCGAAGGCCCGGTCATGGCGGCCCATGCGAAACGCTTCGTGCCCGATGCGGCGGTGAACGCGGCCAATGCCTGCACGCAGGTGCTGGGCGGCATGGGGCTGCTCAAGCCCTATGGCCTGGATCGCCTTTCGCGGCTCAGCCAGATGCTGCGCATCGTCGATGGCACGACCGAAATCAGCCGCGTGGTGATAGGCCGGGCCCTGCAGAAACGCGCCAAGACCCTGCCGGACCTGCCAGTGCCCAAGGGATTTGGCGAAAACTGACCCCCACGCACACCCCCTGCACTGGTCTCTCGGGAGGAGCGACGATGCAAGAGAACTATGAGAAGTTCGACAAGGTTTCAGCCAATTTCGTGCCGCTGTCGCCCGTATCGTTCCTGAGCCGGGCGGAAGCGCTCCACGGCGCCCGCACGGCCGTGATCTATGGTGATCTGCAGCGCAGCTGGGCGGAAACGGCGGCGCGCGTGCGTGCGGTTGCAGCCGGTCTTGTCGCGATGGGAATCGGAAAAGGCGACACCGTGTCGGTGCTCTGCCCGAACATCCCCGAGCTGTTCGAACTGCATTTCGCCCTGCCGCTGACCGGCGCGGTTATCAACACGCTGAACACACGGCTCGAACCGGGGACGATTGCCTATATCCTGAACCACGCCGACACCAAGGCCGTGATCGTGGATCGGGAACTGATCCCGCTCCTGAACCACGCTTTTGAGGAGTTGGGGCAGACCTTGCCCGTCATCGAGATTGCCGATCCCAGCGCGAACGTGTCGCACACCATGGGTGGCCAGGACTACGAAGAACTGTTGCAGGATGCGGAGCCCGCTGAAGCCTTGGGCCTGCCGGATGACGAATGGGACGCCATCGCCCTGAACTACACCTCCGGCACCTCCGGGCGACCCAAGGGTGTGGTCTATCATCACCGTGGCGCCTATCTGATGGCGCTTGGAACCGTGGCGGCCTGGCGGAATCCGCACTATCCGATCTATCTTTCCGTCGTGCCGATGTTCCACTGCAACGGCTGGGGGCATCCTTGGGTGATCGCCATGCTGGGCGGAACCATGGTCTTTACCAGGACGCCCGCGCCGGAGCTGATACTGGGCACGATGCGCACCCATGGCGTGACCCATTTTGGCGCTGCGCCAATCGTTCTGCAAATGCTCGCCGAGACCGGTTCAGGTACTTCCGACCCGTTTGAACCGGCGATCAAGGTGCTGACTGCGGGCGCACCGCCGCCGCCGTCGGTTCTGGAAAAGACCAAGGCAATGGGGTTCGAAGTAATGCAGGTCTACGGGCTGACCGAGACCTATGGACACATTTCGATGTGCCTTTGGCAGGACGGTTGGGAAGAGCTGGAGGCAGGCGAACAGGCGCAGCTTCAGGCGCAACAGGGCATTGCCCTGCCAATGGTCGAAGCCGTCTCGGTCATCGAAGCTGAAACCGGCCAACCGGTTCCCATGGATGGAAGGACCCAGGGCGAGATCGCGGTGCGCGGCAACACCGTGATGAAGGGGTATTACAAGGATCCCGACGCCACGGCAAAAGCCTTCGAAGATGGCTGGTTCTGGTCGGGCGACGCCGCCGTGGTGCATCCCGACGGATACATGCAGATCCGCGACCGGCTGAAGGACGTCATCATTTCAGGAGGCGAGAACATATCGTCCGTCGAAGTCGAGGCCGTGCTGTTTCGCCACCCAGCGGTCCAGGTGGCAGCGGTAGTCGCGATGCCTGACGACAAATGGGGCGAAGTGCCCTGCGCATTTGTTGAATTGCGGCCCGAAGCACGGGCGACCGCAGACGAGATCATCAAGTTTTGCCGAGAGCATCTCGCCGGCTTCAAGACTCCGAAAGCTGTCGTATTCTCCGAACTTCCCAAAACCTCTACCGGCAAGATCCAGAAGTTTCAGCTGCGCGATGCCGCAAAGTCCATGAGCACCTGAATGGCGTACCTGATTTCGCTCTCCCGCCGCCTGCGCGAGACGCCGTTTACGCCCGGTGTCGAAGCCACCGGTGTCAAGGCCTACACTGTCTACAATCGCATGCTTCTGCCGACGGTCTTCGAGGACATGGAATCCGACTATCACCATCTGAAGGAACATGTGCAGGTCTGGGACGTTTCGGTGGAACGTCAGATCGAACTGAACGGCGCGGATGCCGCACGGCTGATGCAGATGCTGACGCCGCGTGATCTGCGCAAGATGCAACTCGATCAATGCCACTATGTGCCGATCGTTGATGAAAACGGCAAAATGCTGAACGATCCGGTCGCGATCAAGCACAGCGACGCGCGCTGGTGGATCTCGATTGCCGATAGCGACCTGCTGTTCTGGGTCAAGGGTCTGGCGCTTGGCGCGGGACTGGACGTCAACGTGTTCGAGCCGGACGTGTCGCCGCTGGCCGTTCAGGGGCCGAAATCGGGCGCCCTGATGGAGCGTGTCTTTGGTCCTGACGTGCATGACATCCGCTTCTTCCGCCATAAGCGGATGGCCTTCATGGACACCTCGTTCATCGTTGCGCGCTCGGGCTATTCGAAACAGGGCGGGTACGAGATCTATGTTGCGGGCAGTCAGCATGGCATGCCTCTCTGGGATGCCCTGTTCAAGGCTGGAGAAGACCTGAACGTGCGCCCGGGCTGCCCGAACCTGATCGAACGGGTCGAGAGCGGGTTGTTGAGCTACGGCAATGACATGACAATGGACAACACCCCGTTGGAATGCGGTCTTGGCAAGTACTGCAAGCCCGTCGAGGGGCTGGAGCATGTCGGCCGGGAGGCGCTCGCGCTAGAAGCCGCGCTGGGCCCTGAACGCCAGATTCGCGCGATTTCGATCCTGGGAGAGGCGCTCGGACACGCCCGCACGGCTTGGCCGTTGATTGAGGACGGTGCGAGAGTCGGTCAGGTGACATCGGCGGCCTGGTCGCCAGACTTCCGGACCAACGTTGCAATCGGGATGGTGGATGCGGTCCATTGGAGTCCGGGCACAGAACTGTTCGTAGAGACGCCACAAGGGCTGCGAGAGGCCCGCGTGCGGGGGCGCTTTTGGAACTAGTGCGGCCCTCTGGTCGAGCATCACGGCAGGGCGCTTCCTTGGCTGAAGAGCGGGCGGCAAGAGACGCGGGGGGCATGGAAGCCGGTCTTTTGCGCGAAAGCGAGACTCCAAAAGTCGGATGGCTCGGCCATACCCCGTTGAATCAAGGAAGAAAAATTCCTTGCCAAGGATTTCCTCTTGGGTTCGCGAATTGCAGGTGGCGGAGACGAAGGGATTCGAACCCTCGAGACGGTTCCCCGTCTACTCCCTTAGCAGGGGAGCGCCTTCGACCACTCGGCCACGTCTCCGTCGTCGGGTCTATCGGAGCGGTCAACTTGCGGCAAGCGCGAATTCCCGGTGATCCTGTCCGGACAGCGCAACGGGCTCGGATTGAATCCGTCGCGTAGCATCGCGATCGCTCCCGTTTGGCAAGCGCCGGGTGATCGTGATGGCCGCTTCGATTGGATGTGTTGCACGCCCATCAGTCTCGGGCCGAACGATCCCGAGCGCCAAGGATGCTCATTGCCGGGACACCGGAGCAACTTTCGGACGGCAATTCCTGTTCGGTCAGGACGGCCGCGCGACCTTCCGGTAGCTTGGCGCGGGACGGCCTTCGCGCCCCGGGAAGCTGGATTCGCCTGGCAACTCAAGCTATTTCGCAAGGCGTGCTGGTGTCGGGATTTGAACCAGGAGCCAGATGAGGTGGACCGCATTCCGAATTGACCGGGCATTCAAGCGTTGACCAGAAGGGATTGGGCCCATCCTGAACCACAGGCTTACCATTGCATTTGCTGCAAATTGCGAAGGTGTCCGTCGGCGGAGCCAGGAGACATGCATGGCGCGTGGACTTGGCAGTTCCCGAGATCGTCTGAAGCGGTCTTCTGATGGCTGACGCAGAGCAAGCGGAGGTGCTTTCCGGGCTCGTCGAGCGTGTCGCTTTCCATTCATCCGAGAGCGGATTCTGCGTTTTGCGCATAAAGGCACGTGGCCATCGCGACGTTGTCACCGTCGTTGGCAGCGCGGCGATGATCTCTGCCGGTGAATGGGTCACGGCATCGGGTTCCTGGCAGAACGACCGGAACTATGGCCTTCAGTTCAAGGCGCGCTTCCTGAAGGCATCCGCGCCGACAACGCTCGAAGGCATCCAGAAGTATCTCGGCTCCGGCATGATCCGGGGCATCGGGCCGGTTTACGCAGACCGGTTGGTCAGGCACTTCGGCAAGGACGTCTTTGACGTCATCGAGGCAAATCCCGAGCGTCTGCGAGAGGTCGAAGGGATCGGGCCCATTCGTGCGGACAAGATCAAGGAAAGCTGGTCGGACCAAAAAATCGTCAGGGAAATCATGGTCTTCCTCCACCATCATGGCGTCGGCACCGCGCGAGCCGTCAGGATCTACAAGACCTATGGTCCCGACGCTGTACAGGTTCTGAGCGAGAATCCCTATCAGCTGGCGAAAGACATCCGTGGCATCGGGTTCCGTACGGCGGACACCATTGCAGGGAAGATCGGCATCGAAAAGACCGCCATGATCCGTGTGCGTGCAGGAATCTCTTTCGCGTTGAGCGAAGCAATGGGCAACGGGCACTGCGGCCTGCCCAGAGGCGAACTGCATTCCCTGGCAGGGGAGTTGCTGGACGTGCCCGGTCCCCTTGTCGAGACGGCGATGGCACTGGAACTCGGGGAAGGCAATGTCACGGCCGACCGGGTAGGTGACACGGACTGCATCTTCTTGACGGGCCTCTACCAGGCGGAGCGCAGCATCGCGAGCCATGTACGCCGGATCATTGTGTGTGCCCTGCCATGGCCTTCAATCGATGCGGGCCGGGCCTTGCCCTGGATCGAGAGGAGGACCGGGCTGACACTTGCGTCCAGCCAGGCCGAGGCAATTAGGCTCGCGCTGACATCCAAGGTGCTGGTCATCACCGGCGGTCCCGGTGTCGGCAAGACGACCATCGTGAACTCCATCCTTCGCATCCTGGCGGCGAAGAGGATGAAGCTGATTCTGTGCGCACCGACCGGACGCGCCGCCAAGCGCATGACCGAGGCAACGGGGATGGAAGCAAAGACGATCCACCGGACCCTGGAATTCGATCCCATGAAATTCGGCTTCAAGCGAAACGAGGACAACCCGCTTGACTGCGACCTGCTCGTCGTGGACGAGGCCTCGATGGTCGACGTTCCCCTGATGCAGTCTTTGCTCAGGGCGTTGCCGAGCACGGCAGCCCTTCATGTCGTGGGCGACATCGACCAGCTGCCCTCCGTCGGCCCCGGCCAGGTGCTGGCCGATATCATCAATTCCGGGGCCGTCCCGGTTGTGCGGCTGACGGAAGTGTTTCGACAGGCGGCGCAAAGCAAGATCGTCACGAGCGCCCACAGGATCAACGACGGGCGCGTGCCCGACCTTTCCACGGTGGATGGCGATGCCGATTTCCATTTCGTGCCCGCCGAAGATCCGGAACAGGCTGTCCTTCGCATCACCGAGCTCGTCAGGAACCGAATTCCGAAACGGTTCGGAATGGATCCGATCAGGGACATCCAGGTGCTTTGCCCGATGAACCGGGGCGGCGTGGGCGCGAACTCGCTGAACATCGAGTTGCAGTCCGTCCTGAATCCACCTGGTGAACGCAAGGTCGAGCGCTTTGGGAGGACCTACGGGAAAGGCGACAAGGTCATGCAGATCGCGAACGACTACGAGAAGGACATTTTCAACGGTGACATTGGAATGATCACGTCCGTCGATCCGGACGAGAGCGAGATAGCTGTGGAATTCGATGGTCGGTCCGTCAAGATTGGATTCGGGGAACTCGATGCGCTGGTACCGGCTTACGCGGCAACGATTCACAAGAGCCAAGGATCGGAATTCCCGGCCGTCGTCATTCCGGTAATGATGCAGCACTACGTGATGCTGCAGCGCAACCTGATCTATACCGGTGTCACGCGCGGAAGGAGGCTCGTCGTTCTGGTTGGACAGAAGAAGGCGGTCGCAATGGCGGTCGGGAACGCTTCGGCACGGCGCAGGTGGTCAAAGCTGCATGACTGGCTTTCCGGCAAGGCGGCTGACGGAAGCCTGCCGTTGGCACGGCCGGGAGATGGCGGCACCTGAGCAGCCTGAATCGACTGCATTCACGACATCCGCATCGGTTCTGGTTGTCATGAAGTGTCTTGGACGATGTCGCTGAACGGGTCCCGCAATCGGGTGCTTCGAGTTGCGTGAATGACTCTCCGAAGGAGACCGTTCGGTCGCATGCAACGGCTCTTGCTTGCGGAGCGCCAGCTCGCGGCAGGCCTATGGATGCCCGCCGCCTGGATTGATACGGCCAAGATTGCGAGCCTTGTTGAACTCCCGAAGCCTGGCAAGCACGTCGACGCCAAGCTGCCGATAGGTGTCGAGGATGTCCACCATCACCCAGTTCTCCCGGATCTTTCCGTTCTTGATGCGCCAGAAGTCCAGCGAGCGCATCGTGATCTCCTTGCCCGACGGCGCGATGCCCAGCCAGCCGTCTTGCGTCAGCGTCTGGATCATGTTGGGCCATCCGGTCACGGCACAGTAGTTGTTGTCGCCGAAGAAATGGTACGTGACCTGATCTGCCTTGGAACCCCGGTCCGGCATGGCCCTCAGGAACGGGATCTGGTGCCAGTTGCGGAATCCCTCGATCCCCCGGCCCGTGCCAATTCCTGCAGGACCGTACCAGTTCATGCGCGCGTCCCAAAAACGTGGCATCTCCATTACCTCGGGGCCGCCCTGTGACGGGTGGCGCTTCATGTGCTGCAGCATGTCCAGAACAATTTCCTTGCTGGCCCTGCTCATCACGTCGTCCCTCGGCGGGCGGAACAGGCCGTCACCTGATGACGGGCCGGGAATGCAGAATTCGCGACCGAGGGATGGTGCCATCGGCCATGCATTCGCTTGCATCATGACTTCGGGGACATCCCAAAGCGCCTGGCATTCGACGACCCGGCCGGACTCGAACCGGTAGAATTCGTGAAATCGCATGTGCGCAAGGTGGCCCGTCGGCGGGATGTCGAGAAACGGCGCCAGGAACGTGCCCATGAAATGGCCGCCGCAGCCAACCCAGTCTTGCCCGTGATCGTCGTTGCCCGCCATCACGATCCAGTCACGCCGCTCGACGTCGGGCCATGCGGACTTGAGCAATGACAGCGCCCGGTCGTGAAACTGCTCCGGTCCCGTCATGTCCCCGAACGGGTGAGCAAGGTGACACGCCGCTTCGGGGGCAAGGACTTTGCCGAGCGCCCGGCGCAATGTCGCCTCGCCCCAGTCATGCTGGGCCGCGCGCAGCGGATCGAGGGCAGCGCGATTCAACTCGTGAACGCTGGCCATGGCGTCTTCTCTCCCAGGTTCCCGAGCCGCGGACAGCGCCGCGCGTTGCCAGTACGGGGGTTCAACCCTTGACCGCGCCCGCCGTCAGGCCGCTTACGATCTGGCGCTGGAAGAACAGGATCAGCACGAAGAGCGGTGCCGTGGCCGAGACAACGGCTGCGACCGCGAACATGATGTTGCCCTGCACCTGAACCGAACCGAGGAAGCTGGCGACCGCCGGGACCATCGTCTCGTTCGGTTTGCTCAGCAGCATCGAGGTGACAGCATAGTCATTGTAGGCGAGCAGGAAGCTGAAGAGGCCCGTGGTAATCACCCCTGGCCACATGACCGGCACGATGACGTTCCAGAAGGCCTGGAACCGGGTGCAGCCGTCGACCATGGCACTTTCGTCCATGTCTTTCGGGATGTTCAGGAAGAACGAGTGCAGCATCCAGAGCGTGAAGGGCTGGTTGATCGCCACAAGCACGATGACGGTTGTCGCCTTCAGTCCCCAGATGTTCCACTCGAAGAACGGAAGCATGTAACCCGAAACCAGCGTGATGTGCGGCATTGCGCGGAACGCGAGGGCGGCCATCAGGACCCAGAATGCATAACGGAAGCCGGAGCGGGCCAGCGCGTACCCGCCGAGCGTTCCGAAGGTGAGCGAAATGCAGACGGTGAAGAAAACGATGACCATGGTGTTGAACACGTTTCTCCAGAACTCCTCCTGGATCCACGCACCGTAGTAGCCTTTGAGCGTGAAGGCACCACCGGTCTCACGGGTCGTCAAGATGCCGTAGATGGCGTTTGTCCAGTCCGCTTTCGAGAAAAAGTCGCCCTGCACCTTGAAGCTGCCCCATACCGTCCAAAGGAAGGGAAAGGCCGCGATGATCAGCCAGGCGATCACGAGCGCATAGGAAACAGCCTTTAGCGTTGTGAGACGGGTTTCTGCCTTCGTCGCCATGTTTGTCGTCTCCTCAATGTGCCTTGGCGTTGAAATCGCGCCAGGTGCGGATCAACACGGGTGTAAGCAGGATCACGACACCGAGGATCGTCAGCATCGAGGTCGCACTGGCGGAGGCGTAGAGCGGATTGCCGGCTTCACGGAGGTCGCTGACGATGAAGGTGCTCAGTGACTGGGCGTGAGCCTCCGCCTGGAAGCTGACCAGCGGTTCGAACACCCGGAAATTGTCCATCAGAAGCATCAGCGTGACGAAGGACACGAGCGGCATCAGGTGTGGAACCACGACGTTGATCATCGTCTGCCACTTGTTGGCTCCGTCCACTCGGGCAGCCTCCAACGTGTCCTTGGGCACCGTTTGCAGCCCGGCGTAAAACGTGATGAAGGCGAATGGCAGGGTGTGCCAGACCCCGTAGACCATCAGCATGATCCACATGAGCGGCGTCGAGGCCTTGATGCTGAGAGACGGGTCGTTGAAGATATTCTGAAGCGTTGCGCCGATGATGCCTTCACCATCGACCATCCAGGAAAGGATCATCGAGCCGACAATCGTCGCGACAAGGAAAGGCAGGAGCGAGATGAAAATCGCCACGCCACGGAACGCCTTGGGCAGGTTGTTCACGCCGACGGCAACGGCCAGTCCGAAAATCAAGACCAGGGGCGTCACAACAAAGGTGTAGGTCAGCGTAAAGACCAGGGCCTTGTAGAATTTCAGGTCCATTATGCCATCAATGAAGGATGACAATCCGGTCGATGCGTGCCAGACCTCGGCGATCTCTGCGGACGCGAGGTGGGAGCGGTCAAAATACGTGGCCAGGCCGTTGAATCGGCCAAGAGGCTGCTCTTCGCGCAGCTTGGCAGTCGCTTCCGTATCGACCTGGGTTTCCTCAACACAGCCGAAGGGGCCGCAGCTTTCAGAAACCACCAGAACCTGTTCGTGCTGCACAAACAGCGACTGGATGAAGACCGAGACGATGGGCAGGGCGATAAAGAGTATCATCGCCGAGAGCGTCGGCAAGATGAACCAAAAGAACGTACGGTGTTTCATCGCATGTGCCCCGTCGTGAAATCCAATGGGTTGAAGAGGGCCCCCGAGGGCCCCCTTCACGGGAGAGGCTACTGCAGGAAGCCTGCTTCCTTCGCAGAGGTCCGGTAAGCCGCTTCAACGTCAGCCAGAGCGTCTTCTGCGCTCTCGTCACCCTTGTAGAAGTCCACCAGTTCGGAGCCCAATGCGTTGTGCATCAGGTTGATGAACGGGATCATCGGGTAAGGCTTGGCACCAGCTGCCGCAGTTGCCGAAACACCTGCTGCTGCCGGGCCGGGCTGGAAGCCCTCGATCAGCCAGATGGCCTTGTCGTTGTGCTCTTCCATCAGATCAGGGGTCAGGCCGCTGACCAGAGCCGCGAAGGTGGCTTCCGCGTCTTCATCCGGAATGTTCTTGGCGACGGTCACGCCATCCCACCACAGGGTCGCGGCCGGCGTCGATCCGCCGCCTGCCGTCGGTGCTGCAGACAAGACGGTGTTTGACGTGACTTCGTCGCTCGAGCCCTCGTCGTCAAGAACCGCACCACCGCGCGACCCCCACATGATGGCCATGGCCGCCTTGCCGGCTTCCCACAGACCCTGGGTCTCGTTCGAGGCATGGCTCAGGTGATCCGGGTGTGCGTACTCGAGCAGCGACTTGATCGTCCCCAGAGCGGCAATGCCTTCGGGCGAGTTGACGTTCGGCTCGGCCGAACCCGGCTTGAACAGCTCACCGCCGTTGGCGAAGAAGAACAGGTTGAAAATTTCGCCGACGTTCCAGCCAACCTTCATGTTCATCACGATCGGATGTTCCATGATGCCTGCAGCGCGGATTTTCTCGGCCGCTGCAACGACTTCTTCAACAGTTGCCGGGATCCCTTCGACACCGGCCTGCTCGAGGACGTCGGTGCGCGAATACAGGTGCTGCGAGTTCGCCATGAAGGCCACGGCCATGACATTGCCGCCGATGGTGATCAGCTGCGACGGCTTCAGGTGCTGGCCGTATTTTGCAACATATTCGTCCAGCGGGCGGACCAGGCCGTCGTTCATCAGCTGGGTCAGGGTCGAGTTGGCGACGATGACCGATGTGTACTCTGCCGGGTTCGGGGTCAGGGCCTGGTTCATCATGTCACGCGTGTTGTCGCGCAGGTTGATGGTGAACTCGCCGGCATTTGCCGCGCAATTGGCTTCTGCGGCGCCAGCAACGACCTGAATGGCCGGGAAGTCGGAGCCGAGGATCCGGACCGACTTGCCGGACGGACCACAGTCTGCCGCGAATGCTGCCGAACCCATGAGGCTGGCTACGGCGCCCGCGAGGGCTGCTTTCTTCAGAAACATTGTACTCTCCTTGGTTCCTGTTGGTTCGGTGCGCCTTGCAACCGCGCACCGCTCGGTGAACCACGGCCCTTGCCGGACCGGGGTCATGGCGTGGGGTCAGTCCCCGACACGCTCTCCCGTCTTCGCATCGAAGAGGTGGCAGTGATCTGTCGAGATGCGGATCGAAACTGTGTCGTCGATTTCGGCGCGATAGTTCTTGTCGGCCTTCACGGATACCAGAGAGCCGCCGATACGGACGGACACCATGGTTGCGTCCCCCAGGAGCTCCATCGTGTAGATCGGGGCGTTGATCTGGCCGCCCTCGGAGACCACCCCTGCATCCTCGGCGCGGAAGCCAAGGGTCAGCGGGCCTTCCGGCGCCGAAAGGCCTTCGATCAACGTGTTTTCGGCCTTGAAGGAACCGCCGGCCATCTCGCCATCAACAAGGTTCATGGCCGGGTTGCCGATGAAGCTCGCCACGAATGCGTTGGCGGGTTTGTCGTAAATCTCGGTCGGCGTGCCAACTTGCTGCACGACCCCCTGCTTCATGACAACAACGCGATCGGCGAGCGTCATGGCTTCGATCTGGTCATGGGTCACGTAAACCGTTGTCACGGCCAGCTCGTGGCTCAGGTTCTTGATCTGGGCCCGGGTGGAGACCCGGAGCTTGGCGTCAAGGTTCGAGAGCGGTTCGTCCATCAGGAAGACGTTGGGTTCCCGCACGATCGCCCGGGCGAGCGCGACACGCTGCCGCTGCCCGCCCGACAGTTCCGCCGGCCTGCGGTGCAGGAAGTCATCCAGCTCCACCATGGCAGAGGCGCGGCGCACCCTTTCATCATGCGTAGCGGGGTCGACACCGCGGACCTTCAGAGGAAAGCGGATGTTCTCGTAGACGTTCATGTTGGGGTAGAGCGCGTAGGACTGGAACACCATGGCGACGTCGCGGTCTTTCGGCTCAAGGTCATTGACGACACGGCCGTCAATCGAGATTTCGCCCGAAGACGGGTCCTCGAGCCCCGCGACCATGCGCATCGTAGTCGTCTTGCCGCAGCCCGAAGGGCCGAGAAGAACGAGAAACTCGCGATCTGCAATTGTCAGGTCAAAATCATGCACGCCAACGAAGCTGCCCCACCGTTTGGTGATGTTGCTCAAGACGATTTCGGCCATGCTCTCCCTCCCCCAGTGGTTGCGGGCAGAACCGCAGCAGATTTCTTACGGTAGACTCAGGGTTGGCGATTCGGCAAGCTATTTTTGCAAACGTATGCAAAAAATATTATAAGATGCTGACATAAATGAAAAAATAAGAGATTCCAACCACGGATGGAAGCGAGCCAGCACTTCACAGCAGGGCCCACGCTCTTGCGGTGACCCGCATGAACTCTCCTGTCTTGCGGGTGAACCCGTTCCACACGTCTTCGACCGACTCCGTGACATGCTCGGCGCTTTCGAACACGCGGTTGGAGAGGCGGCGATGCTTCAGGACCGGGAACAGTGTCTCGAAGGGGTTCTGCTCCGGACTGCGGGGTGGCAGCCGGAACAGGAAGACATTGGCGGGGATCGCCAGTCCCCCGGACCCGTGCCAGCCCGCTCCGTCGATGACGACGAGAGCATGCTTGCCCGGAGGAACCCGCCCTCCGATCTCGGAGATGGCAGTTCATCTTTTTGGTGTTGGCCTTGGCGCAGGCATGCGTGACCGCGCTCCCGGTCTCCGGTCAGGCCGCGGAGAACAGGCAGGCCTATCCGTAGCGGCGGTCCCGCACTATGCGCGGGCGCGTTCCCTTCCATGCCCAGACCCTTGAGAGCATGCCCTTCTGACCAACTCTCGCTTCCTCTTGAAAATGTTGAGTTCAGCAAGCCGGATTGGGTCAAAGCCTTGTGATTGTGTGGCAAGCAAATGGGTCCCAAAGAAATGTGGAAAATTGCGGCAAGGGGACCGCAAGGTCGGCCATCCATGTGGCGCCTGACCCGGATGCATTCGCAAAGCCTTGATCCTTGGCCAAATTCCATGCCTCGGCTGCATGCCGGGTTGCCTCGCCGCGCATTGACCCATAGAGGCGTCCGGGGTCGGCGGCGCGTCCTGTCAGTCAAGGCGTGCAAATCGGTCAAGCAGGACCCGTGCGCGGGCAAGATCGTCCGGCGTCGTGACCTTGACATTGGCCTCGGAGCCCTCGACGACCCGCACATCGAGCCCGGCGGCCCGGGCCACTTCGACATCGTCGGCGGCGTCGCCCGCGAAGTTCCGGTGCGCGTCCAGGATGCGCTTGAACTTGAACCCCTGCGGCGTCTGCGCGCGCCAAAGATCGTTCCGGGACCGCGCTTCCAGCGCGATGCCGTCCTTCGCAAGCCAGAGCGCGTCGACGACGGGCAGGGCGGGAAAGGCGCCGTCGTGCCTGTCGAGTGCAGTGATGACCCCGCGGATGATGCGAGGGGTCACGAAGGGTCGGGCCGCATCGTGGATCAGGACGTTTCCCGGCGCCATTGGAACCAGCGCCTCAAGGCCGGCGCGAACCGATTGCGCGCGGGTTTCGCCGCCAACGACCGGGTCCATCAGGCGATCCCGATCCATCCCTTCCATCGCCGCGCCATAAAGCTTGTCGTCCCCATTGCCGATGACGGCCAGGACGCAGGACGTCTCCGGGAGGGCGAGGACGCGTTCGACGGTGTGCCTGAGCAACGCCTTGCCACCTAGATCGGCATATTGCTTCGGCACGTCGCCGCCGACGCGCACGCCGCGGCCAGCCGCGACGATCAGGAGGGCGGCCGCGGTCATCGCCTCACCACTCGAACGGAGGGGCGACCTCGCGGTCCGCCACTTCCATCACGTCAGACACGATCTGCATCGGCGAGAGGTCAACGTCGCTTGACCCTGACGCGATCAATCCGGCGAGGCGCTCGTAGAGCGCGTGGTATTCCCGATCCGGACCCGACACGGTTTCCTCACCGTCAATCAGCAGGCGTGCCCCGCCGTCGCAAAGCAGTGCTTCCTCGTTGTCCGCCAGAATCCTGATGTCCCATTTCGGGGATCCTTCTTCCAGCCAGTCGAGTTCCACGGACACTTTCGTTCCTTCCGAGTCGTGCAGAAGCATCCGCGCGGCGACTGGTGTGTCGCGATTCTCAGGAATCGAAAGACTGGCTTCAGAAACGTCAAGGGGGCGTGGGTGGATTGCCGTCAGGATGGAAAGGGCGTTGATGCCCGGATCGAACACGCCGAAGCCGTCCGCCTGCCAGATCCAGTCCTGGCCGGGGTGCCAGAACCGGACATCCTCCTTCCAGTCGATTCTCACTTCCCTTACCCGCTTGCCCTTCAGCCAGTCCCTGGTCGCACGCACGGCGGCGGCCTCTCGCGAGTGCCATGATGCAAAGAGCGTCACGCCCGACATTTCGGCGAGCGAGGCAAGGTCATGCAATTCTGCAAGTGTCGTTCCGGGCGGCTTTTCCAGCATCACGTGGCATCCTGCCTCGGCGGCCAGTCGCGCGTCGGAATCCCGAGCCGCCGGCGGCGTGCACAACGAAACGCAATCCACTTCCGGCACGTTCTCGAGAAGGCCCGCGAGGTTGCGAAATGCGGGAATGCCCTCCACCTCGGCGTTTCGGCTGGCCGTCGCGACAAGTTCGAATTCGACATTGGCTTCGATCGCCGGAATGTGCTGATCCCGGGCGATTTTGCCGATCCCGACGAGTGCGGTCTTGAGGGCCAAGCGCGGTCCTTTCAATTTGGCCAGGGTCGGCCGACCTCGACTGTCAGTTTGCCTAGCCCGGCATTCGCGGCGACCATCCTGACGCTGTGCATCATCGCAGCGACGCCGGACGGTACTTGGACGAGGATGACATCGCCTCCGGCGAGCCACAAGTGGCCCCAGAGATCGACGATTGTCTCTGGGGTTCATCCGGCGCAACCGATTCACGCTTCATCTTGACGCAATTCCCCGCAATGGGTCAGAGAAATCCTGCGCTTGCCTGGATGCCCGATCCTCCCGACAGAACGGGTCAATCCGGCCGACCAGACTGATCGAGCGCCTTGGCCGATTTCCACGGGCGGCTGGGGTACATCCGGGACTCGTGAGAGTCGCTCCAATTCAACTCGGGCGCAACTGCATGGCCGAAGGAGCTTCCCCTGCGCGTTGGCCGGCACGTTCCCGCCCTCCCGCTTCAGGCAGACAATCGGTACTTTCTTGTGGAGTTCATTGCTTGTTGCCTCGTCGAGGCGGATAGAGACACTTGACGACGGAATTCAGGTTCCTTGGCTTGTCCGGGGGAAGTATGGGTCCAATCGATCCATGTCACGGTCCGTGTGCCTTGCACGCGCCGTACATTCGCATCGATCCGCACGTCCCGACCTGATGGACCTGCACGCCCAGGCCTCAAGCCCGCAGCGCGCGACCACCTGACATCTGTTCGACTTCACGGAATTCACCGGAGGGTCGAAAGGGAAACCCCCGCGATTCAAGGGGCCAACGGCTGATTCCATGGGATTCGGCCTGGCTCTTACATGGCAACATCCGAAATCGGGTCGAATTCCGTTTGGCCGATGGCCCAGCCTGGCAGCGCCGTCGCCTTCGACAGAAGCGCGAAGACACGGTCCGGACTGCCGGGCAGCGGCACCTCGTTTGGCGTCATCCTGGCAAGGGCGGCGAGCTCGCACGAGAGCGCCTTGCACGTTCAGTGGCCGTCGAACCGGGACGTCCGCCGCGCTGACCGACCGATCGCATTCCAATGCGTTTCGCACTGCAGACGATGCCGGCCCAGTCCGGAATTTCGCTTCTCGCAGCAACCTGATAGCAAGGCGGCGGAGAGCGTGGAGGTGTCGGAGATGGCGCGCAATGATGCAGGCAACTACCCGCGGGTGACCTTCCTGGGCTATGGCGAGGCTGCACGGGCTTTCGTGCAGGGCTGGTCAGCGACCGGCATGCCTGACGTTTCGGCCTATGACATCAAGACCGAAACTCCGGGATCCGTGCGCAACGGCAAGCACGCCGACTACAGAGCCGATGGCATCCGCGGATGTGAAGAATTGCGCGAGGCCATCTCGACCTGCGACGTCGTCTTTTCCATGGTCACAGCGGATCAATCTCTTGACGCAGCAGAAGCCGCGGCAAGTTCCGGCATCGAGAGCCGCCTGTTCCTCGATTGCAACTCGTCGGCACCCCAGATCAAGCAGGCGTCTTGCGACGCAATCGAGGCGGCGGGCGGAAGGTACATGGACGTTGCAGTCATGACGCCGGTTCATCCCGCACTGCACAGGACGTCGGTGCTGACCAGCGGGGCTCATGCCGACGAAGCTGCACGGACCATGAAGCGCCTCGACATGAACATTTCGGTCGTGGAAGGCCCCGTAGGCAGGGCGTCGGCGATCAAGCTCGTCCGCTCAATTGCCGTGAAGGGGATCGAGGCGCTTTCCGCCGAGATGCTTGTCGCCGGGCGGAAGCTCGGCGTCACGGACGAAGTTCTTTCGTCGCTGGATGCCACCCATCCCGGGTTTCGCTGGGCGGAGCGGGGCGCCTATGCCCTGGATCGCATGATGATTCACGGAGAAAGGCGCGGCGCCGAGATGGAAGAGGCGGCGAAGATGGTGGCAAGCCTGAACTTGCCCGCCACGATGTCCGAAGCGGCTGCCAGGTGGCAGGCGCTTGTCGGTGGAATGGCGCTCGACCCGGGAGAGCCGGACGCCGACAGGAGAGCCGATCTCGTGATTGCAGCGCTTGATCCGGATTGAAGCTGGTTGCGCTCCCTCGACGCCCAGACCCGCGCCTGTCCGTGACCGCCAGGACGTCTTGCCGTCCTGCAATCGGCCGGACGATGGTCAAGGGGCCGTCGGCGATCCGGCCAATTTCCGTGCATGTCCATGCGGGTCAGGTGCTGGCGCCGGAGGTCACCCGCCTTTTATCTCGCGAAATCGGACCCTACGCGAGTCTACCTCAACGTAGCCCTTGGAACTCCCCAGCACCTTACCCAAGATGAACGCGGGCCTCGGCCGCCCAACCTGTAGAGCCAGCCGTGGTGCCTCCGACCGCGGACACGGAATCAACAGCGGCGCCATGCCTGGGAACAACGGTTGCGACCGCGTAATTTCGAAGTCGGGATCGGGTGCGCCAAAATTTGCCTTCGAGGACGCCGCGGGAACATGCGAGGGCGTCGCGCGGTCGAATGCCTGTGTTGCCTGCAGTCCGCTACTACGCGACAACCGGATCGATCGGCCCGAACGGGCCGCCGACCGCCATCTCGACGGCTCGCGCGACGGCCAGAACGGTCGCCTCCCCCCGGGGCGGTCCGACCAGCTGGATGCCGATGGGCAAACCTTGCCTGGAAACCGCGACCGGAAGCGAAGCCGCGGGCAGCCCGGCGGTCGTGGCAAGAAAGGCGAACTTCATCCAGCCAAGATAGTCGTCGAAGGTTTCGCCCTCGACCTCGTCGATCCATTCGACGTCCGAATTCCTTGGCATGCAGCTCACGGCCGGGCAGGCGAGCACGTCGAAGTCCTCAAGAAAGCGCTGCATCACCAGGAACAGCCGCGTCCGGTCGATGTAGGCATCGGCAAAGTCCTCCAGCGTCAAGGTCCGTGCATATGCCCAGTTGTCGCGCAGCGCAGGCTTGAAGTGCTGATGGATTTCCTTTGGCAGGCGTGAGAAGGCAGCCACGAGGCCGAGTGCCCGCAGCTTACGGTAGGTGTCCTCCAGGCCGGTCAGGTCCGGGCAGTCCTCGATGACCGTTCCGCCTTCGGCCTCGACCCTTTCGAGGGCCGATGCGAGAGCGTTACGGATCGGGACTTCCACCGGGCAGAGGCCGCCAAGGTCGGAAGAATAGGCGATCCGCACCCTTGGCGTCGATCTAGCAACGGCATCCTGAAACGACGTGTTTGGCGAAGGCAGAGACAGCGGAAACCGCGGCTCGAATCCTGAGAGAGTGTCCAGAAACAGCGCACAGTCCCGGACCGAACGCGCCATGGGACCGATCACGCCATCGCCAATGTGGGCTGCGCTGACGCCCGCGACAAGCGTCGTCGGCACGCGACCAGGCGTGGTGCGAAGTCCGACAACGCCGCAATAGGCCGCCGGCGTGCGCAGCGAACCGCCATGATCCGAGCCCTGGCTGAGCCACGTTTCGCCCGTGGCGAGCGACGCGGCAGCCCCTCCCGAGGACCCGCCGGGGTTGAGGGCGGTGTTCCATGGGTTCCTCGTGGCGCCGAATACGGCGTTGAAGGTGTTGCCGCCCGCACCCATCTCGGGCGTGTTGGTCTTGCCGACGACAAGCCCGCCGCGCTGCTCCAGCCTTTCGACAAAGTGGTCCGAGAAGTCGGGGACATGATCCGAAAGACCCAGGGTTCCGAAAGTTGTCCGGACGCCCTTGACCCGATCCAGGTCCTTGATGCCGAGAGGCAGGCCGCCAAGCCAGCCGGGATGATTCGCTTGCTCGTTCGAGAGAGCCCTGGCGGCCGCGCGGGCGCGTTCGGGACACATGGTTGGCATGGCGTTGATCGCTGGCTCGACCGTCTCGATCCTGGCAAATGACGCGTCGAGAAGCTCTTCCGGGGAAATCTCGCGCCTCTTGAGGAGACCCACGACTTCGTGGGCTTCCAATGCGCAGAGTTCCGGTCCGGTGAAGGCTGGCCGCACTTCATTTTTCATCGTTTGCCTCGCATTTGCTGCCCGCGTCGGCGGGCTGACGCTGCTATCCTTCGCATTCGTCATGAAATTGTCGGATTCCGATTGGTTCCGAAACGGAAGTAACGCTACCACCGCCAGGCGCACAAGGGGGCGACGCCATGGAATTCGGGTTGGGCGAAGAGCAGGAGATGATCGTTTCGACCGTCCGAAGCTTTGTCGAAAACGAGATCTACCCGCACGAGGCCGAGATCGAGCGCACAGGGCACGTTCCGCTCGAACTGGGCGACGAGATCAGGAACAAGGTCATCGATCTCGGCTTCTATGCCTGCAATTTCCCGGAGGAGGTGGGTGGCGCCGGACTTTCCCACGTCGATTTCACCCTCGTGGAGAGGGAATTGGGGCGCGGTTCAATGGCGCTCACGCATTTTTTCGGGCGACCGCAGAAGATCCTGATGGCGTGCACGGGGGAGCAGCGTGAGCGCTATCTCCTGCCCGCCGTTCGAGGCGAACGAATGGACGCGCTGGCCATGACCGAGCCGGATGCCGGCTCCGACATTCGCAGCATGAAATGCACGGCAGTCCGCGAGGGCGGCGATTGGATCGTGAATGGATCAAAGCACTTCATTTCCGGCGCGGAACATGCGGACTTCTTCATCGTATTCGTGGCGACGGGTGTCGACGAAACCCCCAAGGGAGCGAAGAAGCGGATCACCGGATTCCTTGTCGACCGAGGCCATCCAGGCTTCGAGGTGCGGGATGGATACAACTCGGTCAGCCACAGGGGCTACAAGAACTGCATCCTGACGTTCGACGATTGCCGATTGCCCGGAAACCAGGTGCTTGGCGAGGTCGACGACGGCTTTGCAGTGATGAACGAGTGGCTCTACGCGACCCGATTGACGGTTGCCGCGTCCTCGGTCGGGAGAGCGCGGCGCTGTTTCGACTACGCCGTGAACTACGCTGCCGAACGCAAGCAGTTCGGCCAGCAGATCGCGAAGTTCCAGGGCGTGAGCTTCCAGATTGCCGACATGATCACCGAAATCGACGCCGCCGACTGGCTGACACTGGCGGGCGCCTGGCGGCTTGACCGTGGATTGCCGGCGAACCGCGAGATCGCCTCGGCAAAGCTCTATGCATCCGAGATGCTGGCGCGTGTGACAGATGCCACCTTGCAGGTCTTTGGCGGCATGGGCCTCATGGACGACTTTCCGATCGAGCGCTTCTGGCGCGATGCGCGGGTCGAGCGCATCTGGGACGGCACCTCGGAAATCCAGCGGCATATCATCAGCCGCGAGCTCTTTCGGCCGCTTGGCGCATGATTCGTGCAAGGCCTGAGCGCAGGGCGGATGCGCATGAGTGATCTCCAACGCCTCTTCAGGCCTCGAACCATTGCCGTGATTGGTGGCGGAACGTGGTGCACGAACGTGATCCGCGAATGCCGCAAGGTCGGGTTCGATGGCGAGATCTGGCCTGTGCACCCGTCGCGGGACGAATTCGACGGCCTGCTTGCGTTCAGATCTGTCGAGGCGCTTCCTTCGCCGCCGGACGCAAGCTTCCTCGGCATCAATCGCGAGGCGACGATCAAGGTGATGCGAAGCTTGAGGCGGGCGGGCGCGGGCGGCGCGATATGCTTCGCATCCGGCTTCCGCGAGGCGGAGGCCGAAACGGGTGACGGCGGCGACATGCAGGAGTCCCTGCTGGAGGCGGCGGGCGGCCTGCGTTTCCTCGGCCCGAATTGCTATGGATTGCTCAACCTGCTCGACGGGGTGGCGCTGTGGCCGGACCAGCACGGTGCCAGACGAACCGGGCGAGGCGTGGCCGTGATCACCCAATCGTCCAACATGGCAATGAACATGACCATGCAGACGCGCGGCCTCCCCATGGCGTACGTGGTTGCCGGGGGCAACCAGGCGCAGACGGACCAGGCCGAAGTCGGATCGATGCTGCTGGAGGACGAACGGGTGACCGCGCTCGGCCTGCATGTCGAGGGGATTGGAGACGTTCGCCGATTCGAGGCCATGGCACGCGCGGCGCGGTCCCTCGGCAAGCCGATCGTCGCGTTGAAGGTCGGCTCGTCCGAGCAGGCGCAGTCCGCAACAGTGTCCCATACCGCGTCGCTGGCCGGCAGCGCGGCCGGGGCGCGTGCGCTCTTCGCGCGGCTTGGCATCGGGCAGGCGGAAAGCCTTCCGGTGTTTCTGGAAGCGCTCAAGCTTCTCCACGTGACCGGCCCGCTTGATTCGAACCGCATTGCCTCGATGTCATGCTCGGGCGGCGAGGCAAGCCTGGTCGCGGACGCGGCGCTGTCCACTGGGCTGGAGTTTCCGCCATTGTCCGAACGGCAGCGCGCGGATCTCTCCGCGGTCCTCGGCCACAAGGTCGCGCTCGCGAATCCCTTGGACTATCACACCTACATCTGGCGGGACGGCCCGGCCCTGACGGGTTGCTTCACGGCGATGATGCAGGGAGATCTTGGCCTTGGCATGGTCATCCTGGACATGCCGCACGCCGGCCGTTGCGACCGGACCGAATGGGACAGCGTGCTGGAGGCCGTAGAGACAACGAGAGAGGCGGCGCGTGTCCCCATGGCCATCGTCTCCACGCTTCCCGAAAACATGCCGGAGGACATCTCGGACCGGCTCGTTGCAAATGGCGTCGCGCCCCTCGCGGGCATTCCGGAAGCGCTGGCCGCAATCGACATCGCCGCGCAGCTTGGCAGGCCACGGCCGGAATCTCCGCCGCTCCTTTTGCGCGGGCCGGAAGGCCCGTCACGCGTCGTCGCCGAGGCGGAAGCGAAGTCCGCGCTTGCCATGCACGGACTTGACGTGCCCAAGGGCGTGCATGCGGCTTCACCGGAGGAAGCCGTGGAGGCGGCGGAGCAGATCGGATTTCCGCTGGTCCTGAAGGGCAAGGGCATGGCGCACAAGACGGAGGCAGGTGCCATTGCCCTGAACCTGCGCGATCCCACTGCTGTCGATCTCGTGGCCCGTCGCATGGAGACCGACGGCTATCTTGTTGAGGAAATGGTGACGGGCGCGGTAGCCGAACTGCTCGTCGGAGTGATCGCCGATCCCGCCCACGGGTTTGTGCTGACGCTTGGGGCCGGGGGCACGATGACCGAGATCCTGGATGACGTGACGTCGCTTTTGTTGCCGGTGACGGAGCATGACATTCACGCCGCGCTCGACCGGCTGCGCGTTGCCCCCGTGCTCTCTGGCTATCGAGGCGCGCCGGCCGCCGATCACGGCAGGATTGCATCGGCGGTTCTCGCGGTACAGGACTATGTGGCTGCAAATGCCGATACCGCGCTCGAGGTCGAGGTCAATCCGCTCATCGCGACCTCAACCCGGGCAGTGGCGGCGGATGCGTTGATTCGATTGAGGGATGAGAGATGACGGAACCGCCGATCAGGACGACCCGCAGGGGGCGTGTCCTTGAAGTGACGCTCGACCGGCCCAAGGCCAATGCGATCGACCTGGCCACGAGCCGTGTCATGGGAGACGTGTTCACGGAATTTCGAGACGACCCGGATCTGCGTGTTGCTCTTGTGACGGCTGCCGGCGAGAAGTTCTTCTGCCCAGGCTGGGATCTCAAGGCCGCGGCCGAAGGCGATGCGGTGGACGGGGACTATGGCGCGGGCGGTTTCGGCGGATTGCAGGAGTTGCGTGGGCTGAACAAGCCGGTGATCATGGCGGTGAACGGCATCTGCTGCGGCGGCGGCCTGGAACTGGCGCTCTCGGGCGACATCATCCTTGCAGCGGATCATGCGATCTTCGCCCTTCCCGAAATTCGCTCCGGCACCGTCGCGGATGCGGCGAGCGTGAGGCTCCCCAAGCGCATTCCCTATCACGTTGCAATGGAAATGCTGCTGACGGGACGGTGGATCGACGCAGGAGAGGCGGCGCGCTGGGGGCTTGTGAACCAGGTGCATCCCAAGGGCGATCTCATGGAAAAGGCCCGCGAGATGGCGGATCTCCTTGCCGCTGGCCCCCCGCTTGTGCATGCCGCGATCAAGGAGATCGTGCGCGAGGCCGAAGACATGAAGTTCCAGGATGCCATGAACCGCATCACCAAGAGCCAGTTCGCAACCGTCGAAAGGCTCTATCGCTCGGAAGACCAGATCGAAGGGGCCCGCGCGTTTGCGGAAAAGCGCGACCCTGTCTGGAAGGGGAGGTAACGGATGCCGCTTGCCATGAATCACGAGGTCTTCATCACCTGTGCCGTGACCGGCGCGGGCAGCACCCAGGATCGCAGCCCGCATGTGCCCAGGTCACCAGAGGAGATTGCAGGCTCCGCCATCGATGCGGCGAAGGCCGGGGCGGCCGTGGTCCATTGTCATGTGCGTGATCCAGAAACGGGCGCGCCCGCGCGCAAGAAGGAACTGTACCGGGAAGTGACCGACCGCATAAGGTCGGCCGATGTGGACGTTGTCCTGAACCTGACTGCAGGCATGGGCGGTGACCTGGTATTCGGCGCGCCCGAAGAGCCGTTGCCGTTGCGGGATGGCACGGACATGGCGAGCGCCGAAGAGCGCGTGGCCCACATTGCCGAGTGCCGGCCCGAAATCTGCACTCTGGATTGCGGCACAATGAACTTTGCCGAGGCCGACTACGTGATGACCAACACGCCGGGGATGCTTCGCGCCATGGGCGGCCTGATGACAGAACTTGGCGTGACGCCCGAGATCGAGGCATTCGATACGGGTCACCTCTGGTTCTCAAGCACGCTTGTGGATGACGGAGTGCTGAAGGCGCCGGCATTGGCCCAGCTCTGCATGGGCGTGCCCTGGGGTGCGCCCGACGACCTGAACACGTTCATGGCCATGGTCAACAACGTGCCGCAGGGCTGGGCCTGGTCCGCCTTCTCGCTCGGCAGGCACCAGATGGCCTATGTCGCGGCGTCCGTGCTGGCGGGTGGCAACGTGCGCGTGGGGCTTGAGGACAACCTCTGGCTCGGAAAGGGCGTACTTGCGACAAACGCGCAACTGGTCGAGCGCGCCGTGTGCATCATCGAGAACATGGGCGCGCGCGTGATCGGCCCAGACGAGGTGCGCGACAAGCTCGGCCTGACAAAGCGGGCGCCCGTGGCATGACCGGGGCAATATTGCGGGGTGGCTGAATTCAGGCGCAATGGGCCGGCGTGTCGCCCAATCGTTCCGGCAACGTCGATTCCGGAGCCACGGCCACTGGCGCAATCGGGCGGCGGTGTCGACGGATCAACAGGAGCATAGCGATGCGGAAACCCAACATCGTTGTCATAATGGCTGACCAGCTGGCCCCCCAGTTCACGGGAGCCTATGGACATCCGGTTGCGAAGACGCCGCACATGGATGCGCTGGCCGCGCGGGGAACGCGGTTTGACGCGGCATACTGCAACTCGCCGCTTTGCGCGCCGTCACGCGCCGCATTCATGTCCGGCCAGCTGATCAGCCGGGTCGGCGCATATGACAACGCCAGCGAGTTTCCCGCCAGCGTCCCGACCTTTGCGCACTACCTGAAGGGCCTTGGCTACCGCACCTGTCTTTCGGGCAAGATGCACTTTGTCGGTCCGGACCAGAAGCACGGCTTCGAGGATCGCGTCACCACCGACATCTACCCGTCGGACTTTGCCTGGACACCGAACTGGAACGCCAACGAGGAACGGATCGACAAGTGGTATCACAACATGCAGACGGTCAAGGAGAGCGGCGTTGCCGTCGCGACGTTCCAGACCGACTATGACGACGAGGTCGAGTTTGCCACGCGCCGCTGGCTGATTGATCGCGGCCGTGACCATGGCGCGGGCGACGACGCGCCGTTCTGCCTCGTGGCAAGTTTCATCCACCCTCACGATCCTTACGTGGCGAAGCGCGAGTTCTGGGATCTCTATGCTGACGACGAGATCGAAATGCCCGGCATGACGCTTGCCCCGGACGAGCAGGATCCGTTTTCGCGGCGCGTCATGGACGGAATCGAGGCAAGCACCGTTGCCTTGACGGAAGACGAGATTCGCCGGGCGCGCCGCGCCTACCTGGCGAATGTCAGCTATTTTGACAGCAAGATCGGCGCGATCGTGAAGGCGCTGGAAGAGATTGGCGAGCTCGACAACACCATTGTCATCGTGACGTCGGATCACGGCGACATGCTGGGGGAGCGCGGGCTCTGGTACAAGAT
Organism: Boseongicola sp.; assembly: GCA_028824715.1. Lineage (GTDB taxonomy): Bacteria > Pseudomonadota > Alphaproteobacteria > Rhodobacterales > Rhodobacteraceae > JAJEFO01. The sequence goes on along the minus strand of JAPPCV010000128.1, from coordinate 10,027 downwards.
GTCGTTCTTCGAACATTCCGCACGAGTGCCGTTGATCATGTCGGGCCCGGGCGTAACCCGTGGCGCGGTCCGGAATGCATGTTCGCTGGTCGATCTCTTGCCGACGTTTCTCGAAATCGCTGGCGGGAAGGAGTGCGTTGCGGAGGGGACTTTCGACGGGCGTTCGCTGATGCCGCTCGCGCGAGGCGAGACCGATCCCGTGGACGAGGCCATCGGCGAGTATTGCGCCGAAATGACGCCGTCGCCCGTGTTCATGATCAGGCGGGGCAACCTGAAGTACATTCATTGCGATGTCGATCCTCCGCAGCTCTTCGATCTCGCGACGGATCCGGGCGAGACCAAGAACCTGGCAGGGCGGCCTGACTGGTCCGCCACCGCCCGGAGCCTTGCAGAGGAAGTTGAAGCGCGCTGGGACAGCGAGGCGCTTCGCAGGCAGGTTCTGGATTCGCAGAGATCACGGCACTTCCTCAACGCGGTGATGGAAGCGGGGGCGGGCGAGGCGTGGGACTTCAATCCGCATCGCGACGCGGCGAACGAATATGTGCGCAACCACATGGACTGGACGGCGGCGGCGGCGCGCTATCGCTTCCCGCCGCTGAATGGCGCGTCTGAGGCAGAGTGAACTCTCTACCCCCTGCTGCGGGAATCGCCGGGCATGCCAGTTCGGGGGAAGACGTTCGACGGCAACTCCGGTGTGGCCGCGTACAAGGGTTCCATCGTGCCCGCTCGCCCAAGGACATCGTGTTCCAGCATGATCTGGAGGATTGTTGCATGATGGGGTGCGATGCGAGAGGTTTCGTGAGCGTGCGCCCGGTTCTGATCTTTCGCACGCTTGGTTTCCAGGTTTGGCTGGGCAGGCAATGTCGTTATCGATCCGGCGTATCCACCTTGTGCTCCGGACCTGCCTGTTGTCGAGGCGCAACGGGTGGTGCCACCGGACCTCGGCGAACCGGTTGAAGTCGGAGTCGGCGGAAACCAAGGTGCAGCCGTGCTCCACCGCGATCGCCGCGTGTTGAGCATCGGCAACCAGCTTCCCCGTGGCGCCCGCTTCTCGGCGCAACCGCTCGAAAATCTCCAGGTGATCTGGACCGGGACCTACAATCCGGGCCGTTGGCCGCTCAACAAGAGATGAGACGAAGGCAAAGGCGTTTTCCAAGGTTGATGGCGGGTCGAATGTCCGGGGATTGGCAGCGATGCGAACGAATCCGGTCAGGACGAGGACGCAAAGGGCAAACGGCTCGGAGCCTGTCGCCAATCGGGTGAGCCAACGGGCGTACTCGGCCTGCTCCGCAACGATGTTCTCAGAGTGCGCGTAGATCAGCACATTGACGTCGGGAAGGAGCATCGCGTGTCACTGCTTCACCGCCCGAGGCGCGCCCGGCCGTCTGCCACATCCAGCGAACTTGGAGAGTCGAGATCGACCCCCGGGCAAAAACGGGAATTGCGCATCGTCACCAAGCGGAACGCAGGCCGCTCCGACGGCGCTCGCCGTTTCAGCGCGTCGCCAAGGACCTTGGAAATGAATGCGCTCACACTAAGGCCCTCGGCAGTAGCCCGCCGGCGAACCCGTCTCCCGAGGTGCTCGTCAAGCGATATGGTCGTCCTCATGATGCAGAGCATGAACTATGATCATCGGTGCACCAGACGCGAGTCGGTGCCCGTTTCCGTTGTTCAAGCGAAGCATGTCGACATCGCGAGAGCCCACGATCAGTACAGGCGATGACCGGTGCGAAGGTCGTTCGGCATGCCCCTCAAGCCCGTGGGGTGTCGATGAAGTCCATGGTACCGATTGCCGTTCACTTTGGCATCGATACGGGTTGTCGCTGATCACCTGCCTTCGTCCAGCCAGCAGCTCATGACTGTGCGACCCTCGATTCCGTAGCCGAGCCCTTCGTAGAATCGGCGCACTTCCTCGTTGTCCTCGCGGATCATCAGCATGACCTTGCGAGCGCCGAGATTCCGCAGCCACGTTTCCGCATGGTGCATCAGGCGCTTGCCCAAACGTTGTGCGCGGCACTCCGGCGCAACCGCGACATAGTAGACCCAGCCCCGATGGCCATCATATCCGGCCATGACACTGCCTGCGATTCCGTCGCCGTGTCCATTTGCGGCCACGAAAATCTCTGAAGAGACATTGGTGCGAGCGCTTGCGATGTCATTGAGCGGGTCATTCCAGGGTCGTGTCAGCCCGCAGACGTACCAGAGTTCCGCAACGGCTTCCTCTTCCCCATCGCGGATCCGGCGGATTGCAAACTCCGTCCCATCCTTGCTTGCCGCACTTCCTGGCATCGCTAGTTCCTTATCAACTTGGCTCTGGTTGCAGGTCCGGATCGAGCTTTGCTGCATTTGGGCGCCTATGCGACGCTGATGCCGGACAGGCAACTGAGAGAACGACCTTGCCGTCAAGTGCCTTTTCGTCATTCAGTCCGACACGCTGTTCGAACGGGGCAATCGTCCGCAATGGGAAGCGGAACCATATGGACAGTACGGTGCCGGGCTATCGCTTTCTGGCAATGGACGTTGTTTGCAAGCCGGATTGAGCCGCAGAACTGCAGGTGCAGGACTCGGTGCAACCGGCAGTTCACACGGGAGAGGTTCGGTTGGAGCTCCCACCTGTCTGCCGACGCCGTGGGAGAGCAGCCGCGGCCTGGCAGCCGGATCGAATCAGGAGTCGATTGTGCCGCCCAAGGTGGGAATGGACCTGTCGACAGCACGGGATGTCGGCGACGGCAATGACGCAAGGAGGCCGGAGTGTGAGGCAATTTGCTGCGGTAGCGGGGCCTGCAACCGGCCTGCGCTTGCACCTGAATGGTTCAGTCTCCCGGCAATAGGGCGTGTGATATCTTGCCCTGGAAATCCACTTCCACGACTCGATTCACCATCCAGTCCTGAGGTGTCTCAGGAGGCGCTTCTTGATCGATTTGCGCCAGCGCGGCCTTGATGTAGCGAATCTGATTGGTCTTCGCGACGGAAGGAATGATGATGAGTCCAGGATGCAGTTGGTCCGGTTTTCCGCAGAGTCTCCGGAAATCCTTTCCGTTGATTGTGATCAGTGCGTGATCGAACTCGATGCAATCTCCCAGCACTTCAGCGTCGGATGCGCCAGACATGTTGATGTCCCGAGTGTGACTGGTCGCGTAACTTGTAGTGTCGCGAAAGTGCACGGCAGCGCTTGCAGACACGCATGCGTCGAAGAAGAGACTCATGCAGAGTTACGCAACGGCTTCCCATGGGCGACCTGCCACCACGGGACGCCCACGTTCAGGATGAGTGCGCGCGTAAATGTCGGCCGTGACGAAAGCCTCGCGAGAGATCTCCGGATAGTCCTCCAGAAGATCATCGATCGTGTCGCCGTCCGCCAGCCTCCCGTGGATCGCGTAGACCGGGATTCGGGTTCCCTTGATTATGGGGACACCGCCAAAGATTTCCGGATCGGTTGTGATGTAGCGTTTCCTGTCCGCGAGGTAGGCGCGCGCCGCCGTCACCTTGGGTCCCGCGATAATTGGAAGATCGAGGAGGAGACCAGGCTCAAGTTCAAGCGGTGCGAGGTTCGGGCCAGGCATCTTGCGAATGGCCTCAAACAGAGCCTTCTTTCGTCTAACCGGGACGCCTTTGAGGAACTTCATGTGCCCGACGGCGGCAAAATAGCAGACGGCGTCGACACCCAGGAATCGGGCATGTGCCCTGGAAAACGCTGCGCGGCGCTTCATGGGTTTCATGACCCCGGTCTCGATCGCTTTCTCGACACTGCGCGGGGGCACGCCCGCGATATGCGCGACCTCGTTAATCGAAAGTTCGGATGTCACTCTAAAACTGTTTCCTCATTAGGGAAAGTATATGGAAATTTGCACCGAGGTGTCAAACAGACAGGCCGAATTGCGTTCCGGACGGGACCGGCGACGGGCATTCGCTGGCACCGCTCGCGCGAGGCGAGGTCGATCTCGTGGACGAGTCCATCGGCGAACATTGCGCAGAAATGACACCGCCGCCCGCGTTCATGATCGGGCGGGACAGGCTGAAGTACATTCATTGCGATGCCGATCCTCCGCAGTTCTTCGATCTCTCGACAGATCCACACGACGGAGACTGAGAACCTGGCGGGCCGTCCCGACTGGTCCGCCGCTGCCCGGGGCCTTGCCGAGGAAGTTGAAGCGCGCCGGGACAGCGAAGCGCTTCGCATGCAGGTCCTGGACTCGCAGCGGTCACGGCATTTTTCTCGACTCGGCGACGGAAGCGGGGGCGGGCGAAGCCTGGGACTTCAACCCGCATCGCGATGCGATGAACGAATACGTGCGCAACCACATGGATTGCACGGCGGCGGTGGCACGCCATCGGTTCCCGGCGCTGAATGATGCGTTCGAGGCAGAGTGAACGCTCGACCGGCTGTTCACGAATCCCTGCGGTTTGCGGTTCCGACGAGGGAGATTTGACGGCAGCGCCTAAGTGGCCGAATGCACGGGGTCCATCGTGGCCATCCGCCCGAGGACATCGAGGCCCTGCATGTTCCAGAAGTGCAGAAGGTCGATGAACACCCAGTTTTCGGTCAGCTTCCCTCCCTCGCGGCGGTACATGTCGATCACGCGCATGTCGCCCTCACGTCCAGTGGCCGGCATGCCCATGAATCCGCCGTCATGCTTCAGTGTCAGGTTCGGCCAGCCGACCAGCCCTCCGAAACGGCCTTCGGCGATCATTGCCAGGTCTCCACCGAACCGCCGTGTCCGGAACGCGCTGCGAAACGGGCCGGAATGTTGCTTGGCGTAGCGCGGAATCGTGTAGGTCGCGCCAATCCCTGCAGGCCCCCACCAGACCATGTCTTCGTTCCAGGTTCGGCGCAGTTCGTCGACCAGCGGCTCCGTTCGCTCGGCGTCCCAGCTGCAGATGTCGCCAAGCATGGCATTGATGGCAGACAACGTTGCCTCTCCCTCGGACGGCTCCTGGGGGTCGTAGAGCAGGCCGTCTTGCGTCATGGGTCCGGGCTGGACCAGATGCGCGCCCGTCTGCGGGGCAAAGTGGTTCACGCCCGCCTGCAGCATCAGGTGCGGGATGTCGAAATACATCGCGGTTTCGGCGATGCGGCCGGCGGCAATCCTGTGAAAGGCCGCGTATCGGAGCATTGCGACCTTGCCGGTTGGCCGGATGCCGATCCAGGGCTCGTCAAACAGCCCCATCAGGTGCCCCATCGTCCCGACCCAGACCGTCTCGAATCCGTCGATCTGGTTGCGTCCGGCGAAGAACAGGTCGAGACGGCGCTGCAGTGACGTCAGCGATGTCTTGAGCGGCACCCAGAACCGTTCGGCCACCCGTTCGCTTCCCGCAATCTCGTTGAACGGATGGAATCCGCGCCAAACGAGGTCGGGTGCGCAGTGCTTGGCCATTGCGTCGGCCGTGTCAGGCGGTCCGGCATGGTCGAGTGCGTCGTAGAATGCACGCACGACCGCCTTTGCGTCCTGCAGTTCGCTCAAGTCCGGGGCACTTCGCGGAGGCGTTCGAGTATGTCGATTCCCTGCATGGCAAAGAAATGCAGGAGGTCGATGAATATCCAGTTCTCGGCCAGCAGGTCGCCTTCGCGCCGGTAGAGGTCGACGATGCGCATGTCGCTCGGCCTGTCGTTGGCCGGCATGCCCATGAACCCGCCGGTGGGACGCATGGTCATGCTCGGCCAGCCAAAAAAGCCGCCATAGTTGCCCTCGGCAAGCCTTGTCACATGTCCGCGATGCCTGATGAACTCCAATCCCTCTTCAAAGGGATTCGTGTGGCCGCGATGATAGCCCTTGAAGAACGCGCTTGCGCCAATCCCGCCCGGGCCGAACCAGCACATGTCAGGCAGCCACCAGCGCTTGAGATGCTCGATCGGCGAAGCAGCCCCGAGGTCTATCAGTTCGTCGATCATGCCGTCGATGAGCTCGATCGTCTTTTGCCCGTCCGCCGGATCCTGCACGCCATGGAGCAACCCGTCATGGGTTCGCGGTCCCGGCGTCAGGATCGCCGCTCCGGTCTGCGGCGGGAGCGGCTGGAGTCCGGCCTGGTAGGCGAGGCCGATGAGATCGGTGAAGCAGGCCGCTTCCACGATCGCTCCGTCTTCGACCCTGTGGAAATCCACGTATCTCAGGAACGCGATCTTGCGGCTTGGCGGAATACCGACGAACGGTTGGTCCCAAAGGCCCATGAGATGGCCCATTTGCACCACCCAGAGGCCGTGCCTGCCCGCCATGCGGTTCATGCCGGCGAAGAAGATGTCCGGTCGCCGCTGCCACGGTCCCATGGCGCCTGCCAAGGGTTCAAGAAAAACCTCGGCGACCGCGTCGGACCCGACCTGCTCGTGGAAAGGATGCATGCCGCGCCAAAGCATGTCCGGCACCGTGTTTTGGGCGAAGGCCCTGGCCAATTGGCCTGGGGCCGCGGCATCGACCGCCTCGTAGTGGTCAAGGACGAGACGCTTGGCGTCCTGAAGGGCGTGCTCATCCACGGCGGGCTCCCTCTATCTGCATCATCAGGTCAAATTCGTTGAAGAGTTGCCATTCCCGAACAACTCGCCCGCCCTCGACACGCCACTGCGTGATCCCCCATATCCGGCAGCGTTTGCCGGTCGGTTCGCGGTAGATCGTGTTGCCGGAGTGCGTGCCTTCGGCGCTCCACCTCGTGGAGACCAGCCAGCCATCGGTCTCATTCCCCATCCAGTAGACTTCATCGACCTGCAGCGCGAAGTCAGGAAAGGCGCCGCGCAGCTCGTTTGCATAATCGCGATAGGCGTCGGTGCCGGTGAATTCCCGATCGGTCGTGCCCTCGAAGCGCATGTCGGCGTGATATCGCGCGGCGACTGCCGAGCCGTCCCCGTTCCAGACGTTGTCATGGATCGATCGTGCAAAGGCATCGGGGTCGAAGCCGTCGACCGGTTCGGCAAGTGACAAAGGCCGCGCGGGCGCCGCAGCACTTCGCAATCCGTCCCAGACCGACTTGTCCCGAGGCCAGCCCGGAGGTGGGTCAGCGGCAAGTCGCGCCGCCTCTTCCCGGAGGTCGAGGCCAAGCTGCCTGAGCATTGCCGACGTGTTGTAGAGCACATGCTCAAGAAAGATGTCGTTTTCGAGCGCGACGCAATTGGCGATGACCGGGATGCTGATCCGAGTTCCTGTCGCCGGCCCGTAGCGGCTTGCCTTGGTGTTGGTCCCAATGATGCGAGTCAGATGGGACGTGTGGAATCCCACTGCGTCGTTGCCGGCCCAGATCACTTCTTCCGCGTCGAGAACAATGTCGGGGAAGGCGCCGGTCGTGTGATGCGTGTCGTCGATGATCTTCCTGCTGCCCCGCTGCAGCCCGTAGTCGTCGTAGACCATTGAATTCGGCGCGTAGCATGCGTCAATGTATTCCACGTCGCGCGGCGCGCCTGCGTGATCTGCGCTTTCCCAGATCCTGTGCGTGATCCGCACGATGTAGTCGACAATGTTGCGGTAGGCGTCAAAGCCGCGCATGTCCTGTGCCGGACCGTAGTCGCTCGGAATCCGCACCGTCCTGCCATTGGTGTAACTCTCGATGGAGATGTCGAAACCCGCAGGCATGTGTCGACGTGCGAGCGGCTTCGCAGGGTGATGGTCGCGCGACATGTCCCTGCTACCCCTTGACGGCGCCTGTCGTCAGGCCGCTGACGATCTGGCGCTGGAAGAACAGCACCAGGAAGAACAGCGGCACCATGGCCGAAACCACCGCGGCAACGGCGAACATGACCTGGCCCTGCTGGCGCACGGTGCCGAGGAAGCTGGCAATCTTGGGCACCATCGTCTGGTTTTCCTGGCTGAGCAGCACCGAGGTCACCGCGAAGTCGTTGTAGGCCAGGAGGAAGCTGAACAGGCCCGTGGTGATGACGCCGGGCCACATCACGGGGATGATGACGTGGCGAAACGCCTGGAGCCGCGTGCAGCCGTCGACCAGCGCGCTTTCGTCCATGTCCTTTGGAATGTTCAGGAAGAAGGAATGCAGCATCCAGAGCGTGAAGGGCTGGTTGATGGCGACGAGCACGATGATCGTGGTCGGGAGATGCCCCCAGAGATTCCACTCGAAGAAAGGGAGAAGGTAGCCGGAAACCAGCGTTATGTGCGGCATCGCACGGAAGACCAGCGCCGCCATCAGCAGCCAGAACGCGTAACGGAATCCCGACCGCGCCAGGGCGTAGCCCCCAAGCGTGCCCATTGTCAGCGAGATGATGACCGTGAAGGTGACGACGATCACGGTGTTGAACGCGTTTCTCCAGAATTCCTGCTGGATCCATGCGCCGAAATATCCGTTCCCGGTGAAAGCGTCGCCGGTTTCGGTGATCGTGCGGACGCCGTAGAGCGCGTAGCGCCAGTCGGTCTTGGAGAAGAAGTCGCCTTGCACCTTGAACGAGCCCCAGACCGTCCAGATGAAGGGGCCAGTCGCGATCATCAGCCAGAAGACGATGAGAGCAGTGGAGAAGAAAATGAGGCCGGGAGATCGGCGTTGTGCTACGGAGGCCATCCTTCAAACCACCTTTCTGCCGAATTCCTGCCAAGTGCGGATCAGGACCGGCATCAGCAGGACGACGACGCCAAGGATTGTCAGCAGTGACGTTGCCGCGGCGCTGCCGAACAGCTGTATGTCCCCGCCGCGCAGGTCGTTGAAGATGATCCAGGAAAGCGATGTCGCCTTGGCCGAGGCCGAGAAGCCCACGATCGGCTCGAAGACCCGGAAATTGTCCATCAGTTGCATCAGCGTGATGAAGACGACGAGCGGCGTCATGTAGGGCACCACCACGTAGCGCACGCGCTGCCATCTCGTGGCGCCGTCGATCTGAGCGGCTTCCAGCGTTTCCTGCGGCACGGTTTGCAGCCCGGCATAGAACACGATGAAGCTGAACGGTGCAGAATGCCAGATGCCGTAGACGATCAGCATGATCCATGTCAGCGAATGGGACGCTTTCAACGACAGCTGGTCGTCGTCGAAGATCCTCTGCAGCGCAGCCCCCAGGATGCCATCGGCATCCACCATCCAGAACAGGATCAGCGATCCGATGAGCGGGGTCACGATCATCGGCAAAAGCGAACAGAATATGGTCGGGCCCTTCACGAGTTGCGGCAACGCGTTGACGCCAAGTGCGATCGCCAAGCCCAGCACGATGACAAATGGCGTCACCACTGCCGTATAGGTGATCGTGAAGGCCAGGGCCTTGTAGAAGGGCAGATTCATCAGTTGCGCGCCGAAATCGTACAGGCTCCCTGAGGCGTTCCAGGCCTCGCGAACTTCGGCAAAGGCGAGGTGGCTGCGATTGGTGTATGTGCCGAGCGCGTTGAACTGGCCGAGCGGGCGCTCTTCGCGGAGCGCTGCCGTTGCCTCCTGGTCCACGGCCACGGACGATTCGCACTTGAACGGCGTGCAGTTCTCGACCTCAATCAGGACCTGGTCGTGCTCGACGAAGAGCGACTGGATGGCGACGGACACGAGCGGCATCGCGATGAACAGAAGCATCGCGGCAAGCGAGGGCAGTATGAACCAGAAGAAGGTCTTGTGCTTCACTGAATCCGTCCATCCTCCGGGGCCTGAGAGGAGTGTGCGTCTCGGAATTCCCAGGCGGACCGGCTTTGGGTGCCGGGGCCAGAATGCCGGCCCCGACGATCAAGGTCTATTGCAGGAAGCCCTTTTCCTTGGCTGACGTGATGTAGGCGGCTTCAATGTCGGCAAGCGTCTGCTCGGCACTTTCGTTGCCCTGCAGGAAGTCCGGCAGTTCCGCGAAGAACGCACCGTGCAGAAGCCCCATGTAGGGCAGCATCGGATAGGGTTCGGCACCTGCCGCAGCCGTCGCGGCAATGCCGGCCGCAGCGATGCCGGGCTTGTAGGCGTCCATCAGCCAGACGGCTCTGTCGTTGTTGTCCCCTTCCATGACCATCTCGTTGGAGATGCCGTTCAACATTGCCAGGAACGTCGCTTCGGCATCTTCGTCAGAGATGTTCGCGGCGATGGTGAACCCGTCCCACCAGAGGCTCGACGCCGGCGTGGTTCCGCCGGCGACGGTCATCGCGCC
>JAPPCV010000009.1 GCA_028824715.1 Boseongicola sp. | reverse complement strand
TGATCCGTTCTTATCGCTGACCTCCAGGAGTGGCAAGGCTTGACGGGTGCGTGCCGGCTTGCGAAATGCGCCCATGGCCCGCAAACCTCCCTCCGGCACGCCTCGGCGCAACTTGTACGGACGGGCTCGCGGTCGGGGCCTGCGGGCAAGCCAGAAGCGCTATCTTGCCGATCTCGCGCAAGTAGGTCTGGCAGGGGTCGAACAGGACGAGAATCCCCGGCGCAGGAAACTGGATCTCGAGGCAACGTTTGGCAACAGCCCCGTCTGGCTGGAAGTGGGATTTGGCGGCGGCGAGCACTTGGTGCACCAGGCCGTCCGGAACCCGGGCGTCGGATTTGTCGCGGCGGAGCCCTACATCAGCGGAGTGGCAAGGCTGCTTGGCATGATCAGGTCGACCGGAGTCGGGAACGTCCGGATACATCCGGGCGATGCACGCGACCTGATGGACGTGTTGCCCGACCAGTCCGTGGCCAGGGCGTTTCTTCTCTACCCGGATCCTTGGCCGAAGAAGAAGCACCACAGACGGCGCTTCGTGACACCAGAACACCTGGATCCACTCTTTTCGATAATGGCACCGGGTGCCCAGCTCAGGATCTCGACGGACATTCCGGACTACGTGCGCCAAACCATGGAGGAAGTGCCGAAGGCTGGATTCGTCTGGCAGGCGGATCGTCCCGACGACTGGCGAAAGCCATGGGAGGACTGGCTGCCGACACGCTACGAGCAGAAGGCGGTACGGGAGGGTCGTACGCCCATTTATCTCTCGTTCAGAAAGCCCGATGCGTGACGGTGGACCCTTGTCATGCTCTGGTCTAATGAGCCGTGGGCAATGAAGGAGTGTCGATGTCGGGAAGTGATGCACCTGAACCGATGACTGCGCGTCGATCCGGCGCGCTGACGGGAAGAGCCCATGTGCCGGGGGACAAGTCGATATCGCATCGGTCGCTGATTCTCGGTGCGATGTGCGTCGGCGAAACGCGGGTCGAAGGGCTTCTTGAAGGCGAGGACGTCCTGGCCACCGCCGCCGCGATGCGCGCATTCGGCGCCGAAGTGGCCGATTCGGGCGAGGGCGGCTGGTCTGTCCACGGCGTGGGCGTGGGCGGCTTCGGCGAGCCTGCGGACGTGATCGACTGCGGGAATTCCGGTACTGGTGCGCGCCTTGTCATGGGCGCGATGGCAACCACGCCGATCACGGCCACCTTCACTGGCGATGCATCCCTGCGATCCCGTCCGATGGGCCGGGTTACCGAGCCTCTTGCTGATTTCGGAGCGCGGGCCGTTGGTCGGCCTGGCGGGCGGCTGCCAATGACGATCACTGGCGCGATGGATCCGGTGCCGGTCAACTACACCATGCCGGTTGCGTCCGCGCAGGTGAAATCCGCCATCCTGCTCGCCGGGCTCAACGCGCCGGGCGAAACGGTCGTGATCGAGCGGGAGGCCACACGTGATCATACGGAAAGAATGCTCCGGGGATTCGGTGCCGGCATCGCCGTCGATGAAGAGGCTGACGGACGCGTCATCACGCTCGAAGGCCATGCCGAGCTTCGGCCGCAAGTCATTTCCGTGCCGCGCGATCCGTCTTCCGCGGCCTTCCCGGTGGCGGCCGCACTGATCGTCGAGGGGTCGGACGTGCTGGTGCCCAATGTCGGGATCAACCCGACTCGCACGGGCTTCTATGCCACGCTCCGCGAGATGGGAGCCGACCTCACCCTTGAAAACGAGCGCGAGGAAGGTGGCGAGCCGGTCGCGGACATCCGCGCGCGCTTCTCCCCTGAACTCAAGGGCATCGAGGTTCCACCCGAACGCGCGGCTTCCATGATCGACGAGTACCCCATCCTCTCGATCGTCAGTGCCTTTGCCGAGGGGCGCACCATCATGCGGGGTGTGGGGGAACTCCGGGTGAAAGAGTGTGACCGGATCGATGCGATGGCAACCGGTCTTCGTGCATCTGGCGGGGCCGTCAGGGAAGGCGAGGACTGGTGGGAAATCGAGGGCATGGGCCCTGCGGGCGTGCCGGGCGGAGCTCGTGTCGAGGCGCGTCTAGATCACCGCGTTGCCATGTCGTTTCTCTGTCTTGGTCTCGGCGCGAAGGATGCCGTGACGGTGGACGACGCCGCGCCGATCGCCACGTCGTTTCCGACATTTTCGGCGCTCATGTCGGAACTGGGCGCCTCGCTCGATCCCGTCAAGGCAGGGTAGGCCCGCTTCACGGGGAACTGGCGGCAGGCGGGTCTCTCCAACCGCAGTCATGCGTTCCGGCCCGCGGCGACAGAATGTCACCCAGCGACCAGGCCCATCTGCTCCAGCTTCAGGAGCACCTGCTGCGCGCAGTGGTCGACTTCGAAGTCTTCGGTCTCAAGCTTCAGTTCCGGGTTTTCCGGCACGTCGTAGGGATCCGAGATTCCTGTGAATTCCTTGATCTTGCCTTCTCTTGCGAGCTTGTACAGCCCCTTCCGGTCACGTCGCTCGCATTCCTCGATTGACGTGGCCACGTGCACCTCGACGAAGGCGCCGAAATTCTCGATCTGTTCGCGCACGGCCCGCCTCGCCGCGGCATAGGGGGCGATCGGGGCGCAGATGGCGATTCCGCCGTTCTTCGTGATTTCGGACGCGACGAATCCGATGCGGCGAATGTTCAGGTCCCGGTGCTCCTTCGAGAATCCCAGTTCGCTCGATAGGTTCTTGCGGACAATGTCTCCGTCGAGAAGCGTGACCGGACGCCCTCCCATCTCCATGAGCTTGATCAGGAGGGCATTCGCGATTGTCGATTTCCCCGATCCGGAGAATCCGGTGAAGAAGACCGTGAAGCCCTGCTGTGAGCGGGGCGGGTAGCGGCGCCGGAGCTCTCTTGCAACCTCGGGAAAGGTGAACCATTCCGGCAGTTCGAGGCCTTCGCGCAGCCGGCGACGGAGCTCGGACCCGCTGATGTCCAAAACGGTCAACCCTTCCTCGATCTCGTCGGCCTGCATGTACTGGGCGCGTTCCTGCACGAAGAGCATGTGCCTGAAATCCACCATCTTTACGCCGATCTCGTCCTCTAGCTCCCTGAACAGGTTCTGCGCATCGTAGGTCCCGTAGAACGGCTCGCCCTTCGAGTTCTTTCCCGGGCCGGCGTGGTCGCGGCCAACGATCATGTGGGTGCAACCATGATTCCTGCGGATGAGTCCGTGCCAGACCGCTTCTCTCGGACCGGCCATTCGCATGGCGAGGTTCAGCAGGCTCATTGCAGCCGTGGAAGACGGGTACTTGTCGAGCACGGCTTCATAGCATCGCACACGCGTGAAATGGTCGACGTCACCGGGCTTCGTCAGACCCACGACCGGATGGATCAGGAGATTCGCGGCCGTTTCCCGCGCCGCCCGAAAGGTCAGTTCCTGATGCGCGCGGTGCAGCGGATTGCGGGTCTGGAATGCAACGATGCGGTGCCAGCCAAGCTTGCGAAAATATGCGCGAAGTTCGTTTGGCGTGTCCCGGCGAACCCTGAAGTCGTAATGTGCGGGAAGCTGGAGACCGGTCACTGGCCCGCCCAGATAGACCGGGCCGGCAGAGTGGTGCAGATAGTTGACGCCCGGATGTGCAAGGTCTTCGGTGCCAAGGACTTTCTTCGCTTCCCGTGACTTGTCCGGTCGCCACCGGTCCGTGACGGTCATGGTTGCGAGAATCACGCCTTCCTGGTCGCGAAGCGCGATGTTGCCGCCGAGCTTGACGCTCTTGGCGAAATTCTCCGAGACATCGAGCGTGACAGGCATTGGCCAGAGCGTTCCGTTGGCAAGCCGCATCTTGTCGACGACGCTGCCGTAGTCGTATTCGCCCAAGAAGCCCTTCAACGGATGGAATCCGCCGTTCATCAGTAGTTCGAGGTCGCAGATCTGGCGCGGCGTGAGATCCCAGCTCGGTAGCCCTGCCGCCTCTTCCTTGAGATGCTGAGCCTCGCTCCAAGGAACGAGCAGTTCCGGAATGGGGGAGTGATCTGAAGTCGGCATGATTGATCCGGTGCATTTTCTGGAACGCCCCCCTATCCATTGGCGGGCAGGGAAAGCAAGTCATTCTGCATTCCGGAGCCTTCGGTGCCATGAGCGGCTTGCGGCTCCGGACATCCACATTAGCCGGACCGCGTGGTCAACCGAGCGGCTGGCCCGCGCTTGCGGTCACTCGGCGGCGATTTCCGCATCGCGCCCCAGCTCAGCAAGGAAGCGTTCGGCTTCAAGCGCGGCCATGCAGCCCATTCCGGCCGAGGTGACGGCTTGTCGATACACGTGATCAGTGATGTCGCCTGCGGCAAATACGCCGGGGACCGACGTGGCCGTCGAGTCGGGTGCGGTCACGGCGTAGCCGCCGCTGTGCAGTTCGAGGCTGTCCTTGACCAGTTCGTTCGAAGGTGTGTGGCCGATGGCAATAAAGACTCCCTTGCAAGAAATCCTGATGACTTTTCCAGTCTTCACGTGCTTCACTCGCACGCCCTCGACGGACTTCGGTTCATGCGTTCCGATGACTTCATCCAAGACATGATCCCAGAGAACCTCAATCTTTTCGTGACGAAAGAGCCGGTGCTGAAGGATCTTCTCGGCGCGCAGCTCGTCCCGACGATGGACCAAGGTGACCTTGGACGCGAAGTTGGTCAGGAAGAGGGCTTCCTCGACAGCCGTGTTGCCTCCGCCGACAACAACGACGTCCTGGCCGCGAAAGAAGAACCCGTCGCAGGTGGCGCAGGCCGAGACGCCAAAGCCCTTGAATGCCTCCTCGGAGGCAAGGCCCAGCCATCTCGCCTGTGCGCCCGTTGCCAGAATGACGGTGTCGGCCGTGTAGATGGTCCCTGTATCGCCGTTCGCACGGAAGGGCCTGCATGACAGGTCGAGCGACTGAATGTGATCAGAGACGACTTCGGTTCCGACTGCGCGTGCATGTTCCTCCATGTTCGCCATCAAGCCGGGGCCCAGGATGTTGCTTTCGCCGGGCCAGTTTTCGACGTCGGTCGTGATCATGAGCTGACCGCCAGGCTGCACGCCTTGGACCAGGAGCGGTTCGAGCATCGCGCGGCTCGCATAGACGGCGGCGGTGTAGCCAGCAGGACCCGATCCGATGATCAGGACTTTCGTGTGTCGCGTTTTGCTCAAGGCAAGTGCCTCCATGGAAGAATGTTGAATCGACATGGTCCGGAATCCCGTTCACCGAAAGCGCGCTTTGCTCCGAAGCCAAGGCGCCGTGGGCAGACATGCGCGCGCCCTGTCGTCGCAAGAGCGCAGAAACGTCATCCAGCCGACGAATGCACGTCGTCTTCTCGCCGTGTGCGAGCCGGATGCTATCCGGCTTGGCATGGAACTCGGCCACGTTACCGCTCTCCTGCGCCAATGAGTGCATGTCAAGCACAAGCTCTGGCGCCCTGCCGTAACTCGTGCCGCTGCGCCCGGCAAGTTCGGTCCCAATCTTGTCCCAAGCCCCGTCACAATGCCTCCGCATGCGGCCCAGACGCTTGCAGCACGCCTTTTCCCGCTCCAACTATCGTCTGCGTTGCCCGCTAGTCCTTGTCCCTTCCCGTGCGGCTAGGCGTTCCACGCGGATCGCGGCCGCGCGCGTTCGCAGTTCGGACAAAGTCCGGAAATTCACGCTATCGGCCGGGATGCCATTGACCTCCGACGGCCGGACACTTTTCCTCAGGTCCGTGTGCGCAAGGAGGTCGCCTTCAAGGAACCGATGCAGCAACGTGGTCTTTTCGTCATCCGGCATCTTTTTGATCGCCGCGTGGGCGGTTTCCGAAGGGACTTCGCCGCAATCCGGACCCGCGGTCACGTCCGCGGCCGCGTGGACAAGATCAGGATCAATGCCAAAGAACTTGCCGAAGGCTTCAAGGCCCTCGGTCAGAGGGCCTATGCCCGACAGCGGCTCCCGTGCGTCATCCTCAAGCATCTCCCTGTCCGCCGCTGCCAGCCAAAGGAGGTATGCCAGCCGTAAATCGCCGGAGAGCAAATCGGATCGAAGCGGAGCCAAGGCGTCGAGCCAGCCGGGACCTTCGGTCCATCCGCCGTAGTCTCTTTCTTCATCGTAGGGAAATATGTCGAGGAGCCAATCCTCGCCATTGTCGGTGAATTCCGCAAATTCGCAGCAGTTAATGATCCGTTCCACGGTCGCGCGCTTGGCGAACCGGGCAGGGAGCCTGATCATCAGCCGACGCGTGCCCCCGGCCGCCACATAGACATGCATGTCGAACCAGCGCGAAAGGAACTCCTTCTCGTCGCCCTTGAAGTCTCCGTAGTCGTATTGGACGGCAAAGCTCGTGGACGTGATCTCCGCGCGGGACGACACGTTCCTCAGTCTTTGCTTGTCGGCCTCGCTGAGGCGGCGATCCGACGCTTGGAACTCGTAGTACTGGTAGTAGCTCATGGCGCATGTTCCTTCGTCTCTGATCCGAAAGCGCGATGTCGGCGAACTCCCGTGCGAGCACTGAACGCGGCGGAGGGAAAGGTTCCGAAGCAAGGAATTGCCGGCATCTCGCGTCGGAACCTGCCAAGGTCGCATCACGCCGAAGCTAACGCGGCCTACCAGACGTCGCAAGGTCCAGCCAAATGCGCGAGGTCGTTGTTCCTAAGATGCCCTTCGTGAATTGTCCGGCGATTGATTTTGGCCACGAATTCAACCGGGATGTCAGGATCGTGGGTCCGCGTCGGCGGGCGACTCCTCCGGCGAAGGCAGGTCATCTCAGCACGGACCCCTGCAGTCATCGCGAAGCGCGTCAGCCGTCTTGTCGAGCAACCACGCCAACGCCTCCCGTGAACGGATCAGCGGCGCGATCCAGTCGTGGGGCGGCGGCGGCTGCATGCTTGGACCGTCCCGCTTGATCGCATCCCGGAGGCTGGAGGCTCCATCCCGAAAGACATCCACGGCGTCGCTTGCCAGAGCAGCCTTTCCTTCCTCGCCGAGATAGTCCGCCGGAAGCCCTGCCAGTTCCTTCCGCATGAGGTCCAGAACAACGGGTAGCCGGGCGACCGCGTGGGCAATACTGTTCGTGTCGGCGCCGCCGTACCTGGCCTTGTGGTCGTCTTGCGTTGCGCCGTTCATGCAAAGCAAGTCCTCTGCGAGCGCTTCGTGACCTGCATCCCGTGCCTGGTCCGCGAGTCGATGCAGGTCATGGCTATGGCGTGCATCAAGGCCATGCCTCCCCATGACCGTCTTGGCCAGGTGCTCGGCCGCGTCGGCGGTGCAGGCAACGTACCTGTCGGCTTTCCTGAGACTCTGTCCCCATCCGTCCTGCCGCCCCAGCTTGGCCAATGCCTCGACAGCAGCGTCAATCATGTCGAGCGAAGTTCCAATTGATCTGTCGTACTTCTCCGCCTCCATGAACGGCGTTCCCTTCGGTTTCGGCCTGGACCATTGGCCGGCCAGTGTCATGCCGTCAGTGACGATCCCCCGTCCGACATGACCTATGCAGAGCGCCTTCCGCTCGACGAGACGCTCCGGGATGGCGACCTCGTTGACATACTGGTCAAGATGCACGTCACTGAGCGGCAATCCGTCCGGTACCGTGCCGAGCCGTTCGCCGTCACCAACGGTTATGAACGCGACGTCCCAGTCGCTGTTCGGACGGTTATTGCCGCGGGCGCGGGAGCCGAACAGCACCGCCGCCCTGGCTTCGGGCCAGGCGTCCAGCGTCGGCTGTGCGGCGCGGCGGATCTTGGCGAGGGCGGCAGATTCGTCCATGTGAACGCGCTATCACGCGTGCACGTTTTTGGTCAAATGTCCCACATCCAGAACCTGGGCGGAGCCACTGGGCCAATTGTTCTCACCGCGCCTCGGACGGCGATTTTCGCCTCCCCCACTGGTCGCCATACGGATGACGCTGCACACGCAAGCCTCAGCAGTGCAAGGCCAGGAAAGCCAGAGTGTTCGGTCAAGAAACTGGTGAGTGAGACCTTGCAGTTCAGGCCCCCGCATGCCCGGGCACTTTTCGGAAACGCGATTTGCCATGCGCATGATGTTGAGCACGTCCCGAATCGCAGGACAGGACGACGGCAATTCGCGACACATTATTGCGCAAAACCAGCCAGTCCGGTAAGATTCTGCAGACGAGGGAGCAGACGATCATGCCAGGCGAAAGGCTCGACGCAATCGACCGAAAGATACTTGCGGAATTGCAGGCCAACGGCCGCATGACCAATGTCGAGTTGGCTCGACGGGTGGGAATTTCCGCGCCGCCTTGTCTTCGCAGGGTTCGGGCGCTTGAGGACCAAGGGCTGATTCGCGGCTATCACGCCCAGGTAGATACCCGCGCACTGGGTTTCGAAGTGCAGGTCTTTGTCATGGTGGGCCTGCACAGCCAGGCAGAAGCCGACCTGAGCGCATTCGAGGCGCGTTGCCGGAACTGGCCCCTTGTCCGAGAGTGCAACATGCTCAATGGCGAAGTGGACTTCATCCTGAAATGCGTGGCTCCCGATCTCTCGACCTTCCAACGGTACCTGACCGATGAACTCACGTCGGCGCCAAACGTGATCTCGGTCAAGACATCCCTCGTGATTCGGTGTGCCAAGGACGAACCCGCAGTGCCCTTCGACGTGCTCGAGGAACGGCAAGGCGAAGTTGCATGACGTGGGCTCCGGGTCGTCGCACACATGCACTCCGCGGCCTTGGGGAGCGATGCCTCCTTCGCCCTCAGAGGCAGATGACAGACATCAGGCGGCCGTAGTCGGGCTCATTGCGTTGCCGGCTTCGCCGATATGAAAAGAAGCGGTCCGAATCGGAATATGTGCAGTGTCCCGTCCATTGCGCATTGCCGATGCCTGCATTGCGGAGACGTTGAAGGCTGTAGCCGACAAGGTCGAACTGAAGGCGGTCATCACGTCCGTTCGCGAAGAACCGCGTGTTTGCCGGGTCGTCGTCGACAAAGCGTTCGAGGAATTCCGGCCCCACTTCATACGCACGCTGGCTTATGGACGGGCCGATCACGGCGGAGATTTCAGGAGGATGCGCACCGAGCTCTTCCATCGCATCGATCGTGGCTTCCAGGACTCCGTCCAGGGCACCGCGCCAACCGGCATGCGCGGCGCCGATCACCTGTGCGGCATTGTCGGCAAGGAGCACTGGCTGGCAATCGGCAGTCAGTATGGCGAGGCCAAGCCCTGGCGTCGCCGTTGCCATCGCGTCCGCTCTTGGCTGCACATCGAACGGGACATCCGTGGCAAGCGCCGTGGCCGAGTGCGCCTGGTGCACCGTCGCCACGCGTTTCGGCGAGATGCCAAGAGCATCCGCCGCCCGATTGCGATTGATTGACACGGCATCCTTCCGGTCCGTTGAGCCATAGCCGCAGTTCAGGCTGGCGAAGGGGCCGGTGGATGCACCGCCTTTCCGCGTGAAGAAGCCGTGGCGCAACTGCGCCAAGGCGTCGGATGTGATGACTTCGATCGTCATGCCGTGAATCCTGGCGGCAAGGGCGTACCTTCCTGGTACAGGGCCATCGCTCGAAAGAGCGTTCCCATTTCGTCTTCATGCGTCAAGCGGCGAAGCGCGGCGACATGGCTGTCGAGAGCCGATCCCTGCATTCTTGCGGCCAGCCTCTCTGCGCGCCGGAAGATTCCGAGACGTTCGAGAAATTCGCTCTGGGGAATCACTCGCGTGTGCGCCGCCGGACGGGCAACACGTGCAATTGCCCCGAAGTCCACATGGGCGGTCAGGTCAGCCATGCCGGGACCGGTCAGCGGAGGCACGCTCCGGTGAGACCGAACGGCTTGCAGCGTGTCGCCGAGCGATCGTTGGCCACCGTAGTCAATCACCAGCGCAAGGCCGCCAAGTTCGGCGATTCGCGCGCCGATTTCGCCTGCAATGACATTTGCGGCCGGCCGAATCTCGACGATGTCGCCATCGCATGTATCACCCAGCCGGTCGGTAAGCGATTCGCGACTGACCGGGTCCGAGAGGCCCAGGGTCAGGGTGCCTTCGTTGTCAACGCCAACCATGCGCTCCCGCCATGCGGCTCCGTCACGCTGGAACTGGCGAACGGGAAGTGCGTCGAAGAACTCGTTCGCGACGAGAAACAGGGGAATGCGGGGAAGGCTCTCGATCGTGTCATGATGGTGAAGCGGCAGGTCAATCGCTTGCCGTTGCGCTTCGCGAAACACCGGAGAAGGTTCCACGAGGTGAACGGCAAGGGCTTCAGTGAATTCGGGTACCGTCCGGCTGGCCCGAAGAATGTCCGCCATTAGCGTGCCCCGTCCTGGGCCAAGCTCGGCGAGGCACACCGGTCGCGGCGCCTCGCGGTCGAGCCAAGCCTGCACAAGTGCCAGCCCAAGGAGCTCTCCGAACATCTGGCTGATTTCCGGTGCCGTGGTGAAGTCGCCCGACACGCCAAGCGGGTCGTGCCTGGAGTAGTATCCCAATTCGGGATGCAGCAGGCAGTCGTGCATGTAGTCCGCCACTGTCATTGGTCCCGTGCTTCGGATCCTCTGGATCAGGCGCTTCTCCAGTTCGGTCATCCGAAAGCGTGCCCCTTGCGAGCGGGCGGGCCGTGCCGCGGAAGTCGAATCTCGGCCAGTGAACTTCCAGACCAAACAATCCTTGCTGGAACGGCCGATGTCGTCTTGCGCCTTCGGCGCGGATGGGCGGACGGACCGGAGGCAGCGTTCACGGTCGGGATCTGAAGGCAAGGTAGAGTGCGAGCAGCCCGAGGGCGATCATTGGCAGCGACAGGAGCTGGCCCATGGACATCCCGGCCGGCCCGGCGGAGACGACATGCCCCATGGGATTTTCCGCGGTCATGAACTGGGGGTCGGCTTGCCGGAAGAACTCCACTGCAAATCGAGACGCGCCGTAGCCCGCGATGAACATGCCGACAATCGAACCGGGCCGCCTGAGCCAGCCTCGTGCATAGGCAAACCAAAGAAGAAGGGCTCCGAGAACCAGGCCTTCAAGTCCCGCTTCGTAGATTTGCGACGGATGCCTTGCGCAGGCGCCTTCGACGCCGGGGCAGTCCTGCGCGGCAATGCCTGGGAAAATCACGCCCCAAGGCAAGTCTGTTGGCCTTCCCCAGAGTTCGGCGTTGATGAAGTTCGCGATGCGGCCGAGGAACAGCCCCGGCGGTGTTGCGAGTGCCAGACCGTCCGCGAGTCCCGTCAGGGGCAGACTGTGCCTGCGGGCGAAGACGGTTGCGGCGACGGCAACGCCCAGCAGCCCGCCATGAAACGACATGCCGCCTTCCCAGACGCGCAGGATCGAAAGGGGATCTTCCAGTATTTTCCCCCAGCCATAGAACAGGACATATCCGAGGCGTCCTCCCAGGACGACTCCGAGGATCAGCCAGACCAGGAGGTCATCAAGCTGCTTGCGGTCAAGGGGCGGGGAGTCGTCCTTCCAGAGCTGCGGACGCCCGATGGTTCGACGGAGGAGCCAGTAGCCGACCAGGATTCCCGCGATGTAGGCGAGAGCATACCAGCGAATCGGCAGATCGATCGGTCCCAAGGGAATCTCGACCAGGACTGGCGAAATGTCGGGGAACGGAATTCCGTGCTGCATGAATCGCGTTCGTGGCATTGCTGCGAGGTAGCGTCAACCTTGTGAAGCACGCGTTCGCAATCTATAGATGCCGGGAGGTGTTCAAGCTGGACGAGGTGCAGGCATGCAGACCCGAAACCCGAGATTGGACGATCTTGCACAGCTCATGATGAATTCGATGGGAGTCGCCCGCGGCGCCCGCGACGAGTTCGAAACGGTCATGAAGGGCATGCTCGACCGGTGGCTGGCGGGTCGAGACCTCGTGACCCGCGAGGAATTCGACGCCGTGCGGGCAATGGCCGAGAAGGCGCGCGCGGAGAACGAGGCGCTCCGGACACGGGTCGAGGCGTTGGAGACCCGCAAGCGAAAGAAGTCCTGACCTCGAACTTTCGTGGCAATTTCGCTGGCCCGGGCCGTGTTCGCGGAATCCGATCGTTGCGCGAGCTGCTCGGCTGACCCGTCCTGGTAGGTCTCTCCCAGCATCCTTGAGGGGGCGGCTGGAAGCGGTCGCTGTGCCGTTTTCGCCTTGGCGGTTGCAGGATTCGGCGCGAGGACGGGGCATCATCGGCGAAACCGGCCGTCCGTCTCATGTTTTTTCGGATCTGGACAAGATTTCGCTTTACAGGTTCTCGCTTTCGGAACACCATATCTCGAAAGGTGGATGACAGGATCCACAGAGTCTTGAATTGACGGCAAGCCGTGGTGGGACCAACCGTCGGGCACGCAAGATGGGGCGAGAGCGCATGTCGCTGACCGAGCAGCACATCACTGAAGACCTGCACCCGATCGACATGGTCGAACACGTGGCCGAGCGTCACGAGTGGGAGTTCGACCGGTTTGCGGAAGACCAGATCGCAATGGCGATCGAAGGGCAGTGGCGGACGTATTCCATTACCCTTGCCTGGTCTCCGCATGACGAGACACTGCGATTGATCTGCACCTTCGAAATCGACCCGCCGACGGACCGGATGGGCGCGCTCTACGAGGTGCTGAACCGGACCAATGACATGTGCTGGTCAGGAGCGTTCGCGTTCTGGCGGTCCCAGAAGCTGATGGCATGGCGATATGGCCTCGTGCTGGCCGGAGACCAGTCAGCGAGCGCCGAGCAGGTCGACACGATGATCCGGACCGCCGTGCAGGCGGCCGAACGCTTCTACCCGGCGTTTCAACTTGCTACGTGGGGCAAGGAATCGCCGGAACGTGCAATGGATGTCGCCATGACAGAGGCCTATGGCCGCGCCTGAACAGGGATTGCTGCGTCCGCAACTTTGTCTCCTCCTTTGCTGATCGCGGGCGCACTGGAAGCCGGGCCGCCGGACTGGCGACCCGGTTTTCCATTGCGGTCCCGCGAAAACGGATGTCGGCACGGTGCCGGAATGGGATAGGGGGGGTGAACCGGAATGGGAGGCTCGCCATGGAAACAGGAGATGTCGCGCATCGTGGCCTCGTTCTTCTTGGCTGCGGCAAGATGGGCGGCGCATTGCTTAGGGGGTGGATCGGGCAAGGCATGGACAAGAGCGCCGTTTGGGTGGTCGATCCGGCACCTTCCGACGATCTGCGTGCGCTCGTTGGCGTGAACCTGAATGCCGACCTGCCTGCTTCGCCGGCGTTCGTCGTGGTTGCGGTCAAGCCCCAGACGATGGACACGGCCTTGGAGTCGGTGCGGCAGTTCGGGGGACGCAAGGAAACACTGTTCCTGTCGGTTGCGGCGGGGACGACGCTTGAGCGGTTCGAATCGGCGCTTGGATCATCTACACCGGTCATTCGCGCGATGCCAAACACGCCTGCCGCAATCGGGCGGGGCATCACGGCGCTCGTCTGCAATGATCGGGTTTCCGAGGTCGGCATGGACATGGGAGAGGAACTCCTGTCGGCCGTTGGCCAGACCGTGCGTCTGGATCGGGAGGCGGACATGGACGCGGTCACGGCCGTGTCCGGGTCCGGTCCGGCCTATGTCTTTCATCTCATCGAAGCGCTCGCGGCGGCCGGGCAGGCGGAGGGCCTTTCACCGGAGCTGGCACTTACGCTCGCGCGTTCGACCGTGGTCGGTGCGGGCGCGCTGGCCGAGACCTCGCCGGAGGGTCCGGGGCAGCTTCGTGTCAACGTCACGTCTCCGGGCGGGACCACCGAGGCTGCGCTGAACATCCTGATGGACGATGCCACGGGATTTCCCGCCCTTGTCTCGCAGGCCGTCAGCGCCGCCGCCAGAAGAAGCCGGGAGCTTGGAAAATGACGATCAGCTTCGAGGAATTCATGAAGGTCGACATTCGCGTCGGCGAGATCACGCGCGCGGAGCCTTTCCCGGAGGCGCGAAAGCCCGCGTTCAAGATCTGGGTCGATTTCGGGCCGGACCTCGGTGTCAGGAAAAGTTCCGCACAGATCACGCGGCACTACGATGTCGAGACGCTTGAGGGGCGCAAGGTGCTTGCGGTCGTGAACTTCCCGCCACGTCAGATCGGGCCGGTCATGTCGGAAATACTCGTGCTGGGAGTGCCGGACGATGACGGGGAGGTTGTGCTGTTGAAGCCGGACAAGGATGTCCCTGTCGGGGGACGCATGTTTTGATGCCTGGACTTCAGGCATCGGCCCGGCATCTGGCACAGCGCCATTTCGGGCAGCGAGGTGCCGGGTTGAGGCGGGCATCCGGGAGTCTATGCGGAACCTGGGGCCTGTCGCCCGAAGCGCGCTTGCCGCCCCGTCCGCTCGATCTGGTGTCGCGACCGCCATTGGTCCAGGCACCAGAAATTGGCGTGCAGCGGGCGGGAGCAGTTGAACCCGTTCGTGAAATCGCAGTAGACTTCCGCCGCCTCCGCTAGGGCGCTTCCCGGCGCGTGGGGAAAGTCAAAATTGCGAGGAGGCCGGGAGATTCTCGGCCCAAGGAGATTGGGGCACAACGCATGGCGATCGGCGGAATGTTTTCTTCGGACATGGCAATCGACCTCGGCACGGCGAATACGCTGGTGTATGTCAAGGGCAAGGGCGTCATCCTGAACGAGCCGTCGGTGGTGGCCTACTACTTCAAGGACGGGCAGAAGAAGATACTGGCTGTCGGCGAGGACGCCCGCATGATGCTGGGCCGCACGCCGGGCAGCATTCAGGCGATCAGGCCGCTGCGGGATGGCGTCATTGCAGATTTCGATGTCGCGGAATCGATGATCAAGGAACTCATCAAGAAGGTGCACAAGCGCGGCTTCTTTCCAAAGCCGCGCGTGATTGTCTGCGTGCCGCATGGCGCGACGCCGGTCGAAAAGCGTGCGATCCGGCAGTCCGTGGAGGCGGCAGGCGCCAGAAAGGCCGGACTGATCGCTGAGCCCATCGCGGCTGCAATGGGGGCCGGCCTTCCGATAACGGATCCGACTGGCAACATGGTCGTCGACATTGGGGGGGGGACGACCGAGGTGGCGGTGCTGTCTCTGAGCGACATAGTCTATGCCATGTCGGTCAGGGTCGGCGGCGACCGCATGGACGAGAGCATCGTGAGCTACATTCGGCGCAAGCACAACGTCCAGATCGGCGAGGCAACGGCCGAAAGAATAAAGACCACGATCGGTTGTGCACGCATGCCGGAAAACGGACGTGGTCAGTCGATGGAAGTCCGTGGCATTGACATGCTGAACGGCGTGCCGACGCAGTTCGAGATCAATCAGGGGCAGGTGGCCGAAGCAGTGCTTGAACCCGTGCAACAGATAGTCGATGCTGTCATGTCGACGCTGGAAGTGACGCCTCCCGACCTGGCTGGAGACATCGTGGATCGGGGAGTCATGCTGACCGGGGGCGGTGCGCTCCTAGGCGGGCTTGACCTGGCGATTCGTGAACAGACGGGGCTTGCTGTGAGCGTTGCCGACAACGCGCTCCATTGCGTCGCCATCGGGACGGGAACGGCGCTCGAGTACGAAAAGCAGCTGCGCCATGTGATCGACTACGAAAGTTGAAAGGGAGGCACATCTTTCTGTATTCCCGCATTGTGGATATCGCAGTGTCGATTCCTCCCGGACCAGATGGCATGATCAAGTGCCATTGGCGTGATACAAGGATGTTGCCAAAGTAGGATCGTGGCACGGCGAAACGACAAGAAGGTCGACTATTTTCGTCCGATCAGGCACATGGCCGTCGGCTGCCTGGTGTTTGTCCTTCTTGCCGGCTTCGTTCTTTGGCGGAGCGACACGTCACGGGCCGAGCGCATGCGGATTGCCGTCATCGATTTCGTCGTGACGCATCTGGAGTGGGCCCTGGTGCCGGTCACGGAGACGGTCAAGCTGGCAACGCAGATTCAGTCCTACGCCGTTCTTCAGCGTCAGAACCGCGAATTGCGCGACGAACTTCGCCGGCTGAAGGCCTGGAGAGAGACAGCGCTGCAACTGGAGCAGGAGAACGCCAGGCTGCTGAACTTGAACAGGGCCCGTCTGGACCCGGCACTGACCGTAGTCACGGGCAAGGTCATTGCCGACAGCGGCTCACCATACCGTCATTCGGTGCTGCTGAATGTCGGGCGCGCGCGCGACGGAATAGCTGACGGATGGGCCGTTACGGACGGACTCGGACTTGTCGGCCGAATCCTTGGAGTTGGGCAGCGTTCAAGCCGGGTGCTGCTCTTGACGGACAGCGCAAGCCGCGTTCCCGTCACCATTCAGCCATCGGGCCAAAATGCGCTTCTTTCGGGCGACAATTCCCTATTGCCGGTCCTGGAACTCATTGACGCCCCGGATGACGTGCGGCCGGGCGATCGAGTCGTCTCATCCGGTGCCGGTCGCGTGCTTCCGGCGGGCTTGCTGGTCGGGAATGTCGTGCTGGACCGCAACGGTCGCCTGAGGCTGCGGCTTGCAGCCGACTACGACCGCATGGGGTTCCTTCGTGTGCTTCGCAGCCCTCCGGTTGAGAACCTGGATGCTCCGGCGGTCCTGGTTGGTCCGCTGTTGCCGCCGGTCGAAGCCGTGCGGGCGGCGGGGGAGAATGCCGATGGCTGACTTCGTGAGCCGTGTCTGGCTGTTTCGCGCGGGTTTTTTCCTGCTGGCAGGCGTCGCGGGGTTTGTCCAGCTGCTGCCCTTGGACATCGGTCCCGACGACTGGGTGCCTGGCCAGGAACTCGTTCTTGTCATGGCCTTTGCCTGGGTCGTCAGGCGCCCCGAATACGTGCCTGCGCTTCTTCTGGCAGCGGTTTTCCTGATTGCCGACATACTGTTCATGCGCCCTCCCGGGCTGTGGGCGGCTCTCGTGGTTCTTGCCGGCGAGTTCCTTCGCGGACGACGCGCACGGGCGATTGCGGCGACGTTGTTCACGGAATGGCTGCTGATTGCGGCTGTGGTCCTGGTGATGAAAGTCGTGGAGACCTCGATGCTATTGCTGTCCGGTTCCGGTCATGCCGGCATGGACGTGACGATCATTCACTTAGGGTTTGCCATCCTGTTCTATCCGGTTGTCGTTCTTCTGTCCGAGCGCGTTCTCGGCATCAGAAAGCTGCATCCTGGGGACAGAAAGCGGTCCTGAGAAAGGGGGAAAATGAGTCGCTCGTGGGCAGAATCCGACGAGAGTGCCGGAATAATCTCGCGGCGCGCGCTCGTGCTGGGCGGTGGCCAGCTTGCCCTCTTGGGAACCTTGGTGCTGAGGATGCGTCAGCTGCAGGTGCACGAGACGGCAAACTACCAGCTTCTGGCCGAGGACAACCGCGTCAACGTGCGCCTCATTTCTCCACGTCGGGGCAAGATATTCGACCGGCACGGAATCCCTGTCGCGGAAAACGGCCAGAATTACCGGATTGTCATCGTGCGAGAGGATGCCGGTGACGTGGAAGAGACCATCGCCAAGGTCCGCCGGCTTGTAGAGCTTGATGAAAGCATGCTCGAGCGCGCATTGAAGGAGATGCATCGCCGGAGCCCGTTCGTGCCGGTTACGCTTGCCGACCAACTGACCTGGGAAGATGTCGCGGAAATCGCGGTCAACGCGCCAGCCCTGCCCGGCATCACGCCGGAAGTCGGCTTGTCGCGCGTGTATCCATTGGGGTCTGATTTTGCGCACGTGGTCGGTTATGTCGGGCCGGTCAGCGAAAGCGACCTGTCCCGCGTGGAATCGCCGGACCCCGTCCTGCAGGTTCCGGGGTATCAGTTCGGCAAGATCGGAATCGAGGCAAAGCGCGAGACCGATCTCCGCGGGCGTGCCGGCCTCCGCAGGATCGAAGTCAGCGCAGCAGGCCGCGTCATGCGGGAGCTTGGTCGCGATGAATCCGTTCCGGGAAGCGACCTGCAGCTGACGGTTGATCATGCGCTTCAGAACTATGCGCAGGCGCGGCTTGCGGACGAAAGCGGCAGTGCGGTCGTCATTGACGTTGAGACCGGCGGCATTCGGGCCATGGTCTCGTCGCCGTCCTTTGATCCGAACCTGTTCGTGCGCGGGATTTCGGTGAAGGACTATGGCGCGCTTCGCGACCACGCCAACGTGCCTCTGTTCAACAGATCCGTTCAAGGACAATATCCGCCGGGTTCCACGTTCAAGATGATGACCGCGCTGGCTGCCTTGCGGGCCGGGGTGCTGGGTCCGCGCGACACCATACATTGCCCTGGGCACTTGGAGTTCGGGGGGCGCAAGTTCCATTGCTGGCGATCCGGCGGCCACGGCCAGATGGATCTTGACATGGCAATTTCCCAATCCTGCGACGTCTATTTCTACGAGGTTGCCCGCCGCGTCGGAATCGATCGCATCGCGGAACTATGCGCAGAGTTCGGGTTGGGGCAGCGCCCTGACATTCCCGTGTCGGCCGTACGGTCCGGAATCGTGCCGTCCATCAAGTGGAAGGCACGCGTTCGCGGCGAAGGCTGGCTTCAGGGCGAGACATTGAATGCGGGCATCGGGCAAGGCGACGTTTTGACCACGCCGTTGCAACTCGCGGTCATGACCGCGCGCATTGCGAGCATGCGTGCGGTCAAGGCACGCTTGATCAAGTCGATTGACGGCGTCGAGACATCGGTCGAGCCGGCTGCAGAGCTCGATTTGCCCGAAGGCCTGATGCAATTGGTCCGGCGGGCCATGTACAACGTGGTCAATGGCCCAAGGGGAACGGCACGGAGGGCGCGGATCGTTGCCGAAGAATTCCTCATGGCTGGCAAGACTGGGACCAGTCAGGTGCGCAGCATCTCTGAAGCCGAGCGCGATCGGGGGGTCACGAAGAACGAAGAGCTCCCCCGGCATCTGCGGGACCACGGCCTCTTTGTTGCATTCGCGCCGTACAACAAGCCGAAATACGCTATTGCCGTGGTCATAGAACACGGCAGCAGCGGCGCACTCGTGGCACTGCCGGCACGAGACATCCTGCTTTATGCGCTGTCCGGGGGCATTCCGCCACTGACAGCCTATCCGCCGGACCAGCGGGAAGCGATTCGACAGCAGCATCGAGAGATGGTGCTGCGCCCGCGACAGAAACCGGTCCAGGAAGCGAGCAGGGCATGAGCTTTCTCGAGTACAGGGTACGGTTCATTCCGAGAGGCGCGCGCAAGCTCCTTCATGTCAACTGGCCGCTTGTGGTCCTGCTGACTGCGGTTGCCTCCGTGGGATTCCTGATGCTGACTTCGGCGGCGGGCGGGGACGTGTCCCGCTGGGCAGAACCACACATCGTGCGGTTCGCGGCGGGTCTCGTCCTGATGCTGTTGATCGGTCTTGTGCCGATCTGGTTCTGGCGCTCGGTTTCTGGGCTGGCATATGCCTTTGCTCTCGTGCTCCTTGTCATGGTGGAGTTCTTTGGGACCGTTGGCATGGGTGCCCAGCGCTGGATTGATCTCGGATTCATCCAGTTTCAGCCGTCGGAAATGATGAAGATCGCGCTCGTGATGTGTCTGGCGGCCTATTACGACTGGTTGCCGCTCTCGAGCGTGTCGCGACCACAATGGGTTCTTGTGCCGCTGATCCTGATTCTCATCCCGGCAGCGATCATCTTCAGACAACCTGACCTGGGCACGATGGTGCTCCTGGTCGTGGGCAGCGGCATCGTGATGTTCTGCGCCGGCGTGAGCTGGTGGTATTTCCTGGGCGTGGCCGGCGCGGCGGCGGGGATGGTGTTCACGGTCTTCCTTTCACGCGGCACGGATTGGCAAATCCTGCAGGACTACCAGTACCGTCGCATCAACATATTTCTTGACCCCTCGATCGATCCCCTTGGTGCGGGCTATCACATCACGCAGTCCAAGATTGCGCTGGGTTCCGGCGGGTGGGCCGGAAAGGGTTTCATGCAAGGCACGCAGTCACGCCTGAACTTCCTGCCGGAGAAACACACGGACTTCATTTTCACGACGCTTGCCGAAGAGTTTGGATTTGTCGGAGGGTTTTCCCTTCTGTCACTTTACGGCCTGATCATTTTCGTGTGCGTCCTGTCGGCGCTTGGGAACAAGAATCGCTTTGGGGCGCTGCTCACTCTGGGCGTGTCGGCGGCACTGTTTCTTCATGTCCTGGTGAACATCTCGATGGTCGTGGGACTTGCCCCGGTGGTGGGAGTTCCTCTTCCGCTTGTCTCCTATGGCGGGTCGGCCCTACTGGTACTGATGATGGCCTTCGGCCTTGTGCAGTCTGCGCACGTCTACAGGTGGCGCAATTGATAAGTGTCCTGCTTTCCGGACAGCGCATGGACTGGGAGGAATATGGTGAACTCTTGCCAGCCGCGCTGACCGATGCTGGAATCGAGGCAGAAGTAATTCACGAGGGAGCGCCTCGATCACCCGAGACAATTGACTACATCGTCTATGCACCGTGGAGCGACATGAAGGACTTCTCGCCGTTCACGGGCGCCAAGGCGGTCCTGAATCTCTGGGCGGGCGTGGAAAGCGTGGTCACCAACGAGACCTTGACCGCACCGCTCGCACGCATGGTGGATCCGGGGCTGACCGATGGAATGGTCGAATGGTGCGTTGCCCACGCGCTGCGGCATCATCTCGGCATCGACAGGGACGTCTGCCGCCGCGAACCGGCCTGGGAACCTTGCGTGCCGCCGCTTGCGCGCGAACGACCGTTGACGATCCTGGGGTTGGGCATACTTGGCCGCGCCGTAGGCGAGGCGCTTTCGGGCCTTGGCTTTCCCGTAACCGGCTGGAGCAGGAGCGCGAAGGACGTGCCGGGGGTTACATGCCTTTCGGGAGCAGACGGTCTCGACGAAGCGCTTTGCAGGGCCGAACTGCTGATTCTCCTTCTGCCGCTCACGCCCGCAACAGAGGAGCTCATGAATTCGGAGCGGCTTGCTCTCCTGCCGAAGGGGGCCATCCTGATCAATCCTGGACGCGGTCCGCTGATCGACGATGACGCGCTGCTCGCAGCTCTTGACAGCGGCCACATTGCGCATGCGACGCTTGACGTCTTTCGCGAAGAACCCTTGCCTTGCGATCACCCCTTCTGGGCTCATCCGGGCATAACCGTGACACCGCATATCGCGTCCGCCACCCGACCGGACACGGCCGTCGGAGTCATTGTAGAGAACATTCGCCGTGGCGAGGCAGGAGAGCCGCTTCTGCATCTCGTCGACCGGCGCCTCGGATACTGACGTTTCGTCGCGGACAAATCGTGACTGCCTGACGGCACCTGGGCATGGCTGCATGCCGTTTGCGAAAGTGCATTACTGTTGCCGTCTGGCACAGCGTTGCCATGGAGTGCCCATCAAGCGAGCGCTTCCTGCACACGGACCTTGAGCTCGGGAAGCAGGTCCGTCTCAAACCATGGATTGGAGTTGAGCCAGGCCGTGTTTCGCCAAGACGGGTGGGGCAGGGGAAACGCGTCCGGAAGTCGGGATCTCCAGTCGCGGACGGTCTCGGTCACCCGGGCATTGCGGGGGAGTCCGAGGTGCCAGGCATGCGCATGGGCGCCAATGAGCAGCGTGAGCCGGATGGCTGGCAGGCTGTCGAGCACGCGAGCCCTCCATGTCTCCGCGCAGACGGCGGGCGGCGGCAGGTCGCTGCCACTGGCGCCGTAGCCGGGAAAGCAGAATGCCATTGGCACAATGGCAACGCGCGAGGTGTCGTAAAACGTCAGCTCGTCGACACCCATCCAGCTGCGGAGACGATCACCCGACCTGTCCTTGAAGGGAATGCCGATCTCATGCACTTGCCGACCGGGCGCCTGTCCGGCGACAAGAAGGCGGGCGGTGGATTCGAACCAGACAACCGGCCGCGGCCGATGTCCTGTGGCCGTTGCCGCGAAGCGCGCGGTGCAGTGGTTGCATGCGCCGAGGCGTTTCTTCAGATCGGAAAGGCCCTTGTCCATGGGTCGCCTGGTGCCGCTGCCGACTCCAGCACCTCCTACAGGCTCCCGAGTCAATTGACCACGCTCCTGAACGCTCCTTGCTCGAAAACTGCGGGAGGCAGGCGGCAAGTGTCCCTGGCTTCCTTCACGACGCGTGGCGCGTGCTGGCAGCAAGGGCAATGGAGGCAGGCTTGAGGCATGAGAGTTCACATCCTTGGCGACTGGTTCGACACGCTTGGGACCTTGCCGTGTTTCGAACTGCTGGATGGTCACGATGTCATGGTCTGGACCGATTACGAAACGCACGCTTCGGCACCTGCCGGCCGGGTGCTCCCTGCCGAAGCGGTGGTGCTCATCCGCGACAGGTCCCGGATCGCGGCGGAACTTCTTGACCGGTAGCCCAACCTCAGGTTGATTTCTCTGCGGGGCGCGCATTCGCGTGTGGACGCTGCTGCCTTCCCATGAAACGACCGAATTGACGCTGGCGCTGATTCTGGCGAGCTGGAGGCAGATTCCAGATCAAGCGAACCCGATTCGGGCAGGGAACTGGCAAGCAAGTGTCGGCCGAACGCTTCGTGGCCGGCGGCGGGGACTGTATGACCATTGACGCATTGCTGGCGTGGTTGCGGGACATGCAGACGCGACCGGCATGGATGTTCAGTGGCGGGGATCAAGGGAAGGCCGCGCGCCCGCCCGGATGGGCGGGTGGCGAGTTGCCGAGCGCCGCGAGGCGTTTTTCGCGACGTCCGACATCGTCAGCCTTCATGTTCGCCGTACGCCGGAGACACGCGGAATTGTCACCGGTGCCGATCTGGCTGCGATGGCTGATCGCTCTCTTCTGTTCAACACGTCCCGGGCAGGTCTCATCGAACCTGGCAAGCTTGAATCGGATGCGTGGAACGGCCGCCCTCTGGTTGCAACCGATGTGTTCGTAACCGTGCCGCCCCCGGATCCGACGCATGTCCTGCTGAGCCTGCCCTACGTCTTGCCGACCCCTCACATCGGCTGCGTGACGGAAGACGAGCTCGAATTGCAGTTCAGGGACGTCTTCGAGCAGATCAATGCCCTTGCCCGGGGCGAGCCGATCCACATGGTGATCCTGGAAGCTTGATCGGTGACTTCGACCGAGCGATTGCGCGCGATGAACGACCGCCAGCCTGACCCGTGACGCCTATCTGGTCTTCCAGATCGTTGCCCTGTGCACAAATTCATTGACAACCATTGTCATTTTCATATTTCTAGAAATATGAAAATGACTGCACCCGATTTGGCGCCGAACCTGAGCCAGGCCGCCGCAAGTTTCGCGGCGCTCGGCTCGGAGCAACGCCTGTCGGTGCTCCGGATTCTTGTTCGTGCCGGGCCTGACGGGTTGTCGATAGGAAAGCTGGGCGAAAGGTCGGGAGTGACCGGATCCACCTTGACTCACCACATGAGATTCCTCGCTGCGGCGGGCCTTGTGCGGCAGGTACGGAAAGGGCGCAGGATTATCTGCGTCGGCGCCGCCTATGAACGCATGCAGGAACTCTCGGCGTTCCTTTTGAACGAGTGCTGTGCTGACGCGGCCGATGGGAGGGCCAGGCATCATGGCTGACTTGACGGCATCTCTCGCGGGACGGTTGAGAATCGACCGGGTCTGGCTTCTGGTCCTCGCGCTGCCATTCTTGGTCGCGCTCATCGATCCGTTGCAGGCGAAGGAAACCGTGAGATTCGCGATCGGAGCATTTTCCAAGACTGGCATGTTCATCTTGTTCGCGGTTCTGGCGGTGGGAATCCTCAAGGCCACCGGCGCGGAAGTCTTGCTCGCGAAAGCCTTCGAGGGTCGCGAAGTGCGGATGATCGTGCTGGCGGCGCTTCTCGGCGGATTGTCGCCGTTCTGTTCCTGCGAGGTGATCCCCTTCATCGCGGCGCTTCTGTCGGTCGGCGCACCTTTGTCAGCGGTGATGGCATTCTGGCTTTCCTCGCCCTTGATGGACCCGGCGATGTTCCTGATCACGGCCGGGACGCTCGGCATGCCCTTCGCCGTCGCGAAGACCGTCAGTGCGGTGGGCATGGGTCTTCTCGGCGGGATGGTTGTCCGCCTCTTCTTCCAATCTCCGGTCTTTGCCGACCCTTTGAGGCCGCAGTCCCGGACAAGTGGGTGCGGTTGCGGCCCTTCGCCCTTCAACGGGACGCCCGAATGGCGTTTTTGGCGCGAACGCAAACGCCGGGAGGTCTTCCGCAGCGCCGTTGTCGAGAACGCGCTTTTTCTCGGCAAGTGGCTGATGCTTGCCTACATGATAGAAGCGCTGATGCTTGCCTATGTGCCCGCGGAATTGATCGCCGGCATTCTGGGCGGCGAGGGCGTGGTTCCGGTCCTTCTGGGAGCTATCGTAGGCGCGCCAGCCTACCTGAACGGCTATGCTGCCGTGCCGCTGGTGGATGCCCTTCTGACTCAGGGAATGGCGCCAGGAGCTGCTATGTCTTTCGTGCTCGCCGGAGGCGTGAGTTCCATTCCTGCCGCCATTGCCGTCTGGGCGCTTGTCAAGCCACGCGTCTTTGCCGGCTATCTCGGAATTGCACTCCTGGGGGCGCTGATTGCAGGACTAGCCTGGGGCATGATCGCTTGAGCGCCGGCACTGGCCGATCGGCTTGCGCCGCCTGACGGCCTGCCAAGCACTCGTCGGCTCGGCAGGGTTTGACCTGCATGCAGTCATCCTCGCACAGTGCCATGGAATTGCGCGCCCTCTGCTTGCCCAGCACGGGTTGGCAGTCTATTTCGACCTGAATGCCTGAAGGAGCCTCGGGATGTATCGCGTCTGGAATTTCGTCACCAATTACTCGCTGCTGTTGATCATCGGGGCGCTGATCGCGCTTGTCTGGGCGAATGCCGATCCCGGATCCTACAAGCTGATGGTCGAGTATCCGCTCTGGTTCAACGACTGGGTGGGCGTTGATGCAGGCTACTGGCTGAAGGCCTACGGCAAATACTACGGCATCAGCGACTTGCCGGACGTCGAGAGGGTCCTGAGTTTCCACTTCCTCGTGAATGACGTCTTGATGGCCTTTTTCTTCGCGATCGCGGCG
The DNA here is from genome assembly GCA_028824715.1 of Boseongicola sp. GTDB lineage: Bacteria > Pseudomonadota > Alphaproteobacteria > Rhodobacterales > Rhodobacteraceae > JAJEFO01. Next base: position 33,305 of record JAPPCV010000009.1, on the reverse strand, counting down.
AAGGAAGTCTGGGAGGCGGTCATACTTGAGAACGGATCGCTCCGCGGCAGGAAGGCGGCAACGCCGCTCGTCGCAACCGCGGGAGGGATGATCGGGCCGATCGTCGTGTACCTCGGGCTCGCGGCAAATCTTGGCTCGGATACCTATGACGCGGTGGCAAATGGATGGGCGATACCGACTGCCACAGACATCGCCTTCAGCTACCTTGTGGGCAGGCTCGTGTTCGGCGCCGGGCATCCTGCTGTTCGCTTCCTGCTGCTCCTCGCAATCGCCGATGACGCTTGCGGCCTGATCATCCTGGCAGTCTTCTACCCGTCCGGCGAACTGGCGCCCGAGTGGTTCCTGCTGTCGGTCTTCTCGGCAATTGCAGTCTACGTGCTCTTCAACTGGCTGCCTCGATGGCTGGACCGCGCGGACCAGCTGCGCCGCAAGTCGACCTGGGTGCGCAAGAAACTGTCCTTCTGGCCCTACTTCGTCGCGGGTGCCTTGAGCTGGTACGGGTTCCAGGAAAGCGGCCTGCATCCGGCGCTCGGCCTGCTCCCCATCGTGCCGACACTTCCACATGCAGACCGCGCCTTCGGCATCTTTGCCGAAGCGGAGCAGTACCTGACGGATCTGCTGAACCATTGCGAACACTTGCTGAAGCATCCCGTCGAGGTCATTCTGTTCTTCTTCGGCTTGCTGAATGCCGGTGTCGAATTTTCAGCGATAGGCCCGGCGACCTGGCTGGTTCTCATGGGCCTGCTTGTGGGCAAGCCATTCGGCGTTCTGCTCTTCGGTTGGTTCGCGGCCAATCCAATGAAGCTTGGATTGCCGTCGGGCGTGCGCATCGTTGATCTCTTCGTGATCGGTTGCGTGGCCGCGATCGGCTTCACGGTTTCGCTTTTCATTGCCACGGTCGCCTTCGATCCGGGCGCTGTGCAGGATGCGGCAAAAATGGGCGCTCTTCTCAGCTTCTTCGCTGCGGTGATTTCCCTGATTGTCGGAAAGCTCTCCAAGATCGAGAAGCGGCACGGGTGAGCCTGGCATGCGCAAGCCGCTGAAATGCGGATTGCGGGTCTTGCACGAACCGGCCGGCTTGCGTAAGTAACGCCCGCGGTGGGGTGTAGCCAAGTGGTAAGGCAGCGGTTTTTGGTACCGTGTATCGTAGGTTCGAATCCTACCACCCCAGCCAGGCAATTCTTCGGTTCCAGGCACTATGGCCCTCTGACAGTCGGGTTTTGAATCGGGCGGAATGTCGCCTTTCCCCGCCCGACTCTCAATCGGAACGGCAGCAAAGGCAATCGAGCCGGTATCAAGTGAATTCGACACGACGATGCCGGTCGATGCCACGTGGGTGCGGGTCGAGCGCATGCTGTCCGGCGCGGCGATCGATCCCGGCACCACCGCTGCGGAAAATCGGCGGATTGTCGATGCGGTTCCCTGGCGGATCCGGAAGGGATCACCTCAGCGCGGCGCGACTTCCAGGTCGGGTGGTGGGCCAAGGTCGCGATGGGTTTACGGCGACAGGTTCTCGAAACTACTCATGTGGACGCTCCAATGTTCCGCCAAACAGAAAACAGGCGGCATCCCCAACTTCGCGGAAACCCGGATCGCAGTGCCGCCTTCATAATGCTCGCCTGTCCAAACGTGTACCCAATCGCGTCGAGCTGGCAGGCAGATTTCCCGCGAATTCGCGTCGGGCTCCAGCACAGGCGCCACCAGCAGTTCGGGCCCCAGCATGTATGCGCCTTGTGGAGTCCGCAGCGCCGCGTCGTAGGGAAACGCGAAGGGCAGGGGGCGCATCGGCGGCACGCCCGTCGCAGTGTATTCCGCCATGACCTCGTTCAGATAGGGGCGCAGCCTTTCGCGCAACTCCAGCAGCCGCGTCAGGATCCTTTCCACCTTGGGTCCGTAGCTCCAGACCTCGTTGTCGCCGCCCGTGTCGGTGAAGATGTGGAAGAGGTCTCGCCCATAGTCGACTTCGCCGTCAGTGGATGCGAATGGAACACCGTTCGGCACTCGGACGCCGTGCAGGCGGCAGACCGGCGAGAACACACCAAATTCGAACCAGCGAACAAGAAGTTCGGGGAACTCGGGGTCGTCGGCGTGGCCCTCGTAGAACCCGCCGATATCGGTTGTCCACCAGCCGATTCCCGACATGGCCGCGTGCAGTCCCGCTGCAATCTGGGCGCGGTAGTCTGCCCATGTCGACCAGACGTCGCCGGACCACAGGATGACCGGATATCGCTGCCCGCCTGCCCAAGTCGAGCGACACAGGAGCACCGCATCGTTGGCGCCGGCCTCCTTCAGACCCTCGGCGTAGCGTTGCGCATGGAGCAGAGGATACGCCGAAAGCATCTCCGCCCCGTTGCCGAGGTGGGTTCGCACATTTTCAGCATCAGCGGGTCGCATCTCGGGTTCGCAGGCATCCAGCCAGAAATTGCTGATGCCCCGATCGAGGTAGTTCCGCCTGGCCTTGTCCCAGTGGAAGTCGCGGGCATCGGGGTTGAAGACGTCGTAGTAGGTGAGGAAGTGCACACCGAATGGATCCTTGTCGGGAAACTGGATGACCGCAGGCACGCCACGCTCGGTGCGCAGGAGATACCCCTTTTCGCGCATCTCGGCGAAATGCTTCGCGTTCGCGCCGACCGTCGGCCAGATCGAGACGATGGTTGTCACGCCCATTTGGTCCAGTTCGCGCACCAGGCCCTCGGGGTCGGGCCATTCGGCCGGGGCGAACTCCCACTCGCCCTGCCGGGTCCAGGCGAAGAAGTCGATCACGATGCACGACAGCGGAATCCCCCGCTGCCGGCAGCCACGCGCGACGTTCACGATTTCCTGTTGCGAGCGATAGCGCAGCTTCGATTGCCAGAAGCCGGTCACCCAGTCGGGGCACGCGGGCGGAAGCCCTGTCGCGGCGACATAGGTCCGCAGTACGCGCTCAGGTGTCTCGCCGGCGGTGATCCAGTAGTCGAGGCCAGGCGTCGCGTCGGCCCGCCAACGCGTGATGTTGGACGCGAATTCGACTCGGCCAACCGCCGGATTGTTCCACAAGAACCCATAGCCGCGTGATGAGATCACGAAAGGGACGACCACGTGCGTGTTCTGCTGTACGAGGTTGGTCGAGGTGGCCTTCAGGTCCTCCCGCCCGTGTTGCGGTTGGCCGAGGCCCATCAGGTGCTCGTTGTCAAAGGCCGTGAATGTGGCCTCAAGCTGGAAGCTCCCCGATGCGATCGGTTTGAACCGCCGCGGCGGGGGTCCGGCAAAATGACTGCGCGCTTCAGACAGGATCTCTTCGCCCGTCACCGTGTCGTAATATCCAATCACCGGTTCCAAGTGCACGTCCGCACCGAGCCGGCGTGCCAGCCTGACCCGCGCTTCGATTCGCCCGTTTCGGATACGGGCGTGTTTCCCGTCGATCACGATCGACGGTCTTGATGGCGCGGCTGCCAAGAGCGCGCTGACATGCGGTTCCGCGACCTTCCCCCCGGGGCGCGCCCGGGTTCTCAGGGCGTCCGGTCCCCAGGCTTCGACCCGCACGCACTCGCCGTTGAAGCGGATGACGAGCGCGTCACCGTCTTTCGTGTACGTGTCAGTCACGCTAGGCCTCCATCCGACTGGTATCGGGACGCCTGTCGAATTCGATCGGTGGTCCGCCGGGGCGCTCAGGCACCAGAGCCGCGATCTTCTTCAGCGCCCCCGGCGGCCAGCTTCGGGGTGTTGGACGGCTGTCATGGGATATGTCGGACACCGCGCCGTCGAAGACGTTGGCGGCATGGGCGCGAATGCCACGCGGCAGGTCTGGCCAGAAAGGATGATACCAAAGCGTCAGCAGCATCCGCTCCTGATCAGTGGAGTTTGGATAGGCTGAATGCAGAAGCCGGGCGTCGATGACAAGTACGTCCCCCGGTTTGCTCGGAAGGGCAACCTCCCCCTGGACGCTCTGGTAGAGTTCGTGTCCCTCGTCGTCGACGCGGGACAACCCGGCGTCGTGCGCCGTGATTGAGCCGTGCAGACGATGGCTTCGCAGGTGCGAGCCCGGCAGCACCCTTAGGCAGCCATTCGCGACGCTGGTCCGGCCAAGGTAGGCCATCACACCGACCTGCTGCGGACGGGCGCGATATGAGGATCCAAGCGACCATCCCCACCAGTCCTGATGCCAGAAGAGCGCCGGCGAATGGCCGGGCTTCGAGATCAGGAAACCGGACTGAAATCGCAGATCGGAAAGGCCCAGACCCGCGAGCCCTTTCAGAATCTCCGGAGCGGCAACAAGCTCGGCGTAGCCCGGGTCCGTCGCGATGTTGATCAGCGAACCCTGCGAACGGTTTGCAGCCCGATGGGCTACGCTTGCCCGCTCCAAGTTAGCCTTGGAGATGCGGATCAGTCGGGCCACCAGATCGTCCGGCAACAGACACGGGAGGTGGGCATAGCCATGTGCCAGCAGCTCCCTGCCTGTCGAGGCGTCGTCGCTCATCGCTTGCACAGGAAACCCCCGTCGACAATCAGCTCGGTACCGGTGACGAAGCTTGCCGCGTCGGACATGAGGAAGGCGATCGCGTCGGCGATTTCTTCTGGTCGCGCCATACGGCCGAGGATGTGTGCGTCGCCGGCCTCCGCCCTGACGGCTTCGCCATCCGGCAATTGGGCGAGCGCGCGATCGGTGAAAGCGGTGTCGACCCAGCCCGGGCTGACGGCATTCACCCTGATGCCGCGTGGGGCAAACTCGCCGCTCGCCGCCCGCATCAGGCCAAGCACCGCGCCCTTCGACGTGTGATAGGCGACAAATCCGCTGGTGCCGATTTTGGCCGACACGGAAGACATCAGGACGATGCTGCACCCTCTGCGCAGCCGCCCGCTGGCGTGCTTCATGGCAAGCATCGCGCCGCGAACGTTCACTTCCATGACGCGGTTCCAATCTTCCCACGAAAGATCCTCGACCCGGCCGTGCGCGTTCGTGCCGGCGATGCAGACAAGCCCCGCCAAGGCCTTGGCCGGCCTGAACGCCTCTCGGACGACCACCTCGTCCGAAACATCAAGCACGTAGCATTCGGACGCCTCGGCGTTTGGCGCCAGGTCCAGCGAAATTGTCCGTTGCCCGGCTGCCTCAAGCTTGCGCACGAGGACCGCTCCGATGCCGCCTGCCCCGCCCGTGATTGCCACAGAGGACATCGTTAGTGCTTCCTCATGAAGCCGCCGTCGACGAAAAGCGTCTGGCCGGTCACGAAGGACGCCTGGCCCGAGCACAACCAAAGGACCACGGCAGCGATCTCGGAGGGTTCCGCCATGCGACCCAGAAGGTGAGTGTCGCGGGCCGTCGCGTCCAGGAGCGCGGGGTCATCGGATTCGGCCTTCGCGTGATCAGTGAATCCGGTGTTCACCCAGCCCGGCGCCACTGCATTTACGCGGATGCCCCGGTCGCCGGCTTCCTGGGAAAGCGCCGTGGTGAAGCTCTCGACCGCCGCCTTGGTCATGACATAGGCCGGATAGTCGGCCGAGGCGACGTGCGCCGAGACCGAGGCCATATTGACGATCGCTCGCCCATGGCCTTTCTCCAGCAGGGGCAGGCCGAACTTTGCGGTCAGGAACATGGAGCCGACATTTGTTTCCATCATGCGGTCCCAGTCCGGCACCCCCATCGTCGCGACCGGTGAGCGGTGGTTGATCCCGGCAACGTTGACCAATGCGTCGAGCGCGCCGAACGCACTGCGGATGCGGTCGAAAGCCGCGCCGACCGCATCAGGGTCGGTCAGGTCGACGGCAAGAGATAGGCCCTCACCCACCTCCGGTGGTTGTGGCCGAACGCGGTCCAGCAGCGCCACTTCGTAACCGGCATCCGAGAGAGCACGCGCTGTCGCGCTTCCAATGCCGCCCGCGGCTCCGGTGATCGCTGCCGTGCGCATGTCATCGGACCCGCGCGCCCGAAAATCGATGCGCGATCATGGTCAGGATGATGACGAGGCCGAATATGAAGTCTGTCCAATAGCCGGCAAAACCTGCACCGACCGCGCCGGACGGAATCAGCGTGACGGTCATTGCTCCAAAGAACGCGCCGAAGATCGTGCCCACGCCGCCCCAGGTCGGCGTGCCGCCGACGAAAAGCGCCGCAAGCGCGATCAGCAGATACGCCTTCCCGCTGGTCGGGAACCAGACCATGTTGGCCATCTGCACGAGCAATGCGCCTGTGATCGCCGCGGCGACTCCCGACACGACAAAGACGCTGACGCGAATGCGCTCGATGTTGATGCCCATTTCGCGGGCGCTGTCGGTATTGTCTCCGACGAGCTGCACCCGGTTGCCGAACCGATGATACTTGAAGAGCACGTAGCAGAATGCCACCCAGACCAGCGACCAGATGAAGTGGTTCGGCACTCTCAGCGTCGTGTCGAACAAGTGCCATTTTCCGACGAAAAGCGTGTATCCAAAGCTGTTCATTGCCTCGGGCGCGGAAATGGTCCGGCCTTGGGCGAGCAGGTTGACGATGCCGAGGATGAAGAAGTTGAGACCGAGCGTTGCGACCAGAGACGAAATGCGCCCGTATACAACGATCAATCCGATTCCAAGACCGATCAGCGCTCCGAAGCCCATGGTCAGAAAGAACGCTGGTATCACGGGCACGCCGAGCACGACGGAGTACATGAACACTCCGCCGGCCGCGCCGACGACCGACGGAAACGCCAGATCAAGCTCGCCCGAGACAATGACAAAGACCAAAGAGGTGGTCAGGAAAATCGTCGCCGGAACCGAAAACAGGAATGCATTGTAGAACAGCGGGTTCAGAAAGAGCGCCGGGTTGTTCACCGCGAAAAAGACCCAAACCAGGACAAGGGCCAGGAATGCGTTCAGCGCGCGACCGTTCTTGCGGTAAAAGAGCGTCCATGGGGATTGTTCGGTGCGGTCGTCCTCCGAACTGGCATCGGTCGTCGCGTCATTCACGGTGTTCATCCTCACGCCGGCTCCAAAAGCGAACTCGTGTCCGCGCTGCCGGTTTCTGCGAGTTGGTGCATCAACTCGATCAGGTGATCGGCGCCGGTGAAAGAGGACTTGGCGCCTTCAAAGGCTTCTCTCCCGCGGTCGATGACAAAAAACCGGTCGGCAATGTCCCAGACGTGATGGATGTTGTGCCCGATGAACACGACGGTCCTGCCTGAGAACTTGACCGCCTCCACGAAACGGAAGACCTTCTGTGTCTCGGTGAGCGACAGTGCCGTCGTCGGCTCGTCCAGCACGATCACATCCGCCTGATTGTAGAGCGCACGGGCAATCGCCACCCCCTGCCGCTCGCCCCCTGAAAGAGTCCCAACAGTGCTTTCCGGGTTGAATACCTTCGAGGTGAAGCCGATCTCGCGCATCAGCCTGTTGGCCTCGTCGATCTGCGTTTGCACCCGCAGAAGACCGAGAGAATTCGTGATCTCGCGCCCCATGAAGATGTTGGTCACGATGGAATGCTGCGGTGCCAGTGCGCGATCCTGGAAAACCGTTTCTATGCCTGCGTCGCGCGCAGCCGCGGGTGTCCAGGGCTTGCGAGCCTCGCCCTTCACGATGATCTCGCCTTCGTCGGGGTCGTGCACCCCGGCAAGGGTCTTGATTAGCGTCGACTTTCCCGCACCATTGTCTCCCAGCAGCCCCAGAACCTCGCCGTGGCGGACGGTCATCGTGACGCCTGACAAGGCCTCGACCGATCCAAAGCGCTTGACGATGTTACGCAATTCGACGACCGGTCCTGATGCCGCGGACATGAGCGCGCTCCGGTTTGGAAGGTCCGGCCCCGGGCCGGTGTCAGAAATCAGCCGGCCCGGGTGAAATCTTGGGCTAGCGGACTCCTTGCTCGGCGAGGGCAACTACATCCTTGTAGTTGTCCGCCGTCACGAAGCCGGCGCCGGTGTCCACGTTAAGCGGTCCCAGCTTGTAGACCAGCTGCTGGCAGAGCGACAGAACCGGCAGGTATCCCTGCTGGTAGGGCTGCTGGTCCGCTGTCACCGTCACGTACCCTCCGTCGAACGCGGTCATGACACCCTGGCCAAGGTCGAAGCCAACCGCCATGATGTCGCCGGGACCTTTGCCAACTGCATCCATGAACACCGGTGCCGCGGCCAGCCACGGGCCACCGGGATAGCCGATGAGCTTGGTGTCGGGGTTGGCGATCAGGGTCGAGGTCAGGACCGGGATCTGCAGCATCTGGTCGGCAGAAGCGCCCTCGGCCTCTTGCAGCTTGATGACCGTCATGCCGAACTCTTCCAGCACGTCCACGAGGCCGAGTTCACGCTGAGCGCGGTTTTCGCTTTCCCATCGGCTCATGACGATTGCCCTATCGCCAGGCTGCAGCCTGTCGCCCGCAAGACGTAGGGTCTCGGCGCCAAGGTTTCGTCCCTGCTGGTAGAGTGTGGCCCCAACGTACCCCGACCCGAAGGCTGCACGCACGTCCGGCACGTCCACGTTCATGTACATCATCGGGATTCCCGCAGCAGCGGCCTCGGCCGCCAACGGCATGATCGCGTCGTCACCCGGGTGCCCCATCATCGCGATGCCGTCGGGTGCCTGACTGATCGCCTCGCGCAGTTGGGTGACCATTTTGTCAAAGTCCCAATCCGAATAGATGATCTGGACATTTGCGCCGGTGTCTTCCGCCGCCTGCATCGCGCCGCGATCAATGATCGAGTTGAATGCACCGCCGGCCGGGCCGCCCGAGAATAGCCGGATCGTCTGTCCTGAACACCAGTCCCCCGCCCAGGCTGTCCCGACACTCATCGCAAGGCCAGACAAGGCCAGAAGTACTGAATTACGGAACTTACGCATGTTTCCCTCCCTGAAGCTCTTTGCGCCAGAAAACCCAAAAACGTTTTTGGGCTTCATGTGGAAGAGTTGCGAAATTGTGCCATCCGGTCAAGGTTTTTCGCGAATCCGGCCCGGGATTTGGCGAATTTTTTTGCAGAATTCTTGACCGACCTCCAAAAACGTTTTTGAATATTGTGGCATTGCCGGAGATGACCGTGACGACTGAACGCCGTGAAGAGCACGCAGAATGGTGGCGAGGGGCCTGCATATACGAAGTCTACCTGCGCAGCTTCATGGATTCCGATGAAGACGGCGAAGGCGATCTGAAGGGGCTTCTGAGCCGGATGGACTATCTCGCGGGGCTCGGGATCGACGCGATCTGGATCACGCCGTTCTTCCCCTCGCCAATGCACGATTCTGGCTACGATGTTTCCGACTACCGACAGGTCGACCCGCGATTCGGAACGTTGCAAGACTTCCGCGAGGTTGTACAGGCGGCACATGGGCTGGGGCTAAGGGTCGTCATCGACCAGGTCTATTCCCACAGCTCACACCGGCATCCGTGGTTTGTCGAAAGCCGCTCAGGAAGGGAAAGCGAAAAGGCGGATTGGTATGTCTGGGCCGATGCGAAAGCCGACGGCGGCCTGCCAAACAACTGGCTCGCGCGATTTGGCGGCGTTGCGTGGGAATGGGCGCCCGAGCGGCGTCAGTACTATCTGCACAATTTCCTGATCGAGCAACCTGACCTGAACCTGCACAACACGGACGTGCAGGACGAGGTGCTTGATACCATGAGCTTCTGGTTCGGCTTGGGTGTCGACGGTCTGCGCCTGGACGTCGCCAACTTCTTCATGCACGACCCTGCGCTTCGAGACAACCCTGCAGCCGAAATCGACGAGGTGCCCGCCAATCCGTATTATATGCAGCAACGGCTTTACGACCGGTCGCGGCCGGAAAACCTGCCATTTCTCGAGCGCATGCGCGAAGTCGCAGGTGACCGGATGCTGCTGGCCGAGATTTCCTGTGACTGGCAAGTTGAGCGCATGTCCGAGTACACTGCACCTGACAGGCTGCACACGGCGTACAGCTTCTCCCTGCTTGCCCCCGAATTGAACGGTTCGGCCATCGCGGACACGGTTCTGGAAGCAGGCGAAGGTCACGGCTGGCCGACGTGGGCGTTTTCAAACCACGATGTCTGCCGCGTTGCCAGCCGGTGGGGCGCCGAGAAGATTCCGGCAAAGGTGACGATGTTGCATGCACTCCTGCTTTGTCTTCGCGGCACCGTCATCCTCTACCAGGGAGAAGAACTGGGATTGCCGCACTCACGCGTGCCGCGCGAAGCGATTCAGGACCCCGAAGGCATCCGGTTCTGGCCGCATGATCGAGGACGCGACGGTGCGCGCACACCCTTTCCCTGGGACGACACGGATCAACTCGGGTTCTCGAAGAATGCATGCACCTGGTTGCCCTGCGAACCATCCCATGCTGCGCTTTCGGTTGCTCGTCAGGACGGGTTGAGCGGGTCGATCCTGGAGAATTGCCGCGCGCTGATTGCGTTGCGCCGCACGAACGCGGCCCTGCGATACGGATCGTTCGAACCGGCGGAGCACGAGAGGGACTGGCTTGTCTTTTTCCGCGTTCACGAGGAACAAAGGATCATGTGCGCGTTCAATTTCTCGGGCTCTCCCCGGAGTGTTCCGTGGCACGACCGAATGAGCCTGCTTGCGGGCGAACTTCATGAAGCCGTGTTGCCTTCGCACGGCTATGTGATCGCAGAGGAAGACTGATGGGCGGACCCGCCAGAAGATTGGGGATCAGGGACGTGGCCGAACAGACCGGTCTTTCGGTCTCGACCGTCAGCCGTGCGCTCAACGGATACTCTGACGTCAAGCTCGAGACCCGCCGCAAGGTAGAAGCCGCTGCAGAGCACCTTGGCTACCGTGCGAATTTCGCGGCGTCGAGCCTGCGATCGAAGCAGACCAACATTGTGACATTCATGGTCTCGAAGCCTTGGACCAAGTTTGTTGACCCGTTCTTCCTGAGCCTTCTCGACGGCGTTGAACTTGCACTGCAGGCCCAGGGTTATGCGCTTCAGATCATCATGGCGCGGGAGCATGAGACCGAGTTCGAGATCATTCGCAATTCTGTCGAACGAGGCCGCTGCGACGGGCTCCTGTTCGGCCGAACCCGTCCCGAGGACGAGCGGGTCGAATGGCTGAAGGCACGCGGCTTTCCGTTCGTGACCGTCGGGCGAACGGACAAGTCCGATCACGACTGGGTCGACGTGGACCACTACAGGATCGGGCACATGGCGACCGAACGGCTGATCCGGCTTGGTCACACCCGCATCGCACATTTGACGACACCGCTCAGGTACACCTATTCAGTCCATGCCCTGCACGGCTACCGTGATGCGCTGGACGCGCATGGCATTGGGCACGACCCCGCGCTCGAGATCGAGTGTTACCTGTCGCGGAAGACTGGCGCGGATGCCGTGACAGAATTGATCACCCGCGGCGTCGGTCCGACCGCGATCTTTTGCGGCAACGACGTGATTGCCCTTTCGGCAATGGAGGCCATGCACCAGTTCGGGGTCCGGCCTGGCCCGGACATGGCGTTGATCGGCTGCGATGACGTACCCGTGGCAGCCCATGTCGGATTGGGCCTTACGACGTTTCGTCAGGATCTCGACGCTCTTGGGATGCGGCTGGGGCGCATGATGGTCGCGAAGCTCAACGGCGACGCCGGACCCCATCAGCAGTTGATCGACGCGGAATTGATCCTGCGTGGCACCGACTTGCCACAGCCCGGAGGGCGCGCAGAATGAAGATGACGGTCAAGGACCTGATCGACCACAAGGGAAAGGGTCAGCTTGCCGAACTCAACGTGGCGACGGTTGAGCATGCCGCTGCTGCCGAGGCTGCCGGGATCGAGATCATCGTATCAGGCCGCAAGCATGCCCGCGACGATTTCCGCGCTGCCGCCCCGAACACGCATTTCACGTTCGGCTTGATCTACGGCGAATGCGCCAATGCCGATGAGGCCAAGCGCGCGGCCTTCGAGGCAATGGAGGCTGGGGCCGACAGTGTCTATTGTCCGATGCACTACGACGTGATCGAAGCCATGGCGAAGGAGGCGATTCCTGTTGTCGGACACGTCGGCTTCATGCCGCAAAAGGCCCGATGGACCGGCTACGCGGCGCGCGGCAAGACGGCAGATGATGCCTTCGCCATTCTGAACGACGCCCGACGCTATCAGGACGCGGGCGCCTTTGCGGTCGAGATGGAAATCGTGCCGCCAGCGGTCGCGGCGGCGATTTCCAGGCGGACGTCGCTCGTCGTGATTTCCATGGGTTCGGGCGCAGGTTGTGATGTCCAGTACCTGTTTGCGGTCGATGTCCTTGGCGAAACCGAAGGTCACGTGCCCCGTCACGCCCGGGTCTACAGGGACTTCCGGGCCGAATACGCGCGACTGCAACAGGAGCGCGTGGCGGCGTTCTCCGCGTTCAGGCGCGATGTGGCTTCGGGGTCGTTTCCGGGCGAGGGCGAGCTGGTCCAGATCTCCGAAGAGGAGTTGAGCAAGTTCGAGACCGCACTGGCAAACTGGGGCTAGCGGAACCATGGGCCTGATGCGATTGATAACATTTCCGATGGAGCGGGACTATTCCCTGACCGGTCCGGAGCGGCAAAATGCGTTCCAAAGAGGCCTTGCCGGCGCAGACTGGTATCGGACGCCGGTAGACCGAAAGGTACTGAAGCATTTGATGAAGCGCACGGATTGGCCGGCGACGCGCGATATCTCGATCTGGGTTGCCGTGCTGGTCGGCAGCGGCGCGGGCGGCATCCTTTTTTGGGGAAGCTGGTGGGCGCTGCCTTTCCTTTTCGTCTATGGCGTATCTTACGCCTCCGCCGCCGATAGCCGTTGGCACGAATGCGGCCACGGCACGGCCTTCAAGACCCGGTGGAAGAACGACGTCGTCTATGAATTTGCAAGCTTTCTGATGATGCGAAACTCGGTGGTCTGGCACTGGTCCCACGCCCGCCATCACACGGATACGATCATCGTCGGCAGGGACCCGGAAATCGCGGGCATGCGACCACCGCAGCTGATCGTGCTCTGCCTCAACCTGTTCGGGATTGTTGCCGTGCCGCAAGGTCTCGTTGCGCTGGCCCGGAATGCTGCGGGGATCCTTCCGTCGGACGAGGCGGATCTCATCCCCGAAACCGAACGCCGCAAGGCCGTTCGTGTCGGCCGCATCCACATCGCGATCTACGTTCTTGTGGCATTCGTTTCTCTCTGGTCGTGGTCGCTTCTGCCACTCGTGATCATCGGGCTGCCGCGGGCCTACGGGATCTGGCTTTTGCTCGTGATGGGGCTTCCCCAGCACCTCGGACTGGCGGAAGACGTGCTCGATCACCGCATCAACTCACGCACAGTACTCATGAGCCCGATCTTGCGCTTCATCTACTGGAACATGAACTATCATATCGAACATCACATGTATCCGATGGTGCCCTATCACGCCTTGCCCAAGCTGCACGAGGTGGTGAAACACGACCTGCCCGCACCCAATCCTTCGCTCTGGAACGCCTGGTCCGAGATCATCCCCTGTGTTCTGCGGCAGCTTCGCGACCCGCGCCACTTCATCCGCCCTCAACTGCCCGAGGGGGCGGGTGTATGGGAACCCGTTCAGTCCAACCTGACCGCCTGACGCCGGAGAACGCGATGCCTTGGATAGATGCCTGCGCACTTGTTGACATCGAAGAGGAGGATCTGGTTCGGTTGGACCACGAAGGACGAACCTATGCGATCTACCGGATATGGGACGAAGAGGTCTACTGCACAGATGGCCTTTGTACGCACGAAAAGGTGCATCTTGCCGATGGGTTGGTGATCGACCACACGATCGAATGCCCCAAGCACAACGGCCAGTTCGATGTCCGAACGGGCATCGCGATCAGGTCGCCGGCCTGTGAAGCGTTGAGCACTTATCCGGCGCGCGTTGCGGACGGCAGGGTTCTTGTCGAGATTCCTTGACGGTCCACCAATGTGGCGCAGCCAATGCCAGTGCTGAATGCTTGCGTTCTGTTGTCAATCGCCCGCTGACATTCGAGTTGCGTTTCGGGAGGGCCGACGCGATCTGCGCCGCAACGCACGCCGTAGAGGCGGCACAGGCAAGACGGGCAGATGGCAAGATGAATGCAGAATGGACGGTGCTGAGCGACGCCATGTGGCGCGGGTCGAGCCCATGCTGCCCGGCAAGGCGACCGATCCCGGCGTCACCGCGGCGGACAGCCGGAAGTTCTTCGAGACGGTGCCCTGGCGGTTCCGCACGGGAACGCCTTGGCGCGACCTTCCGCAGCGCTTCGGCAACAGGAACAGCGTGTTCAGGAAGTTCCGCCGCTGGGTGATTTCAATCGTGTTTTCAACGCCCTGTCAGAGGAGTTCGACCTCGATCACGCGTTCGCTGACGACGCGATCGTCCAGGCTCATCAGAAGGCGTCGGGGGGACCGGAATGCGGGGGATCGGACGCTCCCTGGGCGGCCTGACGAGAAAGATCGTGGCGGTCGTGGACGCGCTCGGCTGCCTTGCAAGGATCGTGATCCTTCCCGGCCGGGCGCAGGACCTTGCGGGCGTGCCCGCACTTTTTGAGGATCTCCGGTTCGGGACCTTCATCGGGGACAAGGCGTTCGACTCTGACTGGCTGCTCGAAGAGGTGGAGGGATGCGGCGCGGTGCTCGTGGTTCCCCCGAAAAGGAGCCGCGCGGCGTCCCGGGACCATGATCGGGAGATGTACAAGTGGCGGCGCCAGGTCGAGAACCTCTTCGCGAGAATCAGGGAGTTCCGGGCAGTGGCGATGCGGAACGACAAGTCCGACGAGAGTTTCGCGACGGGGATTCATGACGGGGATTCATCTCGTCGCCGGCGTGATCGCGGCAACATGATTGTCAACAGATGCCTGGGTGATTTCGGCGTATAGCGTCTGGAGCTGCTCTAGCCCGTCCGGAATGACGTCAATCCCGAGACCTGGCCCGTCGGAACATTTCCACATGCCGTCCGCCACTGGTTCGCCGCCGTCAAAGAACATCGACCTCAATGGGTTGTCGTTGACGTCGACCTCCAGCAACCCGTCCCCGCCCACGCCGGCAAGCAGTTCGGCCGATGCGGCCATGCCGATGCCTGCGCCAAGGAAGTGCGGGAAGTAGCGGCGGCCATTGGCAAGCGCGTTTCGTGCCACTGCGAGGCAGCCGGAGACACCTCCCCATTTCGTCATGTCGGGTTGAATGACGGACAGATGTCCGGACTTGATTGCGTCATCGAAGTCTGCCTCCCCGATGATGTTTTCTCCTCCCGCCAGCGGAATCGTGGAATGGTCCGCGAGAGTTTGCCATTGGGTGGTGTCAGCGAACACAGGCAGCGGCTCTTCCAGCCAGTGCAACGGGACGATCGCGACGCCGGTCACGAATTGCAGGGACTGTTCCAGCGACCAAGCCTGGTTGGCGTCGCAAGCGATCAACTCGTGCTCCGCCAACGCTGCCTGGATGTCGCATACGGCGGCGATGTCGGCCTCCATGTCGAAGCCTACCTTCAGCTTGAACCTATGGTGTCCATCGGTCCGCGCGTGCGGCATCAGGTCACTCGCCGCCGCAATCTGCATGCCGCTCGCGTACGCCGGCACGCTGTTCGGCGCGGCAGCGCGGATCAGGCGTCGAAGCGGAAGGCCCTTGCGGCGCGCGGCCATGTCCCAAAGCGCGATGTCAAGTCCGGCGATCACTTGGGCGAACGGTCCCGCTTCGCCGCATTGCACGGCGCGAATCCGCGACCGTGCGTCAAGCTTGTGGAAGAATTCCGCCGGTGACGCTGCCTGGGTATCAAGGACCAGATGTGCCAAGTCCATTTCGAGAAGGCGCACGCGATGCTCGGCCCCGGCGGCAGGCCAGTTTGCCCAGATCTCGCCCCAGCCGAATGCGCCGTCACGGTCTTCGATCCGGACCAGCACCGCCGGTCGGTCATGCATTGTGCCGAAGGATGTGGCGACCGGCTCCGTCGTGGGACAGCGGAAGGCCCAGGCCTGAATGCGCGCAATGTCGATCATGCGAGAAGATCCATCTCAAGGCGGACAAAGTCGCTTCGGTAGGTGACGTCCGCAAAGTAGAGCACCCGATCATGGCGATCGCAAATGACACGCCGAACCTCGACCACCGGGTCGCCAACCGCAAGGCCCAGCAAGACAGCCAATTCGTAGTCGCACTTGCCAATCGTCAGTGACTGGCGGGCCCGTGCCACGTCGATGTCCTCGGAATCGACAAGCACAGGCAAGGCAAGCCGGGTTCTGAATTCGGCTTCGTGGCGGGCAAACAGGTCCTTTTCGAAGTAGATCGAGATGACGCAATAGGTTTCGCCGTCGCGCGAATGGGTGCGGCGCAAGAGATGATAGCCCCTGTCCGATAGCTCGCCAATCAACGGCTCGCCCGGCACTTCGGCGTCGCGGTCTTCCAGCAGGTCAAGCGCGGGCCTGTCCCCGCGATAGAGGTCGACAAGCGTGGACAGTCGCGTGCCCAGGTGTAACCGATCCCGTGCCGGTGGCGGCGGCAAGACCGTCGTTCCGCGCCCACGTCGCGAGTCCAGCAGTCCTTCTTCTTCCAGGATCTTCACGGCTTGCCGCACCGTGATCTTGGCGACCGAGTACTCCGCCGAAAGCTCGGAAATCGTTGGCAAGAGTTCGCCAGGTGTCCAGACGCCCCGGCCGAGCTTCTGTCGCAGGATCTCGGCGATCTGGAGGTAGAGCGGAGATCGGCTTTGCCGAAGTGCATCAATCATGTGCGCGGTCGTCCAAAAAAATTCCAAAAACCTATATATAGAATTTTTCTTGCATGACCAGCGCCGTCCGATTAGTCCTATAGATAGAACTTTTGCGGGCGGCCTGCGTGACTGGCTATGATTACATCATCATCGGATCGGGAACGGCGGGGTCGACGCTTGCCGCCCGTCTGTCCGAAGATGAAGCAGCGCGCATTCTCGTCCTTGAAGGTGGTGGGCCAGACCGCGGATTCTGGCTGAAGCTTCCTGTCGGCTACTACAGGTCGATCTACGACAAGCGCGTCTCGCACTTGTATCTTGGCGACCCCGATCCCGGAATCGCAGGGCGACAGGCGGATTGTCCGCGTGGGCGGGTCGTTGGCGGGTCAAGCTCGATCAACGGGTTGATCTACATCCGGGGACAGCACGCGGACTTCGATGACTGGGAGGCTCTCGGAGCGGACGGGTGGTCGTTCCAGGACGTGTTGCCGCATTTCAGGGCAGTTGAGACCTATGCCGGGCCGCCGTCGCAATTTCGGGGTGCGCACGGTCCCTTGCAGGTCTCCGACCTGCGCAATGACAATCCAGCCTGCAACGACTGGCTTCAGGCGGCCTTGGCTCATGGGCTGCCACGCAACGACGACTTCAACGGCGAAAGTGCTCATGGCGTAGGAACATACCAGCTGACCCTGCGCGGGCGATGGCGCGACAGTGCGGCAACCGCCTTTCTTCATCCGGCCCTGCAACGACCGAATCTTGCGCTGGAGACAAATGCCCACGTGACGTCGATCATCTTTGACAAGTTACGCGCCGTGGGCGTCCGGTATGTCAGGGACGGTGCAGCATTCGAGGTCCACGCCGACTGCGAAGTGATCCTTTGTGGCGGGTCTGTCCAGTCGCCGCAGCTGTTGCAGTTGTCCGGGATCGGGCCAGCCGGGCTCCTGCGCGAACACGGCATTGCTGTGCGCCAGGATGCACCAGAGGTTGGTGAGAACCTGCAAGACCATTTGCAGATGCGCACGATTGTGGAGTTGGACGAGCGTGGTGCATCGCTCAACGATCACATGCGCAACCCATTCGCCCTGGCAAGAATGGGCCTGGAGTGGCTGCTGCAAGCGCGCGGACCCCTGACCGTGGGCGCAGGCCAGGTTGGCGGGGCTGCCTGCACAAAATGCGCCTCAAGGGGGCGCCCGGATCTGCAATTGTTCGTCATGCCGCTGTCTGTCGACAAGCCGGGATTGCCCTTGCATCGCTACTCCGGCTTCACGACCTCGTTCTGGCAGTGCCACCCGGAAAGCCGCGGCTCGGTTCAAATTGCTACGACCGATCCATTCGCTGATCCGCGCATTCGCACAAACTATCTCTCAAGCGGGAAGGACCAGAAGGTTGTCGTCGAGGGCGTCCGCTTGGTGCGCGAGCTTTATGGGCGGCCCGAATTTCGCCGGCGGTGGCGGCGCGAGGTCGTTCCGGGTGCCGAGCATCAGAGCGACGCCGAAGTGCTGCGGGCCGTGCGCCAAATGGCGGGAACGGTCTATCATCTGGTTGGGACCTGCCGCATGGGATCGGACACGCGCGCCGTCGTGGACCCCGAGTTGCGGGTGAACGGCGTCGACGGTCTGCGCGTCGTCGATGCCTCCGTCATGCCAAGGATCACTTCGGCCAACACCAATGCGCCAACTTACATGATCGCCGAAAAAGCCGCCGCAATGATCCGCGCCGAGGTCTCCGCCACAAGGCATCAGAACGGTCGGGAAGACACCCATGCCAATTGAGATTCGCAACGCCGCTGCACCGGACGAAATCGTGGCAACTTGCGGTGAGACGTTCGCCGGCGCGTTGGATGATCACGTCGCGCGCGAAGGGATCTACGGCCCGGCCCTGTCGGCGATCGCCCATGACACGGTGAAGGAGGCTGCGGGATTCGCCAACGACTTCGCCTTCAGCTTGTCGTCCTGCCTCCGTTCCGAACGCGCCTGCCTCATGGAGCGCCTTGTTGCCGAAGGCGAAAGCGGCCTGCTGCATTTCAAGACGGGCAACGTCCCGAAGACCTGCTTGCCGCTTGTCGGCATCAAGGACGGCACGGTGGGCCCCGGCGAGTCGAAAGGCTCCGTGACCATCCCGTTCCATGCCACCGAGCACCCGGCAGATCGCCGGGCCAGTGTGTGAGGGCGCATTGATGACTGATCAACCGAACATCCTGATGATCATGGCCGACCAACTGGCCCCGCAGGCGTTGTCATTCCATGGCAACCCGGATTGCAAGACGCCGAACCTTGACCGGCTGGCGGCGGCAAGCGTGATATTTGACAATGCCTACTGCAACTATCCTGTTTGCGTGCCGTCGCGCGCCTCGATGATGTCGGGGCGGCTGATCCCCGCAATCAAGGTCTGGGACAACGCCTGCGAACTGGCCTCCAGTCAGCCGACGCTGGCACATCATCTGCGCCACCTTGGCTATCACACCGTCCTGTCGGGAAAGATGCACTTCATCGGCCCGGACCAACTGCACGGATTCAACGAACGCACGGTGACGGATGTGTATCCGTCGGGTTTTGAATGGGTGGCCGACTGGCATGCGGGCCCGGCCTTCGTTCCTTCGGCCACGGGATTGAACGGTGTCGTCGATGCCGGACCTGCGGCACGCACTTTGCAAGAGGACTTCGACGAAGAGGTCGCCCATTCCACCGTTCAGACGATATATGATCTGGCGCGGCGTGCCGCTGACGCGGGTCCGTGGTTTCAGATCGCGTCATTCACCAGCCCGCACACGCCGTTTGTCGCTGATCAACGGTACTGGGACCGCTACGACCCCGACAAGATCAACATGCCAAGAGTCGGAGCGCTGCCCTTCGACGATCTCGACTATGCGTCGCGCGCACTGTTCTTTGCCCATGGGCGGCACAGGCATCGAGTGATCGAAGATGACCTGCGACGCGCGCGGCACGGCTATTACGCCATGATCTCATTCATCGACGACAAGGTGGGCGAAATCCTCGGGGCACTGGAAGCCAGCGGTCAGGCCGACAACACCGTCATCGTTTTCTGCGCCGACCACGGCGAGATGCTGGGCGAGCGTGGAATGTGGTTCAAGCAAAGCTTCTATGAATGGTCGGCGCGGGTTCCGTTGATGATTTCGGCACCGCCGCGATATGCGCCGCGACGCGTGAAGGAGTGCGTCTCGCTGGTCGATCTGCTGCCGACGCTTGTTGGCATCGGGGGCGGCGAGGTGGCGCTGCCTTGCGACGGTGAGAGCCTTGAGCCTGCGCTGACGGGAGGCACGACCCGCGATCTGGTGGTTTCCGACTACTACGGCATAGGGCCTTGCGTTCCGCACCGCATGGTCCGGCAGGGTCGGTTCAAGCTGATCTACACTCACGGTCACCCCGACCTGTTGTTCGATCTTGAGGCAGACCGCGACGAACTGCGGAACCTTGCGGGCGATCCGTCCTACGAGGACACGCTCGCGCGACTCAAGTCCATTCTCATGGACGGGTGGGACCCGCAAGAGATCGACCGGCAGATCCGCGCCAGCCAGGCCGAACGGCTGTTCCTGAAGGCCACACCCGGCGAACCCGCTGATTGGGACTACGTGGCGCGCACGGGCGACGAGACGCGCTATGTGCGACGTGGGTCCGGTGGCGTGGACGGAACCAAGGCAGACCGTCGATTGCCCAGGATCGATCCGATCCCGCCACATTTTCCTGCCATTTCTCAAGAGGACGTGGCCTCGATCATCGAAGGAATCCTGCCACTGCCAGCACATCTTTCCGCAAGTGAAGGCAACGCGGGCAGGTCCTGAATCCTGGCCCTCTTCCACGAACATGGAGAGTCCTCTTGAGCGGGTAGCGTTTGACAGAACCAAGGCAATGCCATTACAAACTAACAGATGGTTAGTAAAAGTTCCTCAGGCGCGACCCCGGCCAGCCTTCGCCGTACGCATCGAGGCCTTATGCTAAGCCGGATCCAGGCAGAACCGGGCGTGTCCCGTGCCGACTTGGTCCGGCGCTTCGGATTTTCCGAAATGGCCTTGACACGGATCGCGCGGGATCTGCTGGCCGCCGAGATCATCGAAGAGTTTGACCCGCCCGTGGCAGACACCGGCAGGCAACGCAGGATAGGCAGGCCGCGCATTGGGTTGCGGATCATTCCCAAGGGCGTTTTTGCAGCGGGCATTACCGTGTCGGCCTATTTCTCTGAGGTGTCGATCTGCGACGCAAATGGCCAGACAATCGCCCGCCAGGAAGTCGACAACACGTCCTTCGAAGACGCCGCTGAAACCGCGAGACTTTATTCCAGCGCGCTGTGTGCCCTGATCAAGGAGGCCGGCATCGACATTGACCGCATCGCTGGCGTTGGCGTGGCCCTGTCAGCCAATACGTCACCCGAGCGGAACGAGATCGTCTGCTCTGAATACTTCGGGTGGGGAAACGACGGCGGCCAGTTCTGGGAGGAGGTGCGCGGGAACACCGGCCTGCCGGTGGAAATCGAGAACATCGCCAACGCGCTCGCCCTGTCGGAGATGCGGTTCGGTGCGGCGCGCGATGTCTCTGAATTCGCGCTGGCTCATGTCGCGACCTTTGCGGGCGTCGGTGCCATCTCCGGCGGTCGGGTGGTGCGCGGGGCGTCCGGTGATGCGGGTCGCGTTGGCCATTTCCGCTTGGAGAAGCGGCCGCTGCGCTGCACCTGTGGGCGGAACGATTGCCTCAATCTAACCGCCACGGGATTCGGCCTGCTTGCCAAGCTGGGAAAGCTGGATCACGACACGTTCGATTGCTCGAAACTGCCGGTCTATGCCAGGTCGCTCCTGGCGGCGGTCGATGACGCATCGAACGGCGACCATCTATACGAAGCCGGGCTGCATCTGGCCGAAGCGCTGGACCCGCTGGCCAAGATTCTCGCGCCCGAGCTGATCATCCTCAGCGGCACGCTGGGGTCGAAGGACGCCTATTTCAGGGGTGCCGAGCAAGGGCTGACCGCCTCCTTCGGCTATGGGCCCGACAGCGGGTTTCGATTGGTCAAGGGCATGGTTTCACCGGCCGACGCAGCGTCTCTGCTGGCATTGCACACGTTTTGCTACTCTGATCGGCTTGACTACGAGCGCCTGAACAACAGCGCTTCAGGCAATGCCAAAGTGGCGGCCAATGCATAACGTCCTGCCTGACCGGCTATTTGGCTGGATCATCGGCATGCTTTCCGTGTTGCTGGTCAGCCTGACGCTCTACACCGCCTATTTCGGCGTTTTCCCCGATGGCTTGCAGCGCAGCGGTCACCTGCTTCTGGTCATAGCGCTGGTCTATGTTGTCGCGCTTCGGGCTTCCATCGAAACGGAAGGGCCGGCGGGCTTCTCGCTGACCCTGCAGAGGCTTTGGATTCTTGTTGTCCTCGTTGCAGGCGTCACCGCGACCGGGCATCACATTGTGAACTTTGACGCCATCAATGACCGATGGGGCGAGATCACCGATCTCGAGATTCTCTTTGCCGTCATTCTGATGACGGTCCTGTTCGATGCGTGTCGCCGGACAGTCGGTTGGCCCATCGTGATCCTGGCGTCGATTTTCGTCGCCTACGGCCTGTTCGGTGCTTACTTGCCCGATGGCTTGGCGCATCGAGGCTATTCCCTGAAACGTGTCACCGCACAGCTCTATCTTGGAGGCGGCGGCATCTTCGGCACACCGCTGGGCGTCAGTGCCACCTTCGTCACCGGCGTCGTGGTCTTGGGTGCCCTCCTGGAAAAGACTGGTGCCGGGCAGGTGCTGATGGATTTCGCCACGGGGCTGACGGGCCGGTTGCGGGGGGGACCTGCGAAGGCAGCCGTGGTTGGTTCCAGCCTGATGGGCATGATTTCCGGCACCGCCGTCGCGAACGTGCTGACCACTGGTCCAATCTCGATCCCGCTCATGCGCAAGAGCGGCTATCGCAAGGAAGCCGCGGGGGCCATCGAGGCGGTCGCCTCGACCGGAGGGCAGTTGATGCCTCCGGTGATGGGTGCCGCGGCCTTCATCATGGCCGAATTCACCGCGACGTCCTACCTGACAATTGCCAAGGCAGCTTTCCTGCCCGCAGTGATCTTCTATGCCGTGCTGCTGGCGATGGTGCATTTCGAGGCGGTGAAACGAAACATCCCCCTGTTGCGCGACGCCGATTCCATAGTGGACTGGGGATCCATCGCCAAACGGTCCTATCTGCTGGCACCCCTGCCGGTGTTCGTCGGCATGCTGCTGAACGGCTATTCGATCATGCTGTCGTCGTTCTGGGCGGTGGCAACTTCGGTGATCGTCAGCTTCTTCAGCCGCGCCTCGGCGCAGACACCACGCCGGATGGTCGAGACCGCGATTGCGGCCGCCAATGCAGTCATCCCGGTTGCCCTGGCTTGTGCCGCGGCGGGCGTGATCATCGGGATCATCACGCTGACGGGCATCGGGCTGAAGTTCTCGACCCTCGTGGTGCTTCTGTCAGGCGGTCAATTGCACGTCGCACTGGTGCTGACCATGCTCACTTGCTTGATCCTCGGGATGGGCCTGCCGACTGCGGCGGCCTATATCCTGGTGGCCACGCTGGTCGCGCCTGCCCTCGTCGATCTGGGAGTCGGTCTTCTGGCGGCCCATCTGTTTGTGCTTTACTCGGCGATGCTGTCCTCGATAACGCCGCCAGTTGCGCTTGCGGCCTACGCGGCGGCATCGATCTCGCATGGCAACCCTCTGAAGATCGCGGTTTTGGCCTGCCAGTTCGGCATGGCCGCCTTCGTGGTTCCGTACTTCTTTGTCTACGACCCCGCGCTTCTGGCGATCGACGTCACCTGGGTACAGGTCGTCCTGTCCTTCGTCACCGCCATCGCCGGAGGCGTCGCGGCCAGTGTGGCGATGATGGGCTTTTTCGCCTACCGCCTGAGTGTCATCGAGCGACTCGGATTTGCGCTGGCAGCGGTGCTCTTCCTGAGCTCGGACTGGCGGCTTGACGCCCTGGCGGTGCTGATGGCGGCGGCACTGATCACCTGGAACCTGCGCAAGGGCGCACCTCACGAAACTACCGCAGCGGAAATCGGTTCGGAACCGATCAAGTCAACCAAAAGGGAGATCTCCAATGAAACTCACGCTTAGAAGCACACTGTTAGCGGCGGCAACGCTCGTCGCCCCGGTTGCGGCCCAGGCCGACGACTTCTTCTCGATCGGATCCTGCCCGGTCGGGTGCACGGCCTACACATGGTCCGCGGGCATCGCTGACGTGATCAACAAGAACGTCGAAGGCGTCGAGGTCACGGCAGAAGAAACCAAGGGCTACGTGGCCAATATCAACCTGCTGCAGGCTGGCGAGATAGAGGCCTCGATGGCAACGTCGCTGTCGTCCTACGAAGCATGGGCTGCAACTGGCCCCTACGAGGGCAGCGAACCCGGCAAGATCCTGTCGTGGATGTCGATCGCACCGGTCGGCATGCATATCATCACTCTGGAAGGTGGCCCCATCAATTCGGTCGAGGACCTGAAGGGCAAGCGGGTCGGCATGGGCCAGCCGGGCGGCGTGTCGATGCTGGATGCAAACGCGTTGATGGGAATGGTCGCGGGCGAGGATTTCGAGGCCTTTCGGGTTCGTCTTGCCGACATGGTCGACATGCTGAGTGACGGCAACATCGACGCCGCTCTCTGGAACGGGTCGTTTCCTCTGCCTCCGGTCATCAAGCTGTCCGCGCAGCGTGACGTGAAGCTGATCCCGATTTCGGACGAGTTCTTCGCCGACCTCAACGCCAAGTACCCGCCCTACTTCCGCCTCTCGATCCCGGGCGGCACCTACGAGGACGTGGCGGCTGACACGCCCACCTACGGCCTTGCGAACGGGTTGGTCGTGCTGGCCGATGTATCCGAAGAGCGCGTCTATGAGATGACCAAGGCGATCTTCGAGAGTCTCGACGACCTGGCTGGCGTTCACCCGGCGTTTGGCCGCGTCTCCAAGGATACCGTGCTGAACGGCTTTGGTGCCCCGTTGCATCCCGGAGCGCTGAAGTACTATCGCGAGATCGGCGTGCCCGGCATCGAGGAATTCGTTGCTCGCACTGGCGGATGATTCATCACTCGCAAGTCCGCCCGGGCCGGCGTCCGGGCGGACACGCATGCGCAGGGAAATCCATGACACGCCCCAACATCCTCGTCATCCAGGCGGACCAGATGACCGCGCTTTGCCTGTCTGCCTATGGCAAGCCCTACGCGATCACGCCGAACATCGACAAGTTGGCCGAAAACGGGACGACCTTTGCCAACAGTTACTGCAACAACCCGGTCTGCGGACCCTCGCGCGCCTCGATGATGACCGGGCGCCTGCCATCGGACATCGGAGTCTTTGACAACGGTGCCGAGTTCTTGCCGTCCGAGCCGACCTATGCCCACTACCTGCGGGCCCTTGGCTACAAGACCACGCTGTCGGGCAAGATGCACTTTGTCGGACCTGACCAGCTGCACGGGTTCGAGGAACGCCTGACCACCGACATCTACCCGTCGGACTTCGCCTGGACCATGGATTGGGACAGGACGGATGAGGCCTATGCGCCCTCGGTGATGAGCCTTCTGAGCGTCGTCGAGGCGGGCCATTGCCAGCGGAACCTGCAACTCGATTACGACGAAGAGGTCTTCGTCGCCGCTCGGAGAGAGCTTTATGACCACGCGAGGTCTACGGACGATCGCCCGTTCATGCTGCACGTCTCGTTCACCCAGCCGCACAACCCCTTCGTCGCAGGCCGGAAGTACTGGGACTTGTACGAAGGCCGCGACATACCGGAACCCGAAGTGCCCTATATTCCCTACGAGGATAGGGATCCCTGGTCGCAGCGCTATTTCATGACGATCCGTCAGGACGAATTCGAGATCACGCCCGAACAGCTTTGCAACGCGCGCCGCGCTTACTTCGCGATGGTCACTCACATCGACGAACTGGTCGGCGGGCTGATCGAAACGCTGGAGAGCATCGGGCAGCTTCATGACACCTACGTCTTCCTGACCTCGGACCACGGCGAGATGCTGGGCGAGCGCGGCATGTGGTTCAAGTTCAACCCCTACGAGGCTTCGCTGCGCGTGCCGATGATCATGCAAGGCCCCGGCGTCAAGGCGGGCCACCGGGAAGAGGCTCTGGCGTCGCTGGTCGACCTGTTGCCCACCCTTACCGACATTGCCAGCGGCGGAACCTTCGACGATTTCGTCGCGCCGCGCGATGGCCAAAGCCTGTTTGACCGGCCCGAGCGATACGGACCCGACGACCGGGTCCTTGTCGAATCCACTGGCGAGAGCCTCTACGGCCCGGCGTTCACCATGATCGAAGGGACGAAAAAGCTGGTCTACACGTCCACCGATCCCAAGATGTTCTTCGACGTGGCGGAGGATCCCCTCGAACTGACCAACCTGGCCAAGGTCCCGGAACATCAGGACCAGATCGACCGCATGTTCGTGGCCATGATGGACCGCTGGGACGAGGCGGACCTTCAAGACCGCATCCGTGCGTCGCAACGCAAACGTCTCTATGTCCAAGACGCCATGAAGCACGGGCGGTTTCCGAGCTGGGACTTCGGCCCCGACTATGACCCCGGGAAGGTCTATGTCCGCGGCGGCACCGACCCAAGCACGACCGCGACAAAGCAACGCGGGCGATTTCCTTATGTCCCTGTTACGCCTCCGCAGTTCCCACGGGATTGCAAGAAGGGCGTGAATTGACCGGCTGGCAATTTGTCGTCCCGGGCAAGCTTGCAAGTTTGTGCATGGCAAGGAATGCCAAAGGGACTCTTGATCGATTCTGGGCCTTTTGCTGCGCCGGTCTCCAGCTTCGGACGCTGCGGACCGAACTCCGCAGAAACGGCCTTCAGCCGTGCCGGCAGCGGCCGGTCCTCAGCAATGTCCGGGCTCGGTGCCTCGCCGCTCCTGATCCAGTGCCGGGCGTGCCCGCAGTCGCATGGCCAGCCCAGACTTGCAGCCCGCCCTGCATCTGCCGGATCCGGTCCGGGCTCATCCGGTGCTCTTGGACCGCCAAATGGTGGCGCATGTGCTGAAGGCAGCAAAGGGCCATGAAGCGGAAGGCAATGTGCGCCTGAACCCGGCGCTCCTTCCAGCGAGAGACCGGTCGGATCCTCAGGTCGCGCCTGTTCGCGTGGAAGCAGGCCACGATTTCCGACGGCCTGCATCCCTGGATGGCCGGGTCGCGCGGATGGTCCCGGTCGCAGCCCCATGTTGCGATCCCCCGAAGCCCGTCCCAGCGAGTCGCCTCGGCCACCCTTGCCTCGTTGAGGCGCGTCTGCCCGTCGGGAAAGTCGAGGAACCGGGCGCCGCCGCGGTTGGTTCCCAGTTTGGCCATAAATGGTGTCCGAGACCGGAATCCGGCACTCCGGCCCGGAAGCGTGCTGTCCGCAGCGTTTGCATTTTGGATGGCACCACGGAGGTCCGTTCGGCAAGTGCCTCAGTCCACTGCTGCGCGGGGCATTCCAGAGCTTGCCCTGGCAGCGAGGATCGCCTCCAGCGGATCGTGCTCTGCCACCCAGTGGCCCGGCCTGACTTCCTGAAGCCTTGGTCTGTAGTCAGGCTGCCCGCGTCTGGATGGCAGAAACCGGAGGGCGGCTGCCGGTTCGAGCGGCGAGGACAGCTCTCCGGGAATCCGAATTCGGTTTCGTGTCCTCTCAACCCGGGGGTCCGGAATCGGCGCAGCGGAGATGAGCATACGGGTATATGGGTGCTCGGGCGCCGAGTATAGCGCGTCGCGTCCGGCGAGTTCGACGACCTGACCGAGGTAGAGCACCATGATCCGATGGGAGATGTCGCGCACCACCGAGAGATCGTGACTGATGAAGAGCATGGAAAGGCCCATGTCGGCCTGAAGCTCTTTCAGCAGCTCGATGATCTGGGACTGGATCGAGACATCGAGGGCGGAGACCGCCTCATCGCAGATCACGAGCATTGGGCGATTGATCATTGCCCGCGCGATCCCGACTCGCTGGTTTTGGCCACCCGACAGTTCGTGTGGGTAGCGGTTGATCATCCGTTGGTCGAGTCCCACACGTTCCATCATTTCGGCAACCTTGATCTTGCGCTCACGGGACGTCAGCGTGGGTTGGAACGTCCGCAGGGGTTCTGCGATGGACGCGGAGATCGTCATTCGGGGATTGAGGCTCGCCAAAGGGTCCTGGAAGACAATCTGAAGGTTTCGCCGTTCCTTGGTGAGAGCTTTCCCCTCCAGCATGGTAAGCTCCTTGCCGAGCCAAGTGACCGACCCGTGGGTTTCCGGCAGAAGTCTCAGAACTGCGCGAGCCAGTGTCGATTTGCCGCCCCCCGATTCACCGACGATGCCGAGTGTCTCGCCCGGGGCAAGATCGAAGCTGACCCCATCCACGGCGCGGAGCATTGCTGCGCGTCCGAACAGCCCGCGGTCGAGCTTGATGGGAAAGTTCACCTTCAAGTCGCGGACCTTCAGGATCGCGCCCGCCGACATGACCTCCGGCGAAGCTTGCGGCTTTGCCTGATCAAGTCTGGGCATCGAATCGAGAAGCATCTTGGTGTAGTCGTGTTGCGGTGCGTGGAAGATGTCCTCGACATTCCCGGATTCGACAAAGGCCCCCAGCCGCATCACTTCCACACGGTCGCACATCCGCGCCACCACACCCATGTCATGGGTGATGAGCGCGATTGCGGTATTCTCTTCCGCCTGGAGCCTTGCCATGAGGTCGAGGATTTCCGCCTGCACCGTTGCGTCGAGGGCGGTGGTCGGTTCGTCAGCGATGAGGAGTTTTGGCGAGCAGAGCATCGCCATCGCGATCATTACCCGCTGACGCATCCCGCCAGACAGCTCATGCGGATACTGCCGAAGCCGTCGCTTCGCCTCCGCGATCTGCACCCGTTCGAGCCATTCGAGGCAGATGCGCTCGGCGTCCGCCCCCCTTGTCCCGCGGTGGGTCGACAACACTTCGGCCATTTGCTGCGCAACCGTCAGATGCGGGGTCAGGGCGGTCAGCGGATCCTGGAAGATCATCGCCAGTTCGGCGCCGCGCACCCGGTTCGCCTCCTTTGGCGTGAGGCCCAGAAGCTCGCGCCCGCCAAACCGGACCGACCCGCTCGTGCGTCCGTTGTTGGCCAGAAGCCCCATGGCGGCGAGAAAGGTCTGACTCTTCCCCGCCCCGGATTCGCCAACGACGCCGAGGCATTCGCCGCGATCGATGCGAAAGCTGACGTCCTTGACAGCCTTCACAGCGCCGTCCGGCGTGTCGAAGCTGACCGACAGGTTCGTGAATTCGATGATGCTCATCAGCGGTCCTTGGGGTCAAGCGCGTCGCGAAGGCCGTCGCCCACGAAGAAGAGCGAGATGATCGTGACGAGGAAGAAGAAAATCGGACATGCAATCTGCCATGGCGTGCCGTAGATCACCGTCCCGGCCCCTTCGGAGATCAGAGCTCCAAGCGACGTATTGGGTTCCTGCACGCCGAGTCCGAGGAACGAGATGAAGGATTCCACGAGAATCATCAGCGGAACCAGGAGCGTTGCATAGACCACGACGATGCCCAGAAGGTTTGGCACGATGTGCCGCAGGATGATGGTGAAGCGACCGACCCCGGCGGTGGTCGCGGCCTCGACGAATTCGCGGTTCTTCAGGCTAAGCGTCTGGCCTCGCACGATCCGGGACATGTCGAGCCAAGAGACAATCCCTATGCCTACAAAGAGCATGAAGAAGGATCGCTCGAACATCACCATCAGAAGGATTATGATGAACATGTAGGGAATCGAGATGAGGACATCTACGATGCGCATCATCACGTTGTCGACCCAGCCGCCGACAAAGCCCGCAAACGCGCCGTAAAGCGTACCTATCACAACCGCGACGAACGCCCCGATCACGCCGACGATCAGCGACGTGCGGGTCGCCTGAATCGTCCGGGCGTAAAGGTCGCGGCCAAGCCCGTCGAGACCGAAGTAATGCCCGCTTTCTATGGACGGATGGCCTTCGCCCGCGATGTTGCCCATGCGCGCCCAGTCGATCTCCTCGATCGACCACTGGGAGAAGAGCGGACCGACAACGGTGAAGAGCACCACGAGGCCGAGGCAGATGAGCGCCCCGATCGCTGCATTGTTCCGGAAGAATCGCCGCTTGGCATCCTCCCACAGCGACCGGCCGCGGATCGCCTCGCCTTCGGCGAGCGCTTCGATGATCCGTTCGGACTGCTCGGTGCGATGGACCATTTCAGTACCGTATCTTCGGATCGAGCCAGGCATAGGCCACGTCCACCAGCAGGTTGAAGAGCACCGTCAGCCCGCCATAGAGAATCGTTACTCCGAGCATCACCGCGTAGTCGCGGTTCAATGCCGAATCGACATAGGCCCGCCCAATCCCGCCGGTGGAAAAATAGACGTCGATCACGACCGAGCCGGTGATCATCGCGACAAACGTCGGCCCGAGGTAGCTGACCACTGGCAGCATTGCCGGTTTCATCGCGTGGCGCCAGATCACCTTGTGCTCCGGCAAGCCCTTCGCGCGGGCGGTGCGGATGAAGCTCGAATTGAGCGTTTCAAGCATCGACGACCGCGTGATCCGTGTGATCGACGCCACGTAAGACGTCGACAGCGCGATTACCGGCATGACCAGGTATTGCCACTGACCGCCGTTCCAGCCGCCACCCGGCAGCCAGCCGAGTTGCCAGGTGAAGACGATGACGAGGATCGGGGCCATCACGAAGTTCGGCAGCGCCTGGGCCGAGAACGTCGCCCCGACCGCGATGTAGTCGAGCCAGGTGTTGTGCCGGATGGCGGCAACGACGCCGACGCCCATTCCCGCGAGCGTGGCAATGACGAACGAGATCAGCCCGTAGGTCAAGGTTACCGGAAACCCCTGGGCGATGATGTCATTCACGTCCCGGTCCCGGTAGGCGAACGACGGGCCAAAATCGAACCGGGTGACGATGCCGGCCAGGTAGTCCCACATCTGCTTCCAAAGCGGCTGGTCAAGCCCGTAGCGCGCCTCGATGTTCGCCAGCACCTGCGGTGGCAGGGGCCGTTCAGAGGTGAAAGGCCCGCCAGGGGCCACCTGCATGAGGAAGAAGCAAAGGACGATCAGGATGACCAGGGTCGGCACGGCCACGAGTATCCTCCGCATGATGTAGGCGGTCATGCCGAGTTCCTGGTTCCTGTGCGGCGCTCGCCCAAATGGCTCAGCCCGAATGACATCCGGTTACTCCGCGATCTTGTACAGATCTTTCGAATACCAGTTCTGTTCGATGTTGTTGATCGGCCAGCCGCCGACGTCGCTGTCCAGCATGTAGACACCCGCGTAGTGATAGATCGGGATGATGGGCGCCTCTTCGGCAATCACCTGTTCGACCTTGGTGTAGATGGCCTGTGTGTCGTTGGCGGTCTTGGCCTCGGTCATCAGCTCGTCGACCATGGTGTTGGAGTACTTCCCGTCGTTGTAGCCCGAAGGCGAGGTCAGAAGATCAAGGAAGGTCGACGCTTCGTTGTAGTCCCCGCACCATGCACCGCGGGCGAGTTCGAAGTCCTGATTGGCTCGGGCTTCGAGGAATGTCTTCCATTCCATGTTTGCCAATGTCGTCTCTACCCCGAGTTTCTGTTTCCACATCTGGCTCATCGCCACGGCGATCCTCTTGTGAGACTCCGAGGTGTTGTAGATCATTTCGAACTTCAGTGGATTGTCAGGGCCGTATCCGGCTTCCGCCAGCAGCAATTTAGCACTCGCGTCCCGCTCGGCCTGGCTCATCGACGCGATCTCGACATCTGGCACCTCGAAGTTCGCGGTGGCGGCCGGCGTGAAGGTGAAGGCTTCGATCTGGCCGCCAGCAAGGATGTTCTCCGTGATTATCCTGCGGTCCACCGCCAAGGCCAGGGCCTTGCGCACGCGCACGTCCTTGAACGCCTCAGGCCCCGACTCGGAGAGGTTGAACGTATAGTAGTAGTTGCAGAGTCGCGGGAAGCTGATCGCTTCGCCCGGATGTTCCTTGCGCAGCCGCGGAAACTGGCCGGCGGGCACCTCGGTCCGATCGAGCTCGCCGGCAAGCCAGCGGGTCAGGGCGGTGTTCTCGTCGTTGATGACAAGGGCCACGGTCTTCTCGAGAAGGACGTTCTCGGCATCCCAGTACATCGGGTTTCTTTCGCGGACCGAGCGTTCGTTCGGGATGTGCTCGGTCAGCACGTAGGCACCATTGGAGACGATGTTCTCCGGCTTCGTCCAATCTGCACCGTGTGCCGCGACGACGGCAGGGTTGACCGGGAATGTCGTGGCGTGGGTGACCATCTGCGGGAAGTAGGGAAGCGGCTGTGAGAGCCTGACGACAAGCGTCCTGTCGTCCGGGGCGGATACTCCAAGCTCGTCCACGGGCACGTCGCCTGCGATGATCCGGGCGGCGTTCTTGATCGACATCAGTTCCATGAACCAGGAATACGGTGAGGCCAATGCCGGGCTCACGGCTCGCTTCCAGGCATAAACGAAATCGCCCGCTACCACCGGGTCGCCATTCGACCATTTGGCATCGTCGCGAAGGCTGAACGTGTAGGTGAGCTTGTCGTCGCTCACTGTGTAGCCGGTGGCAGTGCCGGGTACGAGTCTGCCCTGTGCATCCTGGTTCATCAAGCCTTCGAACAGGTCGCGGACAACGTCTGATCCGGACACGTCTTCGACGATCTGGGGATCGACCGAGCTGTGTTCATCAAGGACGCGGTATGTGAAGACCTGATTCTCGGCCAGCGCTTCTCCGGTGACAGGGTGAGTCCCGGCTGCGAAGGCCAAGCCAGCGTTGGCAGTCGCACCGAGCAGCATGGCTGCAAGGATCCTTGGCGTGGAATTCATGAGAGTTCCTCCCGTTTTTGTGCTGCCGCTCGCAGTGTGCGGCGCTCGAGCGTTGAGGAGCAAAGGGAGGCTTGAACTGAAGGCTCTCCTAGACCAGGAAATTCGAGATGCTCGGAAACCTCCCCGCTCCCTTGAAGGGCACGGTATGATCACCTCTCGATTCTGACAAGACCCGCCTTGCAAGGGCTGGAATCAAGTTTCGTTGAATATCAATGCACTGCGAGTGACGTTCGGGCACGATACATCACGTTTCGCGGAAT
Source organism: Boseongicola sp. (assembly GCA_028824715.1). Classification (GTDB taxonomy): domain Bacteria; phylum Pseudomonadota; class Alphaproteobacteria; order Rhodobacterales; family Rhodobacteraceae; genus JAJEFO01. Next base: position 686 of record JAPPCV010000009.1, on the reverse strand, counting down.
GTGCGGGACGTTTGGACAACGCATGTTCTGTGTTCCGCATCGGCGCGCGGCGCAGCAATTGATCGAGCCGGCTTGCAGCGCTCGGACAAGGCTGCCGTTCGCCGAACCTGCATGGTCCAATGTGACTTCGCTCGGCGAGGTGGCGCCGGACGGCTTCAAGCGATCTGAGTGCCATGCCAGGTTCTCTTGCAAGATGGCCCTGACCGACAAAATGCAGGCTGATGCTTCGCGTCGAAGAAAATGCCGCGTTCTCGTCCGATGGCCACACGGGCCAAGGTTGCCCGCGCAGGTCCCACCCGACTGAATTCGGCCAAGCCGCAGGTCTCTGCCCTTGTCCTGCGACGCTGGCAAGGCTGACGGCCGCGAACACCGACGGTGTCAAAGCTCCCCGCGCAGATCCACGCGGCGTCTGAAGTCCCTGGCACCTCGGTTTTCAATTATCGCGAAGACGGCAGCTCCGGCCTTATCGCGCTTCCTGCCTCACCACGCTGAAGATGTTTGAAACAAGGAGCGCGCCGACGACGACCGCGCCGCCGACGATGGCCCAAGGGCATCGGGTTGGCGAGGCAGGGGTGCGGCGCGGCCTCGCTTCATTGATCACTCCGAAATGAATCGGTTTTGCACTTCGACCTCCTGCCGACGCATGAGCTTCCAGGCCGTTTCCATATGGTCGGTCATGATCGCAC